>NZ_JBQEPY010000029.1:0-101355 GCF_052045915.1 Burkholderia sp. 22088
CCTTTTTCGTTTTTTGCGGTACAGTCGCAGCACTTGCCGCCCGTTCGGAGCCTGTGCCCGGCGCGCGGCCCCGTGCCGCCAGGTGCCGGCGCGGCGCATCAGCTCGACAGCCGCCGGTTGCGCCTGAAGCAGACCACCTTCGGCTGCGTCATTTCCGTCATCGCAAACCGAACGCCTTCGCGGCCCAGCGACCCATGCTTGAATCCGCCGAACGGCATGCCGTCGAAGCGGTAATCGGACGAATCGTTGATCATCACGCCGCCCGCCTGCAGTCGCTCGGCCGCGCCGAGCGCCACCTCCAGCCGGCTGGTGAACACGCCTGCATGCAGGCAGCTCTCCGACGCGTTGGCCGCATCGAGCGCCTGCTGCAGGTCGGTGAATTTCTCGATCGTCACGACCGGCGCGAACACTTCGTCGGTCCATACGCGCGCGTCGTGCGGCACATCCGCGAGCACCGTCGGTTCATACAGCGCCCCGCGTCGGCGATGACCGCTCAGCACCGTCGCACCGCACGAGACCGCTTCGTCGACCCAGCGTTCGACGCGGATCGCCTGTTCCTCGCCGATCATCGGCCCCATGTCGGTCGCATCGTCCAGTGGGTCGCCGACGACCATCCTGCCGGTCAGCTCGACGAAATACCGGACGAACGGCTCGTAGGCGGCCTCGGCGACGAAGATCCGCTGTGTGCCGATGCAGTTCTGTCCCGCCGCCCAGAACGCGCCCGACACGCAGGATTCGGCGGCATCCTTCAGGTCGCAGTCGGCCATGACGATCACCGGCGCATTTCCGCCCAGGTCCATCGCGATCTTCTTGAGTCCTGCATCGCGCGTGATGGCTTCGCCGGTCTGCGGGCCGCCGGTAAAGGTCACCATCCGGATCCGCCGGTCGCGCACCAGGGCCGACGCGATATCCGCGCCGCCGTGCACGATCTGCAGCGTGTCGCGCGGCGCCCCGGCTTCCCACAGAACCTCGACGAGGGCTTGCGCCGACAGCGGCGCGAGCAACGAGGGCTTCAGGATGACCGCATTGCCGGTCGCGAGCGCCGGCCCGAGCTTGTGTGCAACGAGGTTCAGCGGGTCGTTGAAGGGCGTGATCGCGAGAATCACGCCCAGCGGCTCCAGCGTGTAGTAGCCGCTGCGATCCTCGGAGCCGGGATACCCGTCGAACGGGATCGTCTCGCCGGTCAGTCGCTTCGCTTCCTCGCCCGACAGGCGCAGCGTGTTCACGCAGCGCGCGACTTCCTTGCGGGCCTGCCGCAGCGGCTTGCCCGCTTCGAGCGCGATCGTGCGTGCGAATGTCTCCGCTTGTGCCTCCACGCTCGCGGCCGCGCGAAACAGGATGTCGGCCCGCCGGCTGCGTGGCATGGTTGCGGCCGCGCGCGCGCCGTCGAGCGCGCGCTCGACGAGGACCGGCGCCGCATCCGCAGGCGACAGGCGAACCTGGCCGACGATCGAGCCGTCATAGGGCGACCGAACATCGGCCACGCCGGCTCCCGTGCAGTCGGTCATCACCGCATCGCGCGCGCTCATGCCGCCACCTCGTGCGAGGTTGCGCCGATTCTGTCCGCGAGTTCGATCAGGTCGGAGAGAATCGCGAACGCCGTTTCCTCACGGCCGGCACCCGGCCCGCTGATCGTCACGCCGCCGAGCACGTCGGTGTCGAACGTGATTGCATTCGTCACGCCGCTCGCGGCAAGCAGCGGATGGCCGGCCGGGAGCTTGCGCGGTTCGACGCTCGCGGTCACGGTGCCGTCCGGATGACGGACGGCAGAACCGATCAACCGCCACGACATGCGCTCCGCCGCCGCCGCGCGCACGTCGTGCTCGGTCAATTCCACGATGCCGCGGCACGTCACGTCGCCACGCTTGAGGCCGGCATTCCACAGCGCGTTCGCCAGAATGACGACTTTCAGCTGTACGTCCGAACCGTTGACGTCGGCCGCCGGATTCGCCTCCGCATAGCCGCGCTGCTGCGCATCCCGGA
Source organism: Burkholderia sp. 22088 (assembly GCF_052045915.1). Taxonomy (NCBI): domain Bacteria; kingdom Pseudomonadati; phylum Pseudomonadota; class Betaproteobacteria; order Burkholderiales; family Burkholderiaceae; genus Burkholderia; species Burkholderia sp. 22088. The sequence continues at coordinate 1,984 of NZ_JBQEPY010000029.1, forward strand.
TCGCCGCATCGAAGCTCGCGCCGGCCTCGACCTCACCGAGGACGTAATTCGACGTGCCGTTCAGGATGCCGGCAAAGCCGTTGATGTCGCAGCCGCGCAGCGAGGTCGCGAGCTGCCGCAGCACCGGCGTGCCGCTCATCACCGTGCCTTCGTACATCACACAGGCACCCGATTGCGCGGCGATCCGCGCCAGTGCCGGCTGCGCGAGCGCGATCGGCCCCTTGTTGGTCGTGATCACGTGCTTGCCGCATTCGAGCGCGGTACGGCAATGCGACAGCGCAGGCTCGCCGGTGTTCGGATCAGTGAAGGTCGCCTCGACGACGACATCCACGTGGTCCGATGCGATGGCCTTCAGCACCGCACCGAGGCCGACGTCCGGCGACACCAGCGTGCCCGGATCGCGGCGCAGCGCTTCCGCATCGACGCCCCGCCGCGCGGTTTCGTCGAGGACGTCCAGCGCGATACCGCGAGGATTCGTCGCGATCCCGAGCCGCAGGTCGGCGACCATCGTCACCGATACGTCGAGTCCCGCCGCCCCCAGCATTGCACGCTTCTTTTTGAGCAGTTCGACCAGTCCCTGATTGACTCCGCCGAAACCGACCAGTGCCAGTTTGAGTTCCATCTCGATCATCTCCTGTTCATTGACCACGTGATACAGGTTAGTCGTGCGAATCGATTTTCAAATTAGTCGTTTCGCCCGAATCAGGTAGTCATCCGTTGCGGTTTGTCATGCGGAACGGGCGGATCGCCCGTTGCCGCGCGAAGCAATTGCGTCAGGTGGCCGGCGGTTCGTCATCCTTGTCGACCGGCACGAACAGCCCGACCTTGACCGCGCTCAGCACGACATTCGTGTTGATCCGGCGGATCATCGGGTTGCTCTGCATGATCCGCGCGGACAGCCGGTCGTACGCCTCGACGTCGCGTGCGGTGATGATCGCGATCAGGTCGACGGAGCCGGTCACGTAGTAGATCTGCTGGATTTCGTCGTGCGCCTTCGACCACTCGCGGAACCTGGCGACCGTCTCGTAGTTTTCGCGTTCGATCTCGATTGCCGCAATGAACGTCATCGGCCTGCCGACCGCCGCGCGATCGACCACCGCGATTTCCGCTGAAATGATCTTTTCGGTGCGCATGCGTTTCAGCCGCTTCTGCACGGCCGAGGTGGACAGACCGATCCGTTCGGCAATGGCGTCCGCCGTCGCGGTGCAATCGCGCTGGACGATATTCAGGATCTTGCGGTCGAAGGAGTCGAGTGCGTCGGTCATGGCGTGGCCTGCCGGAGAACGGGTACTTGCGTCAGAGATAAAAAGGACGGGCCGATCTGAGCCCGACCAGATGCCGGACACGGTCGAACGCGGTAACGAGCGTTTCGCGCCACTGCGCGACTGGCCCGCGGATGCATACGGGTTCGAAATGGATCGTGTCCACACCTGCAGGAATACGGAACGGGCGCTCGATGCCATCGTCCGATTCGGTCACGAGTGCGGTGCCGTCGACTTCTGTCAGGCTCATCAGCAGATGGGCGGGCGCAGTGGCGCCAAGCAGGTTGCGCAGAGGCGACTCGTCCGCGGACAACTGCTCGAGCAGCGGCAGCTCGTACGCGCCGGGCCACCAGGTATCGTGCTCGTCAAGCCACGGGCCGACGCCCGGCATGCCGACCATCTCGAGGATCCGGTTCGCACCGAGATGCGCATAGGCTCGACACCGGCCCGCCCCGTCGGTCGAAGCGCGTGCCAGCCAGCCGCCGGCGCTCGGGACAGGATCCGTCAACGCGACGTTCGCAGGCTTCAGTCGGCCGAGCATTTCAGCCGCGCTTGCAGCGGATCGGTGCCCTTCGCAGGATCTCTGTGCGTGATCCGTGACGATACGACACACCCACTTGGGACCATCCTGCAAGGCGGCGGGAACGTCGCCGGACCGGACTTGGGCGGTTCGCCTGCGGGCGTGTTCGACGATGACGATTGGCGTGTCCGGCATACAACTCTCTCGTGCTTGCGGGGCCGCGTCGCAGCAATGCTGGCGCGCGTCATGGATTGGCCGACGATGTTGGGGCTGGAGAAATCATATCGCCTCGGTGCGACCAAAAAAATCTCAACCGCGTCGAACATCGACGCAAAACGTCGAAAAGCACGGCTTTCTTGACGTTTTACATCCCACCAAACACCGGCCAGCCTGGCATCCGTCGCGAACGCCAAACCCGCAGGTCAATCCGATGCACCGAACAATCGAATCACGACACCACGCAGCCATCGATTGCCCGCCTCATGGTGATATCGCGCATGCCAATGCTGCCGTACCGCAAACCCGTCGACCGGGATCGGGCATGCATGAACCGCCAGATCGCTCGCCTGAGCCAGTGTCTGGCCGATATGACGAGGTAGCGTCGTAATCAGGTCGGTCGTCTGGACGATCGCCCCCAGGCCCAGAAAACCCGGCAGCTCCAGCACGACGTCGCGCTCGATGCGCGCCTGCCGCAGCGCCTGCTCGAGGAGTTGCGCGCCGGTTCCCGCCGTAATGGCGACATGTCCTTCGGAACGATACTGCTTCGCCCCGAGGCGACCGCGAATTCTCGGGTGATGCCGGTTGGCCAGGCATACCCAGTCCTGGTCGTACAGCTTCTGCTGATAAATGCCGCCGCCTAGCCACGGCACATAGCCGATCGCGAGGTCGGCTTCGCCGGATTCGAGCGCGCGCTCCGTATTGCCGTCGATCCGTGCGGCTTCCAGCCGGACGCCGGGCGCCTGCGCCCGGACATGGGCGAGCAGCCGCGGAAGCAGCGTGATGTGGCTCGCGTCGGTCATGCAGATGCGAAACCGTCGCTGGGCCGTCGCCGGATCGAACGCGATCTCCCACGCGGTGAAGCGCCGCAGGGATTCGAGAATTTCCCGGCATGGCCCGATCAGCGCGTCGGCTTGCGGTGTCGGCGCCATGCCGCCGGGCGTCCGGATGAAAAGCGGATCGTGCAGGTGTTCCCGCAAGTGCCCGAGCCAGATGCTGACCGTCGGCTGGCTCTGGCCCAGTTGCTCGGCTACGCGCGTGACGCTGCGCACGTCGTACAGGAGATCGAAAAGCTGAAGCAGCTTCAGGTCGGGCAGGTCGGCGGGCATCGCGGCGTTATTGTCCATGGCAATGACGCCATTGTATCCATTGCATTGGCGGCATGAGCGGCGACGCCTATCGTGATGCCATACGTCAGCTTTGCATGGGACCAGAGTAAGGCGCCAAAGCGCCAACTCTGGTCGACAAAGGAGAATCCATTGAAAATAGCAATTCTGGGCGCCGGCGCACTGGGCTGCGCGATCGGCGCCACCCTCACCCAAGGCGGCCATGAGACCTGGCTGATCGACCGCTCGCCCGCACACGTCGATGCGATGACCCGCGACGGCCTGCGCGTCGACGACGCCGGCGGCACCCGCCACGTGCGCGTCCACGCGACGACCCGGGCTGCCGATGTCGGCGTGGCTGACCTGGTGGTGGTGCTGGTCAAGTCGTTCCACACCGATGCGGCCATCCGCGGCGCCCAATCGCTGGTGGGGCCGGATACCGCCGTGCTGTCGCTGCAGAATGGCCTCGGACACGAGGACATCCTGATCGACGTCGTCGGCCGCGAGCGCGTCCTCGCGGGCAAGACCTACGTCGGCGGCGTGCTGCGCGGCGCGGGTCATATCGAATCCGGCGTGATCGGCAAATACACCTACATCGGCGAACTCGACGGCCGCATCACACCGCGTGTCGAGGCGATCGCCGCGGCGTTCAATGCCGCCGGCCTCGCCACGACGATCAGCGACAACATCGTCGGCACGATGTGGGACAAGCTGCTGGTGAACGTCGCGACGGGCGCGCTGACGGGCCTGACCGGCCTCACCTACGGGCAGCTTTACGACGAGCCGCTGCTGAAGGCGACGTCGCTCGCGGCCGTGGCCGAGGCGATCGCGGCGGCGCAGGCTGCGGGCGTGAAGCTGTCGATGATCGATCCCGAACAGGCATGGACGCTGGCCGCCGAGGGGCTGCCCGCGACCTTCAAGACGTCGATGCTGCAAAGCCTGGAGAAGGGCTCGATCACCGAGATCGACTTCATCAACGGCTCGGTCGTGCGCTGGGGCCAGCGCTACGGCGTGCCGACCCCGGTGAATGCAACGCTCGTCGCCTGCATCAAGGGGCTGGAACGCGCGATGGCCGACCGCCAACGGCAGGAGGCGGCCGCATGAATGCCAAGAAAGCCTATCTCGAACACGTTGCGATCTGGGTGAAGGACATCCGCTGGCACATCCGTTTCTTCGAGGATGTGCTCGGCATGACCCTGCGCGAAGTGGACGGCACGCTCGACGCGCCGCGGCAGTACTGGACGCTCGGCGGCCTGCAGTTCATCCACGCGCCGGAATACGAAGGCCCGGAGGGCCGGCTCGCCCATCTCGGCGTGATGTGCGAAGACCTGGAGGCCGCGCTGGCCGCGGCCCAACGATTCGGCGTGACGGAAATGCCGCAGGGGCGCAACTGGCTTCGCCTGCCCGACGGGCTCGCCGTCGAACTGATCCAGGCCCGGCCGGCTTCCTGCGTCGCACAGGCGCTGGCAATCAACCCGCGCGCGGAGGCGTGACCATGACGATCGTCGAAAAATACTGGGACGACGCCCGCGAGGGTGACACGTGCACGAGCCCGAACTACATCGTGACCAAGGAGCGCATTCTCGCGTACGCCGACCTCACCGGCGACCATACGCCCGTCCACGTGGACGAGGAATACGCGAACGCGAGCCATTTCGGGTGCCTCGTCGCGCACGGGCTGTTCGGCCTGTCCATTGCCGACGGCCTGAAGACGCAGAGCGACTATCGCTTTCTGCCGGGCATGTCGCTCGGCTGGACCTGGGATTTCCTGCTGCCGATCAAGGTCGGCGACGTGCTGCACGTGAAGTTCCGCGTCGGCTCGATGCGGGCCAGCAAGAGCCGCCCGGACTGGGGCATCGTCGTGCTGCCGTCGGAGCTGATCAATCAGGACGGTCAGGTCGTTCAACGCGGCGAGCATCGCCTGATGGTGCCGCGCCGCCCGGAGGCACTGTAATGCAGGCTCGCCCACTCGAAGGCATTCGCGTCGTCGACTACAGCCACTTTCTTGCCGGGCCGTATGTCGGGCGCTGTCTCGCGGCGCTCGGCGCCGAGGTCATCAAGGTCGAACGGCCCGGGTCGGGTGACGCCGGACGGCAGCACGCGACCGTGCTCGACGACCAGCAAAGCGGCTACTTCCTGCAGCTCAACATGGGCAAGCGCGGCGTGAGCGTCAACATGAAGGACGCGCGCGGCAAGGCGTTCATGCAGCGACTGTGCGACTCGGCCGACGTGTTCATCGAGAACTATCGGCCGGGCGCGCTGGACAAGCTCGGGCTCGGTTATGCCGAATTGTCGGCGCGCAATCCGGGCCTCGTCTACTGCTCGATTTCGGCGTACGGGCATACCGGCCCCGACGCGCATCGCGCGGGCTTCGGGCTGATCGCGGAAGCCAAGAGCGGGATCATGCAGATGGTCGGCACGCCGGGCGAGCGGCCGCCGCTGCTGCGCATCTCGCTCGGCGACATGTACACCGGCATCCATGCGGTCGCGGCCATCAATGCCGCGCTGCTGGGGCGCGTGAAGAGCGGCCGCGGGCAACATGTCGACATGGCGCTGTACGACACGCTGGTATCGATGCACGAATATGCGGTGCAGTGCTACACGCTGCAGGGCGTGCTGCCCGAGCAGACCGGGCACGACATGCCGACCTCGACGCTCTACGGCGTGTTTCGCGCCGCGGACGGCGATCTCGTGATCGCCGCGCAAGTCGACGACGCGTGGAAGCGCTTCGCCGAGCTGATCGCGACGCATGGCGGCCCGGCGGGCTTCGGCGCCGACACGCGGTTTCACGACAGCACCGGGCGCAACGCGCACCGCGCGGAGATTCTGTCGGTGGTCGAGCCGTGGGTGGCCGCGCGCTCCGTCGCGTCGGTGCTGGACCTGCTGGACGGCATCGACGTTCCGTGCGCGAAGGTGCAGCGCATCGACGAGGTATTGAACGATCCGCAGATCCAGGCCAGAGGCATGGTCGTCGAGCAACAGCATCCGCGCTACGGGACGCTGCGCCTGCCCAACCTGCCGTTCCGGTTTTCCGATTGCGACACGACGATTCGCGACGTCGCGCCCGATCTCGGGCAGCACAACGCGGAGATCGCGCGTTCCCTCGGGTTCGATTCGGCCGAAATCGACGCGATGCAGGCCGACGGCGTCCTCTACTCAAAAGCGAGCCAATGATGACCGACCAATACGCGGTGATCGGCAATCCGATCGGACACACGAAATCCCCGTTGATTCACGGTCTCTTCGCGCAGGAGACGCGGCAGGACCTCAGCTACACGGCGATCGAGGGGCCGATCGAACCGGCAGGCGCCTTCGCTGACGCGGTTCGCGCGTTTTTCGACGGCGGCGGCAAAGGCATCAACGTCACCGCGCCGTTCAAGCTCGACGCGTTCGCGATGTCGGACGAACGCAGCGAGCGTGCGCAACTCGCGGGCGCGGCCAACGCGCTCAAGTTCGACGGCGGCCGCATCCTGGCGGACAACTTCGACGGCATCGGGCTGGTGCGCGATATCGAAACGAACCTCAATCTGCCGATGGCCGGCAAGCGTGTCCTGGTGCTCGGTGCCGGCGGCGCGGCACGCGGCGCGCTGCTGCCGTTCCTCGAAGCCGGCCCGGCGGAACTCGTCATCGCGAATCGCGACGTCGACAAGGCGCGCGCACTGGCCGCGCAGGTTGCCGGACGCGGCCCGCTCGTTGCCAGCGGTTACGCGGACCTCGCGCGCATGGGGCGTTTCGACCTGGTCGTCAATGCCACGTCGGCGAGCCTGACCGGCGACCTGCCGCCGGTTCCGCCGAGCGTGTTCAGTCCGGCCGGCACGGCCTACGAACTCGCATACGGCAAGCGTCTGACGCCGTTTCTCCGGCTCGCGAAAAACGCAGGCGTACACGGGATCGCGGATGGCGTCGGCATGCTGGTCGAGCAGGCGGCCGAAGCGTTCGCGTGGTGGCGCGGCGTACGCCCCCAAACCAGCGCGGTGATCGATCGCCTGGCCGTGCCCTTTGATTGAACACGCAACGGAGATTCGCATGAAGAAGATCCTGATGCTGCACGGCATCAATCACAACATGTTCGGCAAGCGCGATCCGGCGCAGTACGGGACGATCACGCTCGCGCAGATCGATGCGCGGCTGCAAGGGCTGGCGACGGAACTGGGTGTGCAGGTGGAATCGTTCCAGACGAACCACGAAGGCGCGATGTGCGAGCGCATTCATCGCGCTTTCGAGGAACGCCAGGACGCGGTGCTGATCAACGCGGGCGCATGGACGCATTACAGCTACGGCATTCGCGATGCCCTTGCGATCCTCACGTGCCCGATCGTCGAACTGCACATGTCCAACATTCATGCACGCGAGCCGTTCCGGCATCACTCCGTCCTGGCCGAGATCGTCAGCGGGCAGATTTGCGGTTTCGGTGTCCAAAGTTATCTGCTGGCGCTGAGGGCCGCGGTTTCGGCACTCGGCGACGAATAAGCCGATTCCCGCATCGGCTGCCGATGCGGGACCGACGCGCATGCGCAGCCGTCGCCAGGGCGCGGCGTTGCGCATCGCGCGTGCTCGCCGCGTGCCGTATCGACGGGCCGCGGTCAGGTCGCACGACGGAGTCGACACATCGGGCAGTGACGACTCCCCGCATCACCCGCCTTGCCCGGCATACATATCAATATCCGGAGACGACGATGACCACGACCTTGCGAGACGAGCCCAGGGGCAGGCACCAATCGAGAAAAGCCGCGATCAGCGGCTGGATCGGATCGGTGCTCGAATACTACGATTTCTTCATCTACGCCACGGCATCGGCACTGATCTTCCCGCAGATATTCTTTCCGCACGGGAGCCCCACGACGGCCATCATCGCGTCGCTGGCCACTTACGGCGTCGGCTACGTGTCCCGCCCGATCGGCGCGTTCGTGCTGGGCCACCTCGGCGACACGCGCGGACGAAAAACCGTCCTGCTGTTCTGCATGTTCCTGATGGGCATCTCGACCGTCGGCGTCGGCCTCCTGCCGACCTATCAGCAAGCCGGGCTGATAGCGCCCGCACTGCTGGTGACGCTTCGCCTGCTGCAGGGTTTCGCCGTGGCCGGCGAGATCACCGGCGCGAGCTCGATGATCCTGGAACACGCGCCGTTCGGCCGGCGCGGCTACTTCGTCAGCTTCACGCTGCAGGGCGTGCAGGCCGGGCAAGTGCTGGCCGCCGCCGTGTTCCTGCCGCTCGCCTACTACATGCCGTCCGCGCAATTCGATAGCTGGGGCTGGCGCATTCCGTTCCTGCTGAGTGCGCTGGTCATCGTGGCTGGCCTGATCATTCGCCGCGAGGTCGACGAGTCGCCGGCCTTCGACGAAGCGGTACGCAACCGGTCGCAAGCCGGCTCGCCGGTCGCCGACGCTTTCAGGCACCACTTTCCCGACATGCTGCGCGTCGCCTGCATGTCGATGATGAACGTGATTCCGGTCGTCGCCACGATCTTCGGCGCGGCCTATGCGGTCCAGCCTGCATATGGAATCGGATTCCAGAAGGATGTCTATCTCTGGATCACGGTGATGGGCAATATCGTTGCGATGATCGTGATTCCGTTCGTCGGCAACCTGTCCGACCGCGTCGGCCGCCGGCCGCCGATCATCGTCGGCTCGCTGGCCGCCGGGCTGCTCGCGTTCGCGTACCTGTATGCGATCAGCATCCGGAACGTGCCGCTCGCATTCGTGATGTCGATGCTGATGTGGGGCGTGGTGTACCAGGGCTACAACGCGGTATTTCCCGCCTTCTACCCGGAACTCTTCCCGACCCGCACGCGCGTCTCGGCGATGGCCATCGCGCAGAACCTCGGTACCGCGGCCACGGCGATGCTGCCCGCGCTGTTCACCGCGGTCGCGCCGCCCGGCGCCCATCACGTCTGGCTGATCGTCGGTGCGATCGCGTTCGGCATCACCGTGATCGCGTCGCTCGCGGCCTGGAGCGCACGCGAGACCAGTCGTGTCCATTTGAACGACCTGGGGCGAGCGAACGCGCAACCGGTCGGCAAGGCAGAATACGACCTGCTGCGCGCCGAGGCGCTGTCGCACGATCGCGTCGTGCGCGAACCCGTGCCCGGATCCGTCGGCAGCTAGCCGGCGTTCGGCGGGGCGTCGGGTTCGGCGCCCCTTCCGCCCGGCCATGTCAGCTCGCCGCGGCCGCCCTCGCCGGACGAGCAACCTTGCGTAACCGCAGCCCTTACTCGAAGCTCGATGCCCGATACCGTGTCGAAAACCGCCATGCCGGACTCCACGCGACCCGCTCGCCTGAACTTCGCGCTCATGTTGCCGCTTCTGCTGGCGGCCCAGCCGGTGGCGACCGACAGTTACCTGCCGGCGCTGCCCGAAATCGCCGCCACGCTGGGCTCCGCCAGTGTCAGCCTCACGGTTTTCGCGCTGATATTCGGTGTCGGGCAATTGCCGATGGGCAGCCTTTCCGACCGGTTCGGCCGCCGCCCCGTCCTGCTGACCGGCCTTGCGCTCTATGCGCTGTCCGCACTGGCCGCTGCGCTGGCCTCAACCGCGGCGATGCTGGTGGCCGCTCGCGCGATGCAGGGGCTGGCCATGGCCGCGATACTGGTATGCGCCCGTGCGACAGTGCGCGACCGGTATTCGGCTGGCGACGGCCCGTACGTGATGGCGCGCGGTTTCATGGGGATGGGGATGATGGCGTTCCTCGCCCCGATCCTCGGTGCGTATGTCGCACAGCAAGCCGGATGGCGATGGGTGCTCGCCGGGATGAGCGTGTATGCGCTCGGGTTGCTCGTCATGTGCTGGTACGGCTTCGAGGAGAGCTTCGCGCGAAGCGCGCCGAGCCGGAACTCGAACCGGGAGGTGCGCGAGATACTCGGCAATGCCCCGTTCAGGGTATGGACGCTGCTGGCCGCGTCGACGTACACCGGCATGTTCTGCTTTCTGCTGCTGTCTCCGGCCATCTACATCGGGCAGCTCGGCATCTCGCCCCAGCGTTATGGCTGGATACCGGCGGGCGGTACGCTCGTCTATGTCCTGAGCACGTTCGGCTGCCGCGTGCTGCTGCGCCGTCAGAGCATGTTGCGAACGGTGCGGCAAGGCGCAACGCTGAGCCTCTGCGGCGCGGTGATCCAGGCATTGGGGTGCGCGCTGCTTCCCGGCAGCATCTGGCCGCTGCTCGTCGGGCATGGCGTGTATTGCCTCGGCCACGGAATCCATCAGCCGTGCGGGCAGGCAGGGGCGGTCAGCGGCCTGCCTCACCTTGCAGGCCGCGCCGTATCCTGGTCCGGCTTCATCATGATGTTCTTCGCGTTCAGCGTAGGACAGACGGCAGCGGGATTCGCCGATCCGCGTTACCAGTCGGGCGCGTGGCCAATGGTTGTGCCGATGCTCGTCGTTGGCGTGACGCTGGTGACGATTGCGTATGCGTGGCTGCCAAAAGTCATCCACGCGACCTTGGTCGCCAGGTAATCTCCTCGATTTCCACGATCCGGCGATCTGTCGCAGCGCAAGGATCACACGCGTCAAAGAGACCGGGCTCTCACCGGCCCGTTACGTGCCGGCTGCGCGGGTCGGGCGTGCGAAGGCACGGCTGGAGCGGGCCGACTGGCCGCTCGAACGGATAGCCGAACGATCGGGATCCGCAAGCGTGGACGCGTTACAGCGTGCGTTTGCAAATGCGTCGGCGCATCGCCGCGGGACTATCGTGCCTGGTTCGGGCAACAACGGCGGGCAAACCCGAAGACATCGGTTTCAGGCAACGCAACGCGCATGGCGCCGGCAGAATCATGCACAATGCACCGCATCTGAGTGGCGGAGATTTGCCTGTGGGGATCAACTTCGATTTAACCGACTTGCAGGCATTTCGCGCCGTAGTGGAAACGGGGAGCTTCCGAAAGGCCGCCGACGCAGTCAACCTCTCCCAGCCGGCCTTGAGCCGTCGTATCGACAAGCTCGAGGAAGCGCTCGGCGTACGACTGTTCGAGCGCACCACGCGCAGCGTCTCGCTCACCACGGTCGGTCGCGTGTTCGCGCAGAGTGCCGAACAACTGCTCGACGATCTCGATGCCGCCCTGCTCGGCATTCGCGACGTTTCATCGAGCCGCCTCGGCCATGTGACGATCGCATGCGTGCCGTCGGTCGCCTACTACTTTCTTCCCGCCATCGTCGCGCGCTATCATCAGCGCTTTCCGCGCATCAGGGTGAAGCTGCTCGATGCAAGCGCCAACGAGGTGCTCGGGGCCGTCATCAGCGGCGAGGCGGATTTCGGCGTGAGCTTCATCGGCAGCCAGGAGGCTGAGATCGAGTTCAAGGTGCTGCTCCAGGAACGCTTCGTTGCCGCCTGTCGCCGCGACCACCCGCTCGCACGCAAGAAGCGCGTGACCTGGAACGAGCTTTACGAGCACGACTATGTGTCGGTCGACAAGACTTCCGGCAACCGTCTGCTGCTCGACCAGGCGCTGACCGCCGTCGCGCCGCGCGCGCCGAGCGTCTGCGAGACACGCCACGTGACGACCCTGCTCGGATTGATCGAAGCGGGGCTCGGCGTCGCCGCGGTCCCCTCGATGGCGATGCCTGGGCATGACCACCCGATTCTCACGAGCGTGCCGCTCGTCGAACCGGTCGTCAAACGACGCGTGGGAATCGTGAAGCGGCGCGGACGACCGCTCACACCGGCCGCCGAGGCATTTCATCGGATGGTCATCGAGGCGAAGCGTGGCGGAACCGCAAGCAGTGGCGCATCGGCGTAACGACGACAGAGAGACACGAAGGAAGACCGGACAGTGAGGTTGGCCAGGCCGCTTGGATCGCTTTACGTGCAGGTTCTGCTCGCGATGATGCTCGGCATGGGCATCGGTCACGCATGGCCCGCGGCGGGCGCGATGCTCAAGCCCCTCAGCGATGCGTTCGTCGGCCTGGTCAAGATGACCATCGCCCCGATCGTCTTTTGCACGATCGTCTCGGGCATCACGTCGCTGGCGAACGGGAAGGCGATCGGCCGCACGATCGTGCGGGCACTGGCGCTCTTCTATCTATTGACCGCCGCTGCGCTCGCGCTCGGACTCGTCACCGCATATGTGCTGCAGCCCGGCGCCGGCATGCACGTCGACGTCAGCCACCTGGATGCAGGCATCCTCGCTCCGTATGCGAAGCATGCGGAGCCGCGGGGCCTTGTGGAGTTCGGGCTGAGCGTGATTCCGGACACGATGCTCGGCGCGTTCGCCAAAGGCGAAGTGTTGCCGGTGCTGCTGCTGTCGCTGTTGTTCGGCTTCTCGCTGAATGCGCACCCGCGGGCCGGCCGGCCCGTTCTTGCGCTGATCGACGGTGTCGCCCAGGTCGTCTTTCGCGTGCTCGCGATGATCATGCGGCTCGCGCCGCTCGGCGCATTCGGCGCGATGGCGTTCACGGTGGGCCGTTTCGGCATCGGTTCGGTCGGCTCGCTCGCGAAGCTGATGGCGTCCTTCTACGTGGCCTGCGTGCTGTTCGTCGCGCTGGTGCTCGCACCGCTCGCGCGACTGCACGGTTTTGCGCTGTGGCGGCTCTTGCGCTACATGCGCGAAGAATTGCTCATCGTCCTCGCGACGTCGTCCACGGAGCCCGTTCTGCCGCGTCTGATCGTCAAGCTGGAAGCACTCGGCTGCGACAAGGGCATCGTGGGGCTCGTGCTGCCGGCGGGCTATTCCTTCAATCTGGACGGTACCGCGATCTATCTGACGCTCGCGGCATTGTTCATCGCCCAGGCGTGCGACGTGCCGCTCTCCGCGTCGCAGATCGCGGTGATGCTCGCCATCATGCTGCTCACGTCAAAGGGGGCGGCCGGTGTTTCCGGTAGCGGCCTGGTGGCGCTGGTCGCCACACTCGCCGTCATGCCCGACCTGCCCGTCGCCGGCGTCGCACTGCTGGTCGGCATCGATCGCTTCATGTCCGAGGCACGCGCGCTAACCAGCGTGATCAGCAATGCGTGCGCGGTGATCTTCGTTTCGCTGTGGGAAGGTGCGTGCGATCGCATACGGCTTGCGCAGAGGCTCGCCATGGCCGGCCCGGCATCCCCGAACGGGGCCGATGAAGGCAGTACCGCAGGGGATGCAGGCGGCAACGGGAAGACTTTGTGACACAAGCCTTCCCGCGGGGCGGACTCAATGCGCGGGGACGGCATCCAGTCCGGTTGTTTTCACGTCAGCCTGCACGCCGGGCGACGCCAGATAATCGAGCAGCGCCTTCGCTTCCTTCGGATGCTGCGCGCCGACGGGGATGCCGGCAGCGAAGCGCGTGACGGACTGCAGCGATTCGGGAATCTTGCCGACGAAGGTCGCACCGTGGACGGGCAGCAACTCGCTGACCTGCTGGAAGCCGATTTCGTAGTCGCCGTTCGCGACGACAGAAGCCACCGGAATCCGCGGGATCATCTTCGCCTTGGACTTCACCTGCTCCTCGATGCCGAGTTTCTTGAACAACTCGCGTTCGATATACACGCCGCTCGCGCTGTCCGAGTAGGCGATCGACTTCGCGTGCAGCAGCACCTGCTTGAGACCTTCGGTGGTGCTGATGTCGGGTTTTGCCGCGCCGTCGCGCACGACCATGCCGATGCGCGAATCGGCGAGCTCGACGCGGGATCCCGGGATGACCTTGCCTTGCTTGATCAGTTCGTCCAGCGCGTAGCCGACCATGATGACGGCGTCGGCGGGCTCGCCGCGCGCAAGCCGGTTCGGAATCGCTTCGGGCGACTTGCCCATCGACGGGCCGAGCGCGGTGTCGAGCGTATTGCCGGTCGTCGACGCGAACCGCGGGCCGAGCAGTTTATAGGCGGCGGTGAAGCCACCCGAGCTCATCACGTGGAGCTCGGCCGCCTGCACGTTGGCCGCAAACGCCGCGGTGGCGACGAGCGCGGTCGCGCAAAATTTAAGGAGCTGATTTCTCATGGTCGTGGTCATGCGAATTCGTGTGTGGGGGTGAAGTTTCGGATGGGCTATCAATGCGCCGGCGTGAGCGTCGCCGTGCGGTGACGGTAGAGCGCGAACGTCGCAAGCAGCGCGCACACCGCGGCGAAGCTCATCCAGTAGCCGGGTGCGGCCTTGTCGCCCGTCATGTGAATGAGCCCGGTCGAGATAGCCGGCGTGAAGCCGCCGAACACGGCCGTCGCGAGGCTGTAGGCGAGCGAGAAGCCCGCGACACGCACCTGCACCGGCATCACTTCTGTGAGCGCGACGACCATCGCACCGTTATAGATCCCGTACATGAACGAGAGCCAGAGCAGGACGAGCAGCATGTTGGCGAACGACGGCGCGTGAGCGAGGAACGACAGCGCCGGATAGGCGGTCAGGACGGTGAGCATTGTCATGCCGACCAGCAGCGGCCGACGGCCGAACCGATCGGACAGCGCACCGCCGATCGGCAGCCACACGAAGTTCGACACGCCGACGCAGAGCGTCACGAGCAGGCTGTCGGCGGTGCTCAGATGCAGCACCGTCTTGCCGAAGGTCGGCGCGTAGACGGTGATCAGGTAGAAGCTCGTGGTGGTCATCGCGACGAGCATCATGCCGGCGACCACGACGCCCCAGTTCTGAACCAGCGTGCCGAACACTTCCTTCATGCCCGGGCGATGCTTGCGCGCCTTGAATTCCTGGGTTTCCTCCAGGTTGCGGCGCAGCATGAAGATGAACGGCACGATCATGCAGCCGACGAAGAACGGCACGCGCCATCCCCAGGTGGCGATCTGCGATGCGCTCAGCCACTGATTGAGCGCAAAGCCGAGGCCCGCCGCGATGACGATCGCAACCTGCTGGCTGGCCGATTGCCAGCTGGTGAAGAAGCCCTTGCGGCCGGGCGTTGCCAGCTCGGCGAGATAGACCGATACACCGCCCAGCTCGGCGCCTGCGGAGAAGCCCTGCAGCAGCCGCCCGATCAGTACGAGCACGGGCGCCAGCAGCCCGATCGACGCGTAGCCCGGCACGAACGCAATCAGGATGGTGCCGCTCGCCATGATGGACAGCGTGACGATCAGGCCCTTGCGGCGGCCTACCTCGTCGATGTACGCGCCCAGCACGATTGCGCCCAGCGGCCGCATCAGGAAGCCGGCGCCGAACACGGCGAAGGTCATCATCAACGAAGCGAACTCGCTTTGCGCAGGGAAGAAGACATTGGCGATCTGCGTGGCGTAGAAGCCGAACAGGAAGAAGTCGAACTGCTCGAGAAAATTGCCGGCCGTGACGCGAAAAATCGCGGCGGCCTTCGAACGTTCGGCCGGAAGGCTGGACGAGGGGTGCATCGAGGTGTCTCCTGAAAATCCGGAAATATGCGGGGCGGGTCGATTGTGGTTTTCCGGAATGTTCGCTCGACGTCGATCAAACGATAAGTGCGATTTTTGGAAGAATTGATGCAAGGAGGTTATCAATCGACACGGCCTCGCCAGTTTCGATCAGCGCCTGCACGCCTAACTGGCGAGGTCGTCGGGCATCACGAGATGTCGAGCTGATCAAGCGAAACACTCGGCGAGGGCCGAGGATGCGCTGCTCGCCAGGATCGCCCACGATCGCCGGCGCAGCATGCTGCCTGACGAGGTGTCCGAGAAGGACCCGATGGAGTTCGACGGAGAAACCCGGGCGACCATCAAGCAGGCGATCGTCCGCCTGGCGGATCTGCTTTTCGGCGACGCCGGTTACCGTGCGACAGGCGCCAGCGGACCAGCTCGTCCGCGCCGGGACCTTCCTGGATCTCCAAATCCGCCGCGTTGGTCTGCTCCCCCGTCTCCTGATCGATAAAGCTCCACCGCACCTCGGCTCCCGTCTTTCGATTCACGAACTTCATCGGAGGCGCCGAAGCTCCGGAAACTTCCAGACTGTCCCCAATCTGGGCGAGTACCGGCATCACCGGGGCGATCTGCCAGCCCTTGTGAGTCAGGAGATATTCAAATCGCTCCGGATTCACCTGATAGCGCCTACGCTCAACGAGGCCGTTGGCCTCCAGATGCTTGAGCCGGTCGCTGAGCGTCGCGTTGGTTATGCCGGACGACTGGCGAAACTCGTCGTACCGGCTGAGCCCGCAGACAAGGTCGCGAAGTATCAGCAAGCCCCATCGGTCACCGATCGCCGCCATGACGCCGGCAATCGGGCACACCATTCCGTCAAAACCCTTCGAGCGCATGAGCCGTTTCCCAGATTAGCCCCGGCGATCGTCGCCGAGGGTGAGTCTCATTATAAGAGTCGCGCAAACGTCGACAGGACGTTTCCACCCAAGAGCCCGTCGCCTTCCCGGTTCAAATGCCGAAAAGTTCTTGTCTTGTGGGACACTCACTCTTATTATAAGAGTGAGTGTCCCACTTGTTGACCGGCATCGTCGGTGGGCGTCCGTAGCATCGAACTCAAGGAAACCATCATGCCTTCCCATGCCACTTCCAGAATCTTCGTCATCGGTGGTACAGGCGCGCAGGGCCTGCCTGTCATCAGCGCGCTCGTCGCGGACGGCAAGTATTCCGTTCGCGCGTTGAGCCGAGATCCCGATTCCCGGCGCGCCAAGGCGCTGCTCGCACTCGGCAACGTGTCGATCCTGAAAGGCACGTTTGCCGACGAAGCCGTTCTGCGGGCAGGCTTTCGCGGCTGCGACGGTGCGTACGTCAATCTGGACGGGTTCAACACCGGCGAGAAAACGGAGATCTACTGGGCGATGCGTTGCTACGAAATCGCGCTGGAAGAAGGCATCAAATTCTTCGTGTATGGCAACCTCGACTACGCGCTCAAACAGGCCGGCTACGATTCGCGCTTTCGTGCTGGCCACTACGACGGCAAAGGCCGCGTAGGCGAATGGATCCTGTTCCAGAACCAGACGAACCGGGACCGCATGGGCGCGGCCGTGTTCACCACCGGGCCATACATGGAGATGGCCATTTCGGCGATGACGCCGATGATGCCCTTCGTCGAGGACGGAGTCGTCACCTGGCGCGTGCCGCTCGGCAACGGTGCGGTGCCGCATGTCGCACTGGAGGATTGCGGCTACTACGCGCGCTGGCTGTTCGATCACCCGGAGCGCGCGAACGGCATGGATCTCCAGGTCGCCATTGAGCACGTCGAGTACGGGAAGCTGGCCGAGGCATTCGAACGGGTAACGGGGCATCCTGCGCGCTACATCGACACGGATCTGGACACTTACTGGAACGGCCCGCTCAAGATGGCGGCGAGCTCGCCCGCCGGATACAACGCGGACCCGAATGACAAGAGCACGATGAGTTTCCGCGACAACTTCACAGGATTCTGGAACATCTGGAAACACGGCGTCATCCGCCGCGACTACGCGCTACTCGACGAAATCCATCCGAACCGCATCCGGACCGTCGAGCAATGGCTTCGACGCGAAGACGAGCGTGGCCGGCAGCAAGGCAAAGGAAGTCTCTGGGAGCGGGTGCAGCCGGAAACCCTGCTCAAGTCGGTCCCGCTTCTGAAGCTGTCCGAAGACGGCAGAAAAGGCGCGCTTTAATCTACGGCGTCACGTCCAGTCGATACCGGTAATTCGATCAATGCTTAGTTAACCTAATTGGATTCGGAAATGAATCAAATCGTCGAGATCCGGAAGAACGGCGGGACGGGCTTGCTGGGTGTGCTGATCGTCTGGGGATTAGCCGTTGCCGCGGCGGCCGAAGCGGGGGTTTATCGAGCGGTCTACCCGCTGGGGCTCGCCTGCCTCATTGCCCTCGGTATCGTGGCGCCAGTCGCCGTTTATTCGATGTCCCGGAGCTTTCGCACATACATCGCGACCATCGGGCTAAGAACGCTGACGGCGTTTCATATCTGGCGGATTGCGGCCGCGCTGGTCTTCTTCTGGTACGGGGCGCACGATCTCCTGCCGGAAGCATTCGTCAGGAACGCCGGCTGGGGCGACCTCATCGCGGGGTTAATGGCGTTCGGCGTCACCATGCTGCCGAAAACGCGCAACCGGTACCTGATCTTTCATCTGTTCGGGTTCGCAGATTTCGTCGTGGCGGTCGGTACGGGATTGACCTACTTCCTGCTCAACGATCCCCGCATGTCCGGCATCCAGACGCTGCCGATGGCATTGATCCCGTTCTACGGCGTCGGAATTTCAGGAGCGAGCCACATCATGGCGTTCGACCTGCTGCGCCGCCGCCCGAGCCTTTCGAACGTGCGGTGAAGCTTGCCGAAGCAACGGCGCTAGTGCCCCCTGTACGAAACCGCTTCTTCAATCGGATAAGGAAATCATCGTGAACTTTCGTCGTACCCGTGCCGCAGCCAGCGTGCTGTTCGGCTTGCTGCTGTGCGGCCCCATGTTTCAGGACACCGCCTCGGCGCAGCCCGGTATCCCGTCGGCCGCCTCCGCCGGCGAAGCGACGGCGCCGTGGGACCAGCGCGCGAATCCGACGGCCGTCGAGGCCGATGCCTGGTTCGACAACTACCGGTTCCGGGATGGCGAGACGCTGCCCCGGCTGAGGATCCACTATGCAACGCTCGGCACGCCGCATCGCAATGCCCATGGCGCCGTTGACAACGCCGTCCTGGTCCTGCACTGGACCGGCGCGGACAGTCGAACGCTGCTGAGTCCGACTTACACAAAAGCCCTGTTCGACCGCGGACGTCCGCTCGACGCGAATCGCTACTACCTGATTTTTCCCGACAACGTGGGCCACGGCCAGTCGAGCAAACCGAGTGACGGGTTAAGGGCGAAATTTCCAAACTACGATTACGGCGACATCGTCGATCTCCAGCACAAGCTGGTGACCGAAACCTTGGGCATCGAGCATCTTCATGCGATTCTCGGCATGTCGATGGGCGGCATGAACGCCTGGCAATGGGCGGAAACATATCCCGACATGATGGACGGCGTCATGCCCGTGGTCTCGCTACCGATTACGGTCTCGGGCCGCAATCTGCTGTGGCGGCGCATGGTGATCGACGCGATCCGCTCCGATCCCGACTGGAAGAGCGGGGAGTACACGCAAACGCCCCGCGGCTGGGTCCAAGGCTTCGGGGTGTTGCGAATGATGATCGACAGTGCGCCCGCGCTACAGCAGGAAATTCCGGACGGCGCGGCGGCAAGCAAGTTTCTTGCGACCGTGCGCTTCCAGGCGGAGCATGTCGACGCGAACGACATTCTTTATTCGCTCAAGTCATCGTTTGACTACGATCCCGAGCCTGGGCTTTCCAGGATTCGGGCCAAGCTGTTTGCCCTGAATTTCTCCGACGACGAATTCAACCCTGACACCCTGCGCGTTCTCGAGCGACTTGTGCCGACGCTTCAGCATGGCCGGTATCTGGTGCAGCAGGGCACACCGTCATCGCCGGGCCATTTCACGATGACTCGTCCCGATCTTTGGGCGCGGCATGTGGGCGAATTCATGCAATGGCTGGGCGATGCACCCTCGCAAGCGAGTCTTGGCGATATCTGGCCGATTCCGGTTTCAGCCGGCTCATGATGTGTTCTACGAGAGATGGGGCCGCGGCGACCTCTTCTGAATCTCGATGAGGCAATTGAGCGGTCTATTGAAGGATCGGCCAGTGGCAGCCACTGGCCGAGACTGTGTAGAAACGCGTTCGATCACCTGGACTGGAGCAATCCGTTCCGATGAGAGGCGACGATCGGGCGTTTTGTCGAAGGTGAGGACCGCAAGCAACTAACGTTGCGTCCCGAATGTCTTGATGACTTCATCGCCGAGGACAGAGCACTCCCGCTACACCGCTTGCATGAATTGAGCAGATCTCCCGACTGGGCCAGCGAGCGCTGGATCGGTTCGTTGGCCTGGGTATCGAGGGACGGCACATTTTCGGGCACAGCAGCGACCGAACCCATAAGCCCGACGATCAGGTCGGGCGGTTCGATCGCATATCCGCTGGGCGCGAGTACCTGGTTCACGTGGTGCCCGGGCGGCAGCCCCATATCCGGATGCAGTCGATCGATATCGCATATGCCGTCATGCAGGCACTCGACAAAGAGTGCGGCGTTATCGGCGAACCGTCACTGAAATTCAAGAGCGTTGAATTTTCGCTACCCAGAAAACACCACAAGTTTCGAGCCGCGCCACACCTGCGGCGCTCGATGCGCAACGCTCGTACAGTGCCCGCCCAGTTGGTGCCCCATTTGTTACATCGCTGGAACACAATCTTCGCCCCTCCTGCTCGGCGGTTGCTCCAACAAGCGTGGTCACCTTTTCGCCAGTCACCGCCATCCATCCCCCAATAAATCCCCTTGACGGCCTATCTTTCGATATATATCTTTAGATATGTTTTCCGACATATAGGACACGATCATGCGACACAACCCTTCCCGCGGCCATGCCCGAAGCGACGGTCATGGTGCGCATGCCCGCCCTGACTGGTTCACCGGTCTCTGGTACGCGATCGGCCGCCACCGCCGCGGCCACGATCCGTTCGGTGGCGGCGGCCCGTTCGGCGGCCGTGGCGGACGCGGCGGCTTTGGCGATTTCGGCGACGACGGCATGCCACGCGGCCGCCAGTTCAGCTCCGACGATCTCCAGTTACTGTTGCTTGCGCTCGTCGCCGAGCAACCGAGCCACGGCTACGAGCTGATCAAGGCGCTCGACACGCGTTCGAACGGTTTCTACAGCCCGAGCCCCGGCATGGTGTATCCGGCGCTCACGTATCTCGAAGAAGTCGGCTTCGTCGCGTCGCAGGCGGAAGGCAACCGCAAGCGTTATGCACTGACCGACGCCGGCCGCACCCATCTCGACGCCCAGCGCGAACGGGTCGATACGCTGTTCGCACGCCTCACGCACCTCGCGCGCAAGATGGAATTCATGCGCCGTGCGTTCGCCGGGGAATCGGCGGGCAACGAAACGCAGGACGAAACGCAAGCAGGCTGGCTGCCGGAGTTCGTCGAGGCGCGCCTCGCACTCAAGCGCGCGTTGCTGCACAAGAGCGCAGCCGGCCCGGATGAACAGCGCCGCGTCGCGGCCATCTTGCGCCGTGCGACGGCCGAAATCGAAGGCGGCACCGGCGCGTGATCCGCGCCGTCCCGTCAAACCTCAGGAGAACGGATTGATGCAGAACACATCCGAGCGCACCGTGACCCGCGTGCGCCACACCCTCAAGTTCCGCTTGCTGCAGGTCCTGCGCGTGCACGCCGTGACGCCGCACCTGCTGCGCGTCACGCTCGGCGGCCCCGATCTCGCGGATTTCGAATCCGCGTCGTTCGACGATCACGTGAAGGTATTTTTCCCGCCGCCCGGCGCCGAACGGCCTGCGATGCCGACGCTCGGCGCGAACGGTCCGGAGTTTCCGGAAGGCGAACCGAGGCCGGTCGCGCGCGACTTCACGCCGCGCCGCTTCGACCGCGCCGCCCGCGAACTCGATCTGGAATTCGTGCTGAACCACCCGGGCCCTGCGTCGCAGTGGGCCGCACAGGCACGCGTCGGCCAATGGCTCGGTATCGGCGGCCCGCGCGGTTCGTTCGTCGTCCCGACCGGTTTCGACTGGCACCTGCTGATCGGCGACGATACGGCGCTGCCGGCGGTCGCGCGGCGCCTCGAGGAATTGCCGGCCGGTGTGCGCGCGGCCGTCGTGATGGAAGTCGCGGATCGCACCGCGCAGATCGCGTTCGACACGCGCGCCGACGTGCATGAAATCTGGCGCTTCCGCGCCGAAGCCGACGCCGCGAACGGCGACGTGCTGCTGAATGCCGTGCGCGACCTGCCGCTGCCGCCGTCCGGCGACGGCTACGTGTGGGCGGCAGGCGAAGCGCTGTCGATACGCGCGGTACGCCAGCACCTGACCGGCGAGCGCGGCGTCGACAAATCGCGCATCCGCGCGGCGGCCTACTGGAAGCGCGGCGCGGCGGCCGTGCACGAAACCCTGGAAGACTGACGGATGCGGGTAGCCGTCAAAGGCGTACCCGGCTGACCGGCGGATGACACAATCGTCGCGTCGGCGCACCAGCGGGCTTGGCACTGCTATCGCGACTGGTATATATCTGTGTGTGCGACGCCGCTGTCGGGCGACAGCCGTCGCAGCCCGCCCAGGAGCGTCCGGTCATGACAAAAGAAAGCCCCGCTTCGCCTTTCCTTCGCAACCTGAAGATCGCCGGCTATTGCGGCCTTGCCGCGGTGGTACTCGCGCTGTTCGTCGCGATGTGCGCGATCCTGAAGGAAAGCGCGCTCGACCGCGACGCCGCGCAACATCCGGCCGATACGTCCGAACTGCACGATGCGGGCGGCGGGCCATCCGCATCGGCTGAATCGGCCAGGACACCCGGCTGACGGCGTCCGGCCCGATCCCCCCGCTTACGGCGCGTGTCGGCGCCCCATCACGACTGCATGCACCGAATCGCCGAGCCGTTCGAGCAGCGCGGTCGCGCGTTGTCCGTACAGATGCGCGGCCAGCGCGCCGGCCGTGCCGACCAGCACGCCGCCCGCCATGTCGAACGGCCAGTGCACGCCCGCATAGATACGCCCCCATGCAATCGCCGCGGCCAACACGGCCATCGCGAACCCGGTGAGCCGGGTCGTGCCGCCGAGCATCAACCCGACTGCCATGCTCCACGCGAACGTCATGTGGTCGCTCGGAAACGAGCTGTCCGGCGCATGCGGAATCAGTTGCGTGCCGACGCCGGCCATGAACGGACGCGGGGAGAACCAGAAATGTCCGATGACCTGCGCGAGCGCGATCGCCACGCACACGCCGACGCCGGCTTCGATCGCCTGGCGCCGCGTCGTGCGCGCGCCGAAGATCCAGGT
Source organism: Burkholderia sp. 22088 (assembly GCF_052045915.1). Taxonomy (NCBI): domain Bacteria; kingdom Pseudomonadati; phylum Pseudomonadota; class Betaproteobacteria; order Burkholderiales; family Burkholderiaceae; genus Burkholderia; species Burkholderia sp. 22088. The sequence continues at coordinate 24,759 of NZ_JBQEPY010000029.1, forward strand.
CAGCAGCAGCATCGCGGGCAGCGCATAGACGAGCCAGTCGGCGGCGAAGATGGCGAGGCGGGCAACGCCCGGCTGCGGCGCAACCCCGGCGTTGATGGCGGAAAAAAGGGTGAGATTGAGGGTCTGCATGAATCCGGTTGCGTGAGGCGTAAAAACTCGGCCGGTTGCCCGGCCTGATACGAACGATGCTAGGGCGCTCCCGCTTAAGCGATGCTTAATGGGGCGGACGCACGCGACGAAGCCCGCCGCGGCGAACGCACTTAGAGCTTGCACTGCAGCACAAGTTCACACAATTGTCACATTCCCGCGCGACCGCCTCCCGGAAAGGCTCACCTGCCGTCCCGTAAAGACTCACCTTTTTCACATCGTGACGTCATCGATGCATGCGAACATCGGGACGCCGGGTGCCGTCCAGGCCGTTTGCATCATTCATCTCAATATTTACGCGTCGAATTCTACGAAATCGGCAACAATTAATTCCAGATGCGGCATCGCACAACGGCAACGCACAGGCATAGGATTACGAGCTTACGAGCACTCATCCACGAAGCGATCAACAACAAGGAGTCCGCATGAAACCCAGCGATGTCCGATCGAAAGCGTTTGCGATGCCGTTGACCAGCCCTGCCTTCCCGATGGGCCCTTACCGTTTCGTCGATCGTGAGTTCCTGATCATCACGTATCGCACCGATCCGGACCGTCTCCGCGAAATCGTCCCCGAGCCGCTGCAGGTCACCGAGCCGCTCGTGCATTACGAATTCATCCGCATGGCCGATTCGACCGGCTTCGGCGATTACACCGAAAGCGGCCAGGTCATTCCCGTCGAGTACAACGGCCAGCCGGGCGGCTATACGCTCGCGATGTATCTCGACGATCACCCGCCGATCGCCGGCGGCCGCGAACTGTGGGGCTTCCCGAAGAAACTCGCATCGCCCACGCTGCACGTGAACACCGACCACCTCCTCGGCACGCTCGACTACGGCAAGGTGCGCGTCGCGACCGGCACGATGGGCTACAAGCACAAGGAACTCGACATCGACGAGCAGACGAAGCGTCTTGCCGGCCCCAATTTCCTGCTGAAGATCATCCCGCACGTCGACGGCACCGCGCGCGTCTGCGAACTGGTCCGCTACTACATGCAGGACATCAAGATGAAAGGCGCGTGGACGGGCCCCGCATCGCTCGAGCTGGCGCCGCACGCGCTCGCGCCGGTCGCCGACCTGCCCGTGCTCGAAATCGTCGAAGCCCGGCACATCGTCGCGGATTTGACACTGGGCCTCGGCGAAGTCGTCTACGATTACCTGGCTCAGTAACACGTCCGCAGTCCTTTCTCCCTGTCAAACCTTTCACCACGGGAATTCGAACATGAGCAACCTGAATGGCAAGACCGCAGTCGTCACGGGCGCCGCGAGCGGCATCGGCAAGGAAATCGCACTCGAGCTCGCGAAAGCGGGCGCGGCCGTCGCGATCGCCGACCTGAACCAGGACGGTGCGAACGCCGTTGCCGACGAGATCGTCAAGGCGGGCGGCAAGGCGATCGGCGTCGCGATGGACGTGACGAACGAGGAAGCCGTGAACAGCGGTATCGACAAGGTGGCCGAAACGTTCGGCTCGGTCGACATCCTCGTGTCGAACGCGGGCATCCAGATCGTCAACCCGATCGAGAACTACTCGTTCTCCGACTGGAAGAAGATGCAGGCGATCCACGTCGACGGCGCATTCCTGACGACCAAGGCCGCGCTCAAGCACATGTACAAGGACGATCGCGGCGGTGTCGTGATCTACATGGGTTCGGTGCACTCGCACGAAGCGTCGCCGCTGAAGTCGGCGTACGTGACGGCCAAGCACGGGCTGCTCGGCCTGGCCCGCGTGCTGGCGAAGGAAGGCGCGAAGCACAACGTGCGCTCGCACGTCGTGTGTCCGGGCTTCGTGCGCACGCCGCTGGTCGACAAGCAGATTCCGGAACAGGCGAAGGAGCTCGGGATCAGCGAAGAGGAAGTGGTGAAGAAGGTGATGCTCGGCAATACGGTCGACGGCGTGTTCACGACGGTGCAGGACGTCGCGCAGACGGTGCTGTTCCTGTCGGCGTTCCCGAGCGCCGCGCTCACGGGCCAGTCGTTCATCGTCAGCCACGGCTGGTTCATGCAATGAAGCCGCACGCCCGCACCGAAAAGCAGGCCGTCGATGCGGCGGACCTGCATCACGAGGCCGGCGCACCGGCCGCCGCGCGCACGCTGCCGTACGAAACGATCGCGCTCGTGCTGCAAGGCGGCGGCGCGCTCGGCGCGTACCAGGCCGGCGTGTTCGAAGGGCTGCACGAGGCGGGCATTCCGCTCGACTGGATCGCGGGCATCTCGATCGGCGCGCTCAACACCGCGCTGATCGCGGGCAATGCGCCCGAGCATCGCGTCGAGCGGCTGCGCGAGTTCTGGGAAACGATCTGCAAGCCGGCGTTCTTCCCGACGGTTCCGGCCGCATTCGAGTTCGCGCTGTTCAACAGCATCGACCAGGTTCGTACGTTCTTCACCGCGTCGCAGGCCGCGAGCGCGATGATGCAGGGCCAGCAGGGCTTCTTCGTGCCGCGCTTTCCGCCGCCGCTGCCGGGCGTGTCGGATCATCCGGAGAAGATCAGCTGGTACGACACGTCGCAATTGCGCGCGACGCTGCTGAAGCTGTGCGATTTCGACCGGATCAATTCGGGCGAAACGCGCGTGTCGGTCGGCGCGGTCAACGTCGGCACCGGCAACTTCGTGTACTTCGACAACTCGCGCATCCGTCTGGCACCCGAGCATTTCATGGCGTCCGGCGCGCTGCCGCCCGCGTTCCCGCCGGTCGAGATCGACGGCGAGTACTACTGGGACGGCGGTGTCGTGTCGAACACGCCGCTGATGGAAGTGCTCCGCGCACGGCCGCGCCGCGACACGCTCGCGTTCCAGGTCGACCTGTGGAGCGCGCGCGGGCCGCTGCCGCGCACGATGGCCGACGTCGCCGAGCGCACGAAGGACGTGCAGTACTCGAGCCGCACGCGCTTCGTGACCGACACGCTGCAGCGCGAACAGCGCTACCGCAACGTGCTGCGCCACGTGCTCGAGCAGGTGCCGGAAGAGCAGCGCAAGGCGGATCCCTGGTGCGTCGAGGCCGATGCGATGTCGTCCAGCAAGAAGTACAACATCCAGCACCTGATCTACCAGCAGAAGGCGTACGAGCATCACTACAAGGACTATCAGTTCGGTCTGTCGACGATGCGTGACCACTGGTCCGCGGGTCTCGACGACATCCGCAAGACGCTCGCAGTCAAGGACGGCCTCGCGCTGCCCAACAACGACGCGGGCTTCGTGACGCACGACATTCACCGCAAACGGTAATGCCGTGCGCGACGGATCGGCGCGTTGCATGCGCCGGTCCGTCCTCTTCTCCGATCAGACATGCCGATCTTCATTGCACTGTTCGCGCTCATCGCTGCCGGATGGGGCGCGGTTCACCTGTTTCACGTCATCGCCGCGCAGTTCGGCCAGCCGGTCGCGATCGCGGCCGCCGTGCTCGCCGCCGCGATCCTGATCGCGCTGGTCGCCTGGTGGATCAAGCGCCACCGCGACATCGCACCGAATACGAAGGAAGAAGGCTGGACCCACGTCGTGCACCGCGCGTGGGGCGAGCTGCGCGTGTCCGCGACGCAGGGGCTGCTGTGGCTGTCGCACGACGGCGCGGACGGCCGCTATACGCTGTCGCAGCTCGACGGCTGCCAGGCCGCGCCGATCGGCGGCCGCTGGCACCTCGTCGTGCACGTGCGCGATGGCGTGCGCAGCGAATGGAAGCTGCCGATGATGGACAAGCGCGACGCGCAACGCTGGGCGCGCGTGCTGACGCTCGCGAAGGACAACCGACTTTGAGACGGCATGCCGTGAATGCACGGGCACGGCATGCACGCATGAACCGCCGCGCCGCCTGGCCCGCATGCCGGTGCGCTATCGCGCGCCGAGCGCCCACAACGCATCGAGTACATGCTGTGTCGCCCGCTCGACCGGCCCCGCCCGATGGGCGATACCCAATTCACGCCACAACGCCGGGCGCAACGCCCGCATGACGATGCGCGCATCGGGTAGCGGGGCGCCCGCCTCGTGCGGCAGCAGCGTCGCGCCGTAACCTGCGGCGACCAGGCTCTTGATCGCATCGTTGTAGTTGAGTTCGATCCGCGGCTCCGGCCGGTGGCCGCCGAGCGCGAACCATTCCGTCGTCAGCCGTGACAGGCGGGTGGTCGCATCGTTGAGAATCAGCGGGCGGGCGGCCAGATAGCCGGGCGTCACGCGCGCCGGAAGCGGCCAGTCCGCCGGCAGAAACGCCATCACCGGATCGCGCCGCCACGCGCGGATCGACAGCCCCGCGACCGCCGTCTGCGGCAGCGCCACCAGCCCGACATCGAGCGTGCCCTGTGCGATGCGCGCCAGCGTGTCGTGCGACGTGAGCACCGCGATCTGGACATCGATATCCGGATGCTGCTCGCGCAAGCGGGCCACCGCCTGCGGCAGCAGGTGCGCGATCGCCCCGGTCGATGCGCCGAGGCGTACGCGTCCGGTCAACCCCTGCACCTGTCGCTGCACATCGTCCAGCGTGGATTCGACCTCGGCCAGCAGGCGGCGCGCACGCTCCACCAGCACTTCACCGATAGGCGACGGCCGCACGTTTCCACGCGTGCGGGACAGCAACGGCGCGCCGATGCGGTTCTCCAGTTCGGCAATGTGAAGGCTGACGGTCGGCGGCGCGAGGTGAAGCAGTTGCGCCGCGGCGACAAAGGACCCTTGGTCCGCGATGGCGACCAGCGTGCGCAGGCGGTCCAGGCTGATCTCCCGCATTCTCCACCTCTCGTTCAAGAAAACTGAATCTGATGGTCAGTAAATTCAACTTTTCCTATTCTAGGCGCTCGGTGGACGATACGGCTTTCCCGACGACCGAACCGAAGGAACGCGACCACCATGAGCCAGCCCACTGTCTACATCGACGGCGATCAAGGGACGACCGGATTGCAGATCCACGAGCGCCTGCGCGGACGCACCGACCTGCGGCTCGTCGCGCTGCCGGAGGCCGAGCGCAAGGATCCCGTGCGGCGCGCCGAAGCGATCAACGCGGCCGACATCGCGATCCTGTGCCTGCCCGACGCGGCCGCACGCGAAGCGGTCGGCTTCATCCGGAATCCGGCGGTACGCGTGATCGACGCGAGTTCGGCCCATCGCACGCAGCCGGAATGGGTCTACGGCTTTCCCGAGATGGCCGACGGGCAGGCACGGGCAATTGCACACGCACGGCGTGTCACCAATCCGGGCTGCTACCCGACCGGCGCGGTCGGGCTGCTGCGGCCGCTGCTACAGGCCGGGCTGCTGCCGCGCGACTACCCGGTGAGCATCCATGCCGTGTCCGGATACTCGGGTGGCGGGCGAGCGGCCGTCGACGCATTCGAGTCGGACGACGCTTCACGCGCGAAACCGCTCCAGGTCTACGGCCTCGCCCTCGCGCACAAGCATCCGCCCGAGATCCAGCTGCATGCCGGTCTGGCGAACCGTCCGTTGTTCGTGCCGGCTTACGGTGCCTATCGGCAAGGCATCGTGCTCACCGTGCCGATCGAGTTGCGGCTGCTCCCTGCCGGTGTGACCGGTGAGCAACTGCATGCATGTCTCGCGCACCATTACGCCGAGTCGCGCCACGTCGACGTCACGCCGCTCGCGGACACGCATGCGATCACGCATCTCGATCCGCAAGCGCTGAACGGCACCAATGACATGCGGCTCGGCGTGTTCGTCAATGCCGAGCACGGCCAGGTGCTGCTGTCCGCCGTGTTCGACAATCTCGGCAAAGGCGCATCCGGCGCAGCCGTGCAGAATCTCGACCTGATGCTCGGGGCGGCAGGCGCGGCAAAAGCGGCGTAAGCCGTGTGCGGGCACCAGCGTCGGCAGGCCGGGCACCTCGCGACCGCGATGTGTTGATACCCGTTCGACGCGACCGGCTCGCGACGCGGTTGCGAGCCGGAAACGGGGCCTGCCGATGCTGCGCACATGCCCCCGTAAAAGCTCACCTTTAGCCGGTTTCAGGCCGTATCGTCACCCGCCGCGGCATTCAAACCGGCCAGCGTCTCCATCAGAAAATCCACGCACACGCGCACTTTCGCCGACGCCGCGACGCGCTCCGGATACACGGCCCAGATGTTCGCGGGCTGGATTGCGTCCGGCAGCACGCGACACAGTGCACCGCGTTCGATCAGCGGCGCGGCTTCCCAGATCGAACGCAGCACGATGCCGCGCCCGGCCAGCGCCCATTGCACGGCGACCTCGCCATGGTTCGTCGACAGCGCGCCGCCAACCTTCACCGTGGCCGTTTCACCGCGCACGTTCAGCCGCCACACGCCGAACGGGTGATCGCGCTCCTTGATGGCAAGACAGTCGTGCGATGCAAGATCCGCGAGCGAGCGCGGTGTACCGCGCCGGGCGAGATAGTCGGGCGACGCACACAACACGCGGTAGTTCGCGGCAAGGCGGCGCGCGATCAGGTGATCGGCGATCTCGTCGCCGATGCGCACGTCGAGGTCGTAGCCTTCGCCCGCGACGTCGACGAGCCGGTCGAACAGATCGAGCCGCACGTTCAGTTGCGGATAGCGTGCCGAGAAGTCGAGCAGCGCCGGCGCGACGACGTGCCGGCCGAAGCCGAAGCTGCTCGAAATGCGCAGCGTGCCGCGCGGCACCGTGCGCGTGGTCGACACGTCCTCGACGAGATGATCGACGTCGTCAAGAATCTTCTCGGCGCGCGCGAACACGCGCTCGCCTGCTTCCGTGACCGTCACGCGGCGCGTCGAGCGATGCAGCAGGCGCGTGCCGAGCTGCGCCTCGAGCAACGCGATGCGCTTGCTGACATAGGCCGGCGACACCGCGAGCTGCTCGGCGGCCGCGCTGAAGCTGGTCAGGCGGACGACCAGGCTGAACACGCGCAGGTCGTCGAGATTCGGCGATTTGTTCACGATTCGTGGAAAGTCGATTAACCTTTCGCGCGATTTTAATCCAGATGGAAATAAATAGAATGACGTGACGCGCCGCTACCTCTCCCCGCGGCCAGCCCACCAGCCAAGGAGCTTTGCATGACCGACAGGACCTACAGAATTGCCGTGATCCCCGGCGACGGCATCGGCCGTGAAGTGATGCCCGAGGGCCTGCGCGCACTCGACGCCGTGACCGCGCGCTTCGGCATCCGCTTCGACTTCGTCCAGATCGACTGGGCGAGCTGCGACTACTACGCACAGCACGGCAAGATGATGCCGGACGACTGGAAGGCACAGCTCTCGGGCATGGACGCAATCCTGTTCGGCGCGGTCGGCTGGCCCGCGACGGTACCCGATCACGTTTCGCTGTGGGGCTCGCTGCTGAAATTCCGCCGCGAATTCGACCAGTACATCAACCTGCGGCCCGCGCGCCTGTTCGACGGCGTGCCGTCGCCGCTCGCCGGCCGCCGCGCGGGCGACATCGACTTCATGATCGTGCGCGAGAACACCGAGGGCGAGTATTCGTCGGTCGGCGGCACGATGTTCGAAGGCACCGATCGCGAGATCGTGATGCAGCAGGCGATCTTCACGCGTCACGGCACCGAGCGCGTGCTGAAATTCGCGTTCGAACTCGCGCAGCGGCGCGCGAAGCGCCTCACCGTCGCGACGAAGAGCAACGGCATCGCGATCAGCATGCCGTGGTGGGACGCGCGCACGGCCGAGATGGCCGAACGCTATCCCGACATCGCCGTCGACAAGCAGCACATCGACATCCTGTGCGCGCGTTTCGTGCTGCAGCCGGGCCGCTTCGACGTCGTCGTCGCGTCGAACCTGTTCGGCGACATCCTGTCGGATCTCGGGCCCGCGTGTACGGGCACGATCGGCATCGCGCCGTCCGCGAACCTGAACCCCGACCGCACGTTTCCGTCGCTGTTCGAACCCGTGCACGGCTCCGCGCCCGACATCACGGGGCAATACATCGCGAACCCGGTCGCGATGATCTGGTCGGCGGCCCTGATGCTCGACTTCCTCGGCAACGGCGCAGGCCGCGAACGCGAAGCGCACGATGCGATCGTCGCCGCGATCGAGGACGTGCTGCGCACGGGGCCGCATACGCGCGATCTCGGCGGCAACGCGAGGACACAGGAAGTGGGCGAGGCGATCGCCGCGCGCATCGCGGGCTGACGATCAGGCCCGGCGCAATCGCAATCACACGCGCCGGGCAAAGGCTGCACGAATCGATATGCGGTGAGTTGCACGCCATGCGTTTGCGCACGTGTGCGAATTCCTGCGCCTGCCTGGTGAAGTCGAGCGGTGAGCAACGTCGCACCGCAACGCGCACTGCACGCGCCATCCGTCGTCGACGTCGATACGATCGGTGAGTTGCACGCCACACGCGTGCACACCGATCGTCAAACCGCTACCGGCCCCGATCGATCGGTGAGATGCATCACGTGGTGAAGCACACCGTTGCATACCGATACGCGCATCACGAGATCGCGACGTGCATGGCATGTCCGCTTTGCCCGGGACGATGCCGCGTCGAACGGCTCGAAACACACAGTCCGACGCGACATTTCCCCTCGTCCCGAAAAACCTCACCTTCAGCGCATCGACTCCCGAATTTCCTCACCGTTGAAGCCCGGTGATGCGTTCGTCGGTCCGTCGAGTCGACACGCGCGTCACAGGCCGAGATCGGACAGCCCGGGATGATCGTCCGGACGACGACCGAGCGGCCAGTGATAGAGACGATCCTGCTCGCGAATCGGCAGGTCGTTGATACTCGCGTGACGATGCGCCATCAGCCCGTTTTCGTCGAACTCCCAGTTTTCGTTGCCGTACGAACGGAACCAGTTGCCGGCATCGTCATGCCATTCGTACGCAAAGCGCACCGCGATGCGATTGCCGTCGACTGCCCACAGCTCCTTGATCAGCCGGTAGTCGAGCTCGCGCGCCCACTTGCGCTGCAGCAGCCCGACGATCTCGTCGCGGCCGGTCACGAATTCCGCGCGATTGCGCCATCGGCTTTGCGGCGTATAGGCGAGCGACACGCGCTGCGGGTCGCGCGTGTTCCACGCGTCCTCGGCGGCGCGCACTTTCTGGCGCGCCGTTTCGAGCGTGAAGGGCGGAACGGGCGGACGAACTTCGAGGGAAACGGACATGGGTTGCTCCTGTTCAGGTTCTGGCCACGGACGACCGCGGCCGGTTCGGATTCGCTGCTTCGACTATCGTGATACCGCGTCGAGCAGCAGTTCGGCCGTCGCGCGCGCATCGCGCGCGGCGTTTGCATCACCACTGACGAGCGCCACGCCGATTGCGCCGTCGATCAGCACGAGCCACTGACGCGCGATGCGCGCGAGCCCACGGCGCTCGATGCCGGTTTCATCGGCATACGCATCGAACCGCTCACGCACGAACGCCAGCAAGCGTGCCTTGTGCGCGCGTGCGACGACGCGCACCGGATCGTCGGCATCGGGAATCTCGCCCGATGCGTTGAGGAACGCGCAGCCGTGAAAGTCGGGTTGCCCGAACCAGTCGCGCAGCACGTCGAACATGCCGAGCAACTGAACGCGCGGTGCCTTGCCGCGCGCCAGCGTCGCGTCGACGAACCAGCGCATCCAGCGCTCGTCGCGACGTTCGAGCGCGGCCAGCACCAGCGCCTCTTTCGATTCGAAATGCGAATAAAAGCTCTTTCGCGCCGCGCCGGATCGCTTGACGATCGCATCGACACCGGTTGCATGGATGCCGCCCGAGTAGATCAGCGCTTCGGCTGCATCGAGCAGCCGGTCGCGAACGCCCGGTTCGCCGGAAGGGTCGTGATGTGTGTTCATGGGTTTACGGTAGAACGATCGTTCTCCACCGTCAACACCCGGATGAAAAAGCCCTGCTGGTGGGAGGGCTGAATCGCAACCTGGCCGCGCGATGCAAGTCCGCCGCGTTTACGACATTTTTTCTTGAAGCGGACGCGCGACGCTCACTACACTTCGGTCACCCTGTCTGGGCGAAAGGACATCATGCAGCGACCGGAATCCGCGCGCCCCGCGCGCGCCTATGCGGCTTATGCCAAGCGGCTCGACGGCCGCGTCGTCGTGCGGCGCTTCGACCCGCGCAACGATTCGTACGACACGTTGACCGCGCTGCTGCATCGCGCCTTCGCACCGCTCGGCGCACTGGGCTTCAACTGCCCGTGCGTCGATCAGCCGGCCTCGGCGACACGCGAACGCGTACTCACCGGCGAGTGCTTCGTTGCGCTCGGCAACGCGCACCTGGTCGCGACGATGACGATGCGTTCGCACGATCCCGATTCCCGCTGCGATCCGTACCGCAGCCGGCACGTCGCGACGCTCGGCCAGCTGGCCGTCGATCCCGTCTGGCAGGACCGCGGCATCGGCCGATCGCTGCTCGCATTCGCGCAACGGCGGGCCGCCGCGCGCGGCGCGACGCACCTGGCGCTCGACGCACCTTACGCGGCGGTCCGGCTCATCGATTTCTATCGTCGCGAAGGATTTCAACCGGTCGACGTGATGCGCTTTCCGGGGCACAACTACGACAGCACGATCCTGTGCAAATCGGTCTGCGTCACGAGCGGTCGCATCGTTGCCGGTGATACGACGCAGATCGACATTGCACGACCTGTCGGTGCCGCGTCGTGAAACACGACATGCCGAAGCGCGAAGGCGGCGACGATCGCACCCGGCTCGCCGTCCGGCAGGCACGCGTGCGCGCTGCACTGCGGCTGCGTGGCGTGTTGAAGCTGACGATCGTCACGATCGCGGTCGCGCACGTGCTGGCATTCGTGTTCGACAGCCTGCTGGTCGTGGCCGGTTTTGCGCCGGATGCCGCAGCGGTGCTGCTGTTCCGTTTCGTGACGTGCGCGCTGGTCAGCTTCTGGCTGCAAGCGGATGCGTTGCGCGCGTATCAATACGCGGCGCAACACGGGTTCGTCACCGCGCCCGGAGTGCACGGCGGCCCGGTCGACGTTGCACCGCAGTGTCCGAAACGCTGGCTCGTCGTGTTGAGTCTTCAGCTCGATCCGCGCGGGTTGAACGGTGAACGGATCAAGTAGCCGTCGGCGCACCGATCGACGTCGATCGATATCGAATGGTTTCACGCATGAGTGAGTCGCAACGACGTGCGCGGGCTCACGGTTGACGCCACGGTTCGGCACGACATCGCATGCGCTTGCATGACGAGCGATCGCGCGGCAAGGCAAGCAGGGAAGTATCTGGAGGGGGGAGAGCAGGTGCCAGACGGCGTGAGGGCGGAAAGCGAGGCAGCTTCCGTCAGGTGAAGTGAACGTGCGATTGCAGTTCACCGATGCGCAATCGTGTCGCGATTCGGCGCGCCAACACAGCTCCCGAATAATCTCACCTTGAGCCCGGATTCGTGCGTTTCGGCCTCGGAAACGCAGACGTAAACGAAAGCGGGGCAGGCGGCGAACACGCAGCACTGCCCCGCGGCACTCAGGCCGTCCAGTCGAGAATCACCTTGCCGCTCTCGCCGGACAGCATCGCGGCAAAGCCTTTCTCGTAATCGTCGGCCGCGAAGCGATGCGTGATGATCGGCGACAGGTCGAGGCCGCTTTGCAGCATCGCGACCATCTTGTACCAGGTCTCGAACATCTCGCGGCCGTAGATGCCCTTGATCTCGAGCCCCTTGAAGATCACCTGGTTCCAGTCGATCGCCGTCTGCGCGGGCGGAATGCCGAGCAGCGCGACCTTGCCGCCGTGGTTCATCGCCTCGAGCATGCTCGTAAACGCGCTCGGCACACCCGACATTTCGAGGCCGACGTCGAAGCCTTCGGTCATGTGCAGGTCGGTCATCACGTCGCGCAACGACTCGCGCGCGACGTTGACTGCACGCGTCGCGCCCATCTTGCGCGCGAGTTCCAGCCGGTAGTCGTTGATGTCGGTGATGACGACGTTGCGCGCGCCGACGTGCTTCGCGATCGCTACAGCCATGATGCCGATCGGGCCCGCGCCGGTGATCAGCACGTCTTCGCCGACGAGGTTGAACGACAGCGCCGTATGCGTCGCGTTGCCGAACGGATCGAAGATCGACGCGAGATCGTCGGAGATCTCGGGCGGGATCTTGAACGCGTTGAATGCCGGAATCGCCAGATACTCGGCGAACGCGCCTTCGCGGTTCACGCCGACGCCGACCGTGTTGCGGCACAGATGCCGGCGCCCCGCGCGACAGTTGCGGCAGAAGCCGCACGTGATGTGGCCTTCGCCGGACACGCGATCGCCGATCGCGAAGCCGCGCACTTCCTGCCCCATCTCGACGATCTCGCCGACATATTCGTGACCGACGTGCATCGGTACGGGAATCGTCTTCTGCGCCCAGTCGTCCCACTTCCAGATATGGATGTCGGTGCCGCAGATCGCCGTGCGGCGGATCTTGATCAGCACGTCGTTGTGGCCGACTTCGGGACGCTTCACGCGCGTGAGCGTGAGGCCGGGGCCGCGTTCGAGCTTTGCCAGTGCTTTCATGGTCGCGCCTCCGTCAGATCACGCCGAGCGACTTGCCGACGCGCACGAACGCGGCGACCGTCTGGTCGATCTGTTCAGGCGTATGCGCGGCGCTCATCTGCGTGCGGATGCGGGCGCGGCCGCGCGGCACGACGGGGAACGAGAAACCGATCACGTAGACGCCTTCACCGAGCAGCTTGTCGGCCATGTTCGTCGCGAGCTGCGCATCGCCGAGCATCACCGGGATGATCGGATGCGCACCCGGCACGAGCGTGAAACCGGCTTCGGTCATCTGCTTGCGAAACCGCGCGCCGTTCTCGCGCACGCGCTCGCGCAGTTTCCCGCCTTCGTCGCTGCCGAGCAGTTCCAGCACCTTCAGCGATGCCGCGGCGATGCTCGGCGTAAGCGTGTTCGAGAAGAGATACGGGCGCGAGCGCTGGCGCAGCAGCTCGACGACTTCGCGACGCGCGGCGACATAGCCGCCCGATGCGCCGCCGAGCGCCTTGCCGAGCGTACCCGTGATGATGTCGACGCGGCCTTCGACGCCGCAGTGCTCGGGCGTGCCGCGGCCGTGCGTGCCGATGAAGCCGACCGCATGCGAATCGTCGACCATCACGAGCGCGCCGTAGCGATCGGCGAGATCGCAGATGCCTTTCAGGTCGGCGATGATGCCGTCCATCGAGAACACGCCGTCGGTCGCGATCAGCTTGTGGCGCGCGCCCGCTGCATCGGCTTCCTTCAGCTTCGCCTCGAGATCGGACAGGTCGTTGTTCTTGTAGCGGAAACGCTTTGCCTTGCAGAGGCGGATGCCGTCGATGATGCTCGCGTGGTTCAGCTCGTCGCTGATCACCGCGTCGTTCTCGTCGAGCAGCGTCTCGAACAGCCCGCCGTTCGCATCGAAGCAGCTCGAATAGAGGATGCTGTCCTCGGTGCCGAGAAAGGCGGCCAGCGCGCTTTCCAGTTGCTTGTGCACGGTTTGCGTGCCGCAGATGAAGCGCACCGATGCCATGCCGAAGCCGTCCTGGTCGAGGCCGGCCTTCGCCGCGTCGATCAGGCGCGGATCGTTCGCCAGGCCCAGGTAGTTGTTCGCGCAGAAATTGAGCACGCCGGCACCGCCGGCGAGCCGCACGGCTGCCGCCTGGGGACTCGCGATCTCGCGCTCGGTCTTGTAAAAACCGTCTGCGCGGATCTGGTCCAGCGTCCCGCGCACCTGGGCGAGAAAGGCATCACGCATCGCAAAGCTCCTGACAGGGTTTCGCATTCCGCAACGCGCCACTCGTGGCGGCGGCGCAACGGCCTGCTACTGTTATAGTCGGTCGTTCGGTTGACCGCATTTATCCGATATTCCGAACTAGAATTCGAAATACCGAACAACTCTAAGCGAACGGAATCCAAATGGCAAGTTCCTCCGGTTCGCGGCGCACGCCTGCCAGCGCCGCACCGCAACCGCCGGCCGCCACGCCGCCGCGTGTCGGCGAGCAGATCCAGCGGCTGCGCAACGAACGCAAGCTGACACTCGACGACCTGTCGCGCGCAGCCGGCGTATCGAAATCGATGCTCTCCGAGATCGAACGCGACAAGGCCAACCCGACGATCGCCGTGGCGTGGCGGCTGACGAACGCACTCGGCATCACGCTCGACGAGCTGTTCTCGCAACCGAAGGCGCCCGAGACTATCCGCGTCGACGGCCCGCACGACATTCCGACACTCGCCGGCCATGACGGCCGATACCAGTTGCGCGTGTGGGGCCCGATCGACCTCGCGGGCAAGTTCGAGTGGTACGAGCTGACGCTGCCGGGCGGCGGCGCACTGATATCGAACGCCCACGAGCCCGGCACGCGCGAGCACCTCACCGTGCTGCAGGGCGCGATGGAAATCGAAGCCGCGGCGGCAAGCCGGCGCCTGAAGGTAGGCGACACAGCGCGCTACCCGGCCGACGAGCCGCACGCGATCCGCAATCCCGGCAAGGCCGAGGCGCGGGCACTGCTGATCGTGATACACCGCTGACGGCGCGGATAGCCGGCCGAAAGGCCGATTGCAGGCCAGTTGCGGAAAATACTGTATGTTTGTACAGTATACGGACATTCCGCCATGCATGGGCTGGAGCCGGCGCACCGAGGCGCCTGCCCGGTCGACAGGAGCCTGCAATGACAGAAGAACAAGATTTGGCCGCGCTCAGCTTCAAGGCTGCCGCGCACGACCTCGAGCTGATCGTTCGCCATATCGCCGGGCGTTATATCCGCCAGCGCGTCCCGCTGACGTGGCGCCTGCTGCATGCGATCGAAGCCGAGGCGCTTGCCGATCTCGGCTTTGCCAGCCGGCACGAGGCCGGCATGCGTCAATTGTTCGAACGGCCGTCGGACATGACGTTTCCCGAAACGGACGATCCGATCGACTTCGGGCGCTCGAACGCGCTACCCGCCGTATTTTCGTTCGCGGTTCTGGCATACGAAGCCGCGTCAACCTCGAACGACACCGCGCCTCGCGAGCGGGCTCACCGCCCGTCCAAGGCGTGGGGCGACTGACTGCCCGCCCAGGCCGCCACGCGTGGCGGCCTTGTCCTGCCCCTTGCCTCTTGATGCCCGAGACGTTGCGGAAAGGGCTACCATACACGCAACTAACGGAATAAATCACATGTCTCTTCCCGCCTCTCCCGACATACCGGCACGCCCGGAAGAAATGGATCTGTTCGACCGCGGCGCGTCCGACTGGATCCTCTCTCCCGAAGCTGCATTCGATGCATGGCTCGCCATGCAGGACTATCGTCGCTCATCGGCCGACGTCTATCGCGCGCAATGGGGCGCGTTTCTCACGTGGCTGCGTACGCACCAGAAGAATCTGGCGACGGTCGATACGGCAACCATCGCGAATTTCGTCGGCGAACTCCCGATCCGGAAAACCCAGCGGATGCGCTATCTGCGGCTGATCGAGCGCGTGCTCGACCATATCCGGCGCACCGAATACGCGTCGACCAACCCGGCCCGGTTCATTGCTCAGGATGGCGAAGCGAACTGGCGCAAGGCTCGCGACAACGAACCTACCGGTTTCCTCACGCCGGCCGAGCGCGCGACGTTGCTCACGTACCTGTTTTCGCCGATCGGCGTATCCGGTTCCGCGTACTGGAAAGAGCGGCGCGACCGCGCGCTCGTTGCCGCGTTTCTCGGCGCCGGCATTAAAACCGGCGAAGCTCGTGCACTTACGATTAGTTGCATCAATACGGCTGGAACCTCGCTGCAGATCGAGTCGACGCACCCTGATTTCGCGCGCGAAACCCATCTAGCGTCGTTCGCGATCGCCCTGCTCGAAGCCTGGCTCACCGAACGCAAGCGCCAGGAGATTCCCGGTGAGCTCGTGTTCCCCGCATCCCATGCCGGGCGGCCGATGCACAAGGCGACGATGCTGCGCGCCATCGACGCGATCGTCGAATCCGCCGGGCTCACGTCGTCACGCACCGCACGCGCCAGCCCGCAAACCCTGCGTAATACCTACGCGGCCGAACTGTTCGAACACGACGTGCCGCCCGAACGAGTCGGCAAATGGCTGGGCTTCATGCGACCGATCTCGTCGAACCGACTGCATCGCGCATGGAAGAACTGGCGCGACGGTCTGGCCGACAACAATGCCGACGGTGACGCGTCGGGCATCGACGAAACTCACTGATCCTCAAACAGCTGCTCACGCCAAGCGATCCGTGAGCAGCCTTGTGCGGCACAGCCTCACCGTTCAATCGCTCCCGAAAAACCTCACCTCAAGCTCCCCGGATCGTCTCACCTGTGCAGTGCCGCCGCCCATTGCGTCACGTGCGCACAAAGCGGGCGACGGCTTCCAATCGGGATGGCCATGCGCCCGAAGCGTGTTCGCACTCGGGGCAGGCCACTTCAAAACCCTCTTTTCCGTGTGACAGCTCGGGCTCACCGTCGCAATGCGGACAATGGGCCGGTACCGGAGTCTCTTGATCCAGTGAGGTGCCGATCGCGGCAAACGCCTCCGCATCCAGTTGCCCGGCATCAGCCAGGCGGCGGATCAGCGCGGCGATTTCCGGATTCATTCCGCGGCTCGCGCGCAGCAAACTCACATCGCGCGTCGCGCGTTCCAGTTCATCTCCCTGGCTGCGCAACTGTTCTTCGAGCCGGTCTGCACGCGCCTTGGCCGCACTCAATTGCTGCAGGAAATCGAATTCCTTGCGCTGAACGTCGCGTAAGCCGTTCTGGTAGGTCGACGCCGTGCTGCGCAACGAATCCAACTCGACCAGCATCGGTTTGACGCGGCGTTCGGCTTCGGCCACCGCGTCCTTGATTTGCTGCGCGTAGTGCTCGGTGCGCTGCTGCAGTTCGGCTTGAAGCGCATCGATGCGGTCGCGCAGCGTGGCGTTCTGCGCCTGCTCGGCTTCGATACGGCCGGCCGCCGCAGCCAGCTCCTTCTCCAGTCGAGCGACTGTGGTGAGTAACGTCGCTTCGCTTGCCGAACCGTGCGTCGTTTGCGATGCAAGCTGGACTTCGAGTTCGGTCACGCGCGCCTGCAATTGCTCGTTTTTCGCTTCGCCACGTGCGAGCGCGCCTTCGAGCGTCTCCTGGCGGACGATTGCGTCGCGCAACCGCTGTTCGGCGTCGGCCACGCCGGCGCGGACCTGTTCGCGATCGCCATCGAGGCTGTCTCGCGCGGCTTTCAACGCTTCTTCATAGAGTGCCCCGAGCAATGCGCCGGCTTTTTCCTCGACGGCTTTCGGAATTGCGGCACCGTCGAGCCTGACCTTGGAGGCGGAACGGATGCGCTCCCAGAAATGGTCGATGTCTTTCGGGATATCGCTGGCGCTGCCGGTCTGGGTGAGATCGCGGACGTTGGCAGCCGACGGCCGGATGCCAAGATCGAAGAACAACCGCTTGCATGCATGCAGCGACAATTCCTGCCGTCGCGCACCTCTTGCACGCAGCGATTCCAGTTCGTCCCGAATGGTTTGGCGTATTTCGTCCAGGGTCATCGCTGTGCTCACAGACATTGAAGTGTGGCAATCATAACGAAATACGTACTTATCGATACTTGTTTCGGCTCAACGTTGTGAATTTGCGTCGCTTTGCACAGAAATCGGATCTGTGAGCCGATCTGGGCGACTGTGGTCCAGAATTCCGTGAAACAAAGCGAAGAAAGTTAGCCAAGTCCTTGTCGTGCAAGCGTTTTTCTGTCGATCCCGAATTTCGGCATTTGTTTCACATGACAACGGCTCCGGTTGCCTGTCGGTGTTCAGGGGTTGGGGTGTCTGTGGAAAACTCTGCAGCGGATGTCTTGAGAGTATTAGAAGTAAACACCCTTGAACCCTTAGTTAAAAACGTTAACGCCACGGCACAGCCTTATGCTGCAAGGCTTTCCGGCCGACAAGGTGAAGTTTTACGGGAGCCAAGGTGATCTTCTGCGGGAGCTGAAGTGATGGGGTTCAGGGAGCTGCGTGAGCCGTTGCGGGAAAGGTCGTGAGCGGATTCGGGATCACAGTGAAACACGAGATTTCCCAAAGGTGAGGTTTTTCGGGGCCTCACAGCCACAGAACCCGCGCTGTGCCTGACTGCACAGTTTTCTGCCTGTGCAGACATAGGTGAGAATTTGCGGGACCTTCTTTGCGCCCCGATTCTGCCCATCTTTTAGGCAGTTTCTGTGAAAGGTGAGGTTTCACGGGACTCCGCGGGCGTTTGGTGTGAGGATTTCCGGGAAAGGGACGCCATTTTGCACAGCAAAAGTGCTCTCGTGGGCCTGTGATGCACTAAAGGTGAGGTTTTTCGGGAGGGGAATCCGGGTTTTCCTGCCCGGATCCCGCTGAGGTGAGCTTTTTCGGGGCATGGATCACAGACTGTGATTCGGGCCACAGGTGAGCCTTTCCGGGAATGGAATTTGCCCGAAAAATGGTCAAAGGTGAGCGTTTTCGGGATCCGTGGACGGCCGAATTGGCCGAAAAGCCCGCCAGGACTGGAAGAAATCTCGTTTTTGCTGTGCCTCTTTTTGGCACAGGTGAGATTTTTCGGGGGGCGACATACCGTTGTCGTATGAAGGATTTTCGTCGAAAGGTGAGGCTTTTCGGGGGATGTCGGCGGTGCACAGCCAAATGCCTTCTGTGCATAAGTATCGGAAGGCATTGAGGTTTTTGATACCGCGTCGGTTACGGTGAGGTTTTTCGGGAGCCATTTCCGTGCCAGAAGTGGCACAGCGATTTTTCGGTAAGGTGAGCGTTTTCGGGAGGCTCTGATGGCGGATCCCGCGCGTGCCGGGCATTCGTCGGCAGTCAGATGAATGAACATGCTGTGCTCAAGGTGAGTTTTTTCGGGACCCGATACGGTTTGTGCGCTGTACAATGCGCGCCCGGGCCGACACAGCAGGTTCGTTCGGGTCCCGCGGGCCGGTTTGGCGGGCGTATTCCGGGGTGGCGAACCCGATCACGATCGCCCGGAGAGTCGCGCCTGTACATGCATACAGGCCTGAACGGGTCGTATCGGGAAGTGCGATGAGGTGGGATCGCAACCCTGTGCCGAACTCACGGCAGCGCAGTCGTAAAATTACGACAAATCGAAAGGTGAGCCGATACGGGAGTGCATTTCGCACGTTCCGGGCACAGGTGAAATTCTGTGAATCGGCGCATCCCGCAGCACGTCTGGACGAGTCCGGAACGCTGCAAATCCGGACCGGTGAGGATTTTCGGGAGCGCCTGGGGTGAGTGCCGTTTTACGCGCGCACTTCACCCGCTATGGTGAGCATGTCGTTCTGGACGCACTTCACCGCAGACGCTATCCTTCCGGAAAACTTCTCCTCCGACCCGACGTATGGCCACGACGAAGCGCGCCAAGAAAACCGATGTGGATGTGGTGAGTGCCAGTTCAGCCGAATTGCGTAAGGCCGTCGAGGCGATCGCAATTCAGCCGAAGAGCGGCAAGATCACGCTCCTCACTCGCAAGCTGTTCAATGTCCTGCTGGCCGTGGCGCAGCAGGCCGACGACTCGGGCGATACGTATCGCGCGCTGCTTTCGGACATCGTCGCCAACTCCGCCTTCGATTCGAACGACACCGCGCTGGTGAAGGAACACCTGCGCCGCATGGTGTCGGTGCAGGTCGAATGGAGCACGGGGACGTCGAGCCAGAAGCCGGGACGCAAGTGGGGGATCTCGACGCTGATCGCCGACGCCGAAATTCTCGAGGATCCGGCGACCCGCCGCGTGTGGGTCGAATTCTCGTTCGCGCCGAAGATCAAGAAAAAGCTGCTCGACCCGGTCCAGTACGCGCGCCTGAGCCTGCAGTTCCAGAGCCAGCTGCGCAGCAGCGCCGGCCTCGCGCTGTACGAAATCTGCGTGCGCTACCTGACGAACCCGAGCCACCTGACGATGCGTGAGCCGTGGGAATGGTGGCGGCCGATCCTGTCGGGCACGCCCGACACGGAAGCCGGCGACGAAGCGAAGCGCGAGTACAAGTACTTCAAGCGCGACTATCTGCGTCCCGCGATCGCGGAAGTCAACGCGGTCACCAACATCTTCGTCGAGCTGATCGAACACCGTGAAGGGCGTCGGGTCGCGGAGATCCAGTTCCGTGTGACCGAGCGCAAGCAGCCGATGCTCGCGCTCGACGAACATCCGAACGTGTTCGACAGCACGCTGGTCGACCGGATGGTGAAGATCGGGATCCCGCTGAAGGAAGCGCAGACGCTCTATGCGGACAGCGAGGAAAACCGCATTCGTGCCGCGCTGCAGATGACCGAGCAGCGGATGCGCAGCACGACGCTGCCGCCGGTGCGCAGCGCGCCGGCGTTGTTCAAGGATGCGCTGAAGAAGGGTTATGCGCCGCCGGTCGAATCGGTCGACGCACTGCCTGCCGGCACGCCGCCTGCGAAGATTGCGGCGGCCCAGCCGGACGACCTGAAGGCACGCCTGTTGAGCGAGTTCGCTGCGTTCCGCCGCAAGGAAGCGAAGGTGCTGTACGAAGAGCAGGGCGACGCCGAGCGCGAAGTGGCGCGCGAGTCGTTCGAGTCGGAGGCGCTGCCGACGATGGGCACCCATCTGCGCGACGACTGGCGCAAGCGCGGCCTCGATTCCAAGCTGGCCGAGACGGCCTTTTTCGACTGGCTGGCCCAGAAGACCTGGGGCGAGCCGACGGACGGCGACCTGCTGTCGTTCACGCTGAACCAGTCGCGGGCCGCCTGAGGCCCGCTCAGGCCCGCTGACGGGCCGCCGCCGGCCCCGCCCTCGGTTGGCGGGCCCGGCATCTTCACCAGGCCCAACCGGCCGTTTCCGTCACTCCGACAACAGCATCCGCTCGAGCTGCTCGAGGATCGCGTCGCGCTTGTCCTTCGGGAGGCCGCGCAGGCGCAGTTCGATGCGATCTTCGCCATACGACTTCAGGTCGCCGACCGACTTGCCGCCAAGCTTGATCTCGAGACGCTGCGCATAGCGCTGACGGCCGGCAGCCTTCGGCGTTTCCTGCGCCGCGACGCGGCCCTTGACGATGTCCGACACCTGGCGCGTGCTGAGATCGTCCGACACGATCTTGTTGATCAGCCGCAGCGTGGCCTCGGTGCCGCGCGCATTGTGATAGCGGCCGACCTGATACGCCATGTTTGAACCGAAGCGATCGGGGCGCGCGACCATTTCCTGCATGATCGCTTCCGGCAGTTTGCCGATCGACAGGGCGACGGCCACCGTCGATTCGTCGAGGCCGAGGTGCTCGGAGAGTTCCTTCTGGCTCTGGAAATGCTTGTCGTCGAGGAAGCGGCGCCATACGACGGCGTTGTCGAACACCGTCTGCGAATCGCGCTGGACGTTGAGATCGTAGCCGAGCTTGTAGCTCTGGATGCCGATCGGCACGTCGATCACGATCGCCTTGACCGACTCCTTGTTGGCTTCCTTCAGCGCCCGCACGCGGCGGCCGCCATCGCTGACGAAATACGTGCCCGGATTGTCGTAGTCCGGAATCACGTGGATCGCCTGCTGTTGCCCTTGCTTCGCGAGGTTGACCGCGAGTTCGGCAATCGACGATTTCAGATAGAAGTGCCGCGGATTGAACGGGCTATGCTTGATCGCCTTCAGCGACAGCTCGATCACCTGCCCGGGCGCATAGCGGTTCTCTAGACGCCACGCACGATATTGCGCCGATTCATCGATCGACGGATCGAGCGTGAGCTCGGGAGCGGGCTGCGGCGCGGTGTCTTTCTTCGCCGATTTGGTCGGCGCCGGGGTGGGGGTCTCGGACTTGACGATGCCGTCGATCGCATTGAGTCGATCGAGCGCCGTGCGTTTCTCGCTCGTCGTGATATCCGGGCGCGCTTGGAATCCTTTGGCAAATTGGGAGGGTTTCATGTGACTCCTTTGTGCGCATAAAGTCAGGGCAGCATGGCGACGATTTCGTCGGCGCATGCGCGAATTTCCGTGGCGGCCAGCTTGCCGCCACGATCGTTCATCTGCAGCACGGTCTGACCGAGCGCCATCGCCTGCTTGTACGCCTCCCGGGTCGGGATCTGCGTTTTCAGCAACGGGAAGCCGAGTTCCTCGAGCGCGCGCTTGAGCTCGCGGGTCAGCATGCGCTTCTCTTCGGTCTTGTTCAGCAGGAAGACTGCGCGGAGGTCTTCGTTCATGACCTGCGCCTGCTGGATCAGTTTGACCAGCCCAACGCTCGACCAGTAATCAGCCGGCGACGACGACGTCGGAATCACGGCAATCGATGCGGCCAGCAGGACGACACCCGACACTTTCTCGGTGATCGACGGCGGGCAGTCCACGACGATGATGTCGTAGTCGTTGATGAACTTCTTGATCTCGCGATGGATCTGGCCATCGGCTTCGGCAAGGTTGACGACCGGAAACGGGATGCCGTTTTCGCTGTCGCCGGATGCGCTCGACCAGTGAACCAGCGTGTTTTGACGGTCTGCGTCGATGACGAGGACGCGCTTCCCTTTTTCATGGAACGCGGCACCGAGGTGCATGGCAATCGTGCTTTTGCCGACGCCACCTTTTTGTTGAGTGACTGCAATGATTTCCGCGGCCAATTTTCACTCCTATTTTGGTCGTTGGAATTCTACAGGACGATATTTGAATTTCAATGAAATTGTCGTTCGACAACTACGCATTGGCCATTCGGGCTATCGGTTTATGCGCATAAACGAACCGGAGATGGCGAGTGGCCCGATTGGATGGTGTAGCGGATGTCTGTAACGTCGATGAACGAGGCGGGGCTTGAGTCATCAAGTGTGGCGCCGTCGGTGTGAATAGCGAGTTGCCGCGGGATCGTGGTGCGCTGTCCTTTCGTTCGATGAGGCGGTTGGGGCTGAGAGTTTGTGCGCATAAACTCCGCTGAAACCGAGGCTGTCGATCGCGTGACCAGGGGGAGCGGCATCTCTGAGAGTGGAGTGTGAGCGGTATGTCCTGGCCCGGTACACCGCGTTGAGGCATGCCACTGAAGCCGTGTACGTCGGCACACCCCGCTGCCTTTGGGCGTCTCGTTTATGCGCATAAACTGCGGCCGATGGCGATGGCGATGGCGATGGCGATGGCGATGGCGATGGCGATGGCGATGGCGATGGCGATGGCGATGGCGATGGCGATGGCGAGCGGCGAGCGGCGAAAGATCACACCCCGACTGCTCCGGAATCCAGTGCGCGGCGATTGACCAGCGGGCATGTCGACGTAGCAATCGCATCCACGTGAGGACGTTTCCACTGTTACCACGCCGCGAATCGAGCGCTGCCTCGCCCGGCAACCGCCCACTTTATGCGCATAAACCAACCGACGTACGACGCACCCGCCCGCCTCCTTTCCGGTCGGAACCTCCCATCGTATTGATCTGGCGTGCGGCACCTCGATCCGTCATCCCGTGACAGAAAGCCGCTCACCTTTATGCGCATAAACACATCAACGCAACGCCGTGAAGTGCATCCCGAACAGCACTCCCTTCTCATGGTCCGTCGCACAACCTCATCCATCTGCTTCCGCGAAGCAGCAAATCCACTCGAAATCCCGCGATCCCGCGCCAACCTCCCGGCCCGGACACCCGATGCAGACTGGCTACAATACGGGGCTCTACCCTCCAGGCTTGAATGATGATCACGATCTACCACAACCCCCGATGCTCGAAGTCGCGCGAGACGCTTGCTTTGATCGAGTCGCTGAATACCACCGGTGCGCCTCTGAATGTCGTCGAGTACCTGAAGACGCCACCGACGGTAGAGGAACTGGAAGCACTGCATCGGCAGCTTGGCCGCCCGGTTCGAGACATGCTGCGCGACGGAGAGGAACCGTACAAGACGCTGAATCTGGCCCGCGCCGATCTAACCGACGCACAAGCCTACGCGGCGATTGCCGCTCATCCGATTCTGCTGCAGCGGCCCATCGTCGTTTATCGGGGCAAGGCCGCCATCGGCCGGCCGCCCGAATCGGTGCAGGCGCTGTTCGAATAATTCTTGCCCGCCGTATTTTTCTGATTGCATCGGCCCGCTGCAAACATCGGCATTCGAAGCCGATCCGATCGCCGGACACCATGCGACCACCACCCGGGCGATCGCAACCAAGCAAGCCGCCCCTAGCCTTCCCCGGACGACCCGTCGTCGTCGTCCGGCCCCCGCCCCGCCGCCGCTTTCGCGGCTGTCCGCAGCAGTGCGATCTGACCGCGATAGGCCCTGCAGCCACTGCAGGTCGGCAGGTGTACACGCACCTGCAGGCGCTCATGCAGGGTCAGATGCCGGTCCAGCGCATCCGACAGCAGTCGCGTCACGTCAGTACATTTCCCCGGCAGCATCTTCGGTCGTCAGTCCTTTTTCACTGAGGCAGGTTCGCAGGCGCGTGCGCGCCCGATACAGCAGCACGCTGCAATGATTCGTCGTCAGCGTCAATTCGCTGCAGATGTCCGTAATCTCGACGTCGAGGAATTCGCGCATCATGAACACGCGCCCGATCTGCTCCGGCAGGTGGTCGAGGCAGGTCTGGAACAGCGTCCAGAACTGCTGCTGCTGCAACAGCGTTTCCGGTCGCGGCCACGGTCGCGGCTTCGCATGCGCGGCCCAGTGCCCGTTTTCCTTGAACAGCTCGCGATCGAGCGCCGATTCGCCGTCGAGCTCGGCATCGAGCGCCGACAAGCTCACCGTGCGCTGCCGCGCGCGCAGCACGTCGATCAGCTTGTTGCGCAGGATGCCGAACACCCAGGTCTTGTGGGCCGACAGCCCGGCGAAATCGCCCGCGTGCGACCACGCGGCGGCGAGCGCTTCCTGCACGGCGTCTTCGGCCGCGTCGGCATCGCGGAGCTGGAGTCGCGCGAAGCGCAGCAGGTCGCGCCGCAGTTGCGCGAGATAGGCGGGATCGTCGTATTCGGACGGCATGTCTGGGTTGCGGTGTCTCGAGGCAATCGCGTGCGCCACCAAGCGGGCGCGTCGCGGTGCGAGCAGCTTACTGGGCGCGGTGCCCGCCTGCAATGCATGTTCCGTCACGAATTCACGAAACCGGTCGACGCGCTGCGCTATGCTTGCCGAACCCTGTGTCGCGTGTCGACCTCGACACGCGGCGGGCAGTTTGTAACGTCAGATCATAACGGTCAAGTTATCCACAATTTCTGTGGAAAACCTTGTGGAAAGTCGGCCGGCCGGCCCCGTGGGGCGGTTCGCGGGCTGGCTTGCCTATAAACAGACCTTTGTCGCTCGTTCGGAAGCAATCGATCCGATTCCTCACTCACCGGAAGGAGAATGTCATGTCCTATCGCATCGCTGTGGTCGTCGGCAGCCTGCGTCGCGCTTCGTGGAACCGCGCGCTCGCGCACGCCGTGATCTCGCTCGCCCCCGCCGATTTCTCGTTCGAGTTCGTCGAGATCGGCGAACTGCCGCTGTACAGCCAGGACTACGACGCGGATTTCCCGGAAGTCGCGAAGCGCTTCAAGCAGTCGATCGAAGCCGCCGATGCGCTGCTGTTCTTCACGCCCGAGTACAACCGCTCGATTCCGGGCGTGCTGAAGAATGCGCTCGACTGGGGCTCGCGTCCGTGGGGTTCCAATTCGTGGTCGGGCAAGCCGGGTGCGGTGCTCGGCACGTCGCCGGGTGCGACGGGTACCGCGCTCGCGCAGCAGCACCTGCGCAACGTGCTCGCGTACCTCGACGTGAAGACGCTCGGGCAGCCCGAGATGTTCATCAAGCACGATCCGGCACGCATCGACGATCAGGGCCAGATCGTCAGCGAAGACACCCGCAAGTTCCTGCAGGGTTTCGTCGATCGCTACACGGGCTGGGTGCGCTTGCTGAAGTCGGCCTGAGCGTCGCCCCGTTCATGCCGCCGGCGCCGGCCCGCACGTAGCGGGTCACGTGCCGGCGTGTCGCGCGTGCCGTGCGTCGCGCGCTTCGCGGATGCCCAGCAGGATCTCGTCGAGCAGCGCGATGTCGAACGGCTTCGACAGCACGCGGACGTTGACGGTGCGCGTGCGGTCGAGTTCCTCCGCGTAACCCGTGACGAGAATCACGGGCAGTTTCTCCGGCCGCTTCTCGACCGCTTCGGCGAGGTCGATGCCGTTCAGGCTGCCCGGCATGTGGATATCCGAAATCACGAGGTCGAACGCGTCGTTCGCAGCCGCGCCTTCGATCAGGCGCAACGCGTCGTCGGCGGTGGGCGCGTAGGTCACGCGGTGCCCGAGCAGCGACAGCAGCGCTTCGGTGCCGGCCGCGACTTCGCTGTTGTCCTCGACGAGCAGCACGTGCAGGCCGGCGAGCGCGCCCGTGCCCGCGTCGTGCGCGACCGCCGGCGGCCGTGCGACGACATCCTCGGCGCGCGCGCGCGGCAGGTAGAGGCGTACCGACGTGCCGGCACCGACCGCGCTGTCGATCGTCGCGAGGCCACCCGAGCGTTCGCAGAACGCGAATACCTGCGGCAGGCCGAGCCCCGTCCCCATCCCCTGGGCCTTCGTCGTGAACAGCGGCTCGAACGCGCGGGCGAGCACGTCGGGTGCCATGCCCGAACCCGTATCGTCGAGTGAGATCTGCACGAAATCGCCGGTCAGCGGAAAGCCGTCCTCGCGACGCAGCGTCACGTTGCGCGCGCCGACCGTGAAGCGGCCGCCGGCCGCCATCGCGTCGCGCGCGTTGACCGCGAGGTTGATCACCGCGAGTTCGAGCTCGGCGACGTCGACGCGGATCGGCCACACACCGGGCTCGATCGCGACGACCAGCGACGATTTCGAACCGAGCGACGTCTTCAGCAGTTCGCGGCATGTGCCGACCCATTGCCCGACGTCGATCGTCTCGTTGTGCAGCGGCTGCTTGCGTGCGACGCCGAGGAGCTGGCGCGTGAGCGACTGCCCGTTCTTCAGCGCGCGTTCGATCGCGCCGAGCTCCTTGTCGAGATGCTGGACCCCGCGCCGCCGCACGATCTGCACGTTGCTCGAGATGATCATCAGCAGGTTGTTGAAATCGTGCGCGACGCTGCCGACGAGATTGCCGAGCGCCTGCATCTTGCGCGACTGCCGGTACGCCGATTCGATCGAACGGCGCATCGACGCTTCGGCCTGCCAGCGGTCCCACGCCTCCTCTTCCGCCTTCAGCCGCTTGAGCGACAGCCAGATCACCGACCACAGCGCGACCGACGGCGCGAACATCGAGAGGAACAGCACGCTCAGGTGTTCGTACCATTCACGCCAGATCGCCGACGTGCGATACGAGCACGTCACGTAGACGGGATAGCTGCCGACCTGGCGATACGCGACGATCTCGCTGCTCGCGCCGTCGTGGCGCACCCGCACGACACCGGCGCGCGGATCGTTGCGTGCGTCGCCGAACGTGACGGCGCGGTCGGTGTGCGCGAGTGCCGGCGGCGGCGGATACGACGCGATCACCGCGCCGTCCGAGCGCGCGAGCGCCATCGTCATCGGCGTGCTGGCGCCGCCGAGCAGGTCGCGGTAGAACGCGTTGAAATACGACGACTTCAGCGCGATCGACACCATTCCGGCGAACGAACCGTCGCTATGGCGACGCGCGACGCCCGTGTTGAACACGGGAATGTTCTCGAGCTTGAGCGGCCCCATCATCAGCCGCGAGATGTGTTCGATCACCTTGCCGTCGCGAATGCCGGCGAAATCGTCGCGGTTCGCGATCGACGCATAGGGCGCCGGATAGTAGAGGCTGTTCGCGAGCAGCATCCCGCTCGCGCCGAAGATCGACACGGCCGCCACCTGCGGATAGCCGCCGCCGATCGTGTTCAGCGCTTCGTGGATGTCGGACTCCCTGTTGCGCACGGTCGCATCGTCCATGTCCTGCACGAGATCGACGATGCGCGCATCGAGCGTCTCGCTCAGGTCGAACACCTTGAGCGCGTGCTCCTCGGCAACCCGCACGGTGCGCATCGTCACGTCGCTCGCGGCGGCCTCGCGCGTCTTCAGGTCGTTGTACGCCATCACCACGACGTAGATGCAGGGCAGCACGATCGCCGCGACGAGCAGCACGATCAGCGTCACGCGTCGCACCGCGAAATCGTGCTCGGGCGCACCGGACGCATAGTTGCCGTCGTCCTGCCAGTCGTCGGCGGGCGTGGAGGCGGGAGCGTGGGAATCGGCGGGCCGGTCGGACGTCATCGAGGAAGCGGGTGAGGCGAAGGTGCCTGCCATCATAAACGAGTTGCAACGGCCCGCCGAACGGCCCCGGATGCACCCGGACGCAAGTAATCCTGTCGATTTCGACAGGGGGAATTCGTCAGATTGAAAACGCGACGAATCCGGCAGCGCAAACGTACACAAGGAAAAATTTTGCGTGCTTATCTCGAAAATGGTCGCGGCTGTTTTCGGAATGGCGCATGTTCGGACCGATTCTGTCCGAAATGGTGAATATGGCGAGTTGCATCGCCTCCGGTTTACTCCGAGAATCGCGCCTTGCTTTCCCTATGACAGATATCTGCGCCCGCCGGCATTCGCCGCGCGGCGCGTCGCGCGCGCCCGCGTTGCGGCGCCCGCGCGCGGTTGCAAGGCGGCTGCCCGCGCCCGAACGCATCGGCGCCTCAAGAAGTGCGCCGCGCGGTCGTTAACGCGAGAGAGACCATTCCGTATACCGCATCGCCCCATGCCTTTGCCGATTGTAATTGCCGACGATTCGCTGCTCGCTCGCAAACTTCTGACAAAGGCGCTGCCGGGAGGCTGGGACGTCGATGTCGCGTATGCCGCGAATGGTCGAGAGGCCTTGGCGCTGTATCGTGACGGCAAAGCTTCCGTAATGTTTCTGGACCTGACGATGCCCGACATGAGCGGATATCAGGTGCTGGAGACACTGCGCCACGAAGATCTGAACACGTTCGTGATCGTGGTATCCGCCGATATCCAGCCGCAGGCGCAAGCACGCGTGCGCGAATTGGGCGCGATCGCATTCGTTGCCAAGCCCGTGACGTCGGAGGCATTGCTGCCCATTCTCAAGGAGTATGGGTTGTATGCCTGACTCGGTGTTCACGGCGGAGCAACGCGACGCGTTGCAGGAGATCGCCAACCTCGCAATGGGCCGTGCCGCCGCACGGCTCGCGTTGTTGCTCGGGCGCTTCATCGAACTGTCGGTGCCGCGCGTGCGGGTCGTGAAAGCGACCGACGCGGGCGATGCGCTGCGCGAGATGACGGGCATCTACGACAACGTGACCGCCGTGCGCCAGGGCTTCCGTTCCGACATCAAGGGCGAGGCGATCGTGCTGTGCCGTACCGCGAGCATCGCGCGGCTCATGTCGGTCGTCGACCGCACGTTCGGCGAAGGCGTGTACGGCGGGATGGCGACACCCGACGAAGTCGTGTTCGACGTCGCGAACGTGCTGATGGGCGCCTGCGTCGCATCGATCCTCGACGAGCTCGGGCGCAAGCCGGTGTTCTTTCCGCCGGGGCTGCTCGGCGCGAACGTGTCGTTCGACGACGTCTTCCAGCCGACCGAGCTGGCATGGAGCGTGGCATTGCTGCTCGAGGTGAACTTCGGGCTCGAGGACCACGCGTTCCGGGCTCACTTCGTGATGCTGATGGCCGAGGATTCGATCCGGCTGATGGGCGACGCGCTCGACGCGTTGCTGTCCGCGCTATGACGGCCGCTACCCCGTCGCTGAGCGATCTCGTGATCGAGCGGGTGGGCTTCGGCCTGTTCGTGCTCGACCGCGCGATGACCGTACTGATGTGGAATCGCTTCATGCAGGACCACAGCGGTATCCCGGCCGCCGACGTGATCGGCCGCAACCTGTTCGACTGTTTTCCCGACCTGCCGCGCGCGTGGCTGTCGCGCAAGCTCGAGAGCGTGTTCCAGCTCGGCAGCTTCGCGTTCAGCTCGTGGGAGCAGCGGCCCTACCTGTTCCGCTTCGAGCACGACCGGCCGATCACGGGCGGCGTCGACTACATGCAGCAGGACTGCACGTTCATGCCGCTCACGCGCGGCCGCGACGTCGAGGCCGTGTGCGTGACGATCTCGGACGTCACGCACGTGAGCGTGATGCAGCGTGAGCGCGAGGAGGCGGTCGCGAAGCTGCGCGAACACGCGAATCGAGACGGCCTGACCGGCATCGCGAACCGGCGCTTCTTCGAGGCGCGGCTCGGCGACGAATTCGCGCGCTGGCAGCGCTACGGCGGCGACATGTCGGTGCTGCTGTTCGACCTCGACCACTTCAAGACGATCAACGACCGTTTCGGGCATGCGGCCGGCGACGCCGTGCTGCGCGAGACGGCGCGCCGCGTCGCGTCGATCGTGCGTGCGCAGGATACGTTCGGCCGCTTCGGTGGCGAGGAATTCGCGCTGCTGCTGCCGTGCACGAATCTCGACGAGGCGATGCTCGTGGCCGACAAGGTGCGCGATGCGATCGGCAGCGTGCCGGTCGATGCCGAGGGCGTCAGCGTGCCGGTGACGGCGAGTGTCGGCGGCGCGTGTGCAAAGGCGGGCGCGACGACTTGCGACGTGCTCGTCAACGAGGCCGACGCCGCGCTCTATCGCGCGAAGCGGCTCGGGCGGGACCGCTCGGTGGCCTACGCGTAGGCGCACCCGCACCGCCCTGCTGCGCGCGGAGCGGATGCGCTCCGCGCGTGCCGTGCTCAGCCTTTCGCGATGTCGGCCAGCACGCCGGCCAGGACGGCCGGCTGCGACATGAACGGCGAATGGCTGCTGTCGAGCTGGTGCACGTGGGTCGGGTTGCCGGGCGCGAACGCGTCGGCTTCGTCGATGAAGCGCTGCTGCAGCGCGGGCAGGATCACGCGATCCTGCAGGCACTTGATGTAGTGGCGGTCGATCGCGCCCCAGCGCGCGGCCGTCGTCGGGATCGCGGTCGCGAACGGCGCGGCCGGCACGTCGCAGGTCATCAGGTTCGCGACGGCTTCGAAGTCGGCTTGCGGCACGTCGTCGTACAGCGCGCGCTTCGCGAGCTCGCGATACGCGGCGTCACCGCTGCGCGGATCGATGCGCAGCGCACCGGCGACGCGCGGGCTCGCCAGCATCAGCGGGCCGAGCATCTCACCCTTGTTCTCGGGCGCGCGCACGTAGTCGAGGCCCGGCACGCCCGACGCGGGCATGAAGGCCGAGAGATAGACGATCTTCGCGATTTTCCCGGGCGCGCGTTCGGCAGCCGCCGTGATCGCGAGGCCGCCCATGCTGTGCCCGACGAGCACGACCTTGCCGTGGCCGAGCGCGTACGCGTCGTCGACCGCCTGCATGACCTGCGTCGCGTAATCGTCGAGCGTCGTGTTCGCGACCGGCGACGGCTCGGCGCCGAACGCATCCTTGTCGAGCGGGCGGGTGAAGTAGGAAGCCGGAAAGCGGGCGTTGATGCCGTGCGCGGGCAGGTCGCGCGCGATCGACAGGTGGCCGCGCTCGGCCAGTGCGGCCGCAACGTGCGCATAGCACCAGGCGCCGTGCCAGGCGCCGTGCACGAGCACGAAAACGGGATGATCGGACTGCGGGGTGGCGCTTGCGTTCGTCTCCATGGTGTCCGGGTCTTCAGATTTTGAGAAAGGTGTCATCTTAGACGAACCCGCGCGCACCCAGACGGGCCGCTTTCGATCTGTCCCTCTTGTCTCGTACAGGCCACATTTCGTCCGTATCCGATATGAATTTATCCCGAAGCGCGCTAATTTGTTGCTTTGCCTGCGATTGCGCCCCATGAACGTCGACTATCTCTTCTATCGGAAGCCGAACAAACCCGGCCCCTATTCGCTCGACGACCTGGGCGACATCGCGCCGCCGATCGGTCCGGGCGACCTGATACGCGCGGGCATCGCGCGTGTTTTCGCGCAGATCGACTGGCAGGAATCGCCCGACGTGCCGGGTGCGTGGTTCGGCACGGGCGGCGCGGTGTTCCAGTTCACCGCGGAGCCCGACGGCCACGTGACGAGCTTCATGGGCTCGCGCCTGGAGCGTCGCTCGATGTTGCAGCTCACGCGCGAGATGGGGCTCATTGCGCTCGACCTGCAGCGCGACATCGTCTACGGCTGACGCAGCGCCGGCGCAGGTTCCCGCCCGGGCCGGGCGCCCTTGCCGGCCAACGGCCTCCGGCATGCCGCCGCATGCGGCGAGTGTCCGCCATCGAACTTCAAAGATTGCTATACTTTCGCCCAATTCCGGCTTCCGGCCGGTAATTTGTGCCTGTCTGCGTCGATCGTTCGCATATCTCGCACGCATTTGACGCCCTGACCATCCCAGCCGGGCATGGCTTCTTCAATCGCCCCGCGTGGGTGTCTCCGTGGAGCTTGTCTTGGCCGTTTCCAATTCCGTCGTGGACGAACAAGAAACCGACGCCGCTGCCGTCACATCGGGCAGTTCTTTCTATCTTGCGATGCGCATCCTGCCGGCCGTGCAGCGCGATGCGATGTTCCAGGTCTATGCGTTTTGCCGCGCGGTCGACGACATCGCCGACAGCGACCTGCCGCGCGCCGAGCGCAATGCGGGCCTCGATCGCTGGCGCGCCGACATCGACGCATGCTACGCCGGCCGGCCGCCGCGCCACCTGGCCGCGCTCGACCGCGAGATCCGTGCATTCAACCTGCAGCGCGACGATTTCCACGCGATGATCGACGGGATGGCGATGGACGCGGTCGAAGACATCTGCGCGCCCGACGAGCCGACGCTCGACCTCTTCTGCGATCGCGTGGCGAGCGCGGCCGGCCGTCTGTCGGTGAGGATTTTCGGGATGCCTGAAGCCGAAGGGATCAAGCTGTCGCATCACCTCGGCCGCGCGCTGCAACTGACCAACATCCTGCGCGACATCGACGACGATGCGGCGATCAACCGCTGCTACCTGCCGCGCGAGCTGCTCGCGCGCGAAGGCATCGCGATTACCGACCCGGCGACGATCGTGCGCGATCCGGCGCTGCCGCGCGTGTGCGCGACGCTCGTCGAGCGCGCGCTCGAGCATTTCCGCCAGGCCGACGCGGTGATGGATACGTGCCCGCGTGCGCAGGTGAAGGCGCCGCGCATCATGTCGGGGGCGTATCGCTGCATTCTCGAAGCCGCGATCGCACGCGGCTTCGCCTTCCCGCGCGCGCCGCTGCGCAAGCCGAAGGCGCGCATGCTGATGATCGCCGCGCGCTACGCGCTGTTCTGAGTCGACCGAGTCGATGCCCAGGACCGTCCACGTGATCGGCGCCGGCCTTGCCGGCCTGTCGGCCGCGGTCGAGCTGCAACGCCGCGGGCGGCGCATCGTGCTGCACGACGCGCACGCGCATGCGGGCGGCCGCTGCCGCTCATGGTTCGACGGGACGCTGAACACGACGCTCGACAGCGGGCTGCACACGGTGTTCGCGGGACAGCCCGCGACGCAGCGCTACCTGCGTGCGATCGGCGCGGCCGACCGGCTCGCGGGGCCCGCGCTGCCTGAATTCCCGGTCGTCGACGTCGCGTCGCAGCAGCGCTGGACGCTGCGCTTCGGCGACGGGCGCTGGCCGTCGTGGCTGTTCGATGCCGCATCGCGTGCGCCGGGCACGACGCCGCTCGACTACCTCGCGCTCGCCCCGCTCGCGTTCGCGCGCATGGGCCGCTCACTCGCACAGACGATGCGATGCGACGGCATGCTGTGGGAACGTTGGCTGCGGCCGTATTTCCTCGGTGTGCTGAACGTCGAGCCGCGCCACGCGAGCGCCGAACTCGCGCGTGCGGCGCTGTGCGGCACGTTTGCCGCGGGCGGCCCCGGCTGCCGTCCGCTCGTCGCGCGCGATGGTCTCGGCAGCGCATTCGTCGAACCGGCGCTGCGGATGCTGCAGCACGGCGGCGCGCAGATCCGGCTGAACTCGCGGCTCGACGCGCTCGAATTCGGCGCGCACGGCAATGCGGTCGATGCGATCTCGGTCGGCGGCGAGCGGATCGATCTCGCACCGGGCGACGCCGTCGTGCTGGCCGTGCCGCCCGAGGTCGCGCAGCCGCTCGTGCCCGAGCTCACCGCGCCCGACACGTTCAGCGCGGTCGTGACCGCGTATTTCGCGATCGAGGCGCCGGCCGGCACGCCGTTGCAGACGGCAGTCGTGAACGGTGTCGTCGATGCGGTGCGCACCGGCGGCGGCCAGCTCGCGGCGACGATCCGCGACGCCGGCCGCTGGCTCGACACGCCGCGCGACACGCTTGCGCGGCGCATCTGGGAAGACGTCGCGCGCGTGACGGGCGCGAACCCGGAAACCATCCCCGCGTGGCAGCTCGTCGTCGAGCCGCGCGCGGGCTTTGCGGCGGTGCCGTCGCAGGAAATGAAACGTCCGGCCGTGCGTACGCGCTGGACCAATCTCGTGCTGGCGGGCGACTGGATTGCCACCGGCTTGCCCGCCACGATCGAGGGCGCGATTCGCTCCGGCCAGCTGGCCGCGGACGTGCTCCAGACACAGTAAGCAACAGAGGGACCGATGAACGATCTCACCGAAATGGCTACCTTGTCCGCCGGCACCGTGCCGGCCGGCGTCGATGCGGCCGTCGCGCGTGCGACCGACGCGCTGCTGGCCGCGCAGAACGCGGACGGCCACTGGGTCTACGAACTCGAAGCCGATTCGACGATTCCCGCCGAATACGTGCTGCTCGTCCACTATCTCGGCGAGACGCCGAACGTCGAGCTCGAACAGAAGATCGGCAAGTATCTGCGCCGCATCCAGCAGGCCGACGGCGGCTGGCCGCTGTTCACCGACGGCGCGCCGAACATCAGCGCGAGCGTGAAGGCGTATTTCGCGCTGAAGGTGATCGGCGACGACGAGAACGCCGAGCACATGCAGCGTGCGCGCCGCGCGATCCACGCGATGGGCGGCGCCGAGATGTCGAACGTGTTCACGCGCATCCAGCTCGCGCTGTACGGCGCGATTCCGTGGCGCGCGGTGCCGATGATGCCGGTCGAGATCATGCTGCTGCCGCAGTGGTTCCCGTTCCACCTGTCGAAGGTGTCGTACTGGGCGCGCACCGTGATCGTGCCGCTGCTCGTGCTGAACGCGAAGCGCCCGCTCGCGAAGAACCCGCGCGGCGTGCGCATCGACGAGCTGTTCATCGATCCGCCCGTCAACGCCGGGCTGCTGCCGCGCCAGGGTCACCAGAGCCCCGGCTGGTTCGCGTTCTTCCGCGTGGTCGACCATGCGCTGCGCGCGGCTGACGGCCTGTTCCCGAACTACACGCGCGAACGCGCGATCCGCCAGGCCGTCTCGTTCGTCGACGAGCGCCTGAACGGCGAGGACGGCCTCGGCGCGATCTATCCGGCGATGGCCAACGCGGTGATGATGTACGACGTGCTCGGCTACGCGGAAGATCATCCGAACCGCGCGATCGCACGCAAGTCGATCGAGAAGCTGCTCGTCGTGCACGACGACGAAGCGTATTGCCAGCCGTGCCTGTCGCCGGTGTGGGACACGTCGCTCGCCGCACATGCGCTGCTCGAGACGGGCGACGCGCGGGCCGAGGAAGCCGTGCTGCGCGGCCTCGAATGGCTGCGTCCGCTGCAGATCCTCGACGTGCGCGGCGACTGGATCTCGCGCCGCCCGCACGTGCGGCCCGGCGGCTGGGCTTTCCAGTACGCGAACGCGCACTACCCGGACGTCGACGATACGGCGGTGGTCGCGGTGGCGATGGATCGCGCGCAGAAACTCCGGCAGAACGACGCGTATCGCGATTCGATCGCACGCGCGCGCGAGTGGGTCGTCGGGATGCAGAGCAGCGACGGCGGCTGGGGCGCGTTCGAACCGGAAAACACGCAGTACTACCTGAACAACATCCCGTTCTCGGATCACGGCGCGCTGCTCGATCCGCCGACGGCCGACGTGTCGGGCCGCTGCCTGTCGATGCTGGCGCAGCTCGGCGAGACGCCGCTGAACAGCGAGCCGGCGCGCCGCGCGCTCGACTACATGCTCAAGGAGCAGGAACCGGACGGCAGCTGGTACGGCCGCTGGGGGATGAACTACGTGTACGGCACGTGGACGGCACTGTGCTCGCTGAACGCGGCCGGCCTGACGCCGGACGATCCGCGCATGAAGCGCGGCGCGCAGTGGCTGCTGTCGATCCAGAACAAGGACGGCGGCTGGGGCGAGGACGGCGACAGCTACAAGCTGAACTATCGCGGCTTCGAACAGGCGCCGAGCACGGCGTCGCAGACGGCCTGGGCGCTGCTCGGCCTGATGGCGGCCGGCGAGGTGAACAACCCGGCGGTGGCGCGCGGTGTCGACTACCTGATCGCCAACCAGAACGAAGAAGGCCTGTGGGACGAAGCGCGCTTCACGGCGACGGGCTTCCCGCGCGTGTTCTACCTGCGCTACCACGGCTATCGCAAGTTCTTCCCGCTGTGGGCGCTCGCGCGCTATCGCAACCTGAAGCGCGACAACACGACGCGCGTCACGTTCGGGCTGTAACGCGTGGCGACGCAATCCACCGGCATGCTGCCCGTCATCGCCGTGACGGGGATGGCGTTCGAGGCGCGCATTGCGCGCGGCGACGGCGTCGAAGCGGTCTTCGCCGCGCGCGCCGACCGGCTCGAACGCGCGCTGACCGAGGCGACCGCGCGCGGTTGCGCGGGCATCGTGAGCTTCGGCACCGCGGGCGGGCTCGCGCCCGACCTGGCGCCCGGTGCGCTCGTGATCGCGAACGCGATCGACGGGCCGTTCGGCCGCGTCGAGACCGATACGCGCTGGAGCACGCGGCTCGTCGCCGCGCTGCACGACACGCCGGTGTGGGCGCGCGTCACGCGCGGCACGATCGCAGCCGTGAGCGCACCGGTCGTCAGCGAACAGGAAAAGACGTCGCTGCATCGCGCGAAGGGCGCGCTCGCCGTCGACATGGAGTCGCATATCGCGGCGGCCTTCGCGGCGGCGCGCGGTGTGCCGTTCGCGGTGTGCCGCGCGATCGTCGATCCGGCGTGGCGCACGTTGCCCAGCGCGGCGACGGCCGGCCTGCGCGACGACGGCAGCACGGCGATTCTGCCGATCCTGCGTGAGCTGCTGAAGCAGCCGTCGCAGCTCGGCCCGCTGCTGCAGGTGGCCAGCGACGCGCGCGCGGCGCGCACGACGCTGATCCAGGCGCGGCACGCATTCGAGCGTGCGGGCGCGATGCGGATTGTCTGAGCGGCGTTCGCCGCTCTTCTCACCCTTCCCTTCCCGGCTTTCCTTCCGTTTCTCGCGGACAAATAGCGGACAAAAAAAGAGCGCTGCAGATTTGAACTGCAGCGCTCTTTTTCCTTGCGGCGGTAGCCGTTGCAGCGTTACTGCGCGGCCGGACTGCTCGCAGGCGTTGCCGGCGCGGTTGCCGATGCCGCGGCAGGCGCAGCAGCCGGCGTGCTCGCCGGCATCGCACCGTCCGCACCCGGATCGTCGTACTGCGGCAGCCCCGGCGCGGCCGGTGCATTGTTCGGCGCAGCGCCCGGTGTACCGCCCGACTCGCCCGGATCCTCGTAGTTCGGCAACCCCGGCACGGCAGGCGTCGCGGCCGGCACGGCGCCCGATTCACCCGGTTCGTTGTAGGTCGGCAGCGTCGCGGACGACGACTGGCTGCGATACGTCAGCGACTTGCGCTGCTGCAGGTACGCGTCGCGCACGAACGAATACGGATCGAGCGCGGCCTGCTTCAGCAGGTCGGTCGCGCCGAGCAGGTCCGAGCGCGCGCTGATGAACTGCGCGATGTACATCGGGTTGCGCGCGGCCGGCTCGATGTAGTTGAGCAGGTTGAAGCGCACGTCCACCGCGCGGCCGACGCCGTCGCGGAACGTGCTCGGCCCGAACACGGGCAGCACGAGGTACGGGCCCGACGGCACGCCCCAGCGCGCCATCGTCAGGCCGAAATCCTGGTGATGCTTCGGCAGCCCGGCCGGCGTCGCGATGTCGATCAGGCCGGCGACGCCGAACAGCGAGTTCATCGCGACGCGCATCAAGTCCTGCGTCGCGTCGGTGATGCGCAACTGCAGCAGGTTGTTCGCGATGTTGCCGAGGTCGCCGAGGTTCGAGAAGAAGTTGCTGATCGCGGTGCGCACGGGCGTCGGCGTGACCTTCTGGTAACCCTTCGCGATCGGCTGGGCGATGTTCGTGTCGACGGTGTCGTTGAACTTGTACATCGCCCGGTTCATCGGCTCGAGCGGGTCGTTGGGGTTGCGGTTCGGTCCCGTCGCGCAGCCGGTCAGCACTGCGCTGGCGGCAACGGTCGCCGCAATGATTCGCACCTTATTCATTGATTCCTTGCGATTGGTTCTTGGCGCGTTTGACGCGCGGTTTGCCCATCAGGACGGGCTGGAACACCACGGCGCCGATCAGCGTGCAGGTCAGGGCCAGCGCGAGCAGCTTGCCCATGCTCGACGTGCCCGGGTGGTGCGACAGCCACAGGCTGCCGAATGCGGTCGCCGTCGTCGCGGCGCTGAACAGGACGGCGTGCGTGAGGCTCGAGTGCAGCAGCCCGGTTTGCCCCCCGCGCCACGCCATCACGAAATACACCTTGAACGCGACGCCGACGCCGAGCATCAGCGGCAGCGCGATGATGTTCGCGAAGTTGAGCGACATGCCGAGCACGACGCACAGTTCGAGCGTCACGATGCCCGACACGAGCAGCGGCACCAGCGTGCGCAGCACGTCGCCGAAGCGGCGCAGCGTGACCCACAGCAGGATCGTGATCGAGATGATCGACCACAGTGCCGCATGCAGGAACGCGTTGATGATCGTGTCGGCCGAATGCAGGATCGAGATCGGCCCGCCGGTCGCGCCCGGCTCCGCGGCCTTCACGGTCTTCGCGAAGCGGCGCAGCATCGTGTCGTCGTTCGGGTCGACGCCCTTCGGCACCTTCGGCGAAATCTGCACGAGTGCGTGGCCGTCCGGTGCGACCCAGTCGCGCACGAGCTGCGGCGGCAGCGATTCGCGCGTGATGTCCTGCGGCTGCAGCAGCGAGGCGAGCTGGTTGAGCGCGATGCGCAGCGTGTCGGAGAACGCACGCTCGGCGCGGTCGCGCGTCGCGGCGTCGGCGGCGGCGAGTTTCGCGAGCGAGGCCGACAGGTGCTGCGCGGCGGCCGCGCCCGGGCCCGGATGATCTTCGGCCGCGTAGCTCAGCAGGTCCGACACGCGCTTGAGCGCGGCGACGCGCTGCGCGTCGGTCGCGGGCGGCGCGGCCGGCTGCGTCAGCGCGGGCAGCAGGTCGCTCGCGGCCGCGGCGATCGCCGCGCGCTTGGCCGGCTGGTCGGCGGGGATGAAGGTCGACAGCGTGGTCGTGCGGCCCACTTCAGGCAGTGCGTCGAGGCGCTTCGCGGCCGCGTCGGCATCGGCGAGCGACGGCGCGAGCAGCGTGACGTCGTTGACGGCGGCTTCCGGCGAATCCTTCAGCGCAAGCAGTGTCGCCATCGATTCGCTGTGCGGATCCTTCAGGTGCAGCGGGTTGAAGTCGAAGTGGAGGAACGCGAGCAGCGGCAGCGCGCCGATCACGACCACGAGCGTGCCGATCAGGATCGGCTTGCGATGGCGATCGAGGTAGTCGTCGACCGGCGCGAGCCACGGGAAGCCCGGCGTCTTCGATTCGCCCGGCGGCGCGAACAGGCGCAGCAGCGCCGGCAGCAGCGTGATCGTGGTCAGCAGCGCGACGAACATCCCGACGCCCGCGATCAGGCCGAGTTCGGACACGCCGCGATAGGCGGTGGGAATGAACGAGAAGAAGCTCGCCGCGACGGCCGCGGTGGCCAGCGCGAGCGGCATGCCCATCGAGTGCGCGGCGCCGATCAGCGCGTGATCGATGCGCGGATCGCGGAAGCGCTCCTCGCGGTATTTCACGCCGTACTGGATCGAGAAGTCGACGCCGAGGCCGACGAACAGCACCATGAACGCGACCGAGATCATGTTCAGCGAGCCGACCATCGCGAGGCCGAGCGCGGCGGTCACGACGAGGCCGACGAACAGCGTGACGAGCACCGAGCCGATCATTCGCTTCGAGCGCAGCGCCAGCCACAGGATGACGAGCACGGCGAGCAGCGTGAGCGCGCCGTTGAGCGCCGCGCCATCTTCGACGGACGCGAATTCGTCGTCGGCGAGCGGCTGTTCGCCGGTCAGGCGCACGGCGGCGCCGTAGCGCTTCTCGAGGTCGAGCGAACGGGCCGCGTCGCGGATCACCTGGCTGGTTTCCGCGCCGGCCTTCAGCGCGCCGTAGTTGACCACCGGCTGCACGGTGACGAACGCGCGCGCGGGCTGCCGCGCGGCATCGTTGTCGACCAGCGCGCGCCACGAGAACGCGGCCGGCTTGCCGGCCAGCACGTCGTCGACCGTCGCGGCGCTGCGTGCGAGCAGCTTCGCCATCGCGGGCAGTTTCACCTGGCCGGTCAGGAGCGGCTGGCCGAGCGTGGTGGAGAGTGTGGTCGCGAGCCCGGTCAGGCTCGGGTTCTTCGCGAGTTCGTTGACGAGCGGGCGCGCGCTCGCGAGCTGCGAGGTGGTATCCGTGACCTCCTGCGGCGACAGGAACAGCAGCCCGTTGTGCTCGAAGAACGGCCCGCCGCCGGGCTCGGCGACCTGGCCGATGCGGCCGGCGTCGGCATCCTTGCGCAGCGCTTCGGTCAGCGCATGCGCGGCGGCGTTCGCGAATTCGGGCGCCGGCGCCTCGACGACGGCGAGGATCGTGCCGTTGCGTTGCGGGAACGCCTTGTCGACGGCCTGGCCGAGGGCGGCCCATTGCGGCTCGGCATCGACGAGCTTGCTGATGTCGGTGTTGATCTTGAAATGCTGCGCGACATAGACGCCGCTGAGCGCGGCGATGACGAGCGACAGGACGACGACCCAGACGGGGCGGCGCACCGACCATGCAACGAGTCGGACGATGAGAGATGTCACCATGTGGCGGTGGGGAGCGGCTGGCAAGGGCAAAGTAGCCAAGTATACCGGCGCGGCGTGGCGGCGGTCGTGACGTTGGGGGTTTCGGGGCGGGAAGGAGATTTGTTCGCGACGGCGGAATCGATGCCGATGGCTCGCCGGTTTGTAAGGGGATATTTACATAATCGGCGCCGCGCTGCGTCGTCGCGCCGCCGCGCGCCTGTGACAAAGGAACCTGAAAGGTAACAGTCGGTCACGGCGGCGCACCGAGGCGTCGGGCCCGGTATACTTTGCTTCGTCGGCCGGTGCAATGAACCGGTCGTTTTTTCTCATCGAGCGATATTCGTATGAAACGTCATCTGTTTGCTTTCGTCGCGGCGGCCGCCGTGTCGGTTTCCGCTTTTGCGCAGAGCGCGCCGGTCGATATCGTCCGCAATGCGGTCGAAGGTACCGTCAACGCGATGAAGGCCGATCCGGCCGCGCGCGGCGGGGACATGGCGAAGGTCTCGGCGGTCGTCGAGCAGCGCTTCCTGCCCGCGACCAACTTCGAGCGCACGACCCGCATCGCGGTCGGCGACGCGTGGAAGCAGGCCACGCCGCAACAGCAGCAGGAGCTTTACAAGCAGTTCAAGCTGCTGATGACGCGCACCTACGCCGCGTCGCTCGCGCAGCTCGGCAGCCAGGACGCGAAGTTCTCGTTCAAGGCCGGCGGCGCGTCGGGCGCCGACGCGCTCGTGCAGTCGACGGTCACGACGCCGGGCGACAGCCAGTCGGTCGGCTATCGTCTCGGCAAGGTCGGCAACGACTGGAAGATCTACGACATCGACATGTCGGGCGCGTGGCTGATCCAGGTCTACCAGGGCCAGTTCAAGAGCCAGCTCGCATCGGGCGGGATCGACGGCCTGATCGCGTATCTGCAGAAACACAATTCGCGGACGAACTGACCGCCGCCGCGCGGTTCGGAATCCGGATGCATGAAGGGCGCCCTCGGGCGCCCTTGTTTATTTACCCTGGGGCGTGGTGGGCAGTCGAACGACCGACGCGTCCGCACGTCCGGGCGTGACCGCGCAAGTCCACACCGCCTTCGCACACATCGAGGCTCGCTGTGCGCGGCCTACTGATACGTCATGGTGAAGGTCAGCACGGCGTTTGCGCTGCCGGCTGTGACCTTCGCGGCCGTCTGGTAGTACCTGGCCGTGAGCGGGATCGTGTAGGAGCCGCCGGTCGATTTGCTGTAGCTCGTCAGCGTGTACTGCGTGTTGTATTTCAGCGCGTTGCCGTTGCCGTCCTTCAGTTGCAGGCCGATACCGGTGGCCGTCGAACCGCTCGACAGCGCCAGCACGCCGTTGGTGCTGTCGAGGACGGCATTGACCGGGATGAACTGGTACTGGATCGAGTTCAGGCCTGTCGGGCAGGCGTTGACCGCCACGTTGAGCGAGACGGCCTGTTTGTTGGTCGAGCCGATGCCCGTGAATTCCGACTGCATGGGCGAGCCCATGTTGACCGTCACGTTCGGCGTGGTGCACGCCGCGACATTGACGATGGTCGAGGTCAGCGAATACGACACGTGGCTCGAAGCGGAGACCGCAAACGGGCCGTTGATGTTTGCTCCCCCCGTCGAGGGCGCTCCCTCGAACAGCACGCCGCCCGTCACCGTGCCCGCCGTGATGGCGCCGGTCTTGACCAGCGCCACCTGAACCTGGCCGCCGTTGGTGACCAAACTGTTCGTACCGTTTTGGTTACAGGCCCACCCAGCCCAAGGGCTGGGTAGCGGCGGCCTCGGCGTGCCGAGATCGTCCCATGGCTGCCATCCACAACCGTTCGCATAGGAACGCACGCCGATCGCGACACCGACGCCCGGCACATTGGTATTCCAGACCGTATAGGCCACACCATTCGGCCCGGCCACCGTCATGCCGGCCTTGGTCATCGACAGCGCTTCGAAGGCCATACCCGAGAATGCAGAACCCGACACGAGGCAACTATAGAAGTTGGTGGTGGCCGGAGTACTGGCCCAGGTCGTCAGCACCGTACCGATCGCTGCGTCGCGCGGGATCGTCACCGAAGCCGGCATCGAGATCGTCACCGTCTGTGCCGTGCCCGTGCAACTGGCGCTCTGCGCAAACGCGGCACGCGAACCCAGACCAGGCATCAACGCTACCAGCGCGAGCAGCCAGAACACCACGCGGCCCCAGCCGCGTGCCGATTTCGCCTGCCGGCGCGTCGCGGCCGGTTTTTCGTTCTTGTTCATCTTCTTTCCCAGGTTCATCGCATCCGCTGCGCTTATTTCGTGCATACCGCCTCCGCGTCGATCCAGCGTTGCTTGCTCGTCTTGTTTTCCGTTGGCAGCGTGTAGGAGAGCGAACAGTGATCGCCATCCGTGTCGCCCCACTTCACCTTCAGCGTGCCGGTATCCGTCTTCACGCCGCGCAGCACGACGCGGCCATCCTGCGCGACGGTGCCGACGTTCTGCCCCGCCGTATCGCTCACCTCCGCGCCGAACGGAACCGGCTCACCATCGGCCATGCGCGCGCGCATGATTACCGCGCGTCCGCCGCCCTCGGTCTCGTACTTCAGCCGCACCACCGCACCCGCGGTCGGCGCGACGTGCTGCGCGCTGGATTTCAGCTCGACGCTCATCGGCACGCCCTTCGGATCGATTTCCACCTCGTTGGTCGAGAACGGCGTCAGGGTCGACACCAGTGCATGACCGAACCGATCGATGCGCAGGCCGCTGCCGGCCGTCACGCGTGCGCCGTTTGCGTCCTTGGCCTCGACGATCGCCATCGTCTCGCCCATGGTCGGCGTGAAGGCCACGCCGCCGGCATAGGCCACCATACCGCCCGAGATGCCGCCGCCGTACTGCGTAAAGCCGGTGCCCTTCGAAGCGTTGCCCGACAAGGTCGCATACGGCGACATGTAGGACACGTTGCCGCCGACGTTGGCGGTCGCCCCGGTGCCGCTGCCGCGGGTATGGCCGACGTTCACGCCATAGCTGAGCGCGTTGTCGATGCCGAGCGAGCCGGTCAGCGACTGCTGGACCAGGGTTGCGCCATGGCTGTCGTGTTGCAGGCTGGTCGACGAGTACAACGTGCGCGAGCCGAGGTTCAGCGGGATCGACACGTTCAGCATGAAGCGGTTGTCCCAGCGGTTTTGCGTCGCGTCGAATTGGCGCGCGACCGACACGCCGTAGTTGATGCGCCGGAAATTGTTGCTGTAGCCGGCCTGGAACTGCGTGTCGTTGCCGCTGCGATTCCAGTAATTGACGGTCGAGCCGGACAGGTAGAACGAGCCCCAGCCTTCCGGCAGGCCCTGGTTCAGCATGACCTGGAACTGACCGCGACGCACGCCGCCCGACAGCAGGCCGTTCACGCCGCCGGTCTGCTGGCTGCGCAACTGCATGGCGTCCTGCAGGCCCAGGTAACCGCTGCTCGAATAACGATAGGCGGCCACCGCGATATTGGTATTGGTCGGACTGATCAGCTTGCTGTACGAGAGCTTCACGCTCTGGCCGTGGCGCGTGCCCAGGCCGGGCAGATCGGTGTTGGCCTGCGTGATGTCCAGCGCGAACGAGCCCAGCCCGGTGTTGAGCGCGACGCCGGCCAGGCCTGCCAGGTAG
Source organism: Burkholderia sp. 22088 (assembly GCF_052045915.1). Classification (NCBI taxonomy): domain Bacteria; kingdom Pseudomonadati; phylum Pseudomonadota; class Betaproteobacteria; order Burkholderiales; family Burkholderiaceae; genus Burkholderia; species Burkholderia sp. 22088. The sequence goes on from NZ_JBQEPY010000029.1 coordinate 69,043, forward strand.
CCGGGCGCGGCCGTCATGCCGCCGTAGCCGGTGATCAGGTTGGTGAAACCGTGCTGTACGGTCGCCTGGAACAGCGCGGGCTTGCTCGACAGCAGCGGACTGCGGTACTGGCCGGCCGTCACGCTGAAACGCGTGATGCCGGGCCGCAGCGAACTGACGGCCGACGCATACGGCACCTTGAAGGTGTGGATGCTGCCGTCGGCTTCGGTCACGATGACGTCGAGGTCGCCGCCATAACCGGTCGCATAGAGATCGTCGATCTCGAACGGGCCGGTCGCGACGGTGGCGCTGTAGATGATGTTGCCGTTCTGGCGCACCTGCACCAGCGCATTGCTGTTGGCGATGCCGTGGATGGTCGGCGCATAGCCGCGTTGCGATTCCGGATACATGCGCTCGTCGCTGGCGATCCGCACGCCGCGAAAGCCCACGCTGTCGAACATCGTGCCGTCGGTGAACGCGTCGCCGATCACGAGCTGCGCCTTCAGGCGCGCGATCGAGCGCTGCAGGCTGGTCTGCACGCTCTGGTAGTGCGTGCCGCCGTGCGTGTCGTAGGTGGTGTTGCCGTTGTGGCGGAAGCGCCAGGGCCCGACGTTCAGGCCGGCGGTCAGGCCCAGGTAGGCTTGGGTCGACGAGGCGCCCTGGTTGTCGGCGCGGTAGATGTTGCCGTTGTACGACAGCAGCGCAGCCGGCACGCCCTCGTCCCAGTAGCGCGGATCCACGTAGCCGCGCGCCGCGCGGCTCAACGAGGCCTGCGGGATGCTGACGTCGAGCCGCTGCTCGCCATTGTCGAAAGTGGCGACGGCGTCCGGCACCAGCATGCCGATCGTCGCGCAGGCATGGTTCGAGTCCGTCAACATGAGCGTCGCTTCGGGCGACAGCTTCGCGAGATCCACCCCGACCTGCTGCAGCAGCTCGCGATCGAAGCAGGGCTGGACGTTGTTTCGGCTGTCGCCCACCTGGCGCAGCGTGATCGCGGTACGACCGATCCAGTTCGTGTTGACGTACAGGTCGGCGCGATACGAACCCGGCGCCGCGGCATTGCCTTTTTCGAAGCGACTGACGTCCACCCGCGTGCCGCCCGGGCGCTGCAGGAACAGGTCGTCGAACTGGACTTCCGCCACCTGTGTGGCGCTTGTGGTCTGCGCCATCGCGCCCGTCGACGCGAACACCGACAGCGCGAGCAGGAAGCACGGGCGCGGGCGCCAGCGCACGAATGGCGGCAAACTCGAAAGACGTTGGATCACGATAGGCACCTGAGCGTGAGCAAGCCTCCGCCCTGCCCGGGCGGGCATGCTTGGTCTTGCTGTGGAAAGGACGTGGCGCGCTACCCGCGCCTCGCGCAATGGAAGAGAGTCAGTCGCGCATCATCGCGACGGTGCGGCGGTGTCTGACCGCAATGGCGTCTCGCCGATGACCGAGCCGCCGTAGTCGTTCAGCGTCGTGTAACGCACGCTGGCGCCGGCCGAGCCGGGCACATCGCCTTTCAGCGGGAAGGCGCGCGTCTCGCCCGGCCCGACCATGCCGCCATCGTCGAAGATTGCGCTGCGTCCGCCCGACTGCACGCTGATCGTGGTCAGCGACACATGGAACGGCGTCGGGTTGTGCGCCTCGATGGCCGGCTTGCCGTCGGCCTGTGTGAGCCGCCAGGTGAGCTGCGCCGGCGCATCGGCCGATGAACCCGCGAGTTTTTCCGGACGATAGAACAGCTTGATGCGCGAACGGAATGCGAGCTGGATACGGTTCATGTCCGCGTCCGCCGCGCTCGGCTTGGGCGGCACCTCGAGCACGTTGAGCCAGAACACCGACTCGTGATCCTGCGGCATGGGTTCGCCGGTGTAGACGATGCGCAGCGTCTGCGATTTGGACGGATCGATCCGCGAGATCGGCGGCGTGACGGTGAAGGGCACCTTGGTCGTGGACGGCGCGCCGCGCACGTCACCTGTATCGACCCACGACTGCACGAGCGCGGGCGACTGGCCGGCGTTCGACAGCTTGAGCGTGACCTCGGATTCGCTCGCGGCATAGATTACGCGCGTGCCACCGATCACCACCGATGCATCGGCGGGCGTTGCCAGGTAGCCGAGCCATGCGGCGCATGCGGTGGCGATCGCGCGCCGGAGGGTGTTTCGAAGCTTCATGATGGAGATCGATGCAGGTAGCGAGCACGAGGGGCGGAGCGACGTCGTGCCGCTCCGCCCGCTCTTGCTATGTATAACTAAGTGATTGGTTACTGATAAACGAGCGAGTACATCACGCTCGACGTCGCCGCGCCTGCCGTTGCAGCGCCGGTTGCGAAGTACTGCGCGTAGTAGTTCAGCGTGGCGGTGCCGGTCGAGCTGATTGCGACTGACTTCGAGTTTTGCGAGGCGTCAGCTGCGCCGATCTTGATAGGCGAATAGGTGCCGTCGCCGTTCAGCAGCTGGATCTCGACGTTGGTCGCGCCGCCGGCGGCCAGGATCAGGTTGCCGGTGGCGGTGTCGACCGTCGGGCCCGGTTCGAAGTAGGTGTGGACGTTGCCCGACGCCGGCGTGCAGGCCGTCAGCGCGATGTTGAAGGGCGTGCGGTTGGCCCACTGGCCTGCGGCGGCCAGCGCGCTGGTCGCCACCGATTGCAGCGGCACATTGAAGTTGTTCGAGCCGCTGCCGTTGCCGTTGATCGTGCAGGTTTGCGCGGTAACGCTGCCGTTGAACGTGATTGTGCCGTCGGCTGCGGATGCGATTTGCGACGCAGTGGCTGCAGCCACGAACAACACGGCGGTAATGAGTTTGGTTTGCATGTTTTTGGTTTCAGAAAGAATCGATCTGGATGGTGATACGACGCCGACGCGATATCCGTTGACAGCGCGACGCGACATCCAACGGCGACCCGAAAAGGCATCACACGGCCGAATATTATGTTTTCGGCTTGGTTACACTTGGACAGAACGAATCCTACTGGCGTCAACAATTCGTAAGATGAACAATTGTCACTTCGCGGTGGCACCAATGAAAAATGCCGTTCAGCGTGACTGAACGGCATTCGCCCTCGGGTGCCTGGTTCGTTGCCGTGCGTCAGGTGCCGGCGCCGAGCATCCGCAGGCAATCGTCGACCACCGCGTCGACGAACGCGGTGCGATCCGTTTCCGGCGCCGCGATGATGTGGTCGGTCGCGCCGTGCACGCCCGCATAGATCAGCAGCGCGGTGACCTGCGGGTGCGCGAGCCGCCAGGTGCCGGCCCGTGCGCCGCCGTCGAGAATCTCGCCGAGCTGTTCGAGGATCGCGTTCTTGTCGGCATTCGCGCGATCGTGGTGATGGTGATTCGCGTAGACGATGTCGTGCGTGCGGTAGGTCGCCGCGTAGGTTTCGATGTTGGTGCGGATCCACGCGCGCAGGCGCGCGAGCCAGTCGTCGGCGTCGCACGCGTCCACGGCGTGCTGCAAACGGTCGAGGAACGACGCCGTGTAGCGCTGCGCGAGCGCGGCGAGCATGTCGGATTTCGATTCGAAGTAGTGGTAGAACGTGCCCTTCGCCACCTGCGCGTGCTCGACGATCTCGCTGATGGTCGTCGCTTCCACGCCCTGCGCGAGGAACAGCCTTTCGGCCGCGGCCATCAGCTCCTCGAGGCGCACTTCCGCCGGCTTCGTGCGCGGCAGCTTGCCCGCCGGCGCGTCGTCCTTTCCTGTCGTGGTTCCTGCCTTTGTCCTGTCCGTCATCGCGCGGCTCGACGCCCGTTCGTGCAAAGCCCGCAGTTTAGGCCAGCGCCCCGTTCACGGCCAACGCAATCCATTGACCGACGGTCAGTCGGTATATATGATGCGAATCATTCTCATCTTCGTGCCCGTGAAGGGCCGACCGCCATGCCTCGCTACCGTCGCGCCGCACTCGTCCTGGCCGCCTGTCTCGGCACCTTTCTCGCCACGCTCGACATCAGCATCGTCAACGTCGCGTTGCCGACGCTGCAGACGGCGCTTGATACCGACATCGGCGGCCTTCAGTGGGTCGTCAACGCGTACGCGCTCGCGCTGTCGGCGTTCATGCTGTCGGCCGGCCCGCTCGGCGATCGCTACGGACACAAGCGCGTGTGGCTCGCCAGCGTGGTCCTGTTCACGGCCGGGTCGGTGGTCTGCGCATGCGCGAGCCGGCTCGAGCCGCTGCTGATCGGGCGCGCGATCCAGGGGCTCGCCGGCGCGTTGCTGATACCGGGCGCGATGCCGATCCTCACGCATGCGTTTCCCGATGCGCGCGAGCGCGCCCGCGCGATCGGCGGATGGTCCGCGTTCAGCGCGCTCGCGCTGATCCTCGGGCCGCTGGTAGGGGGCCTGCTCGTCGAGCATGGCGGATGGCAGGACATCTTCCTCGTCAACGTGCCGATCGGCATCGTGACCGTGCTGCTCGGCGCGTGGGGCATTCCGGAGCGCCGGCATCCGCAGCACGCGGCGTTCGATCCGCTCGGCCAGGCGCTGAGCGTGGCCTGGCTCGGGTTGCTCACCTACGGGCTGATCGGCATCGGCGAAGCCGGCGCGTCGCACGTGAAGGTGCTCGTCCCGCTCGCGGGCGCCGCGGTGGCGTTCGTCGTGTTCGTGCGTGTCGAAACGCGCGTCGAGCGGCCGCTGCTGCCGGTCTGGCTGTTTCGCGACCGGCGGCTGGTGCGCGCCAATCTCGCGTCGTTCGTGCTCGGGTTCTCGGGGTACAGCAGCCTGTTCTTCCTGTCGCTGTTCCTGCAGCAGGCGCAGGGGCGCACGCCCGCCGCCGCCGGCTGGCAACTGATGCCGCAGTTCGTGATGACGGCGGTCACGTCGATGCTGTTCGGGCGCATCGCGGCGCGCATTCCGTTGCACGGGCTGATGGTGGCCGGGTACGGTCTGGTCGGCGCGATGCTCGCGGTCATGGCGGGCTTCGGTGCGGGAACGCCGTATGTGCCGGTCGGCATCGCGCTGGCGGTGCTCGGGGTCGGCATGGGGCTCGCGGTGCCCGCGACCGGCATGACCGTAATGGAACTCGCGCCGGCCGAGCGTGCGGGCATGGCGTCGGCGACGATGAACGCGTTGCGCCAGACGGGGATGAGCATGGGCATCGCGGTGCTCGGCAGCATGATGAGCGTCGGTGCGCTGCACCGGATGACGGCCGCGATGCAAGCGGCCGGCAGCGCGCAAGCGGATACGCTGGCGCGGCAGGCAGTGATGGAGCATGTGTTTGCGGCGGGACAGCCGGCGCTGCTTGGCGCGTATCGGGATGCGATGGCGCACGGGTTTTCGATCGCGGTCCTGTGTTCCGGAATCCTCAGTGTGGGTGTAGCGGTGATGCTGACGATGCGGCGTGAAACGAAGAAGCAATCGGGGCGCGCGGCGGCGGCGTGTATGACGTCTTCACGGCCGGATTGATATGCCTTGCCGGCCGGCCGAGCCTTTTGCGGCAGACCGCGGCGCCGACCTACCTTCGCCGATGCTCGACCGCGAACTTGATCAGCTCGGCCTGCCCCTCGATCTCCAGCTTGCGCTTCAGGTTGAGCCGGTGCGTCTCGACCGTGCGCACCGACAGCCCCGTCTGCTGCGCGATCTGCTTGCTCGACAGCCCTTCAGCCAGCGCGTCGAGGATGTCGCGTTCGCGCGGCGTGAGCCGGTCGAGCGGCGACGCGGTCGTGCTCGCGTGGATCATCCGTGCGGCGAGCCCTTCGCTGAAGAACGTCTGGCCCGCCAGCACCGTGCCGATCGCGCGCACGATCTCGCTCGCGGGCGAATCCTTCAGCAGGTAGCCGCTCGCGCCGGCACGCACGGCCTGCGTCACGTATTCGACGTTGTCGTGCATCGACAGCATCAGCACGCGGATGCCCGGAAAGCGTTCGTGAAACACGCCCGCGAGCGTGATGCCGTTCATGCCGTTCATGCCGATGTCCATCAGCGCGAGATCGGGTTCGAGCGACGCGGCGAGCGCGAGCGCCTCGTCGGCGTTGCCGGCTTCGCCGACCACGGACAGGTCGGCCGCTTCGAGCCGCATCCGCAAGCCGTCGCGCACGAGCGGGTGATCGTCGACGAGCAGCAGTCGGGCGACGGGCCGGGCGGTGTCGGGGGCGCTCATGCGTGAAAGGTCTCCTGTGATGGGGCGCGTCATGACGCGGCGCCGGGCAGCGGCACGCGCGCGGCGACGATCGTATGGCCGACCTGCGACGTGATCGTCAGCGTGCCGCCAAGCGCGTCGAGGCGCTCGCGCATGTTGCGCAGGCCGATGCCGTGGCGCACGTCGGCCTGCGAGCGCTCGGCGTCGAAGCCGCAGCCGTTGTCGGCGATGGTCAGCGTGACGGATTGCGCACCGACGTCGAGCGTGACGGCCGCGCGCGACGCCCGCGCATGATGCACGATGTTGCTCAACGCTTCCTGCGCGATCCGGAACAGCGCGGTGTTGACCGCCGCGGGCAGCGGCCGCGCGCCGCTGTGCGCGACCTGCGTGTAACCGATGTCGATGCCGCTTTCGGCGCCGAGCTCGCGCACCAGCTGCTCGAGCGCCGCCGCGAGGCCGAGATCGTCGAGCATCGCGGGGCGCAGCGCATGCGAGATGCGCCGCACTTCACGCAGCGTGTCGCCGAGCCGCACGACGCCCGATGTCAGCGCCTGCTCGGCCTCGGGCATGCGCGCGGTGCCGCGTTCGAAGCGCGCGAGCGCGGATTCGAGCATCAGCTTCGCCGATACCATCATCTGGCTGATCCCGTCATGCAGCTCGCGTGACAGCCGCGCCCGCTCCTGTTCCTGCGATTCGACGACGCGCTGCGCGAGCAGCTTGAGCTTCGCGTCGGCGCTGCGCGACTCGCTGACGTTCAGCACCAGCGCGCACACGGCGATCGCGGCCGCCCCCGTGAGCGCGATTGCGGTGAGCCAGCTCATCGTGCGCTCGATGTTCGCGGACGCGCGCGCGTCGATGCGCTGCAGCGCGGTGTCGACATCGTCGAGATAGATGCCGGTGCCGACCATCCAGCCCCAGCGTTCGAGCGCGATGACGTAGCCCAGCTTCGGCGCGACGCGGCCCGTCGACGGCCGTTGCCACGCGTAGCGCACGTAGCCGCCGCCGCTCGACGCCGCGCCGATCAGCTTCTGGATCGTCAGCGCGCCCTGCGGGTCGCGCATCGACCAGTAGTTGTGGCCGACACGCTCGGGCTCGCGCGGATGCATCAGGGAATTGCCGTGCAGGTCGTACACGAAGAAGTAACCGTCCGGGCCGAAATCCATCTTCTGCAGCATCGCGAGCGCCTGCGTACGCAGCAGCGCGTCGTCGCGCGCGTTGCGGCCGCTCGCGTCGTAGAGCGGCATGATTGCGCTCGTCGCGAGCTCGACGTAGTGCTTGAGCTCGACCTCCTTGCTCGACATGTACGCGGCCTGGATCGTCGCGTGCTGCGTGCGCGCGAGGGACGTCGCCTGCTGGCGCACGCCGAAACCGATGCCGGCGATCGCGAGCAGGAACGGCACGATGGCCAGAAGGAAGATCTTTGCCTTGAGTCTCATGGTGGTGCGAAGCGGCCGCGCACCCGCGCGGGCCGGCCGGGCCAGGCAGCCGCGCGGCGGCGTGTCGAGGCGACATTGTCGGCGATTTTGCGCGCGGGCGGCGACAGTGGCCGGCCGGCCGCCGTGCCGGCGCCCGGCGGCGGCCCGTTCAGGCCCGCCGCGCCGCGAGGCCGCCGGAGGGGGCCGCGTGCACGACGATGCGGTTGCGCCCGCCTTCCTTCGCGCGATACAGCGCGTCGTCGGCCAGCTTCAGCGCGGCCTGCATGTCGTCGTCGTGTTCCGGATAGCTCGTCGTCACGCCGATGCTCACCGTCAGGCGGCCGGTCGCCCCGGCGTCGTGCCGGATGCCGAGATCGAGGATGCCGGTGCGGATCGTCTCGGCGATCGACGCCGCGCCGTCCGTATCGACGTCGGGCAGCACGACGACGAACTCCTCGCCGCCGTAGCGCGCCGCGTAATCGGCCGGGCGGCGCAGGCAGCCGGCGATGCAGTGGCCGACCGCGGCGAGCGCGTCGTCGCCGGCCTGGTGCCCTTGGGTGTCGTTGTAGCGCTTGAAGTAGTCGACGTCGATGAACAGCAGCGACAGCGCGTGCTGCGAGCGCGCGGCCCGGCGCCATTCGCGTGCGAGCGTGACGTCGAGCATGCGGCGGTTGTCGAGGCCCGTGAGGCCGTCGGTGCGCGCGAGCGCCTGCAGTTCGGTTTCCGCGCGGTGGCGCTTGCGCAGCTGCACGTCGAGCAGCAGCGACAGGCCGACGAAGCCGATCGCGAGCGCGACCATCGCCGAGCCGATCGGAATCGCACGGTCGTACCACGCGGCGTAGGTATCCGCTTCCGAGCGCGCGACCATGATGATGAGCGGCAGGTGCTCGAGATGCCGGAACACGTACAGGCGGCGCACGCCGTCGATCGACGCGGTATCGGCGAAGCTGCCTTCGTTGGCGGTCATGAACCGCCGGAACGTGCTGGCGTGGCTGATGTCGCGGCCGACGATCTTCGGGTCGTACGGCTCGCGCGCGACCATCTTGCCGTCGGTGTTGATCAGCGCGATCGAGCCGCGATCGCCGAGCGACAGCCGCGAGAACAGGTTCTGGAAATATTCGAGCCGGATCGACATCACGGCGACGCCGCCGAACGAGCCGTCGGGCTCCGTGATCCGCCGGCTGAGCGCGATGCTCGGCGAGCCGCCGCGCAAGCGCGAATGATACGGGGGGCTGACGTACAGGCCGACGTCGGGGTGGTCGCGGTGCATCGTGAAGTACGGCTCGTTGCCGAAATTGGCCTTGCGCGGCACGTCGCTCTTGCCGTCGACCGCGATGTCGCCCTTCGCGTCGAGCACATAGATGCCGCCGAGGTACTTGGCCGTCGTCGCACGGTCGAACAGCACCTGGCGGCGCAGCGGCATCGGCAGCTTGACGACATCCGGGTCGTTCTCGCCTTCGACGACGGCCTGCAGCGACAGCGAATAGATCTCGATGTTGCGCTCGATGTCCCACGACGCCATCAGCGCGAGATTCTGCTGCATCGAGATCGAGCGGTCGCGCGCGTCGATGCGGCCTTCGTACAGCACGATCCCGCACAGGGACAGCAGGAGCAGCGCGATCAGCAGCCCGGTATAGAAGATCAGGTGCGGCAGCAGGAACCGGCGCAGATGTGCGGCGACACGGCTCGTCAGGCCGGATTCGCTGGGCACTGCGTAATCGGTTTCTGCCATGGTCCGTGGATCGATGGGCATTGCCGCCGGGCGGCGGGCCGATGCGATTGTTCGTATGACGTGGCGGCGGCGATCCGCCACGCGTCCATTCGACGCCTTCTTGCCGGCCGGCGAGAAAATGGACACTGATTACCGGGAATCGCGGCCAGATATACCGGTAAATCGAGCATTTACTGGTGACATCTACGCCGATTCAACGATCCGAGGAATCGGGCAGTGCGAATTCAACGGAGTATAACGCGCGCGTTCGCGCGCGCGGAAAATGTTGCGGGCCGTTGATCCGGATCAAATTTCAGTGAATTCCCGGGCTTGCGAATATCCGGCAAAGCGTTCCAGCGCAAGGCTGTACGGCATGAGCGGCGAAACCGCGGCGCGCGGCCGCCGATTCCCATCGGGTTAACGGCAGGCGAGCGAAAAAAATGAAGGTGTCGATATGTGCGCCGATTATTCGTTTCAACAGCCGGGCGAACGTGAAAATGAAAACGGGCGGCCGTTGCGGCCGCCCGTTTCATGAAGCCCGGCGTACGAGCTTCCGGCATACGGGCTTCCGGCACGCCGGAAACCCGCGGCACGGCCGTGCTTATCCGCCGTGCTGTTGCGCCTTGAACGCGAGCCGGAACCGGTGCAGCAGCGGCTCGGTATAACCGCTCGGCTGCGACGTGCCCTGCAGCGCGAGCGCGCACGCGGCCTTGAACGCGGTCGACTGGTCGTAGCCGGGCGCCATCGGGCGATAGTTCGGGGCGCCGGCGTTCTGCTGGTCGACGACGCGCGCCATCCGCTTGAACACGTCGAGCACGAATGCCTCGGTGATCACGCCGTGGCGCAGCCAGTTCGCGATGTGCTGGCTCGAAATGCGCAGCGTCGCGCGGTCTTCCATCAGGCCGACGTCGTGGATGTCGGGCACCTTCGAGCAGCCGACGCCCTGTTCGACCCAGCGCACGACGTAGCCGAGGATGCCCTGCGCGTTGTTCTCGACTTCGCTCAGGATCTCGGCTTCGCTCCACGCGGCGCGTTCGACGACCGGCACGGTCAGCAGCCCTTCGAGCAGCGTGTCGCGTTCGCTCGCGTACGGTGTCTTCTCGAGTTCCTGCTGGACGGCCTGCACGTCGACGAGGTGGTAGTGCAGCGCGTGCAGCGTCGCGGCGGTCGGCGACGGCACCCACGCGGTGTTCGCGCCCGCGCGCGGATGCGCGATCTTCTGCTCGAGCATCGCGTGCATCAGGTCGGGCATCGCCCACATGCCCTTGCCGATCTGCGCGCGGCCGCGCAGGCCGGCCGACAGGCCCGCGAGCACGTTGTTGCGCTCGTACGACTGGATCCACGCCGACGATTTCATGTCGCCCTTGCGGATCATCGGGCCCGCTTCCATCGCGGTGTGCATCTCGTCGCCGGTGCGGTCGAGGAAGCCGGTGTTGATGAACGCGACGCGTGCGGCGGCGGCGGCGATACACGCAGCGAGGTTCACGCTGGTGCGGCGCTCCTCGTCCATGATGCCCATCTTCAGCGTGTTGCGCGGCAGGTTGTACAGATCCTCGATGCGCGCGAACAGCGTATCGGCGAATGCGACTTCGACCGGGCCGTGCATCTTCGGCTTCACGATGTAGATCGAGCCGGTGCGCGAGTTGCGCTTCGCCTTCAGGTCGTGCAGCGAGCACAGCACCGTGACGACGCCGTCGAGGATCCCTTCCGGAATCTCGTTGCCGTCGCGGTCGAGCACCGCGCCGTTGGTCATCAGGTGACCGACGTTGCGCACGAACAGCAGCGAGCGGCCGTGCAGCGACAGCGTGCCGCCGTCGGGCGTCGTGTACTCGCGGTCGGCGTTCAGGCGGCGCGTGAAGGTCTTGCCGCCCTTCGCGACTTCCTCGACCAGCGTGCCCTGCATCAGGCCGAGCCAGTTGCGGTAGAGCTGGACCTTGTCGTCGGCGTCCACCGCCGCGACCGAATCCTCGCAGTCGATGATCGTGCTGACCGCGGCTTCGAGCACGACGTCCTTCACGTTCGCGAGATCGGCGCGGCCGATCGGCGTCGATGCGTCGATCTGGATCTCGAGGTGCAGGCCGTTGTGCTTCAGCAGGATCGCGGACGGCGCGTCGGCCGCGCCCTGGTAGCCGACGAACTGCGCCGGCTGCGCGAGGCCCACGATCCCCTTGGCGGTTTCGACGGCGAGCTGGCCGTCCTGCACGCGGTAGCGCAGCGCGTCGCGGTGCGAGCCGCTCGCGAGCGGCGCCGCGTTGTCGAGCACGTTGCGCGCGTAGTCGATCACGCGCTGGCCGCGCGTCGGGTTGTAGGCCGTGGTGCGTTCGGCGCCGCCGTCTTCAGGCAGCGCGTCGGTGCCGTACAGCGCGTCGTACAGGCTGCCCCAGCGGGCGTTCGCGGCGTTCAGCGCATAACGCGCGTTCGACAGCGGCACGACGAGCTGCGGGCCGGCCTGCGTCGCGATCTCGCTGTCGACGTTCGCGGTGGCTGCCGCGACGTTCGACGGGACCGGCACGAGGTAGCCGATTTGTTCGAGGAATGCGCGATACGCGGCGTGGTCGCGCACCGGGCCGGGGTGCGCGCGGTGCCAGGTGTCGAGTTCCTGCTGCAGGCGGTCGCGTTCCGCGAGCAGCTCGCGGTTGCGCGGCGCCAGGTCGTGCACCAGGGCCGAGAAACCGCTCCAGAACGCAGCCTTGTCGATGCCGGTGCCCGGCAACGCTTCGTTTTCAATGAACTGGCTCAGCGCTGGCGCGACTTGCAGTCCTGCTTGGTCGATCATCGTTAATCCTCCCGGGGAAAAATCGCGCGCGGCTTGGCTGGTCACACCGCGACGCTTTGTGTGCCGGCGCGGGCAATCTGCGCGTCCTGTTCGGACTTTACGCCAGACACGCCGATCGCGCCCGCGATCCGGCCGCCGACCGTGACCGGCACGCCGCCTTCGAGCAACCCCGTCAGCGGCGCGCTGAGAAACGCGGTGCGGCCGCCGTTGATCATATCCTCATACGCCTTCGTCTCGCGCCGGCCGAGCGCCGCCGCGCGCGCCTTGTCCTGCGCGATACAGGCGCTGGCCGGCGATGCGCCGTCCAGGCGTGCAAACGCGAGCAGGTGGCCGCCGTCGTCGACGACGGCGATCGACACGGCCCAGCCGTGGCGTTCCGCTTCCGCGCGGGCGGCGGCGAGCATGCGGTCGGCATCGGCCAGTTCGAGTTCGGGTTTCGTCTGCATGGAGATCCTCCGGAATCAGGTCAGTTGACGAGTCGGTTGTCGACGAGCTCGATCCAGTGGCGCACGGGCGTGCGGCCCGCGCCGTTCAGGTGAGTCTGGCAGCCTACGTTGGCCGTGACAATCAGGTCCGGGCGCGCGGCTTCGAGCGCATCGAGCTTGTTGTCGCGCAGCGTCGTCGCGAGTTCGGGCTGCGTCAGCGAATACGTGCCGGCCGAGCCGCAGCACAGATGGCCGTCGGCGACATTCGTCAGATCGAAGCCGAGCCGCGTCAGGATGCTTTCCACCGCGCCGCCGAGCCGCTGCGCGTGCTGCAGCGTGCACGGGCAGTGAACCGCGACGCGGCGCGGCGTCGACTCGGCCAGCGCGTCGAGCGGCTCGGCCGCGATCACTTCCGCGAGGTCGCGCGCGAGCGCGCTGACGCGCCGCGCTTTCTCCGCGTAGACGGGGTCGGAGCGCAGCAGGTCGCCGTATTCCTTCACGAACGCGCCGCAGCCGCTTGCCGTCAGCACGATCGCTTCCGCGCCCGCTTCGATCGCGGGCCACCATGCGTCGATGTTGCGGCGTGCGCGGGCGAGGCCGGCATCCTGCGCGTTCAGGTGATATTCGGTCGCGCCGCAGCAGCCGGCCTCGCGCGCCGGGCTCACGCTGATGCCGAGCCGGTCGAGCACGCGCGCGGCGGCCGCATTGGTGTTCGGCGACAGCGACGGCTGCACGCAGCCCTCGAGCATCAGCACGCGCCGCGCGTGGCGCACGGGCGGGCGCGGCGCGGCCGCGGGCACGGCGGCCGGGATCTTGTCCCGCAGCGTGCCGGGCAGCAGCGGGCGCAGCGCGCGGCCGGCCTTCAGCAACGCGGCGAACGTCGCCGGGCGCGGCACGACGTGCCGCAGCCCCGCGCGCAGCAGGCGCTCGCGCGCGGGCCGCTGCGCACGCTTTTCGGCTTCCGCGCGGCCGATGTCGAGCAGCGTGTGATAGCGCACGCCGGACGGGCAGGTCGTCTCGCAGTTGCGGCACGTCAGGCAGCGGTCGAGATGCCGCTGCGTGCGTTCGCCGCACGGCTCGCCTTCGAGCAGCTGCTTGATCAGGTAGATGCGCCCGCGCGGCCCGTCGAGCTCGTTGCCGAGCACCTGGTAGGTCGGGCAGGTCGCATTGCAGAAGCCGCAGTGCACGCACGCGCGCAGGATCGCTTCCGCTTCGTCGGCCCGGGCGAGGGCCTTGCTTGCTTCGCTGAGATTGGTTTGCATCGGCGGGTCGGGATCGGGTTCGCGTCAGAAATCGGCGTACAGGCGGCCGGGATTGAAAATCGCATGCGGGTCGAGCTGTGCCTTGAGCTGGCGGTGCACGCGCAGCAGCGCGGGCGGCAGCGGCTGGAACGGCTCGCACGTCGCGCCCGGCGTGAAGCAGGTCGCGTGCCCGCCCCATTGCGCGGCGAGCCGCTGCACGTCGGCCGGTGCGGCGTCGCTCTTCAGCCAGCGCTGTGCGCCGCCCCAGTCGGCCAGCAGCGCGCCGGGCAGGGCGTCGAGCGGCGCGGCGGCCGGCACCGACACGCGCCACAGCGGGCGCGGGTCGTCGAAGAACGGCAGCGCAAGGTCGCGCAGCCGTGCCCAGAACGCATCGTCATGGTCGTCCATGCAGTCGCCGCCGATCGTGTCGCGCGCGGCCTTCACCGAGCCCTCGCCGCCTTCGATCCGCACGCGCAGCACGCCGTCCGCGTGGCAGGCGCCCGCGAGCGGCAGCCCCGCGCGCCGCCACGCGGCGACGCGCTGCACGGCTTCGTCCACCGCGAGCGGCAACGCGAGATCGCACGTCGCACGGGGCTTCGGCAGCACCTTCAGCGACACCTCGGTCACGACGCCGAGACAGCCGAAGCTGCCCGCGAGCAACCGCGACACGTCGTAACCCGCGACGTTCTTCATCACCTCGCCGCCGAAGCGCAGGTGTTTCGCGTGGCCGGTGATCACGCGGCAGCCGAGCACGAAGTCGCGTACCGCGCCGGCCCACGGGCGGCGCGGGCCCGACAGCGCCGCCGCGACCATGCCGCCGACCGTGGCCGCGCCGCCGAACGACGGCGGCTCGCACGGCAGCATCTGGCCGGCCGAATCGAGCATCGCTTCGAGGTCGGCGAGCGGCGTGCCCGCGCGCGCGGTGACGACGAGTTCGGTCGGGTCATAGGACACGACGCCGCGATGCGTGCGCACGTCGAGCGTGCGGCCTTCGACTGGGCGCCCGAGGAACGCCTTGGTGCCGGCGCCGCGAATGTGCAGCGGCTGACGGTCGTGGATCGCCGCGTCGACCTGGGCGACGAGTGCCGCGCTGTCGTCGATCGATTCGATTTCGCGTCGCATCAGAAACGCTCCAGTTCGGGAAACGGCAGCTTGCCGTGATGGACGTGCATCGCGCCGAATTCGGCGCAGCGGTGCAGCGTCGGGATGTTCTTGCCGGGATTGAGCAGGCCCTGCGGATCGAACGCGGCCTTCACCGCGTGGAAGAACGTGATTTCGTCGGCGTTGAACTGCACGCACATCTGGTTGATCTTCTCGCGCCCGACGCCGTGCTCGCCGGTGATGCTGCCGCCCGCCGCGACGCACAGCTCGAGGATCTTTCCACCCAGCGCTTCCGCGCGGTCGAGTTCGCCGGGGCGGTTCGCGTCGAACAGGATCAGCGGGTGCATGTTGCCGTCGCCCGCGTGGAACACGTTCGCGACCGGCAGCCCGTATTCGGCGGACAGCGCGGCGATTCCTTCGAGAACGCGCGGCAGCTCGCGGCGCGGGATCGTGCCGTCCATGCAGTAGTAGTCGGGCGACATGCGGCCGACCGCGGGGAACGCGTTCTTGCGACCGGCCCAGAAGCGTTGGCGCTCCGCCTCGTCGCGCGCGACACGGATCTCCGATGCGCCGGCATCGCGCAGCAGCGTGGCGACGCGTTCGGCATCTTCGTCGACGTCGGTGGGCGAGCCGTCGAGTTCGCACAGCAGGATCGCCTGCGCGTCGACCGGATAGCCCGCGTGGATGAAATCCTCGGCCGCGCGGATCGCGAGGTTGTCCATCATCTCAAGGCCGCCGGGGATCACGCCCGCGCCGATGATCCGCGCGACGGCGGCACCGGCTTCGGCGACGTCGTCGAAGCTCGCCATCAGCACCTTCACGCTCGGCGGCTTCGGCAGCAGCTTCACGGTCACTTCGGTGACGATGCCGAGCATCCCTTCCGAGCCGGTGAACAATGCGAGCAGGTCGAAGCCGGGTGCGTCGAGCGCGTCGGTGCCGAGCGTGAGCGTATCGCCGTCGATCGTCAGGATCTCGACCTTCAGGATGTTGTGCACCGTGAGCCCGTATTTCAGGCAGTGCACGCCGCCCGCGTTTTCGGCGACGTTGCCGCCGATCGAGCACGCGATCTGCGACGACGGATCGGGCGCGTAGTAGAGGCCGTGCGGCGCGGTTGCCTGCGAGATCGCGAGGTTGCGCACGCCGGGCTGCACGCGCGCGACGCCGGCATCGGGGTCGATGTCGAGAATCCGGTTGAACTTCGCCATCACGAGCAGGAGGCCCTTTTCGAGCGGCATCGCGCCGCCCGACAGCCCGGTTCCCGCGCCGCGCGCGACCACCGGCACGCCGAGCGCGGCGGCGACGCGCAGCACCGCGCGCACCTGCTCGACCGTGTCGGGCAGCACGACCGCGAGCGGTACCGTGCGATAGGCGGCGAGGCCGTCGCATTCGAACGGCTTGAGCGCTTCGCGCTCGTGCAGCACGTCGAGGCCGGGCGCCGCCGCGTGCAGCGCGGCGACGAGTGTGTCGCGGCCGACGGTCGCCAGCGGGCCGTCGATCCGTTCGTCGTAGGTGAAACTCATCGTGTGTCTCCGTCTCCACTCTCTTCACCGTGCGGGCGGCCGCGGGATGCGCGACGCGCCGGATGGACGGCATTCTTGGCGGCCGGCCGGTGCGTGTCCATACGTCGCGGGCGTGGTCATACCAGTTTTTCGAGGCGCGCCGTGAAGCCGGGGTGGGTCTTGACGTAAAAGCCAATCATGACAAGGGTTTATGAGAAAATCGGCGACATCCGTCCAAAGTGGTCATACCAGTATGGAAATGCAGGATCGACAAGCGCCGGCGCGCAATGTCGCCGATGTCGTCGCCGAGCGGATCGAGCAATTGATCGTCGACGGCGTGCTGAAGGCCGGGCAGGCGTTGCCGTCCGAACGGCGGCTGACCGAGAAGCTCGGCGTGTCGCGCACGGCCGTGCGCGAAGGGATGAAGTTGCTGCGTGCGCGCGGAATCATCGAGACGACGCACGGCAAGGGCTCGTTCGTCGCGAGCCTGACCCCGCAGCGCGAAGTCTCGCCCATGATGCACCTGCTCGGCTCGCAGCCGCGCACGCTGTACGACCTGTTCGAAGTGCGCGGGATGCTCGAGACGGAGGCCGCGCGACTGGCGGCGCTGCGCGGAACGTCTGCCGATTTCATCCTGATCAAGCGTCGCTACGACGAGATGACCGCGGCCGATGCGCAGGATCTCGACCCGGCCGCGCGCGCGAAGCTCGATCACGCGTTTCATCTCGCGATTTGCGAGGCGTCGCATAACCCGGTGCTCGTGAATACGTTGCAGTCGCTGACGGATCTGCTGCTGAGCTCGGTGTTTGCGTCGGTGAACAACCTCTATCACCGCGAGCCGTTGAAGAAGCAGATCGATCGCCAGCATGCGCGGCTCTATAACGCGGTGACCGGGCGGCTGCCCGAGCAGGCGCGCAAGGCGGCGAGCGAGCATATCCGCCAGTGCGTCGAATATCTGAGGGAGATCGAGCAGGAGGAACAGCGGCTCGTGCGGTCGACGTTGCGGCTTGAAGGGTGGACGTGAGCAGGCGCCGGTGTGTTCGTGCCATGACGTCCATCAAGCGAAGTGCGTCGACGATGCGGTTTGAATGGTTATTGCATCATGATGCGACGTATCTGGCACGAGGCACGCCCTGATTTGCACGTTCGTGCAACACGCGCCGTGTACCGTCGCACGTATTACGCCATCGATCCTGACAGGAGGATGCTGCATGTCGATGCCGACGCATGAGTACGGCAAGGGCCTCGAAGAAGCGGGCTCCGACTGCGATTGCGCGGCAACGGTGCTTGTACCGAGACGGGCTGGGCCCGCCCATTCGCGGCCATCGCGTAATAATCGATACTATCCGGCGGGTAGCGGCATTCTCTGTCGATCATCGCCGCCGCCGGATGCCACGTACGCTGCTTGACCCACGCGCTGAATAATTACAACCGACCCATGAATCGATCGCTTCTATCCGTTGTCTCGGCAATGTTGTTGATTTCGGTCCCGATGACCGAGGTATTGGCTAGCGAGCCCGGCAAAACGGCAACCACCGACCCCTCGCTCGTATCGGCGACGGTCGATTCAACAAGCGCGCAACAGACAGCTGTCACGCTCGCTCAACGTGGGCAGGCAGCAGAAAAGGCCCGAAATTACCCGCTAGCCATCAGCTATTACACCGCAGCACTCAACTTGCATCCGCTTCTTCTTGACGCGCTGGTAGGGAGAAGTCTTGCATACGACAAGATCCACGAGCGGGAAAATTCCGCGGATGATGCCTTGGCTGCGGCGAAAATAATAAGCGACGAGGGAAAAAATTATAGGCTTGCGTCCTATCTTTACAGGTTCGCGGGTCTTGGATACTCCTTGTCGAACAAGTATGAAAAATCCGTAGTCGCCTTTACGGGGGCAATTAATATTGATCCATCGGATCCGGGCGCCTATGTACACAGGGCGGGTTCTTATAAATTAATGCTGGATTTCGATCATGCTCTCCTGGACCTGAAAAAGGCGTTGGAGCTCGACCCTGGCAGAATCGACGCAAAAGACAGTTATGCAATGGCTTTCGCGGATATGGGGTTGTATCAGGTCGCCATCGACAAATTGAACGAGTCGCTGGCCGCGGATAAAAATGTGTCGACGACCTACGTGAATCTCGGCCAGGTGTATATGTCGATGGGAAGGTATGACGACTCCCGCCGAAATTTGAACAAGGCGCTGCAACTCGATCCGCGAGATTGGGATGCTGTCTTGAAAGACGTGAAGCTGAATTTCTATACAAAGAATTATGCGGCCGCATTGCGTGAAGCCAATGCATGGCTGGACAACAACAGGGAAAACAGCAGTTCCGAAGATGTTGCATACATGCTGATCTGGAAGCATCTGGCATCGCAACGGCACGGCGTGGATGATCGGGTGAGCCTGGACGGCGAATCTTCGAGCTTGCGGAATCAGGAATCCTGGCCTCGCCCGATCATCGATTACTTCCTGTCGAAAATAGATGCCGACCAACTCAGGGTGGCAGCGGCCAAGGGTGATGACGGGCCTCCTGGGACGCGTCAATGTGAAGCCGAGACTTATATCGGGGAAGCGAATATGATGGCCGGCAAGATGGAGGATGCAACGAGAAATTTCGAAACGGCTGTTTCGCTATGTCCGGTTTCGTGGGCTGAATATGATTTGGCGAAATTCGAAATACAATCGATAAAGAATTTCATCGCGTCGCCGTAATTAAAGCCGGGATGGGGGTGAGTCACCGAAGGCCGCATTTGCTGTTGGGCGCTTGCGCAGTCACCAGGTGACCGTCGTCGTGAAATCTGGCGGTCGCTTGCAGATCGTTTGGCGACATCCATCCCGATCCGCGAAGATAAAAAAAAGCCCGCCGAAGCGGGCAACCTCTCGATGCGGAGGGGGGAGATACGAATACGCAGGGCTGCGCGCGTTCAGCCTTTGGTCGCCCCGAACGTCAGCCCCGCCACAAAATGCTTCTGCATCGCGAAGAACATCGCGACGGACGGCAACGCCGCCAGGATCGACCCGGCCGACACGAGGTTCCACGACGTCGTCCATTGCCCCTTCAACGCGGCAACCCCTGCCGTGATCGGCGCAGCCTCATCCCCTTGCGTGAGACACAGCGCCCAGAAGTAGTCATTCCACACGAACGTAAACACGAGAATCGCCAGCGCAGCCAGCGCCGGCCGGATCAACGGCAACACGATCCGCCAGAACACCGTCCATTCCCCCGCCCCTTCGATCCGCGCCGCCTCGATCAGCTCGAACGGCAGCTGCTTGATGAAGTTGCGCAGGAACAGCGTGCAGAACCCCGTCTGGAACGCGACATGAAACAGAATCAGCGCCTCGACCGTATTGAACACACCGAGCCGCAGCGACAAATCCCGCACCGGAATCATCAGCACCTGCACCGGCACGAAATTACCCGCGACGAACGTGCCGAACAGCGCCGTGCTCCCGCGAAACTTGTAGGTCGCAAGCGCAAAGCCCGCCATCGCCGCGAGCGCGATCGAGCCAAGCACGGACGGCACCGTGATCTGCACGCTGTTCCAGAAGTAATGCAGCATCGGCGACGTGGTCAGCGCATCGCGATAGTTCTCGATCATCGAGAAGTGCCGCGGCCAGCCCCAGTAGTGGCCTTCGACGAGTTCCTCGGTCGAGCGCACCGACGTGACGAACACCGCGATCATCGGCAGCAGCCAGATCACGAGCGCGACGGGCAGCGACAGCTTGTACAGCCGGCGCGATACCGGCTTCCATTGGGCAACGGGTGTCGGAAACATGATGAAGGCATCCCCGGAAGGTCAGGTCACTGCTCGTTGCGCAGCAGGCGGCGCAACTGGAACACGATGTAGACGAGCATGATCGCGAACAGCACGACCGCGATCGACGCGGAATAGCCGAGCCGGTAGTACTTGATCGCCTGGTCGTACATGTAATACGCAAGCACGGTCGAACTCTCGAACGGGCCGCCGCTCGTCATCACCGAGATCAGGTCGAAGCTGCGCAGCGCACCGATCACCGTGACGACGATCGCCATGAAGGTGGTCGGCCGCAGTTGCGGCAGCACCACGTGCCACAGCAGCGCGAAGCCGCGCGCGCCTTCCATGCGAGCGGCTTCGATCTGTTCCGGATTGAGCGACGTGAGGCCGGTGAGGTACAGGATCATGCAGTACGCGGTTTGCGGCCACAGCGCGGCGAACACGATGCCGAACGTCGCGTAGCGCGCGTCGCCGAGCACCGGGATGCCGTGTCCGGCGATCAGCGCGAGCAGCCCGAACGTCGGATCGTAGAACCACGAGAAGATCAGGCCGACGACCACACCCGACAGCACGAACGGCGCGAAGAACAGCGACTTCACGAGCCGGATGCCGGCGACCGCCTGGTTCAGGTACAGCGCGAGCGCGAGGCCGAGCGGCGGCGCGAGCATGAAGAGCGCGAGCCAGATCACGTTGTTGCGCAGCGCCGTGTAGAACGTCGGCGCCTGCAGCAGCTCCGCATAGTTCGCGAGACCGACGAACGTACGCTCGGTCATCCCGTCCCAGTTGTACAGGCTCAGCCACAGCGTCGACAGGATCGGCCAGATCACATAGACGGCAACCATCGCGCAGGCCGGCGCGAGAAACAGCCACGCGGCACGCCGTTGCCGCCGCACGGCGGGCGACGGGCGGCGCGCGGGTGATGCAACCGCGGCAACCGCGGCGGGCGCGCGAGGGTTCGACGGTTCCGGCGGCGCGGCGGGCGGCTCGAGGTGTCGGGACGAAATCGGACTGGACACGGCAGGGCTCCTGAACGAGCGAACGATGGGACAGCCGCAGCGGCGGAGCACCGCCGCGCGGGTCACGGCGTTACTTCTTGTAGATCCGCTTGCGGGTCTGTTCGAGCTGCGCGAGCACCGTATCGAGCTGCGCCGGATTCGCGAGGAACTGCTGCATGCCCTTCATCCCCTCGTCGGCCATTTCCTTCGTCATGTCGCGGTCGTAGAACTGCGCGACGCCGCCCTTCGTGTCGGCAAGGATCCGGAAGCCGATGCGCGAGACCGGGTCGGCCGGCTCGGGCGACTTGCTGTTGGCCGACAGCGAACCGAGGCCTTCCGCGAGCTTCGCGCCCATCTCGGGTGTTTCGACGAACGCGAGGAACGTGTGCGCGTCGGCCTTGTTCTTCGCCTTCGTCGGGATATGCAGCGATTCGACCGGGCCATCCTCGGCGGTCGGCACCTTCGGGTCGATGATCGGGAAGCGGTAGTAGCCCATTTCCTGTTTCACGTTCGGCGGAAAACCCGCCGCGATGAAGGTGCCCATCAGCATCATCGCGGCCTTGCCCTGGAACAGGAACGGCTGGGCGCCGTCGAGATCGTAGGACAGCGCGTTGTCGATGAAGTAGCCCGCGTCGATCAGCGACTTCCACGTCGTGTAGACCTTCTTCACGCGCGGGTCGGTGTACGGCACGTCGCCCGCCATCAGTTGCTGGTGGAACGCGTTGCCGTTCAGGCGCAGGTCGAGATAGTCGAACCAGCCGGCGAGCGTCCACGCGTCGCGGCCGCCGAGCGCGACCGGCGTGATGCCGGCCGCCTTCAGCTTCTTGCATGCGTCGAGAAACTGGTCCCACGTCTTCGGCTCGTCGGCGATGCCGACCTTGCGGAACAGGTCCTTGCGGTAGAACAGCCCCCACGAGTAGTAGACGGTCGGTGCCGCGTACTGCTTGCCGTTGTACGACGATGCGTCGCGCGTCGATGCATACATCGCGCCCCAGCCGTTCTTCGCCCAGTCGCCGCTCAGGTCCTCGAACAGCCCGCGCTTCGCGTAGTACGCCATCCGCTCGCCGGCGTGCCAGTTCACGACGTCCGGCGCGACGGTCGTGAGCCAGGCGGGGAGCTGCACCTTGTACGCTTCCTCGTCGACGAAGGTGGCCTTCACGTCGATGTCGGGATGCGCCTTGTGGAACGCGTCGAGCGTCGACTGCCAGACCGCGCGCTGGCTGGCGCCCTTGAACGCGATGTTGATCGTCAGCGTGCCGGCATCGGCGGGCGCCGTCGTGCCGAGCGATGCCAGTGCGACGGCGGCGGCCGTGGCGAGCCGGGCGGCGAGGCGAAGGGGGCGATGTGTCATGCGTGTCTCCATTCCTGTGTGTCGTCTTGTGCGTGACCGGCGCATCGCGGCGCCGGTGTCGGGGTGCTACGAACGGCTTCGATACACGGCCACGTCTTGCGGCCCGACTTGCGCGGTGCCGAGCACGAACGCCGACGGCGGTACCGCGTCGATCGTGTGCGGCGTGTCGCCATAGTTGAAAACGTAGGTCAGGCCGCCGCGCCGGCTCACGCGCACGCCGTCGCCGAGCGGCGTCGGCGTGAGGCCGGCTTCGGCCGCGACATCGGCGAACAGCCGGGCGGTGGTCGCGTCGTCGAACAGCGCGGCCCAGTAGTGCAGCGTGCCGTGTGACACGCAGGCCGGGTGACCGTCGGCGAAGCGCGCGCGCACGACGCCGAGCGTGTCGTCGTGAAGCTCGACGAAGTCGCGCCAGTGGCGCGCATGGCCCGCGAGCGGCGCACTGTCGCACAGCGTGCCGTCGATCGGCTCGGTCACGTTCGGCCGCAGCGATTCGACGCGCCATACGCGCACCGGCAGGATCGATGCGAGCGGGCCGGGCGGCAGCGTCGGCGGAATCTGCAGGTCGACGGTCTTCGAGCCGGTGCGCGGCCCGAACACGGCGTGCGCGCCCGAGGCCGCGACGCGTGCGGCGAAATCGTCCGGGACGACCGGCAGCGGCGGCACGACGACGAGCCGGTAGCCGTCGAGCGGCGCATGCGCGGAAACGATGTCGACGTCGAGGCCGAGCGAACGCAGCGCCGCGTAGTACTCGAACGCGAAGCGCGGGTAGTGGAAATCGGCGCCTTGCGGCTGCACTTCGAACAGCCACTTCGCTTCGTAGTCGAACACGAGCGCGACGGGGGCACGCACCGCGCCGTTCGGGTCGGCATCGGCACCTGCGTCGCGTACGGCCGCGATCTCGCGCGCGACGCGCTGCGCCTCGCGGCCGCCTTCGTCGAGCCGGTTGTCCGGCGTATTGAGACCCGCATGCATCTGCTCCTGCGCGAACGGCGCCTGACGCCAGCGGAAGTACGACACGCAACCGGCGCCGTGCGCGAACGCCTCCCAGCTCCACAGGCGCACCATGCCCGGCAGCGGCGCGGGGTTCCACTGCGCCCAGTTCACGGGGCCCGGCTGCTGCTCCATCACCCAGAACGGCAGCTTCGACATGCCGCGATAGAGGTCGTGATTGAACGACGCGAAATCGGGATGGCCGGTGCGTAGCCAGCGCGCCTTCACGTCGGGCGTGAACCATTGCTCCTCGAGCGCGCCGAGCGGATAGCTGTCCCACGTCGCGACGTCGAGGTCGCGCGCCACTTCGTAATGGTCGAACTCGGTGAACAGCTGCATGAAGTTGTGCGCGACGGGCCGGCCCGGCGAGTGCGCGCGGATCACGTCGACCTGCATCCGGTGATAGCGCGCGACTTCGTCCGACGCGAAGCGCCGGTAGTCGAGGCGATGCGACGGGTGCGCTTCGGTCACGGTGCCGACGGGGGCATCGACCTCGTCGAAATGGCGATACTCCATGCTCCAGAACACGGTTCCCCACGCGCGGTTCAGCGCGTCGATCGTGCCGTAGCGCGCCTTCAGCCACGCACGGAATCGCACGAGCGCGGCCGGCGAATAGCTGACGACGGTCTGGTGGCAGCCCAGCTCGTTGTCGGTCTGCCAGTAGCGCACGGCCGGGTGCCGGCCGTAGCGCTCGGCGACCGCCGTGCAGATCTGGCGCGACGCCTCGAGATAGGTCGGCGACGAGAAGTCGTAGTGGCGGCGCGAGCCGAACGCGCGCGGCCGGCCGTCGGCGCCGATCGCGAGGATGTCCGGATGGCGGTCGACCAGCCATTTCGGTGGCGTCGCGGTCGGCGTGCACATCACGATCTCGAGACCGGCCGCGCCGAGCACGTCGACCGCCCGATCGAGCCAGCCCCAGTCGTATTCGCCCGGCGACGGCTCGATACGGCTCCACGCGAATTCGGCGATCCGCACCTGCTCGATGCCGAGCGCTTTCATCCTGCGGGCATCGTCGGCCCACATCGATTCCGGCCAGTGTTCCGGGTAGTAACAGACTCCGAGGCGCATGCCCGATCCTTATGCGTAGTGGTGAACGTGGACGTCGGCGCACGCGGGCACCGCGCGGCCGTCTTCGGTGAAGAGATGGCAGGCCGCGGCCGGCGCATGCACGAGTACGCGTTCGCCGCTGCGTACCTGCGCATCGCCGGGCACCTTCGCGATCAGCGAGTGGCCGCCGGGCTGGTCGAGGTGCACGTAGGTCTGTTCGCCCAGGCGTTCGACGAGCGCGACGTCGCGTGCGAGTGTCGTGGCGTCGTGCGCGGCGCCGAGCGTCAGGTGTTCGGGGCGAATGCCGAGCGTCACGGTGGCGCCGGCGCCGAGCGCCGAGCCGTCGCGCGGCAGCGTGAAGGTTTCGCCGGACGGCGTGAGCGTGACGGCCGTGCGACGGGCATCGCACGCCGTGACGACGGCCGGCAGGAAGTTCATCCGCGGCGAGCCGATGAAACCCGCGACGAAGCGGCTGGCCGGGTGGTGGTAGAGGTCGAGCGGCGCCCCGACCTGCGCGATGCTGCCGTGCTGCGCGGTGTCGGCGCCGGCGTGCAGCAGCACGATCTTGTCGGCGAGCGTCATCGCTTCGGTCTGGTCGTGCGTCACGTAGACGACGCTCGCGCGTTCGAACTGGCGGTGCAGCCGCGCTATCTCGATGCGGGTCTGGCCGCGCAGCGCGGCGTCGAGATTCGACAGCGGCTCGTCGAACAGGAACACGCCGGGCTCGCGCACGATCGCGCGGCCGATCGCGACGCGCTGCCGCTGGCCGCCCGACAGCGCCTTCGGCTTGCGCTCGAGCAGCGTGTCGAGCTGCAGGATGCGCGCGGCATCGCGCACTTTCCGGTCGATCTCGGCTTTCGGCACGCGCGCGAGCTTCAGCCCGAACGCCATGTTCTCGTAGACCGTCATGTGCGGAAACAGCGCGTAGCTCTGGAACACCATCGCGACGCCGCGCTCGGCGGCCGGCACGTCGTCGACGCGGCGGCCGTCGATCGACAGCTCGCCCGCGCTCAAGTCCTCGAGCCCGGCGATCATCCGCAGCAACGTCGACTTGCCGCATCCGGACGGCCCGAGGAACACGCAGAACTCGTGCGCGCCGATCTCCAGATCGACGTCGCGAATGACCGGTGCGTGATCGCCGTAGGCTTTCTGCACGCGCCGCATCGAGATGCTCGCCATTGTCTCCGCTCCATGTTTTAATGCGCCATCGTCGTTGATTAAGCGCTTAATCATCGCGATCAAAAAAAGAGGCGATGCGATCGCGGCCGAGTCGCGCCCGTCGGTCGGGCGGCAGGGTGTGCGGCGATAGTGCGCCGCTTCGGTGAGCGAAGCAAATACTGGATAGACGTCTCATATAGTGAGCAAGCGATGGCAACCCTGGATGAAGTGGCCCGCCGCGCCGGCGTGACGGCCGCGACCGTGTCGAACGTGCTGCGCGAGCGCGGCCGGGTCGGCGAGGCGACGCGTGCTCGGGTGCTGGAAGCCGTGGAGGCGCTCGGGTATCGGCCGCATCTCGCGGCGCGTGCGCTGGCGGAAGGGCGCGCGCCGACGGTCGCGCTGATGGTGTCGAGCATCGCGAACCCGTTCTACCCGGAGTTCGCGCTGGCGGTCGAGCGCGCGGTGCGCCGCAACGGACAGTTCCTGATCGTCTGCAATACGAATGAAGATCCGCTGCAGGGGCGTGCGTATCTCGACCAGATTGCCGGCACGATCTCCGAAGGGATTCTCGTGACCAACGCGAACCTGCATCTGCCCGATCTGCTCGACGTGGCGGCGCGCGGTGTGCCGGTCGTGCTGTGCCTGTGGGAGCGGCCGGAGGCGCCGCCCGACGGATTGCCGTGCGTGGCGATCGATTTTCGGGAGGCGGGGCGGATCGCGACGCGGCACTTGCTCGAGCTGGGCCACGAGCGGATCGGCGTGATCGTCGGCGGGTCGGCGAGCGGCGTGCAGGCGGCGCGCTACGACGGCTTCGTCGACGTGATGCGTGAAGCCGGGCTCGATGCGTCGATCGTCGCGGCGGAACCCGATTCGATCGAAGGCGGCGTGCGCGCGGCGGGTCGGCTGCTCGACGCGCATCCGCGGCTGACCGCGCTGGTCGCGACCAACGACCTGCCGGCGATCGGGGCGATGCATGCGGCGGCCGATCGCGGCCGGCGTGTGCCGGACGATCTGTCGATCGTCGGGATCACCGACATTCACCTGGCCAGCGACACGCGCCCCACGCTGACGACCGTTGCGATCCCGACTGCCGAGGCCGCCGGGCTCGCGGTCGAATTGCTCAATGCGCTACGCGACGCGGGCGAGCGCAGCAGCGCTGCGTCGCGCGTGCGGATCGCGTCGCTGCCGAAACTGGTGGTGCGCGGGACGACCGGCTGCGCGCCCGGCGGGGGCGCGACGCGGTCGATTTGATGTATCGATGTATTGAATGTCGCGACGGAGGTAGCCGCCGCGATCGGCGCGACCCGACAAGGCCCGACAAGACCGGCCCGGCCCGCGCGCGGCGCAGCAGGCGGCACACGCAGCGCCGGTTTCAGTCGCCTTCGACGAGCCCCATCACGATGCGCCTGGCCGATTCGAGATGCGCGACCGTCATCGACCGAGCGGCACGCGCATTGCGCTCGCGGCACGCCTGCAGGATCTCCTCGTGCTCGACCTGGAACGACGGCGTATCGGCGAGCAGCGTGGCCTGCAGGCGCTCGTATCGTTCGACCTGGCTGCGCAGCTCCGCGATCGTCTGCAATTGCCGTGCGTTGCCGCAGCACGAATACAGCAACGCATGGAATTCGCGGTTCAGTTCGCCCTGCCGGCGCGGCACGGCCGTATCGCCGAGCAGGCGATGGACGAGTTCGGCACGCGCGAGCGTCTCGTCGTCGAGCCGCTTCACGCTTCGGTAGATCGCGTCGCCTTCGAGCAGCACGCGCAGGTCGTAGATTTCCTGCACGTCCGATGCGCCCAGCATGCGCACGACGGCGCCGCGATTCCTGAAGATGTCCAGCAACCCTTCGCGCTCCAGGCGCTGGATCGCCTCGCGCATCGGAATCCGGCTGATGCCGAACCGGTCGGCGAGGTCGCGCTCGACGAGCCGTTCGCCCGCTTCGAACTCGCCGTTGATGATCATGTCGCGCAACGAGGCGGCGACCGCGTCCGCCGTGGAATCGAGTTTGGCTTCCATGCCTGTGTGTTCCGTCAATTTGGAATAATGGTATACCAAACGAAAATCCGGTGCCAAAATGACGAACGCAGGCGGGCTCCGTACGACGAAATCCTGCCCGGTCGAAGCAACCCACATCAATGGAGAGCGAGATGGCATCTGGTGAACACAAGTATCGCGTCGCAGTCGCGTGGACGGGCAATCGCGGCACCGGCACGTCGGGGTATCGCGAGTACGGCCGCGATCACGTGATCCGGGCCGGTTCCAAGCCGGATATTCCCGGTTCATCGGACCCGGCGTTTCGGGGCGACGCGTCGCGCTGGAACCCCGAGGACCTGTTGCTGGCGTCGGCATCGGCGTGCCACAAGCTCTGGTACCTGCACCTGTGCTCCGAAGCGGGCATTCGCGTGCTCGCTTATGTCGACGATGCGGAAGGCACGATGGTCGACCGTGACGAGCCGGGCCGCTTCACGGAAATCGTGCTGCGCCCGCACGTGACGATCCAGGCCGGCGACGATCGCGAGCGGGCGGAACATCTGCATCATGATGCGCACGCGAAGTGCTATATCGCGAACTCGGTCAATTTTCCGATCCGCTGCGAACCCACGATCGAATTTGCCGCAGCGTGACGCCGACACCCGCCGGACGAAATCGACGATGAAGCTTTTCTACTACCCCGGCAACGCCAGCATGGCGCCGCACTTCGTGCTCGAGGAAGTCGGCCAGCCGTTCGAGCTTGAATACGTCGACCGCACGCACGATCGACACAAGTCGCCGGACTACCTCGCGCTCAATCCGAACGGGCTCATTCCGGTACTGATCGACGGCGACCTGGTGCTGTATGAAACCTCCGCGATCTGCCTGCCTCTCGCCGATACGCATCCGGAGCAGCGTCTTGCGCCCGACCTCTGCACGCTAGAACGGGCTCAGTAGTTACCGCAGCGACTCGTGCGCCCGGCGATCCAGCTCGCGATGAAATTCGATTCACCGTTGTTCCGGAGTGCGTACAGGCGGATAAACGAAAGGTCCGCTTGAAATCGATCTGGTCTGGCCGACGGATTCCTTGAGAAACCGATTGGGGATGTCCGATTCCACGTCAATCAGACGAGACTGAAATTCGAAATTTGTGTTTCTCCGTCAACAACTTGGCAATATTTGACAGTCATTCTTCGATGTTTCAGTAAGCTCGCGTTCAATAACCAAACGAACGGACGCGGGCCGCGTCGACCAGAATGAATAAGAATGCGCACCGCCTGGTGTTTTCCAGGCTTCGGGGTATGGTGGTGGCCGTCGCGGAGACAGCGACAGCTGAAGGGAAATCCGCAACAGGCGAAGCTCGCGCGCGGCGGCGGTCGTCGACGTCCGGCGCTCGCGTCCTGGTGGCGGGCGTCGCCGCGCTCGGCATGCTGCCCACCCTCTCCGGTGCGCAGATCGTCCCGACGCCCGGCACCAGCACGCAGGTGATCCAGACGCCGAACGGCTTGCCGCAAGTCAACGTGGCGCGTCCCTCGAGCGCGGGCGTATCGGTCAACACCTACAACCAGTTCGACGTACAGAAGGCCGGCGCGATCCTGAACAACTCGGCCACGATGGTTCAGACCCAGCAGGCGGGCTGGATCAACGGCAACCCGAATTACGGCGCCGGACAAGCCGCGCGGATCATCGTCAACCAGGTCAACAGCCCGAATCCCTCTCAAATTCGCGGCGCCGTGGAGATCGCAGGCGCCCGCGCGGAACTCGTCCTGGCTAACCCGTCCGGGATTTTCGTGGACGGCGGCACCTTCCTGAATACCAGTCGCGCGACCTTGACGACCGGCGTGCCGTACTACGGCGCCGATGGTTCAATCGCCGGATACAACGTCAACCGCGGGCTCGTGACCGTCTCGGGCGCTGGCCTGAACGCAACCGGTACCGATCAGGTGGACCTTATCGCCCGCGCTGTACAGGTCAATTCCGCCATCTATGCGAAGAACCTGAACGTGATCGCCGGCGCGGCCCAGGTCAATCACGACACGCTTGCCGCGACGGCGATCGCCGGTGATGGTCCTGCTCCGTCGGTCGCTATCGACGTAAGCCAATTGGGGGGCATGTATAGCGATCGGATCGTCCTCGCATCGAACGAATTCGGCGTGGGGGTGGCCAGCGCCGGTACGATCGCCGCGCAGGCAGGCGACCTGACGCTGCAGTCGAACGGCCGGCTCGTGCTCACGGGCAAGACTACGGCAAGCGGCAATATGGCGCTGTCGGCCGCGGACGGCATCCAGAACAGCGGCACGACGTATGCGCAGCAGTCGTTGTCGGCCAGCACAAGTGCCGATCTCACGAACAGCGGCACGCTCGCAGCGCAGCAAAATACAACGGTCAACGCTGGCAGCGTCAACTCGGCCGGCACGCTCGGCGCCGGCGTGAACAACGACGGTTCCGTCACGCACAGCGGCGACCTGAACCTGACGGCGTCGGGCCAGTTGACCGCGACCGGCCAGAATGTGGCGGGCGGTAACGCATCGCTGACGGGCGGCAGCGTGAATCTCACCGGTAGCCAGACGGCGACGAACGGCAATCTGTCGCTGAGCGCGACGGCCGGCGACGTGAACCTCTCGAACGCGACGACGAGCGCGCAAGGCGCCATTCAGGCGAACGCATCGGGCACCGTGATCAACGACCACGGCAACCTGTCGAGCGGCGGCAGCACGACGCTGACCGGCGGCAACCTGTCGAACCAAGGCGGCAAGG
Organism: Burkholderia sp. 22088; assembly: GCF_052045915.1. NCBI lineage: Bacteria > Pseudomonadati > Pseudomonadota > Betaproteobacteria > Burkholderiales > Burkholderiaceae > Burkholderia > Burkholderia sp. 22088. The sequence continues at coordinate 99,267 of NZ_JBQEPY010000029.1, forward strand.
TCTCGTCGCAAGGCCCGTTGTCGGTGAATGTCGCCGGCCAGATCGCCAACCAGTCCGGTGGACTGGTATCCGAAAGTACGGCGGACGTGCGTGGTGGTGCCATCGCAAACAACCAGGGCACCGTTCAAAGCGCGGCCGGCATGACGGTGGCCGGCGCGTCGCTGGACAACACGGCTGGCCGGATCACGTCGCTTAACGGCGACGGCCTGTCGGTGATGACCACCGGTCAACTGACCAATGCGGCGGGCACGACCGCGAACGGCGCGCACGGCGGCGTTATCGGCGGCAACGGCGATGTGTCGGTCCAAGGCGCAAACGTTGTCAATCGCGGCGTGATTACCTCCAATACGAATCTGCGGGTATCGGGCCAGTCGGTCGACAACGGCAGCGGCACGCTGCAGGCCGCGCAAAAGGTGGTTGTCGACGCAGGCGTGCGCCTGGTCAACAACGGCGGCTCGATCGTCGGTCTGACGGCCGCGCTGACGGGCACGACCCTCGACAATAGCGTGGGTGCCGTACAGGCTAACCAGGTGTCGTTGAACGCGACCGACCTCGTGAACCATGGCGGCACGATCACGCAGACGGGCGCCGGCGCGATGGCCGTGAACGTGTCGGGCACGTTCGACAACTCGAATGCCGGCACGCTGCAAACCAACAGCACTGACCTGGCGCTTACCCCCACCGCACTCGTGAATGACGGCGGCACGATCACGCATGCCGGCAACGGCACACTGACGCTCGGAGGCGGCTCGGGCTCGATATCGAACGTAGGCGGTTCGATCGCGAGCAACGGACGCGTCGCCGCCCAAACCGGCGCGCTAAACAACGCGGCGGGCTCGATCAACGCGCAGAGCGGACTGACGGCAACCGTTGCCGGCACGCTGAACAATGCGAGCGGCAAGCTGTTGTCGAATACGGATCTGAGCGTCACCAGTGGCATGCTGACGAACGATGGCGGCCAGATCGGTGCGGGCACGAACGCGGCAATCCACTCAGGCTCGATGACGAACCAGAACGGTTCGATCGTCGCGCCGAACCTGTCGATCACGGCCGACTCGACGCTCGACAACAGCGGCGGCAAGCTCGAGGCCAATCAGATTGCGCTCACGGCAGAAAACCTCGTCAACCACGGCGGCACGATTACGCAGTATGGGTCGTCAACGATGGGCATGAATGTCAGCGGCACGCTCGACAACTCGGCCGCTGGCGTGATCCAGACCAACAGCACGGATCTGACGCTCAAGCCCGCCGAGCTGAACAACGCAGGTGGCACCATCACACATGCCGGCACGGGCACGCTGACGATCGCGCCGGGCAATGGCTCGAGCGCGCTGAACAACGCGTCGGGCACCATCGTGACGAAGGGACAAGCCATCGTCAACGCGGCCGCCTGGAACAACGCGAGCGGTTTCCTCGCCGCGCAACGCGGCATCAATGCGACCATCGCAGGCGATGTGAACAACGCGCAGGGCCTGCTGCGATCGGACGCGTCGCTGTCGTTGAAGAGCGGCGGTGCCTTGTCGAACCAAGGTGGCCACGTCCAGGCCGGACAATCTACTGCTGGTGACACCAGCACACTCGACATTCAATCGGCTTCGATCGACAACGCGGACGGCGCCATTGTCGACCTCGGTGCTGGCAAGATGACGGTGCAAGGCGACAACCAGATCGCGAACAGTCATGCCGGTGGTGTGTCGGGCATGGGTGCGATTACCGGTAACGGCGACGTGACGGTCAGCGCGGCATCGATCAGCAATACGCAGGGCGGTCAGCTCAGTGGTGCATCGCTGCATGTCCAGGGGAACTCGCTCGACAACAGCGGCGGCTTTATCGGTAACGTCACGAATTCGAACGGCAACGTGAACGTTACGACGGCCGGCGCGGTCACGAACACGAACGGCCAGATCGGCTCGACGCACGACCTGTCGGTCGCAGCGGCCACGTTGCAAGGTGGCGGCACATACAGCGCAGCGCACGACGCCAACGTGAACCTGCAGGGCGACTACACGGCGGCATCCGATACGCAGTTCAACGTCGGTCACGATCTCGCGTTCACGTTGCCCGGCACCTTCACGAACAACGCGAACCT
>NZ_JBQEPY010000030.1:0-88723 GCF_052045915.1 Burkholderia sp. 22088
AGCGCTAAACGACTACGAATCCATCGCAAACCGATATTTGTCGATAATAAGTCAAATTGCAAATTAAATTAATCATGGGGCCGCTTCTCCGGTTTCAATCGCGACAGTGCGTCGAACCCATGTGACTCGTGTACGGCGACGACTCGATCCACTTCGGATCGGCAGACAGCAGCGGATTGATTCGTGTTCGAGGCCACGCTGAGGCGATCGGGCGACTTGAACGGATACGCGACGGGCGATCGCCCGATCGGGCGCCGGCGCACCGCGGTGGCGTCGGAACCTGACCCAGTTGACACGGCGGATGCGACCACCGGCCTGATCTTGCTTACCGCCCCCTGATATATGCACAGTGTTCTCGGCGGCAATCGGCCGCCGTGAACTGCCCCCTCTTGATTGGAATCAATCGCCCTCTCGAGCTTCGCGATCAGCCAACTCGCATCAACCTTCGATGCACTTGCCTCGAACCCCGACTCGCTTTCCGCGATACCGATCGCGGAGATGAGCCGCGCGCTTCGCGCGACGCGTGACCAAGTGGCCGCGCACGGATCTCGCGCCGGCCGCATGCCCTGTCTCCGCCGGTGCCTGTTCCCTCCTTCATACGCGCTCGGGCGTCAGCGGCTCGCCGCAAAGGCATCGATTCCGGTCAGCTTCGCGGACCACGCCCACAGACGCGCCGCCTCATCCGGATCGATCGCATGCGGCCGCACGCCGGATTCCTCGTTTCCCTGCGTGACGACCGCGACGTCGCAATCCTCGCAATAGACACCGCCGATCGCCGCAAGACGCGGCGACGTTGCCGCCCATACCTGGGTTGCGGCACCCTGGGCCGGCGTCTTGAAAGTCGGATCGACCGGCACACCGTGCTCGTCCACCCAGCCCTGCGCCATCATCTCTTCACGTGTCAGATGACGCTGCAGCGGCGTCGCGATCTTGCCCGGATGCAGCGAATAGGCGCGGACGCCGAACGGGGCGCCCAGCGCGTCGAGTTGCACCGCGAACAGCGCGTTGGCGGTCTTCGACTGCGCATACGCGAGCCATTTGTCGTAGCCGTGTGCGAACTGGACGTCATCCCAACGAATCGGCGACAGCCGGTGCCCGAGCGACGACACCGCGACCACGCGGGCGCCGCCGCCATGCGCGAGCACGGGCCACAGCCCGTTGACGAGCGCGTAATGGCCAAGATGATTGACGGCCATCTGCGCTTCCCGGCCATCGCCGACGCGTGTCTCCGGGCACGCCATGATGCCCGCGCTGTTGATGACGATGTCCACGTTGCGCCGCGCATCGACGAACCGCGCCACGAACGTGGCCACGCTCGCGAGATCGGCGAGGTCGAGTGCCGCAATCTCCACACCGTCGATGCCGCGCGTTGCTTCGCGCGCGGCATCGACGTGCCGTGCGCCGACGACGACGGTCGCACCGGCTTGCGCCAGTGCGCGCGTCGTTTCCAGGCCGAGGCCCGAATGGCCGCCCGTGACGATGGCGGTCTTGCCACGAAGGTCGAGATCGGCCAGTACGTCGCTTGCCGTCGATGCTGCGCCGAATCCGGAATGAAGGGGGTGTTGCCTGCTCGTCATCGAAGGCTCCTGGAACGATGCGTGAAGCACGCGCCCGCCTGTCGGTCGCGTCACTGCACGAGGCCATTTTCCGGCGGCGCCCCCGGACTGTGAATGCAATAGAATCCGATTTTTCGTCGAGATCGTCCGGAGCTTGAACGTGGATCCCCTGTCGGAAGTCCTGTCTCTGCTGGAAACGCGCGACTCGTATTTCACCGGCCTGAGAGCAGGCGGCCAGTGGGCGGTCGCCATTCCCCCGCCCGAGGGAATCAAGTTCAATGCGGTTGTCGAGGGAAGTTGCTGGCTGACCGTCGACGGCGCCGGGGCGCCGATCCGGCTGCGCACGGGAGACTGCTTCCTGCTCGCATCGCCGCGGGCATTTTCGCTGGCGAGCGATCCATCGGTTACGCCGGTCCCTGCCGCCGACGTGTACCGGAACGTCGAACACGGCATCGCGCACTATGGCGAACCGGCGAACTGCTTTCTGATCGGTGGTCGCTTCTCGTACGAGGAAGGCATGCCGCTGCTGCTTGGCAGCCTGCCGCCCGTGGTGATCGTGAACGGTGACTCCGAGCAGGCGGCGGTGTTGCGCTGGGCGCTGCAGCGGCTCGCACATGAATTCGGCAAACCATCGCCGGGGGCGTCGCTGATGGTTCGGCATCTCGGCCACATGATGCTGGTCGAGATCCTGCGCCGCTACGTGGACGGCGGCGCGAACAGCGATGTCGGATGGCTTGCCGGGTTCGCGGACTCCCGGGTGAGCACGGCGCTTGTCGCCATTCATGCGGAGCCCGCGCGACGCTGGACAGTCGACGAACTCGCGACCTGCTGCCACGTATCGCGTTCGACGTTCGCGCTGCACTTCAAGCGGCGGCTGGGATTCGGGCCGCTCGAGTACGTACTGCGCTGGCGCGTGCAACTCGCGATGCGGGAACTGCGACGCTCGAACGCATCGATATCCGCAATCGCGCAAATGCTCGGCTACGACTCGGATAGCGCGTTCGGACATGCGTTCAAGCGCATCGTGGGTTGCTCTCCTCGTGCCTATCGACATGACATCACGGGCGGGACGGGCGGCTAGCGTCATCGCCCGGCACGCTACCGCCTCTGTTGGCGCCCCAGAACCCGTTTCAGTCACGCCATCGATGCTGCCATCCTCCGATGGGATTCATTCCGATCAACATCATCGGGATAAGTTTTCTTATCACAACACCACTATATGTAAATCAAACTTGCGATCCGGACAACGCGCGACCACGAGCGTCCCCGTCGTGACGGCCCTGTCGAAGGTTGGCATGAGCCTTTGCGCGGCCTCGCCGGTGACAACGTCCTTTCTGTCTACGCCCGGCTGCGAGTGCATGCGCGCTTCGTGCCGAATCCCGTTTCGTGGAACGCCAATCGAATGATCGCAACGGCTTACCGCGCGCATCACGGAATGGCGTGCATCGGCTGGCGACTGACGCCGCCTTCGCACTGACGTCCAGACGCGGGCCCGTCGATTCGACGGCTGTCACAATTTCGGCAAGCAACGTCAGGTGCATGCCCCCCAGCCCCATGTCGCGGAATCGGGAGAGGTGTCGTTTTCCGTATAAGGCATGAATGGTCGGCGTCGACTGGTTGTCGAGACAGTTGCCTCGTCGCGGTCGAAATAAGATGGACACCCGATCGACGATGCGCGTATGATGGTTTCATTCGAGCGCCCGTTTGCTGTTTGCCCGCTCGCCCTCCACTCGCCACCGTGTTGCGTCGCGTACCGCCTCGCTCGCAACGTTTGTCCCTTTCACACCGACCCGCCGCGCCATGCATCAGGCGATGCTGGCAGCATACGCTCGTCCTTGCGAGTCGCCGCAATCGATCGCCGGGAGTTCATGATGAGCATGCATATTTACCGTGGATTCGAGATCTATCCACTGATTTACCCACACGTGCCTGCGTTGGATGGCAACCCGCATAACTACGATGCCGGCTTCGACGCAGCGGTCAAGATTTGTCTTCGCGGCACCACCGATACGCTGACGCAGAGCCAGACTTTCAGGCTTCTCGACGACAGCCCGTTCGATACCGCCGGTGACGCACGTCGTGCGTCATTGCGCTATGCCGAGAGTGTCATTGACGAAAATCGCGAAAAGCAAGGCTTCTTTTCGAGCGCCGTCTGACGCGACTCACGATGGCAAAGTAACTTTCCAGCAATTTGGAGGACGAAATGATCGTCGACGAACTTCTTGACCTGATCAGAGGGTGCAAGGTCACTCGGAGCGACGCTGTCCTGCCCGCTGGAATGACCCATTCCGCGCTATGTCATCAACAGGAGCTGCAGATGTTCGCGGCTGTGCGCGCATTTTCAATCGGAGCCGGGTATTCGGAATTCGAATCTGACGAGATCGCAAGCACCGTCATGACACGACTCGGCTAGTTTTCCCGTCGACCGTTTTCAACCAGGAGTTACATGACAACCATCACACTGAAGATCAACGAACCAATCGATGTCGCGCTGCGACGATTCCGGCGCAGTATCGAGAAGACCGGGTTGATTCGGGAGTTGCGCAGTCGCACCAGCTACGAAAAGCCCACGACGGAGCGCAAGCGGAAAAAGGCCAGCGCCGTTGCCAGGCAGCGCTTGCGGACGAAGCGCCTGATGCCGCCCCGCAAAATGTTCTAGGAACATCGTGCACGCCGTGCCGGCCGGGGGCCCGCTTGCGTCGCCATCTCGTCCCCCGGCGTGAATTACCGTGGCCGGACGACGCAGGCTGCAAGCCGGCCGGCCGCCTCGCAGCCGCAAGAGGGATGATCAGTACGCCCGTCACGCCGTGCAGCCGTGCTGCTGCCCGAAATTGACTCCAGCATCGCCTTTCGAGCGAGCGCACGTGCGCTCGCCGTGCAGCAAGTCAAAATGAAAACCATAATCAGAAGGCGAAAAACATGAGCTGGTACTGCGACGCGGAACGCGAGTTGGCCCATATCAGACGATCAATCGGGCTGCTTGAGCAAGCGCAACACGCGTTCATCAACAGATCGACCGTCAACGATCCAGCGTACTGGAGAGTCAAGCTCAACAAGCTCCGCACGCAATCCGAGCGCAACAAGGTTCTCTCACTCCAGGTGGACGAACTCCTGGCCCGCCTCGAACGCATTCAGGATTCACGCTCCCGAAGATAGGAGCCGACTCCTTCTTCGCCCCCCTCTTTTTCCGGGTGCACGCGCATTGCAGGGAGCAATCCCAGGAGCACCATCATGATCGACGCCAACCCAGGCAACACGTTTCGACACCTTCCACTCTCGCCCGAGCAGGACGCGGAAATCCGGCACTATATAAAGAAAAAAGCGCAAAAGGGCGAAGCGTGGGACACCCCTGAGTTGGCGATGATGCTCGGAGACATGCTTTCCCCTCCGCCAAGCGACGACCAGACGCCGGAGGCTACCGTCGAAGAAGTGAAACTGGCCTGCGAATATGCATTGGCCTCGATCGACGAAGCCATGGAGTCCGTATCCGCACGTGAGGAACGACTCGCCGCGATGGAAGCCGAGGAAATGAAGCACCCCAGGCAGTAACGCATCCACGATGCCCGAAGCTCGAGCCGCAGTTGCGCCACCGTTTCTTTGCCTTCAGCCGGATTGAACGACCCGGCCATCCCTCCGCCCGTCACGTCGCGTACGCAATCGCATCGTCACTCGCCTCGAAAAACGCGAATTTCCGCGAACGCCCCGGCTGCAACGGGGCACCCGTCGTTCAGCGGCCGATCGGCAACCCCGTCGGCTCGATCCAGCCCAGCTTGTAAGCGATCAGCAGCGACAGGAACAGCGTGACCGACAGCCCGACGCGTGCCGCGAGCGACCATGCCATCCGCTTGGACTTGCCGCGATCGTGATTCATGAAATACAGCGCGAAGATCAGGCTCGCGATGATCATCGCGAATGCCACGGAAACCAGCAGAGTTTTCATTGGTGATGCCCTTGAAGATCTGAATCGGCCTGAATCAGTTCGGCCAGTTTTTGCCGCTCGTCGGCGAGCGCGCCGACGCCCGACGCCGGCCAGTCCAGCGCGACGCCGTTGCCCAGCGAATCGCGCACGAGCGCCTGGTAGCGCCGGTCGTTGATCCGGCCGTGGTCCATCGTTTCCGAGATCTCGCGCCGGAACGGCAGCGGGAAACTCGCGTATGCGCGCGACAGCGCCGCATATTGTCTCGCATCGATCTCTTTCGACGATGGTATGACTGTCCAGATCACCACGGCCACGATGGCCGTGAACGGGATCGCAGTGTAGCGAAGGATGAACTTGATCGGGGTCATGAAACGGTGGGCAGAAGTGATCGCGAATGCGGGCGGCACGGCAATGCGGCAGCGAAGCCGCGGCCGGTCCGCGCAGCACGACATTGTACTGTCAGCCCCATACGGCTGACAGAGTATGATAATGACATTATCATGTTCATCACATGATTCAAGAGACCCGGCGCCCGTACGCATGCGGCGTTCCCGCCCTGCCGCCCGGCGCCGGTTTTCATGTCCGTGCCCGCGATCCGCGGCGATTGAGCGAAGCCACCATGCCAGCGCAGTACTTTCGAAACCTGACGGGAAAACACCGCAGCGCGACCGCAAACCGTCAGCTCGGGTTTTCGCTGGCGTTCGTCGCCGGCGCGGCCAATGCCGGCGGCTTCCTCGCGGTCAAGCAATACACGTCGCACATGAGCGGCATCGTATCGGCGATCGCCGACCAGACGGCGCTCGGCGACGTGCGGCTCGCGCTGGCCGGCATCAGCTCGCTGGGGTCGTTCCTGATCGGCGCCAGCTGCTCGGCGATCCTCGTCAACTGGGGCCGCCGTCGCGGCCTGCACAGCCAGTTCATGCTGCCGCTGCTGGTCGAGGCCGCGCTGCTGCTTCTGTTCGGGCTGCTCGGCAGCCATCTCGCGCTGTGGGAAACCTTCTTCGTACCGGTGACCGTGACGCTGCTGTGTTTCATCATGGGGCTTCAGAACGCGACGATCACGAAGCTGTCGGGCGCGGAGATCCGCACCACACACATGACCGGCATCGTGACCGACCTCGGCATCGAACTCGGGAAGCTGTTCTACTGGAACCGGTCGGCGATCGACGTCGACGCGCATGCGGTGGTCGCCAACCGCTCGAAGCTGCGGATTCATGCAACGATGCTTTCGTCGTTCTTCATCGGCGGCCTGGCCGGCGCAATCGGCTTCAAGCATGTCGGCTACGTATCGACCGTGCCGCTCGCCGCGGTGCTCGTCACGCTGGCGATCGTACCGGTGATCGACGACCTGCTCGCGTTGGTCCGCAGCAAGCGTTGAGCGCGCACCCGGCCGCGTTTCCCCGCGTGCCCGGTAGTAGCGCCGAAGACTCATCGATTATAATTTGATTAACATACCGACCACCCTCGCCTCGCAATGGAAACAAAAACCGCCCGCTTGACCGTCCTGATCGATCCCGCGAAGAAGGAAGCATTCGAGATGCTCTGCGCAGAGCAGGACCTCACGCCTTCGCAAGTCGTGCGGCAACTGATCCGCGAGTATCTCGACCGTCACGGCGTGACGTACAAGACCAAGAGCGCGCTCGGCAAGCGCGTGAAGTAAGCGCGGCCGCGCACGCGGCGGCGCTTGACGCCGCTTGACGCCACTTACGCGCCAATCTCCCACCGCCCCGGAGGCTGCGTACGCTGCACCAGCCGCTGCGGCTCGATGCACTCCCCGGCCTTCATGCGTCTCGCCGTGGCCGCCAGCTTGAGCTCGCCGGCCTGTGCGCACGCAAGTGCGCGCTCGAGCAGGATGCGGAGTGACGGCAGCCGCTGGCCGCCCTTCCACGCAAACGCGATGTAGTTGTTGTCGTCGCCGCACGGCACCAGCGTATACGACGCACCGAACACCGCTCGCAGTTGCTCGAGATGTTGCGGCAATGCCGGATCGTCGTCCATGAAGTTGATCGCCAGTACGCCGGTATCACTCAGGCGCGCCCGGCATGCAGCGAGGAATGCCGCGCCCGTGCACCGGCCACGCATGCCGTCCGCGACGAACGCGTCGTGCAGAATCACGTCCGTCCGGACATCAGCCCTTTCCAGGTGATCCGCGGCGTCGGCGCACACCACCGTGAACCGGCCGTCGTCGGCAGGAATCCTGAATACGTCCCGCAGCGCGATCACGTCCGGGTTGATCTCGACCGCGTCGATCGCCGCACCGGGCAGGTGCCGGTAGCAGTACTTCGCCAGCGAACCGCCGCCGAGCCCGAGCATGCAGATGTGCGCAGGCTCCGGCTGCAGCAGCAGAAAGCCCATCATCACGCGTGTATAGCCGAGTTCGAGCCGGCCCGGATCCCGGAGCGACATGAAGCTCTGCGTGCCGATATGATCGAAATGGAGCGAAAGTGCGTGCTGCGTCTCCAGCACGAAAGGCCGGCCGTCGTTCAGCGGCGTCGCCAGGAACCTGACGAACGCATCGTAGGAAAATCGTTCCTCGGCCATGGTGGGCTGTCGATCAAGCAGTCGATTGGCGCGGGTGCACTTAGACCTTCTTCAGGTAACAGGCTTTCAGCATGAAGCCGCCCATGTCGGTCTTGCAGTCGACCTCGTGATCACCGCCGACGAGCCGGATGCTCTTGACCTTGGTACCCATCTTCAGCGTGATCGACGAGCCCTTCACGCGCAAGTCCTTGATCAGCACGACCGAATCGCCATCCGACAGCACGTTGCCGTTCGCGTCCTTGACGATGTCGCCGGCCGGCTCGTCACCGGTTTCGGCGCCGGCACCGGCCGACCATTCATGGCCGCAGTCCGCGCATACGGTCAGCGTGCCGTCCGGGTAAGTGTTTTCCATCGCGCATTGCGGGCAGGCGGGGGCGGCGTTCATTGCAGCTTCCATTCAGGAGGAGTTGGGTCGTCGATAAAAATGCCGGGCGCGCTGGCAGCGTCGCCCGGCCGGCCTGACGGCACGCGCCGACGGATCGGCGGACCGCCGTCGGCGCACACGGCATTATAATGCAATTCACATATCTTGACCGCTGTATTATAATCACCGCTTTCGTGCCGTTCGCCGGATTTGCAACCCGTTTCCCCGAGAATACCGGCACATCCAAGCAGGATGCACACACTCCGGCCTCGCCGACGGCTGCTCCGGGTTTCGCGGGAAAGCGTGTTTCACGCGCGCCAGGCGCACCGCCGGCCTGGCACCGCACACCGATTCTCCGTTCAGAGGCTTTCCGACATCGTGGCAACCGTCGTGTACGTTGAAATCGGCCCCGCCTGGAACCGCAACCGCGGCGGCGCCGCACGAAAAGCAGCCGTCGACGCGGCGCGCGGCTTCGAAAGCGACATCCTGCTGATCGCGAACGGGATCAGCAGCAACGCAAAGGACAGCGCCGCCGTCGCAGCGCTGCAGGTGCACGGCGGCGCGTCCGCGCAAGTGCTGGCCACCGGCCCCGACGAGGAGGCGGCGCTGCAGGCGCTGCTGCCCATGCTGCAAGCGCGCTGATTTGCGCACCACCCGGCGTCACGGCATCCCGCCCACCCCGAATCCCCTTTTCACGAGGAAGCGATGAGCGACAACTTCACGTCCAACACCCCGAACCTGTCGGCCTCCGCCATCTGGGCGCTCGAGCGCCTCGCCGACGTCCGCTACGGGCGCGATGCGCCCGCGCTCGGCTGGTCGATCGCGCGGGAACTCGTCAGCGCGGGCTTCGTCAGCCATTCCGCACACGGCCGCTCCGGCGCGTCGATCACGGCCGAAGGGCGGACCTTCCTGAAAAGCCGGAAGTAGACCGCCGGCGGCGGCGAATCGACTTGATCCTTTTGAGCATCACAATGGCGATTTTGCGCCTTATGAGGATCGTCCTGCGCTTCTAAAGTGGAGTCACCCCGAACGAACGGGCGCCAACTTTCCGATCAAGGAGCCAGTCATGAGCCGCATCGCCATCCCCGCCATCGAAACCGCCACCGGCGCAACCGCCGACGTGTACGCACAAGTCCGCAAGGTCGCCGGCGGCACTGTCCCCAACCTGTTCGCCGCCGTCGGCCATCTCGCGCCGAACGCGCTCTCGGCCGTGCTCGACGCCGAAGGCGTGCTCGCCGGCGGCACGCTGACCAGGCAGGATCTCGAAACGATCAAGCTGCTCGTCAGCGCCGATACCGGGTGTGACTACTGCGTCGCCGCGCACAACCTGCTCGGCAAGATGACCGGCCTGTCGGCCGACGCACTGCGCGCGATCCGTTCGCGCGAGCCGAACACCGGTGACGCGAAGCGCGACGCACTGATCCGTTTCGTGCTGAACCTGCAACGGACGAGCGGCACGATCACCGACGACGAATTCGCGGCGATCCGCGAAGCCGGCTACACGGACACGCAACTCGCGGAAATCTCGCTCGCGATCGCGCTGACGATCTTCACCAACACGTTCAACCGCATCAACGACACGGTCGTCGATTTCCCGCCTGTGAAGTAAGTCGCGCGGCTGCAAGAGCATCGGGACGGCATGCGGTGCCGCTGCCGTTCCGATCGCGCCCGTCGCCGGCTCCATTGCCGCGGCGGGCGTGCCGTCTGGATGACGGCCACGGCGCTGCTTGGGGGATCGAAAAAACCGAAGTGCCACGCTGTCGCCGAGTTGTTCGTCGAGCCGGGCAACCGTAGCGATGCGCCCGGCATCGAACCGTGCGCCGACATCTGGCCGATCCGTCTGCGATTGCATCGAACCGCAGCAAGCGCCGCCTCCTTCGCATTTACTCCGCATCGCCGGCCACGCCGTCGTCCGATGCCGCCGCGTCGCGCGGACCACCGAACGACTGGCGCCGCCATTCACCTGGCGTCATCCCCGCCCAACGCGTGAACACGCGGCGAAACGCAGCCACCGACTGATAACCGACGTCGGCCGACACGGCCTCCGCGCTGGCCGACGGCCGGCGCAGCGCATTCGCGGCGAGGCTCATCCGGATATCCGTCAGCAGATCGGCGGCCGAGTGCCCGAGTTTCGACTGGAAATGACGCATGAAGGTCGCGCGCGACATGCTGCACAGCGCGGCCAGTTCGGGCAGCGTCCACGGCCTTGCCGGATCGTCGAGCATCGCGACGATCGCGGGCGCGAGACGCGGCTGGCCGGCCAGCGCCAGCAGGCCGGTCGGCGCCTGCCCCGATTCGCTGATCGCGCGCAGCGCGAGCGCGAACAGCGCCGCCGACAGCGCGTCGAGGATCGCGAGACCGCCGAGTTGCTGCTCGAGCGATTCCGCGCGCATCAGCTCCACGAGGGCGGTCAGCCGCGCGGTGGCGGCCAGCGCGTCCGCCGTGCGGCTGTCCGCCACCGCGCGCACGACGAGATCGGCCGGCAGGTGGCGCCGGATCAGCCGGTCGTGCGGCGGCGCGACCACGAAACGTCCGCACAGCATGTCCAGCCGCTCGCCGGTGCCCGCGTTCTCGCCGATGAAGACGTGACCGCCGGGCCGCTTGACCGCCGGCACCGGCGGCAAACCACTGCCGTCGTGGAGCACATGCGGGGAACCGTGCGGCAACAGCACGAGATCGCCGCCGCCGAGTTCGCGCACGGAGCCGTCGTCGGGATTCTCGAGGATCGCGCGGCCGCGCAGCACCACGTGATACGGGATCTCGCACGCAGGCGATCGTTCATACGTGACCGCCCACGGCGCGCCGAACGCGCAGCGGATTTCGAGTTTCCCGGTAACCGTGACGAGCGCCATGAAGCGGCTCAGCCAGTCGGATTCGAGTGTCATGTCGAGGGGTGAACGCACATCGGAAGTGCGGCGTGCGCCGCGTGAAAGTCCGATTATCGCGCGGCCAGCCGCTGCAATCGCGCACGTTTCCGGTTCGACGCCGTCGATGCACCGGCATCACTCGCGGCCGCCGGACGCGACGCCCGCCGCGACAAGGGTTTTGCTATCATTCCCGCGCCCTGTCTTGCCGAAATGGACATGCCCGCTCGCCGCGTGACGCACTCGCGTACCGCCGATCGCACGCCGCCGCTCACCGACCCACACCGCCGCCCGACCTGCCGGCGAGCGCGTGAACGGGCCCCGACCAGCGCGGCGTCGACGTGCCGACGGCCCGGCCGTCCCATGCCCCCTTCTTTCCGGAAACCACGATGCCGCCCGTCTCTTCCCCGCCCGTTCTCGACACGCCGCGCCTCATCCTCGAAGGCCATCCGCTCGGCGACTTCGATGCGCTCGCCACGATGTGGGCCGAGCCCAAGGTCGTCGAGCACATCTTCAACGGCGAGCCGTCCGCGCCGCGCGACTCGTGGATGCGCATGCTCGCGTATCGCGGGCTGTGGCCGCTGCTGGGCTATGGCTACTGGGCGATTCGCGAGAAGGCGTCGGGCCGCTATGTCGGCGACCTCGGCTTCGCCGATTTCCACCGGCTCATCGAGCCGTCGATTCGCGGTGTGCCGGAAGCCGGCTGGGCTCTCGCGACGTGGGCGCACGGCAAGGGCTACGCGACCGAGGCGCTCGCGGCGGCGCTTGCATGGCTCGACGGGCAGCAACGGTTCGAGCGCAGCGTATGCGTGATCGCGCCGACCAACGTGGCGTCGATTCGCGTCGCGGAGAAGGCGGGTTATGGCGAGCCGCAGCGTATCCGCTTCAACGACGCCGATTCGTTGCTGTTTTCGCGCAAGCGCCGATAGGCGAGCGTGGCCCGTCGGTCACGTCAGTCCAAGGCCGGTTCGTAAAAGCGCAGGAAGAGGCCGTTGTCCATCGGCCAGCAGTTCCCGCTTTCGTCGAGCAGAATCCAGTCGCCCGGCTTCACCGGACGCCAGCCTTCCGGCGTCGCGACTGCCCACGTGTCGTGGCGCCGCGCCACCCGGTCATGGTCGCCATCGACGAACCATCGTGTGGCATCGACGTAGGCGGTACGTTTTCTGAATCTCATCCTGCCACCCAAGAAAGCGGATATCAGCGTCGCGCTCAATGACGAAGCGCGAATCGCGTGTCGGCGCGGGGCGCGCATCGCGATGCCGCAGCGTCCGCGTCGAGCGCGCGCTGCCCGGCCTTCAACGCATGCGTCGCCGCCCGCGTTTCGTGCAACGCCGCCCAGCCCTCGGCGACGAGCGCCTGCAACGTGTCGCGTGCGACGATGGAGATCCGGACATCGGTCTCCTGCATTCTCCTGAGCGCCGACACGACCTCGTCAGGCTGATCGGGCGCCAGCGCAAGCACGAACCGCGAACGCGTCTCGGCGGCCCGGACGGCCCCGGCCCAGTCGGCCCGCCCCACCGCGGCTTCGATCGCGTTCGTGAGCGCTTCGAGACTCTGCACGACTTGCCACGGCATCATGTCGCCTTCCCGTCAGTTGCCTGTCACCGTCCGCATGACGGACGAAATCGCGGCGCATCATGCGCGCGCTTCAGGAAGCGAAATTGTAGGGAACGATACGCGGCGACATCGGTAATAGTTTGTAATGAAATGTCGAGTAACCTTGTCTGGCGGGGGATCGAGTCACACAGGCGGCGTTCGAGACAGCGGAATTCCGCAAGCGTTTTTGCCGGATGCATGCTCGACTGCACACCGTCGGCAGCGCCGCTGCCGACATCGCATCGAAGCGCTTCGGCCGCACGCGCGTGCTGGATGCCGCCCGCTTCGCGCGTTCCGCCCGGCGGCAGACGGCACGCCACGATGCGCTCATCGCGCGAATGCGCTGCATGCCGCGCCGCATGGACAGAAATGACAAGCGGTTGAAAAATCGTCCGCCGGCCGCGAGCCGATCGCGTGCAGCCGTGCAGCGTCACGTCCGTCAGGATTCCGGCGAAGGCTCCGCCGGCTCGCGGTCGCGATCGCCATCCGGACTGCCGTCCCCGGCGGCCACCCGCTTTGCCATGTCGAGGTAGGTCTGCGCCATCGCGCGCAACTCCTCCTCCGACGCGTCCTCGATCCCGATCAGCCGGTCGCTCGCCGCGTGCGTGACGGCCACGAGTTCGTCGAGCTTCAGGTGCATCGCGACACTGTCGCGGTTCTGGTTTCGCTGCAGCAGGAACACCATCAGGAACGTGACGATCGTCGTCCCGGTATTGATGACGAGCTGCCATGCATCCGAATAGTGGAAGAGCGGGCCGGTGACGAGCCACAGCGCCGTGATGGCGACCGCGCTGCCGAACGCGACCGGCGAACCGGCCCACACGGTCACGTGCGACGCGAAGCGTTCGAACGCGCGCGTGACGGGGTGCCTGACCGTGACGGCCCGGGGATCGGTCGTGGCCCGGCCGCCCGGGCCCGTCCTGGCGCGGGATGGATCGTTCGATTCACGCATGGCGCCTCCCGGATACGAATGTCGATATCGGCGCACGCGCGGGCCCGCCGTGCGCAACGGCACGCGGTTCCGCGCCCGCAGGCGGGCGCCGCCCAAAGCCGAGCAAGGTGCGTGCCCGACGGCCGCGCCCGCGCGTCGCCATCGGTGGTCAGGTGTACGCAGCGCGTGAGGCAATCGTGCGGCGCCGGTGTCGGAGCAGGAGGTGTCGCGGTTGCGCAAGGCGATCCGACGGTAGCGCGAAGGCAATCTCCCGCGGCGATACGGCGGGCCGCACGCCACCCGGCAGGTAATATTTTGTAATGATATGTAGAGCAATCTTTACCGGTTTTGCTCTGGTGAGCGTGCGCGACACCCGCATGCGCAGCGCTTTCGCAAACGTTTCCGCACGAACGACATCCCGCCCGGTATTTCAGCCGGTTGCACGCCGGATACCGCTCCGAACGTGTTTACGCGTACATCACGTCGTTCGACTAAACACGACGCCGCATCTTCGTGCGTTCGCCTTCCTGCAACGCGGCGACGCCCCGCCCGCGGCGAGACTCACCGAACGATGCAGATTTCGCCACATTCTGCCGGAATGTTTCTCAGTATCATGCGCGTCTCTTCGGCTTCCCCATGTTCGGACGGGCCTGAGCGCTCGCCACTTTCCCGTTTCGCCCCCTCGTTTAGCGATGCCCATCCGAATCCTGCTCGTCGAAGACGACGTCCCATTGTCCTCGCTGATCGCAGACTATCTGCGCATGCATCAGTACGAGGTGGACACGCTGTTCGACGGCACCGACGCCGTGTCCACGATCGTCGCGCGCCGCCCCGACCTGGTGCTGCTCGACATCAACCTGCCGGGCAAGGACGGCTTCGAGATCTGCCGCGACGCACGCATGCAGTACGACGGCATCGTCATCATGATGACGGCCCGCAACGAGCAGTTCGACGAGTTGCTCGGCCTGGAATTCGGCGCGGACGATTTTCTCCGCAAGCCGGTCGAGCCGCGCATCCTGCTCGCGCGGATCAAGGCCCACCTGCGACGGATGCGCTTGCGCCCGGTCGACGGCGCACCGGCATCGCCACAGCGATTCGAGTTCGGCAAGTTTTCGATCGACCGGGCGGATCGCAAGATTCGTCTTCCCGACGGCAGCGCGCCGCGCCTGACCTCGACCGAATTCGACCTGCTATGGGCCCTCGTCTGCCGCGCCGGCGAGGTGGTCAGCCGGGAAGACCTGACGCAGCTGTTACGCGGAATCGAGTTCGACGGCTTCGACCGCTCGATCGACGGCCGCATCTCCAAGCTGCGCCGCAAGCTGTGCGACGACCTGACGGAACCGAAGCGCATCAAGACGATCCGCTGCAAGGGCTATCAGTTCAGCAAGCACGCGTGGGAGTGACGTGCCGCCTGTCGTGGCATGCGAGCGCACGAACGCGCGAACGGGCGCGCCGTCCGCCGCCCTACCGCATGTTGCCGGTATGGCCCAGCGAATAGCGCCCCGGCTGCGGCCACACCGTCAGGCCGTGCGGCTCCATGCCGACGGGAATCGCTCGAACCGCGCCGCTCGTGGTGTCGATCGCGTAGACGACGTCGTCGAAGCGGCCCGACAGCCACAGCGTCTTGCCGTCCGCGCTGACGTTGCCCATGTCGGGGCTGCCGCCGCCGGGGATCGGCCAGTTCGCGACCACCTTGCGCGTCGCGAAGTCGAGCACCGATACGCTGCCCTTGCCGTGGCGCGGCCCGTGGACGAGATTGGAGCCGCGATTCGCGATATAGAGCTTCGTGCCGTCGCGGCTCGGATACAGCCCGTGCGTACCGACGCCGGTCGGGATGAAACCGGTCTTCGCGAAGCGGTCGCCGTCGACGACGTATATGCCGTCCGCCATCATGTCGGCGACATAGAACACCTTGCCGTCCGGCGACACGCGGATGTCCTGCGGCATCCCTTTCCGGTCGAGTTCGAGGTAACCGAGCACCTTGCGATTCACCAGGTCGATCTTCGCGAGCTTGCCGCCGAACTCGCACGTGAAGAGCGCATACCGGCCGTCGATCGAAAAGTCCGCATGGTTGATGCCCTTGCATTGCGGCACCTCTAGGCTCGATTTCAGCGCCATCGTGCCCGGGTCGTGGAAGTCGAGCCGCGCATGCGCCTCGGCCACGACGATCGCCTCCTTGCCGTCGGGCGTGAAATACATGTTGTACGGGTCGTCGACGCTCACTGCCGGGCCGGGCTTGCCCGTCTTCGGATCGATCGGCGTCAGGCTGCCGTCGGTGCGCCCTTCCGCATTGTTGGCGACCCATAGCGTCCGCAGGTCCCACGCCGGCACGACGTGCTGCGGGCTGCGGCCGACGGCAAACCGGTCGACGACCTTGTACGTGGCCGGGTCGATCGCGTAGACGTCGTTCGATCGCAGGTTCGGCACATAGATGCGCGGCAACGCGCCCGCCACCGCCGCACTCATGCGGCCGGCCCGTGCCTCGCCGTACAGGTTGTCGGGGTTGATCACGGGCGGCATGCCGGGTACGGCCGCGACGGCGGACGCCGCGATCGCACCCTGGGCGCAAAAGCCGGCCAGCGCAGCCGCGACGACGATCGCGGGACGGGGGAAGCGGATGTGACGGCGAAGGCGCGGTTGCATGACGATGTCCCGGTTCGATGGAATGGAACGACGGCAAAGGCGGCGCAATGGCGCGGCGGCGTCAGCGGCCGGCGGTGTCCTTTCTGATCGCGTCGACGGTGCGCGACACGATCGCGTCGGTGCCCAGCCGGCCGAGTTCGACGCTCGCATGACGCGGATCGCCGCCGTAGACGCCGTCGGCGGTGCCGGGCTTCGCGGCGTTGCGCAGCTTGTCGACCCTCACCATGCCCGGCGCGACCGCCAGCAGCAGCGACGTATCGGCCAGCCCCGCGTGCGTGCCGATGTCCGCGGCCGGCACGCCGTGCTCGCGCAGGATCCGGTCGTAACCGTCGGAACTGGTGCCGTAATACTCGGCCGGCACGAACGCGCGCGCGCCCGTGCCGGCCCACGACTTGTTCAGCCGCGCGACCGACTGCCGGATGTCGTTCTGGTAGCCGCCGTGGTCGCCGAGGAACACGATGTTCGTGAATCCATGGGCCCGGAAACTGTTGGCTGCGGACTCGAGGGTCTTTTCGAAGACGTCGTCGGGCACGGTGATCGTGCCGGGAAAGCGCATGTGCGACGTCGGCGGCGCATAACCGCCCTCGGGCACATAGGCGATGACGGGGGCGACGATTGCGTTGCCGAGGCCTTGCGCGATCCGCTCGGACAGCACCGCGACCCGCGCATTGTGCTTGCCCAGCGCGACGTACGGCCCGCTTTGCTCGGTTGCGCCGACCGGAATCAAGATAGTGGTCTTGCCGGCCCGGATGCTGTCGCGCAGCTCGGTCCAGGTCATGTCTTCGAGCCGCACCGTGGCGGGAACCTGGGCGAACGCGGCTTGCGCGACGGTGAAAGCGAGGGCGGCGAAGGCGACGCGTGGCAGGCATTTCATCGCGGATTCTCGACGGAAGGAAAGAGATGACGCTGCGTTCCCTCGCACCATAAACGAACTCGCGCGACTTGTCGCCGACCGCGGCGCAACGACGCACGCCCGACGTCGCGAGAAAGCATTTCGTCAGGATTGACCGGCGGATCGCGAAGTCTCTCGTTCCGTGCCGGCACGCGGCGAGTCGGATCGATTCGATGCGTGCGCTACGTCGCCTCGTGCCGGCCTCCCGCCCGCACGCGTCACGCCGGCAACACGGCCACCGCCTTGATCTCGACGATATAGCCCGGCGCGCCGCCCAGCATGTGCGCGCCGACCGCCGTCCATGCCGGCTTCGGGTGCGCATCGAGGTAGCGGTCGCGCACCTGCATGAACAACGGCAGGTCGCGCATGTCGGTATGGAAGGTCGTCAGGTCGACCACGTCGCTGAACGATGCACCCGCCGCGTCCAGTACCCGCTTCAGATTCTCGAACGCCTGCAGGATCTGTGCTTCACGATCCTCGACAAGCTGCATCGCCGCATCGCGGCCGATCTGGCCGGATACGTACAGCGTATCGCCGACCTTCAGGCCGGGCGCGTAGCCGATCTTCTCGTACACGGCTTCCATTCCCGCCGGAACGATGGCTTTGCGATCACGCATGGAAGTCTCCATGGCCGGCGTCTTCGCGCCGGCCGGTTGGTGGGTGGATAGGTGGATGGGTTGTCGACGAACATCCTGAACACGTGCCAGGCGGCGCGACGACGCGCGGCTCAACCCGTATCGCCGCCCGCGACCGGCAGCACCGTGCCGGTGATGTAGCTCGCCTCGTCGGACGCGAGGAACAGGATCGGCGCGATCTGCTCGTCGAGGCTGCCGTAGCGTTTGAGGTACGTCGATTCCGTGACCTGGCGTACGGCTTCGCCCATCCATGCCTGTTCCTGTTCGCTGTCGCCGGCCGCATTGCGCGGCACGCGGCGCGGCGGTGCGCTGGTGCCGCCCGGCGCGGTGGCCACGACCCGGATGTTGTGTTCCGCATATTCCATCGCGAGCGCCGACGTCAGGGCATTGACGCCGCCTTTCGCCGCCGAGTACGGCACCCGGCGAATCCCGCGCGTCGCATTCGACGAGATGTTGACGATCGTGCCGCCGCCGCGCGCGAGCAGGTGCGGCAGCACCGCGTGACAGGTATAGAGCGTCGGCATCAGCGAACGGCGGATTTCCGCATCGATCTGCGCCGGTTCGAATTCGGCGAACGGGCGCATGCGGATCGCGCCGCCCACGCCGTTGATCAGGATGTCGATGCCGCCGAACGTCCGCACCGCGTGCGCGATCGCCGCATGCGCCCCTTCGTACGTTTCGAGATCGGCGACGAACCCGGCCGTCTCGCCCCCCGTCGCTTCGGCCGCGACCTCGGCGACGAAATCCGCGCGATCGACGAACAGCACCCTGCCGCCTTCGGCCGCCGCGCGCAGCGCGACGCCGCGGCCGATGCCCTGCGCGGCACCCGTGACGACGATGACCTTGCCTGAGAATCGTTGCATGATCATGCCGCCTTTGCCGTGACGTTGGGGGTGAACTTCTCGTAGTGGAAGCTGTTCGGCTTCACGCCTTCGTCGTCGAAATACTTGCGCACCGCGTCGACCATCGGCGGCGGCCCGCACAGATACACGTCGACGTCGCCGTCGTTCAGCGCATCGGCCGGGATGTGCTGCGTGACCCAGCCCTTGCGCGGA
The DNA here is from genome assembly GCF_052045915.1 of Burkholderia sp. 22088. Classification (NCBI taxonomy): domain Bacteria; kingdom Pseudomonadati; phylum Pseudomonadota; class Betaproteobacteria; order Burkholderiales; family Burkholderiaceae; genus Burkholderia; species Burkholderia sp. 22088. The sequence goes on from NZ_JBQEPY010000030.1 coordinate 18,997, forward strand.
TGGTTCGACGCCGCGTCGGCCACGACCGTCGCGAAGCTGAAGTTCGGCAGCTTCGCCGCATACGCCTCGATCGCATCGACGAGCACGAGATCGAGATCGCGCGTCACGCCGTAGATCAGGTGCACCTTCTGCTGCGAGCCGCTGCGCGCGAGCACCTCGAGCATCGACAGGAACGGCGCGAGCCCCGTGCCGCCCGCGAGGAACAGCAGCGGCCGCTGCACGTCGCGCAGGTAGAAGCTGCCGAGCGGCCCGTGCAGTTCCAGCGTGTCGCCGGGCTGCGCCGATTCGAGCCACGTGCTCATCACGCCGCCGGGAATCTTCTTGATCAGGAAACTGACCTTCGCGTCGGCCGGCGCCGACGAGAACGAATACGAACGGTGCTGGCCGCTCGCCGGCACGTCGATGTTCACGTACTGGCCCGGCAGGAACACGGGCGCGGCCGTGCCGACGTCGAGTTCGAGCACGACGGCCGCATCGTTGTGCTGCTCGACCTTCGTCACCGTGGCCGCGAACCCGCTCTGGCCCGTCTTGCACGCGACCGACGACGTCGGCACCGCGATCACGCAATCGCTTTGCGGCACCATCTGGCAGGTCAGCACGAGGCCGCCGTCCTTTTCGTCTTCGGTGAGCGCGTCGTCGATGTAGTCGTCGCCGAGATCGTAGCGGCCGCTTTCGGCGCGGCACTTGCAGGTGCCGCACACGCCGTCGGAGCAATCCATCGGCAGGTTGATCTTCGCGCGGAAAGCCGCATCGAGAACCTTCTCGCCGGCCTTGCAATCAATGAAGCGGGTTACCCCGTCCTCGAAATTCAGTGCAATCTTGTAGCTGGACATGGTGTCACCTCCACTTCCTTTCATGACAAAACAACAGCGTCAGACGTGATAGACGTCGAGCACCTGCCGGATGTAGTCGTTCTTCAGCACGATCTTCTTGTACGAGATCAGCAGCTCATCGCCCGCCTTGCGCAACGTGACGAACATCGTGCCGAAGAAGTGATCGGTCACGCGGTAGCGGTGGTTCAGCGTGTGAAAGTTGTAGCGCACGTCCACTTCGTTCTCGCGTTCGGCCAGCACCTCGACGTTCGTCACGTTGTGGCTGGTGCGCGGCTCGGGCGTCGATGCGCCGCTGCGCTCGGTCTTGATCCGGAACACGCGATCCTCGAGGCCGCCGCGGTCCGCGTAATACATCAGCGAGATCTGGCTTTGCGGATCGTCGGTCGGCCGGTCATCGTCGTCCCACGCGGGCATCCAGTACGTGACGTCCTCCGTGTAGCAGGTCAGCCACTCGTCCCACTGGCGATCGTCGAGCAGGCGCGCTTCGCGATACAGCGCGGCGCAGACAGTCCGGTAATCGAAGCTCATGCTGCCACCTCCCCGCGTTCCTTCTTCAGCGCATCGCGCATCACGTTCACCCAGTGTTCGTGCTGGCACACGAACAGCCCTTCGTCCTCGCTGCGCTCGCCGGAAATGCGCGGGTTCAGCCCCATCTTCCTCGCGTTCTCGTCCGGGCCGTCGACCCACAGCGGCGCGCCGCGCGACAGGTCGTTCCACATCGCCGTGATGCCCGCATAACCGGCCTGGCACGCGCGAAACTCCTCGAGATCGTCGGCGGTGCCCATGCCCGTCACGTTGAAGAAATCCTCGTACTGGCGGATGCGGGTCGTGCGGTCGGCTTCGCTCTCGCCCTTCGGCGCGAAGCAGAAGATGCTGACTTCGGTCTTGTCGACGCCGAGCGGTCGCACCACGCGGATCTGCGTGCTGAACTGGTCCATCAGGAACACGTTCGGGTACACGCACAGGTTGCGCGTCTGGTTGACGATGAAGTCGGCCTGCACGTCGCCGACGCGCGCCTTGATTTCATCGCGATGCTGGTACACGGGCCGCACTTCCGGGTTCATCGTCTTCGTCCACAGCAGGATGTGGCCGTTGTCGAAGCCGTACACGCCCGCGACCGACTTGCTCCAGCTGTTCGCATCGACGGCCTTGGTGCCGTCTTCCTTGCGGCGGCCCATCGTCGCCGCGTAGTTCCAGTGCACGGTGCTGACGTGGTAGCCGTCGCAGCCGTTCTCCATCTGCATCTTCCAGTTGCCTTCGTAGATGTAGGACGAGTTGCCGCGCAGCACCTCGAGCCCGTTCGGCGCCTGGTCGACGATCTGGTCGATGATCACGCGCGCCTCGCCGAGGTAGTCCTCGAGCGGCAGCACGTCGGCGCTGAGGCTGCCGAACAGGAAGCCGCGATAGTTCGCGAAGCGCGCCACCTTCTTCAGGTCGTGCGAGCCGTGCGTGTTGAACTGCACCGGGTATTCCGTCGTCTTCTCGTCCTTCACCTTCAGCAGCTTGCCGGTGTTCGAGAACGTCCAGCCGTGGAACGGGCACGTGAAGCTGCCCTTGTTGCCGTGCTTGCGGCGGCACAGCATCGCGCCCTTGTGCGCGCAGGCATTGATGACCGCGTGCAGCTCGCCGGTCTTGTCGCGCGTGATCACGATCGGCTGGCGGCCGATCCACGTCGTGTAGTAATCGTTGTTCTCGGGAATCTGGCTTTCGTGCGCCAGGTACACCCAGTTGCTTTCGAAGATGTGCTTCATCTCCAGCTCGTACAGCTCGGCGTTCGTGAAGATGTCGCGGCGGCAGCGGAATACGCCGGCCTCCTTGTCGTCCTGCACGGCGGTGGCGAGCAGGTGATCCAGGTCGGTGGCTTGGTCGATCGTGGCGGACATGATGGCTCCTCCCATGCGCGTGCCGCGTCCTGCAAGCACGCTCGCATCGGTAATCGGTTGAATCTCGCGGGAACCCGGCCGGCGGCGGCGGCTGCGCGCCGCCGTGCCGTCGGGCGGTTAGGCCGTGGCGGAAGCGCGCAGGCGTTCGACGATCTGGTTGTCCTTGCCCTCGACGCGCGGCGTCAGGACGAAGTTGAACTCGATGTCCTGGTACGCATCGGCCTTCAGGCCGAGCGCGGCGCCGCCGGTCTTGCCGGTGACGGGCGGGATCAGCTCCTCGCGGGTCGCATACGCGAAGTCGTCCCAGATCAGCGGGTCGCCGTCGATGTTGAACTGGGTCGTCAGCTTGCGGTGGCCGTCGCTGGTCACGAAGAAGTGCACGTGCGCCGGGCGGTTGCCATGGCGGCCGAGGCTGTCCAGCAGCTGCTGCGTCGCGCCCTGCGGCGGGCAGCCGTAGCCGACCGGCATCAGCGTGCGGAATTCGTACTTGCCGTCGGCGCCCGTCTTCACCGCGCCGCGCAGGTTGAAGTCGCTCTGCTTGCCGGTCGGGTCGAAGTGCGAGTAGAAGCCGTGCGAGTTCGCATGCCAGCACTCGACCACCGCGCCGGCCACCGGTTTGCCGTCGACACCGGTGACCGTGCCGTGGATCACGAGCGGGCCCGCGCCGTCGTCCGCATCGAGGTCGATCTTCGCGACGCCGTCGCGCACCGGCGCGCCGGCGACGTACAGCGGCCCTTCGATCGTGCGCGGCGTGCCGCCGTCGAGGCCGAGCGCTTCGTCCTCGGCGTCCATCCGGATGTCGAGAAACTTCTCGAGGCCGAGGCCGGCCGCGAGCAGCGCCGCTTCGCCGTCCTGGCCGAGCTTGTTCAGGTAGTTCACGCCGGCCCACACTTCGTCGGGCGTGATGTCGAGATCGTCGATCGCCTTGAACAGGTCGCCGAGCAGCCGCAGCACGACCTGCTGCGTGCGCGCGTTGCCGCCCTTCGTGCTGTCCGCGCCCGCGTTCGACGCGGCCTTCAGCAGATCCTGCACTTCCCGGGTTTCGAAAACTTTGACGCTCATGATGGTGTCTCCACGTGTATTTGGGGGGAATGACGGCTGTGCCTGACTCGGGCTACCGCGCGACGCGGGTGAGTCCGTCGCGGGTGAAACGCCTGACCTTGTCCTCGTCGAGTTCGATGCCGAGACCGGGGCCGTCCGGCACGGTCAGTTCGAAGTCGCTGTAATCGAGCGGCTGCGTCAGGATCTCTTCGGTGATCAGCAGCGGCCCGAACAGTTCGGTGCCCCACTGCAGGTTCGCGAAACTCGCGAACAGGTGCGCGGACGCCACCGTGCTGAATGCGCCTTCGAGCATCGTGCCGCCGTACAGCTCGATGCCGGCCGCGTCCGCGATCGCGGCCACGCGCTGCGCGGCGAACAGGCCGCCGCTCTGTTCGATCTTGATCGCGAACACGTCCGCGCCGTGATGCTTCGCGATCTCGAACGCGCTGTCGGGGCCCTGCAGGATTTCGTCGGCCATCAGCGCGACCGGGAAGCGGCGCATCAGGCGCGCCAGCGCCGCGGCCGAGGCCACCGGCTGCTCGACCAGTTCGCAGCCGGCATCGGCCAGCGCCGGAATCGCGCGCGCGGCCTGCGTTTCGCTCCACGCCATGTTCACGTCGACGCGCACCGATGCGCGATCGCCGACGGCCTTCTTGATCTCGGCCACGTGCCGGATATCCGTCTCGGGCGCCTTCGCGCCGATCTTCAGCTTGAACACGTTGTGGCGGCGCTGGTCGAGCATGCGCTCGGCTTCGGCGATGTCGGTGGCCGTGTCGCCCGACGCGAGCGTCCACGCGACCGGCAGGCGATCGCGCCGGCGCCCGCCGAGCAGCTCGCTCACCGGCACGCCGAGCCGCTTGCCGTGCGCGTCGAGCAGCGCGGTTTCGAGCGCGCTTTTCGCGAAGTGATTGACCTTCGCGAGCTTGCCGAGGAACGCCATCAGCGTCTGGACGCGCGTCGCATCCTTGCCGACGATCGCCGGTGCGAGGTACGCGTCGATCGCGAGCTTCATCGCTTCGGGGCTTTCCGGGCCGTAGGCCATGCCGGCGATCGTCGTGCCTTCGCCGAGGCCCGTCACACCGTCGCTGCAGAACACCTTCACGAGCATCAGCGTCTGGCCGTGCATCGTGGCCATCGACAGCTTGTGCGGGCGGATCGTCGGCAGGTCGACGAGGCGGGTTTCGATACGTTCGATGGTGACGGAGGACATGGGGCACGCGGTGGGGGTGAAGTTCTTGAGGCGATTTATACGTCCCGGCCAGATGGAGCGTCCAATACTTTTAGGCGGGATTTTTGATACCTGGCAGGTATTGAATTCACGCTCATCACGCTGAATACTGCGGTGCGCCATACCTGTTTTGGCTAGGTATGCGGGCTGAGAGGCTTGATGGGTCGCGGTCGTGCGGGTGCGGGGTACGGTTTGGACGGGGGCGCACTGCGGCGGCTTGCGGCAGCGGGAAAACGGCCTGAAACCGACGGCCTGCCGAGTCGATCAGGGTTTTCCTGACGGGAAAAATGGTGGGGCTGGCCGTCCGGCGTTCAGCTTCGGCGTCGGTTTCCGCGAACAACCGGAAGGAATTGGGTTGGCGGGTGTCGACGTTCGTTGTCGATGTCCGTTGTTCATCAGAGGCTGACGGGCGCTGTCGGCCACGAGCGGCTATTCGGAATCGTCCACACTGGGACGCTGGAACGTCGGATCACTCCACGAAACTGCCGTTCGGTAGTGGATTGTGCGAGCGTGCAGGAGCTGGCGGCAGAGCTTGTTTGCCGCTAAAGTCGATGTCGCTCCATTCGAAAAGCATCGGATTGACGTACAAATCCCAATACCGTCCATACGCGAAGCAGAAATGGCTGACCCTAATTCAAAGAATACGATCGAAACGAATCGGCTCGGAGACGGAACTGCCGAAAACGACCAACGGATGCTCACGTCAGCATTTGTTCCCACCGCTGATTTTCGGTCATTGATTGAGTCTGACGAGCGCACGGTGGTCGTCGGACGACGAGGTACAGGGAAGAGCGCCCTGTTTTTAGAACTTCAGCGTCACTGGAAGGCAGACAAGCGAGTACATGTGCTCGGATTCGCACCTGAGGACGATGAGGTAATCGGGTTCAGGTCGATGTTAAAGCCGTTTTCGACATCGTTCAACTTAGCGCGCGCGTCAACCCGACTGCTATGGCGATATGCGATATTGATGGAAGTCGCGTCCGCACTGGAACGAAACTACAAAACAACTAAGCTCGTTGCCGAGGACGGAGTTGTCGCCGCACATGTAAAAAAATGGCAGACGACGAAAGGAAGCTTGCTACAGAAGTGTCGAGCTATCGCGAAAGGCTTTCTGTCTGCAGACTCACCGGAGGAGGCCGTCGGTGATCTTTCGGCAAATCTTGAACTGGGTGATGTCGAGCCACGCATAGTTAATATCCTTGCGAAAATGGATAGAAAATTCGTGGTTTTAATGGATCGACTGGATGAGGGTTATGAACCCGACTCAATTGGCATAGGCATTATTACTGGTCTTGTGTATGCATCAATTGAATTAAATAAGAAGACGGAGAAAATCCGGCCTATCATTTTTCTTCGTGATAATATATATCGGGCGCTCTCCAAGGAAGATCCTGACTATTCCAGAAATATAGAAGGCCAAGTGATCCGGCTCCATTGGGATTGGGCTCAGCTTCTCGTGCTTGTTGCGGCGCGAATGAGGTTATCCTTCAATTTGGAAGGCGAGCGCGATCAGCGAATCTGGGATAGGTGTACCGCTGGCGATTTACAGGGGCGTGAAGGATTTAAGCGCTGCCTGCAATTCACGCTTTATCGGCCTCGAGATCTACTATCATTGCTGAATGAGAGTTTCTATTATGCGGCACGTGACGGTCGCTATACGGCGATCTTAAGTGATCTCGACCAAGCGGCGAGGTCAATTTCTCACGGACGGCTGGACGACCTTTGGAAGGAGTATCAGCGCATCTTCCCGTCTATACAAGAAGCGTCGAACGCGTTTGCAAACGGTGAGCCGGAGTTTGTAGCATCCACTGCAATGGATGCCATTCGTCAAGTCATCGAACGTCTGCCGGAGACCACACCGCAAGGAGTGTTGCAAGACTTTCGATTACTCGAACCGAGTGGGATACTTCAAGGCTTGTACAGCGTTGGATTTTTAGGGGTTCATGAACCTCTCACGTCGGCTTTCACTTTTTGTCACGACGGACGCACCCCGGATAAAGCATTTGTCGACAGCGAGCGGCTCCTGATTCATCCGTGCTATTGGTTGGGATTGAATCTCACGCGAAACGCTCTCATGCCCGATGAAGCCGAAGAAATTACCGATGAATACGACATCAAAGTTGCTTCGACAACTCCGGAAATAAGAAGGGCAAAGATTGGGCAGATAATCACGCAGTTGGATAAAATCCCTGAGGGTCAAGATGGTGCGAGGGAGTTTGAATCGTGGTGCCTTGAAGCATTGCGGACTATATTTGCCACGCATTTGACAAATATCCAACCGCATCCGAACGGAGCGGCGGTTCAGCGACGCGACATCATTGGGCGAAATCGCGAAGCCTCAGAATTCTGGCGTCGCGCCTACTCCGATTACGGGGTTCGCCAAGTAATTTTTGAGACGAAAAATTACGTCGATATTGGCGCTGCTGAATATCGGCAAATGCAATCGTATTTAACTAATACGTATGGGCGACTTGGCTTTATGATTACACGGGATGTCGACGAGAGTCCGAGGGCCGGAAAAGATCTTGATTGGATTAAGGAGTTGAATAAATCTCATAATGTAGTTGTTATGAAGTTCCCGGCAAAATATATTTGCAAGCTACTTTTAAAGCTGAGAAGTCCGGAAAAGCACGATGCCGTTGATAAGCAAGTTGGGGCGCTTTTAGACGCATACGAGCGGAATTATCTGGAGATAAAAAGCACAAGGTCGCGGAAGTAGACACTCGTGACGTTCCATAGATTTCGATGATCGGCCGCATGGGTGAATGGCCGTTGTTGCGTGCGGAAACGACCGCCGACTGGAAGCTAATCAACCGGCTGGTATGGGTCGATCTGCGCCGGTCATGCGTCACAGACCGGCGGTCGGCCGCCGTCGGCGATGGATTCAAGCGACCGTTCGACACAGCTTTTTCGATCGTCGACAATCGGTGCAGATAAGGGCGTAGCCTTTAGCGGTTACCGTCGATCAGATCGTTCAGCAGCGCATCGAACGCGGCCTGTGCGTCTTCAAGTTCCTGCAGGGCGGCATCAAAGGTTTGCAGCGCGAACGGCGAAGGCTCGCCGCTGCCTTGCGGCGGAAATTGCTTCTGCATCGAGGCGAACGTACTCTGCACGCGCAGCGTGGCGGCCACCATGCGCTCCATCGCCTGGGTTTCTTCGGCTCGGGCCTGTTCCGGATTCATTCCGCTCTCCTTGGATGGTTTTCTTGAAGACCAGATCGTACACGCTGTGTCCGTTCTTGCCGCCCTTGGCAGAACGACTCCGTTGAAGGTTCCAACGGCACGCTGCGGGAGAAACGATTTAATCGAGAATGATTCCGCAGTCGCGCCGAGGCCAAGATACTCATCGGGCGTGGCTGCAAAATCCCGCCGCAGGTCACTATTAGTAAAATCAAATCTCGATGGTTATAGACATGAACCGCAATAGAACGCGCACGGCCGTGTGTTTGCTCGCGCTCTTATTCTTGTCAAAGGTTGGAGCGCAAGGCGTGAGGACCGAGCCGTTGCCTTGGCACCGGCGCCATCAAGTACTTGCCTACGGTAGCTGTGGATGTGCCGATAGTTGCTGGGTCGCGACGTTAAGCGATACCCGGACTCATGCAAAGGTGGCAACCTTACGCTGCGATTGCGCGGAAGTATTTTTTTCCAAGAATGACGGGAAGGAACAGGTATACGCACGGACCTGTGCGGCCTTTGAGGGCAATGACAAGTTTGGCCGTATTGTCCAAACCATGGAAGCTTTAACGCGCTAGCACCGGGATAGGCACCGCTATGCGGTGCAACGTTCGTGGCGAATGCTTCGAATGTCCGTTTTGCGCAAACACGACCCCCTTGCGGGTCGCCAACTACCGCTCCGACGAAGCGTGAGCTCAGGTGTCTTCCCACAGGTTTGCGCGCCGAGCCTTCAGACGCAGCGCACGTCGCACTACACCTGCCATAACCTGCCGAGTCCCCAGACGGCGTGCGGCACCAACCCGCACAACGACTGTTCAGTTTCCGCACACAAATTCGCAGATGCCCCCCATTCCACGCGCCCTCCGCGGGTGGGAAGAAACCCGGATAGCCCCGCTTCGCCGCGCCCGCCTACCCTCGCGCGCATGCCGGTCGACGCCCAGGCGAGAACCCCGATCCGGCCGATCCGAATTCCTCAGGAGCGTACATGGATAGCAGCAGCAACACGGCACTGTTCGACGCCGACATCTGGCACGGCAAGACTTTCAACGGACGCTGGCACGCCAGCCCGCACGCGGCCGACGTGATCGAACCCGCGACCGGCAACACGCTCGGCCGCATCGGCGTCGCGGACGGCGCAGCGGTGGCCGAAGCGTCGGCCGCCGCACATCGCGCACAGCCCGCATGGTTCGCGCTGCCGTACGACGAGCGCGCGGCCGTCCTGCGCCGCGCGGCCGCCGTCGCGGAAACTCACTTCGATGCGATCGTCGACTGGCTCGTGCGCGAAAGCGGCTCGACGCGCGCGAAGGCGTCGTTTGAAACGTCGGTCACGATCAAGGCGCTGCACGAAGCAGCCGGGCTGCCATCGCGCGCGGCCGGCGAAGTGCTGCCGTCGGTGGCCGGCCGGCTGTCGCTCGCGCGCCGCCGCCCGCGCGGCGTCGTTGGCGTGATCTCGCCGTTCAACTTCCCGCTGTACCTCGCGATGCGCGCGGTCGCGCCCGCGCTCGCGCTCGGTAACGCGGTCGTGCTGAAGCCCGATCCGCGTACCGCCGTGTGCGGCGGCGTCGCGATCGCCCGCGTGTTCGAGCTCGCCGGCCTGCCGGAAGGCGTGCTGCACGTGCTGCCCGGCGACGGCGCAGCCGGCGCCGCACTGGTTGCCGATCCGCACGTCGCGATGATCCAGTTCACCGGTTCCACCGCGGCGGGGCGCAAGGTCGGCGAAGCGGCCGGCCGCCATCTGAAGAAGGTCTCGCTCGAGCTCGGCGGCAAGAACTCGCTGATCGTGCTCGACGACGCCGACCTCGAGCGCGCCGTCGCCAATACCGCGTGGGGGGCGTATCTGCATCAAGGCCAGATCTGCATGGCGACCGGCCGCGTGCTCGTGCAGCGCGGCATTCACGACCGCTTCGTCGCGAAGCTCGTCGAGAAGGCGCGAAGCCTGCGCGTCGGCGATCCCGCGAGCGCGGACGTCGGCCTCGGGCCGCTGATCAATGCCGCACAGCTCGACCACGCGGCGAGCCTGGTGGACGCGGCCCGTCGCGCGGGCGCGCGCGTCGAGACGGGCGGCGGCCACCGCGACCTGTTCTTCGAGCCGACCGTGCTGAGCGGCGTCGCGCCGGGCAACCCGGCGTTCGACGAGGAGATTTTCGGGCCGGTCGCGGTCGTCGTGCCGTTCGATACGGACGAGGACGCCATCGCGCTCGCGAACCGCACCGAATACGGGCTGTCAATGGCGATCCTGTCCGCCGACGTCGGCCGGGCACTCCGGATCGGCGAGCGCCTGAACACCGGGCTGCTCCACATCAACGACCAGACGGTCAACGACGAAGTGATCAACCCGTTCGGCGGCGTCGGCGCATCGGGCAACGGCTCGAGCATCGGCGGCGCGGCAAACTGGGAGGAGTTCACGCAGTGGCAGTGGCTGACGATCAAGGGCGAAGCGCCGCTGTATCCGATTTGACAAGGAGACCGAACATGTACACCGAAAACGATTCACGCGCCGTCACCGCGGCCGTCGCGCGCGCGGCCGGCGCGCCCTTCTCGATCGAATCCGCCCGCCTGCGCGCGCCGCGCGGCGACGAGGTGCGGGTGCGCGTCGTCGCGACGGGCCTGTGCCACACCGACCTGATCGTGCGCGACCAGTACTATCCGGTGCCGCTGCCGGCCGTGCTCGGTCACGAGGGCGCCGGCGTGGTCGAGGCGGTCGGCCCGAACGTGAAGACGCTCGCCGTGGGCGATCACGTGGTGCTCACCTACGGCGCGTGCGGCCACTGCCCGTCCTGTGTCGGCGGTCACGGCGCGTATTGCCGGCACTTCTTCGGGCTGAATTTCGGTGGCGCCGACGCCGACGGACAGACCGCGATCCGCGACGAACACGGGCAGCCGCTGCACGATCATTTCTTCGCGCAGTCGTCGTTCGCCAGCTATGCGCTCGCACGCGAGAACAACGCGATCAAGGTGCCGCCGGAAGCCCCGCTCGAACTGCTCGGGCCGCTCGGCTGCGGGATCCAGACCGGCGCAGGCGCGGTGATCAATTCACTCGCCGTACGTGCCGGCAGCAGCTTCGCAAGCTTCGGCGCGGGCGCGGTCGGCATGAGCGCCGTGATGGCCGCACGCGTCGCCGGCGCGACGACCATCATCGCCGTCGACATCGTGCCGTCGCGGCTCGCGCTGGCGCTGGAGCTGGGCGCAACGCACACGATCAACAGCAAGGAAGTCGATGTCGTCGACGCGATCCGCCAGATCACCGGCGGCGGCGTCGACTACGCGCTCGAATCGACCGGGCTGCCCGCCGTGCTGTCGCAGGGAATCGAAGCGCTCGGCTCGCGCGGCACGATGGGCGTGGTCGGCGCGCCGAAGCTCGGGACAAAGGCGGAATTCGACGTCAACAACCTGCTGCTCGGCGGCCGTTCGATCCGCGGCATCGTCGAAGGCGACAGCGTGCCGCAGACGTTCATTCCGCAGCTCGTCCAGCTGCATCTCCAGGGGCGGTTTCCGTTCGACCGGCTGGTGAAGTTCTATCCGCTCGAACAGATCAACCAGGCCGCGGAGGACAGCAGCAGCGGCATCACGCTCAAGCCGATCCTGCGTTTGCCGCATTGAGCGGCGACACGCCCCCGGTCGCGGGGTAAATCGCGACCGGGGGCGCGCATGGGCCTCGTACGGCGGCGTAGCCGCCGCGAAAATACCGCGCCGCGGGCGCCGGGCTATATTACGCATTCGCGCGACACGCGGGCCGGCACGTCCGGCCCGAACCTTCGACCCCACTGGAGCGCAGCGTGAATACAGCCCCCGAATCCCCTGCACGGCCGGTCGACCTCGACCGGCTCCGCGCCCGCTTCGCGGCGGGCGAACCGCTGCCGGAAACGGCGTTGCCGGCTGGCGTCGCGCGCTCGTGGCTGCGTTCGCGCGACGCCGGGCTCCGGCCGTGGCAAACCGCCCGCTACGAAATGCAGCGCGAACTCGACGAATCGCGCGCGGACCGCCGGCTGACCCGCTGCGTCGCGCAGGAAATCGAGCAGTTGTGGGCCGCTTTCGGCGGCAGCGAGTGGACGATCTTCTGCGTCAATCCGCGCGGCACGATCGTCCACGCGCGGCGCAGCCCGCATTGCGACGACACGCTGCTGACGCCGATCGTCGCCGGGCGCCGGATCGTCGAGCCGAACATCGGCACGACCGCGCCGAGCTGCGTGATTCACGACGGCACCGAGGCGGTCGTCGCGGGCGCCCAGCACTATCTCGACGAATTCTCGCGCGTGTTCTGCCTCGCTGTGCCGCTGGTCGGTTTCGACGGGGAAGTGATCGGCGCGCTGGACATCACCGGCGTCGGCCGGCGCAATGTCGTGCAGTTGCGCGAGCAGTTCCGGCATGCGGCGCTGTCCGCCGAGCAGCGGCTGTATGCGATGCTGCGCGACTGCCATCTGCTGCAGGTGCAGTACGATCCGCGCTGGCTCGGCACACCGCTCGCGGGCGTCGTCGCACTCGACGCGGCGGGCCGCGTGCGCGCGGCGAGCCGGCTCGCGCGGCAGATGCTCGAGCTCGCGCCTGCCGGGCCGATCGAGCCACACGATCTCCGGCAACTCTTTCCCGGCGCGACGCCCGCGCAGCAGCGTCGTTTGCTGACACCGGCGCGTACGCCGCAGCGGATCGCGCGCGACGACGGCAGCCACATCTGGGTGCGGGCCGTGCGCGCACCGCTCGACCGGGCGACGATGCGGCGGCAATCCGATGCGCTGGACGACGCCGCCGACGTGTGCGGCACCGCACCGGCCGCCAGCCCGCAGGCGAGCCTGCACGAGCAGTCGCTCGACGCGATCCGCCGTGCGGTCGACGAGTACGACGGCAACGTGTCGGCCGCCGCGCGGCAACTGGGCATCTCGCGCACCACGCTGTATGCGAAGCTCAGGCAGCTCGATGCAGCGGGAATCACGAACGCCGGCGCGCATTGATACTGCGTGCGGCGATGGCGCCTGCGCCCCCGCCCGCCTCTCGTGCGGCCGCAACGTGAACCACACGATCCCGACCGCGCCGCCCCCACCGCCCAAGGTGCCGATCCACGGCCGTTCGGCGTCACGGGAATTCGCCGGTCGTGCATGCCGAAGCCGGCTTCGCGGCGAGCGCCTCCGGCTTCGGCAATTCGGCCGCCGCCCCGTCCGCGTCCCCGGCGCGGCAACATGGCATCAGCCCGGATAACCGCCCAACCTGCCCTCGACCCCGAACCCGTCGTCCGGCGCCGGCAGTCGCCCGAGCACCCGCTCGACCTCCAGCGCGACCGCGATGAGTTCGCGATCGGTGCCGGCCGCGCCGTCCAGTGCGAGGCCGACCGGCAGCCCGTCCGCCGTCAGGCCGGCCGGAACGGTCATGCCCGGCACGCCGGCATTGCTGCCCGGCTCGGTATTGCGGATGTAGGTCGAGAACACCGAAGCGGTTTCGCCGTTGAGCATCATCGTGTCGCCCGCCGGGATGGGGCACGCGGTGGCGATCGTCGTGGGAAAGACCAGCGCGTCGGCGCCGCTGTCGGCGAGGCATTGCCGATATGCGGCACGCGAACGCGTACGCCGGTCGAGCGCGGTGCGGTAGGCCGCTTCGCCGATCCCGTCGGGGCCGGTGACATGGCGGGCGATCTTCGCGACGTCCGGGCTCCCCACGTTCGCGACGATGTCGTCGACCGACAGGTCGTAGCCGTTCTCGACCAGGTACGCGTGCATCGACGAACGGAATTCGTACATCGCGATGACGGCCGGCTCGTCGTCGAAGAACCCCGGATAGTCGTTCAGGTCGAGGTCGACACATTCGAATCCCGCCTGCTCCAGCTTCGCCACCGCGGCATTCGCGACCGCGTCGACGTCCGGCGCGAGGCCGCGCCAGAACGTCGTGCGCGGGACGGCCAGGCGCACGGGGCGCGACGCGCTGCGTGCCGGCATCGACGTCGGCGCGCCGGTGCCGGAGAGGATCGCGTCGAGCAGCGCGATGTCCTCGACCGACCGCGCGATCGGGCCGACGGTGTCGCGCGTGCGCGAGATCGGCGCCACGCCGCCCGACGGGTAGCGCCCCACGGTCGGCCGCAGGCCGACGGCGCCGCACAACGCGGCCGGAATCCGGACCGAGCCGCCGGTGTCCGTTCCGAGCGCGGCGGGCACCACGCCCGCGCCGACCAGCGCGCCCGAGCCGCTGCTGCTGCCGCCCGGAATCCGGTTGAAATCGTACGGGTTGCGTACCGCGCCGGTGACGCGGTTGTTGCCCGACACGCCGAATGCCAGCTCGTGCAGGTTGGCCTTGCCCGCGATCAGCGCCCCGTGCGCGAGCAGCCGCGCCACGACCGGCGCGTGCTGCGGCGGCACGCGGTTGTGCAGCGCCAGCGTGCCGTTGCCGGTCGGCAGGCAGGCGGTGTCGATGTTGTCCTTGATCGCGATCGGCAGGCCCAGCAGCGCGTGCGGGGTGGCCGACGTCGCGAGGTCGCGGTCGCAGCGGGCCGCTTCGGCGAGCAGCCGCGCCTCGTCGACGCACGTGAAACCGTTCAGGTAGCGCCAGCGTGCGTGCCGCTCGATCAGCGCGTACGCGTACTCGACACAGGAAAACGCCCGGCGCAGGATCGCGTTCCGGACTTCGGTGAGCGTCAGGGTTTCCAGGGTGGCCATCGTCGTCGTTCCTCGTCACGGGGGATCGCTACAAGGTAGGGTGTGCCGATTTTGACGGCCATCATCACAATGGATGACCCCGGCCGACGGCCGCGCCACCGGTCACGCCAGCGCGGCGGCCAGGCTCGCGCGGTTGGCGACGCCCTTCTTCGCCATCACGCGCCGCAGATGCGTGCGAACCGTCGACAGCCCGATGCCGAGCGTGCGCGCGACGTCCTTGTCGGTATAACCGGCGGCGACGAGCCGCGCGACGTCGCTCTCGCGCCCGGTCAGCCCCGCGCACGCGTGGCGCCGCCGCAGCAGCGCGCGCCGGAAAAACGGCTCGATGCCGTTCAGCAGCAGCTTGTCGCGCTCGGTGAAATCCGGCCGCCCTTGCGCGCGCCAGATGCGCAGGTCGCCGACGTGTGTCGCGCCGTCGAGCGCATAGACGTTGATGCCGTGATGCATGCCTTCGCGGCGCAGGAAATCGTTGTAGAACTCGGTTCGTTCCAGCTCGCGCCGGCTCACCACCTCGTCGACGCAGGTCGCCACGCCGCGCGCGCGCAGTTGCGGCGTGACCGGGTCGATATGCTGGAACCACGCTTCGTACCGTGCGATCTGCTGCGGATCGACGTTGTACGCGAACCCGTTGCGCCACAGGCCGGTGTGTTCGTCGCAATCGAACGACGCGGCGAAATCCGCGCGGATCAGCTGCGTGATCGCGGGCAGCACGACCGTCCGCACGTCGACGACCGGCCCCAGTTCTTCCAGGCGGGCGACGATGTCGCCGAACAGCCGGAGCTCCTCCGGCGTGATGTCGGAGACGGACAGGTTCATGACGCCGCCGCGACCGACGCCTGCCATAACGCGGCCACGCCGGCGTAATCCCTGACCTTGAACGCCGAGCCGTCGCGGACGTGAACCCAGCCGAGCGTGCGCTCGGCGAGCGGCTTGTCGTGGTCGTCCGTCGCGATCTTGACGATCGCATGCGCGCGGACATGCACGAGACCGTCCGGATAGTCGGACGACGGGTTCGCGAGCGTCACCGTCACGAACGGGCCGAGCTCCTGAAGGAGCCGGGCGGCCGGCGGCTGGTCGGCCATCAGCAACGCACCGCCCTTCACGCGGTCGTCCACGCGGATGGCCATGCCGCCCGGCCGCCGCTGCGCGGCGGTCGGCAGCGACATCCACAGCACGTGGCCGGGGTTCAGATAGACCTCGTCGGGGTCGCCCATCGCGTCGCGGGTTTCAATCCGGGCTATCGGCATGCAGGGTCTCCAGTCGAATATCGGGCACCGCGTGCGGGTGCGGCGGCACCATGATGCCGCAATTTGCCGGCGTTCCGCGTGTCTTGCGACGAAGGGCGCGGCCGCCCGTGGCAGGGCAACCGCGCCGCGCGCACGCGACTTGCCGCCTTGCCTGCGCGCCGTCGGTTCGCCCGTCCCTGTTCGTGCGGGAAGCAAATGCCCCGGGCCGGGCCGCGGTCGCTACCCGCCGGTCGCCGCTGTCGGCTCCGCGTCCGCCCGTTTCGCGTGAAGTCGCAACGCGAGCCACGCGATCCCGACCGCGACCGCGCCGACCACGCCGCCGAAGGTGCCGACCCACGGCAACCCGAAGTCGCCGGCGATATGGTTGCCGATCAGCGCGCCCGCGCCGATGCCGACGTTGTACAGCCCCGAGAAGATCGACACCGCGAGGTCGGTTCCCTCCGGCGCCAGCTTCAGCACCCACGCCTGCATGGCCAGGCCGAAACAGACGATCGCCCCGCCCCACACCAGCGTATGCACGGACAGCGTGACGATGTTCAGCGCGCACGGGAACAGGATCAGCAGGCATCCCGCGAGCGCGACGATCGACCCGAGCAGGAAGTCGTCGGGACGGTGCGGATAGATGCGGTTGAAGCAGATCGCCGCCGGTATGCCGGCGATGCCGAACAGGATCAGCACATACGTGATCCGGCTGCTGCTCGCGTGGTTGACGCTCTGGACGAAGGGCTCGATGTACGTGTACGACGTGAAGTGCGCGGACACGACGAGCACGGTGATCGCGTACAGCGCCACCAGCGCGGGCCGGCGCAGGAACACGCCGACGCTGCCGAGCGACCCCGCGCCCTGGCTCGGCGATACCGGCAACGTGGCGCGCAGCAGCAGCAACGCGACGGCCGCCGCGCCGGCGATGATCAGGAACGTGACCCGCCAGCCGAACGTCTCGCCCACCACGCGCCCCAGCGGAATGCCGGCCACCATCGCGATCGCCGTGCCCATCGCCAGCAGGCTGAGCGCACGGCTTTTCCGGTCGCTCGGTGCGAGGCGCACGGCCAGCGGCACGGAAATCGACCAGAACACCGCGTGCGCGCACGCGATGCCCAGCCGGCCGACCATCAGCACCGCGAAATTCCACGCGACGCCGGTCACGACATGACTGCCGATGAACACCAGCAACGCCACCGACAGCAGCTTGCGGCGCTCGACATGGCGCGTGGCCAGCGTCAGCGGCAGGGACACGACGGCCACCGCCCACGCATAGATCGTCAGCATCAGGCCGACGTCGGTCGCCTGCATGTGCAGGCTGTCGCCGATCGCGCTGAGCAGCGCGACGGGCACGAATTCGGTGGTATTGAAAATGAAGGCGGTGAGGGCCAGGGCCAGTACGCCCCACCACGAGTGCCTGGAACTGACTGCGTCCGGTGTTGCCATACGTGGATTCGACGAGACGAGGGTTGGGGGCGCGCGGCGCGGAGAACCCGGCCCGGCGATCGCCGCGATTGTACCAGCGGCGCCTGACGCGGCGCGGCGCGGGGTGGCCGCGGGACATGGTCATGACATGGCCTTGCGCCGATAATGTGCGGCACGCTTTCACGACCCGTTCGCTCGACCTTTGTCCGCTCGCCCCCGGCGAGCCAGGAGATTCACATGCGCATTGAAACGTCATTTCTGTTCGATCTCGACGGCACGCTCGTCGACAGCGTCTATCAGCACGTGCTCGCGTGGAAGGAGGCGCTCGATGCCGAAGGCATCGAACTGTCGGTGTGGCGCATCCACCGCAAGATCGGCATGAGCGGCGGCCTGTTCCTGAATCAGCTGCTGCGGGAGACGTCGGGCAACCTCGACGCCGAGCGCGTCGAGCGCCTTGCCCGCCTGCATGCGGCCGCGTACCAGCGGCTGCGCGCGCAGGTCCGGCCGCTGCCCGGCGCGCGCGAATTGCTGGCCGCGCTGTCGGCGGCGGGCATCCGCTGGGCGATCGCGACCAGCGGACGGATGGAAACGGCCGCCATCAACCTCGAGGCGCTCGGCGTCGATCCGGCGAAGCACGTCGTGGTCACGCGCGACCAGGTCAAGTACGCGAAGCCCGACCCCGACCTGTTCCTGACGGCCGCCGCGCAACTGAACGTGCCGATCGAACACACGGTCGTGGTCGGCGACAGCATCTGGGACATGCTCGCCGCGAGCCGCTGCCGCTCGCTCGGCGTCGGGCTGCTGTCGGGCGGTTACGGCAGCGACGAGCTGGAACGCGCGGGCGCGCTGCGCGTGTACGACGATCCGGCCGATCTGCTGTGGCATCTCGACGAGATCGCGGCGCGCCCCTGAACCGCCTGCCTCGCCGACGGCGCCTGCGCGGGATCGCCGTCGGTTTCGCCGGCCACGCCGTGCCGTAACGCCACGCGGCCGCCGAGCGGCTCAGTCGTCGTCCACGCGCTTGTCGATCAGGTACCGACCCCGCTCGACGCCCGCGCGCAGCGCGTCGACCTCGGTCAGCCATTCGGGGCCGGCCGGCTCCGGCACGATCAGCTCGATGCGCGCGCCGCCGACATACACCTGCACCTCGTCGCGCCACGCGCCGCGTTCGTCGCGCCGGGCCCAGACGAGGATTTCGTGGCCGCGATACGGGTCGCGAACCTGTGCGTCCTGGTGATGTTGCATGGTGGCCTCCTGTCCTTATCTGCGATTCCGATGCAAAAAATGCGCGCCGCGTGACCACCGCGCGCGCGGCGAACCTTGTGCGCACGCGCCGTGCCCGGCCGGCACGCGGCTTGCGTGCCGTTGCGTATCGACCGTATCGACAGTCTTGACCGTTCCGGGCCGCCTCGCGCGGGCCGCAAGGATTTCCCATCATGATCGGCCACCTCGAACTTCTCGGACGCCTGCTGCTGGCCGCGCTGCTCGGCAGCGTGATAGGGCTCGAACGCGAACGCCTGAACTGGGCCGCCGGGCTGCGCACGCACATGCTCGTATGCGTGGGCTCCGCGCTCGTGATGCTGGTGTCGACGTTCGGCTTCGAAGACGTGCGCGGGCAAAACGGCGTCGTGCTCGACCCGTCGCGGGTCGCCGCGCAGGTGGTGTCGGGCATCGGCTTTCTCGGCGCGGGCTCGATCCTGCTGCGCGGCGAAGTCGTGCGCGGGCTGACGACCGCCGCGAGCCTGTGGGCGGTGGCCGGTGTCGGCCTTGCCGCGGGCGGCGGCATGGTGGTTGCGTCGGTCGGCGCGACGGCGATCGTGCTCGCGATCCTCGCGGGCGTGAAGCCGCTCGAGCGCCGCTTCATCGCGCAGCGCCAGCAACGCACGCTGCAGCTCGTGGTCGAGCGCGGCGGCCTGACGCTCGGCACGCTGCACGAAGCGCTCGGCCCGGGCCGGGTGCGCGTGAAGCGGTTCATCGTCCAGCAGTCGGACGACGATCCCGACACCGACGACATTTCCGTTTCGTTCTCGCGCACCAGCGGACCGGAATTCGCCGCCATCTGCGAAACGCTGCAAAGCATCGCCTGCGTACGGACCTGTCAACCCGATACCGCGTCAAGGAGCTTCGCGTGACCCGCGCCGACCTGCTCTCCCATCTCGTGTCGTGCCAGCTGGCCGCGCGCATGCGGTCCGGCGCATGGCTCTCGACCCGCCAGCTCGTGGACGCGCTGCGCGCATGGCTCGCCTGCCATCGCGCCGAATGCGGATGGCTCGAGCGGATCAAGATCGCGGACGCCTCGACGACGATCGCGCAAGGCATCTACGCCATCGCGGTCGCGCACGGCGATCCGGCCAGCGGCGAACGCGTGCGGCTCGATGCGGATTCGCCCGAACTGCAGGCGCTGCGCGCCCGCTGCGACGCGCTGCTGCAGCATATCGACGGCGACCGGGACGTCGACGCGCGATGATCGTGCGGGACCGCGCGACACGCGCCACGCGCCGACGCGATGGCCGACGGCGCCCCGCACGTTCCCGACCGTGTGCCCCGGTGTTCTCGCTGGCCCCAATCCGGGCCCATCCGGGGCGAGCTGCCGGCCGACGTGGCCGTGCATCGCAGCGTGCGCGCGCAGAATGCGTCCGCCCACTATCCGCCGGTCGCACGAATGCGCGTGACGCCCGCAGCGGGCACGTCGCTTGCGCGGTGAGCCGGTTTCGACCGGACGGAGCCCACCCATGCGAACCGACGCCCTCGACGGACAGGCACTCGACTACTGGTGCGCCCGCGCACTGTGCGTGGACGACGAAGACACGCTGCGCTTCACCGCCGTCACGCCGACCGTCGTCGTGACGGCCGCCTGCGACGCGTTCCGGCACCTCGATGCCCCGTTCACGCCATCGACATCGTGGGCCGACGCCGGCACGGTACTCGACCGCGTCGACGATCTGCGGATCACCCGCCACGGCGACGACGTCGAATGCGACGCCACCTTCGCCGACGGCCCGTCGACCTGCGGCGCGCACGCCCGCGATGCCCGCGTGGCGCTGCTGCGCGCGTTCGTGCGCGCGCGCTTCGGCGACGAGATCGACCCGCCGCCGCCGTTCGCGCACCGGATCGAACACGGCGCCGTGGTGCGCTACGACCCCGGCGTGCCGCTGCCCGACGCGGACGACGATCGCGGCACGGGCGACAGCACGGACATCCGCTCGATACCGCGCATGTAAGTGCATGCATGTACCCGGCGCTCATGTAAAAACGACAGTCCCGGCACCGGCCGGCTTCCCGCACGCGCCTTGCCCGGCGGGACACCGCCCGGCGGGCACGCGCGTTGCGGCACATCGGCGCTATCGACTGCCGCCACCCGCCCCGCGCCACGCCATGGACTCCACGCCGACCTTCGCCCCGCATATCTATTTCTGCGACGCCCGCCTCGTCGGGCCGCTCGACGCATGGCCGCAGACATTCGCGCACATCGCGGGCATGGGCTTCGATCACGTGCTGGTCGGCGGCTTCTGGGCGGCGAGCGTCGCCGGCTTTCCGCGCCACGTGGCCGATTTCCGGCGTCCGGCCCAATCGTTCGCGACGCGTGCAAGCGCACTCGAAACCTTCTCGCGGCTCGCGCAGCTCGCGCACGGCCACGGGCTGCGCCTGCTGCTCGAAGCCGTGCCGGACCGCATCGCGCGCGACAACCCGCTGCGCGCCGAACATCCGGACTGGTACGTCGAGCGCACGCACGACGACGCGCTGATCGATCCGCGCGGCACCGCGCACGCGCTGGACGTCGCCCACGCGAACCTCGACAGCGACGCGGTACGCGACGGGCTTTCCGCGTGGTGGTGCGCGCACCTCGGCGCATTCGCCGATGCGGGTGCCGCCGGCTTCCTGGTCGACGCGCCGCATCATCTGCCGGCCGACTGGTGGCCCGGCTGGCGCGTGGCGCTGCGCCGGGCGCGCCCGGACGTCGCGGTGCTCGCGGGCGTGCCCGGCCATGCGCGGGACGCGCTCGCGCAGCTCGAAGGCACCGGGTTCGACGCGGTGTTTTCATCGGTACGCTGGTGGGACCTGCGCGCGCCGTGGTTCGTCGACGAGCACCGGCTGCTGCGGCGCATCGGCTCGCCGATCGCGTTTCCCGACGCGTTCGACGGCAAGCGCCTCGCCGACGACTGGCCCGACGCGCCGGACGATACCGTCGCCCGCGCCTATCGCCGCGCGCTGTGGACGGCCGCGGCCGTCGGCACCGGCTGGCTCGTGCCGATGGGCTTCGAACGCGGTGTCACGGTGCCGCTGATGGCGCGCGACGCCGATGCGGCGCGCTACCGCGCCGCGTTCGAGCGCGCGCGCTTCGACCTGTCCGGCGCGATCGCCGATGCGAACGCGTGGCGCCGCGCCACGCCCGTCGCGGCCGCGCGCGGCGAGATCGTGCAGCTGAGCGCGCCCGGTGCGGCGGCGACCGCGCTGCTGCGCGGCATCGGGCCGTCGCTCGAACACGACGAAGCCGCGCTGCTGATCGCCCTGAATCCCGATCTCGACGCGGCGGCAACGGTCGACCCCGCGACGATCCTGCCCGGCGTGCCGGGCGGCTTCACGCGGGTCGTCACGCACGACGGTGCGCAAGCCAATTCGCCCGCCGCGCTCGAACCGTTCACGCTCGAACCCGGCGCATACGCGCTGCTGCATGCGTGGCCGGCACCGCCCGCCACGACACGCGCCGACGCCGCGCGCGAGCGCGGCGCGCTGTCCGCCGCGCTCGCGGCCGACCGGATCGCGATCGAGCACGTCGAGCCGTCGGTCGACGGCGGCCGCTTCGCGGTCAAGCGCGTGATCGGCGAGACGCTCGTCGTCCATGCATCGATCTTCACCGACGGGCACGCGCATCTCGCGGCCGCGCTGCAGTGGCGCGCCGCCTGCGACGACGACTGGCGCGAAATCCCGTTCGAAGCCGAACCGAACGACGGCTGGCACGCACGCGTCACGCTCGACCGGCTCGGCCGCCATGAGTTTCGCGTGATCGCGTGGCGCGACGACTGGGCGTCGCTCGTCGACGATGTCGCGAAGAAAGACGCGGCCGGTCAGGACGTGACGCTCGAACTGCGCGAAGCGCAGCTGCTGCTCGCGACCGCGCTCAGGCTCGCCGATCCGCTCGATGCGCGCGCGCTCGCGCGGATGGAACAGCTGGCCGCCGGGTTCAAGGACGCGCCGGCCGACGCGCGGCTCGCGCAACTCGGCGCGGCGCCGCTCGCCGATGCGTTCGCGGCGCTGCGCTACCGCCCGTTCGTCACGCACACGACACCCTTCCCGGTCGACGTCGAGCGCCGCGCGGCGCGCTTCTCGAGCTGGTACGAGATGTTTCCGCGCTCGGCGAGCGACGATCCGGACCGGCACGGCACGTTCGACGACGTGATCGCGCACCTGCCGCGCATCCGCGACATGGGTTTCGACGTGCTGTATTTCCCGCCGATCCACCCGATCGGCACGACCGCGCGCAAGGGGCGCAACAACAGCCTGACGGCCGGCCCCGACGACGTCGGCAGCCCGTATGCGATCGGCTCGCCGGACGGCGGCCACACGGCCGTGCATCCGCAGCTCGGCACGCTCGAATCGTTCCGCGCGCTGGTCGACGCCGCGCGCGGTCACGGGCTCGAGATCGCGCTCGATTTCGCGATCCAGTGTTCGCCCGACCATCCGTGGCTCGCCGCGCATCCGGGCTGGTTCGCGTGGCGGCCCGACGGTTCGCTGCGCTTCGCGGAGAATCCGCCGAAGCGCTACCAGGACATCGTGAACCCCGATTTCTACGCGCCCGACGCGTTGCCCGACCTGTGGCTCGCGCTGCGCGACGCGATACTGTTCTGGGTCGACGCGGGTGTGCGGATCTTCCGCGTCGACAACCCGCACACGAAGCCGCTGCCGTTCTGGGCGTGGATGATCGACGACGTGCGCGGCCGGCATCCGGACGTCGTGTTCCTGTCCGAGGCGTTCACGCGGCCGGGGATGATGTATCGCCTCGCGAAAGTCGGCTTCTCGCAGTCGTACACGTACTTCACGTGGCGCGAGTCGAAGCGCGAATTCATCGACTACCTGACCGAGCTCACGGCCGGCCCCGCGCGCGAGTTCTTCCGCCCGAACTTCTTCGTCAACACGCCCGACATCAACCCGCGCCACCTGCAGAACGCGCCGCGCACGCAGTTCGTGATCCGCGCGGCGCTCGCGGCGACGCTGGCCGGGTCGTGGGGGATGTACTCGGGCTTCGAGCTCGGCGAATCGGCGCCGCTGCCGGACAGCGAGGAATACGCGAACGCGGAGAAGTACGAGCTGCGCGCGCGGGACTGGCGCCGCGCCGCGCACATCGGCGCCGAGATCGCGCGTCTGAACCGCGCGCGGCGCGCTCACCCGGCACTGCAGACGCACCTCGGCATCACGTTCGCCGACGCGGACAACGACGCGGTGCTCGTGTTCGTCAAGGCAACGCCGGCGTTCGACAGCGTGGTCGCCGTCGCGATCAGCACCGACCCGTGGCATCCGCAGGTCGCGAACTTCACGCTCGACGCATCGCTGTGGCGCGGTTTCGGGCTCGTCGACGGCGAACCGCTCGACGCGCTCGAACAGGACGCCACGCACGCTCAAACCTGGCGCGGGCATCGCCAGTACGTCTCGCTCGATCCGCATGTGCGGCCGTATGCGATCTGGCGGCTCACGCCGTCTCCAGGCGCCGCGCGGGCGGCGGCGCGCGAACCGGGCGACGCCCGGCCCATTTCGGGAGCCCATGGATGATGAAACGCGAAGATTCCCTCGACGACGTACGTCGCGCACAGTTCCCGTCGCTCGAGCCGGCCGGCACGCCGCGCCGGCGCCGCGCGCGCCGCCGCGCACCGGCACTCTGTGCGGACGATCCGCTGTGGTACAAGGACGCGATCATCTACCAGGTGCACGTGAAGTCGTTCTACGACTCGAACAACGACGGCATCGGCGATTTCCCCGGCCTGATCGCGAAGCTCGACTACATCGCCGAACTCGGCGTCGACACGATCTGGCTGCTGCCGTTCTACCCGTCTCCGCGCCGCGACGACGGCTACGACATCGCCGATTACCGCGACGTGCATCCCGACTACGGCACGCTCGCCGACGTGCGGCGCTTCATTCGCGAAGCCCATGCGCGCGGCATCCGCGTGATCACCGAGCTGGTGATCAACCACACGTCGGACCAGCATCCGTGGTTTCAGCGCGCGCGCCGCGCGAAACCGGGCTCGAATCACCGCGACTACTACGTGTGGTCCGACACCGACACGAAATACGCGGGCACGCGGATCATCTTCCTCGATACGGAAACGTCGAACTGGACCCACGACCCGCTCGCCGGCCAGTACTACTGGCACCGCTTCTATTCGCACCAGCCCGACCTGAACTTCGACAACCCGGCCGTCGTGCGCGAGGTGCTGCAGGTGATGCGCTTCTGGCTCGACCTCGGCATCGACGGGCTGCGGCTCGACGCGGTGCCGTATCTGGTCGAGCGCGAAGGCACGAACAACGAGAACCTGCCCGAGACGCACGCGATCCTGAAGCAGATCCGCGCGACGATCGACGCCGAGTACCCGAACCGGATGCTGCTCGCCGAAGCGAACCAGTGGCCGGAGGACGTGCAGGAGTATTTCGGCGACGAGAACGAATGCCACATGGCATTCCACTTCCCGCTGATGCCGCGCATCTACATGTCGATCGCGAGCGAGGACCGTTTCCCGATCGTCGACATCATGCGGCAGACGCCGGCGCTCGCGCCGAGCAACCAGTGGGCCGTGTTCCTGCGCAACCACGACGAGCTGACGCTCGAGATGGTCACCGACTCCGAGCGCGACCTGCTGTGGCAGACCTACGCGAGCGACCGGCGCGCGCGGCTGAACCTCGGCATCCGGCGCCGGCTCGCGCCGCTGATGGAACGCGACCGGCGCCGCATCGAGCTGATCAACTCGCTGCTGCTGTCGATGCCCGGCACGCCGGTGATCTACTACGGCGACGAACTCGGGATGGGCGACAACATCCATCTCGGCGACCGCGACGGCGTGCGCACGCCGATGCAGTGGTCGTCGGACCGCAACGGCGGCTTCTCGCGCGCCGACCCCGAACTGCTCGTCTTGCCGCCGGTGATGGGCTCGCTGTACGGCTATGACGCGGTCAACGTCGAGGCGCAGACGCGCGACCCGCATTCGCTGCTGAACTGGACGCGCCGCATCCTGTCGACCCGCCGCGCGTCGCAGGCGTTCGGGCGCGGCACGATCCGCTTCCTGCGCCCGGAGAACCGCAAGGTGCTCGCGTACCTGCGCGAGCTGGACGGCCACGATCCGGTGCTGTGCGTCGCGAACCTGTCGCGCGCGTCGCAGGCCGTCGAACTCGACCTGTCCGGGTTCGCGGGCCGCGTACCGATCGAGATGACGTCGGATTCCCCGTTTCCGCCGATCGGCCAGCTCCCGTATCTCCTCACCTTCCCGCCGTACGGCTTCCTGTGGTTCGTACTCGCCGAACATGGGCGCGAACCGTCGTGGCGGCAGCCGCACGCGGAAGCGCTGCCCGAATACGTGACGCTCGTGATGCGGCGCGGCGAGGCGCGGCCGAACCTCGAGCAGCTGCACACGCTCGCGCACGATGCGCTGCCGTCGTGGCTCGCGCGGCGGCGCTGGTTCGCGTCGAAGGACCGCACGATCGGCGAAGCCAGGCTGAACGTCGTCACGCCGGTGCCGGGCGAGCCGTTCGAGTATGCGGAGGCCTGGGTCGAAGCGGGCGCGCAGCGCGACGTCGAACGCTACGTCGTGCCGCTCGCGGCCGCATGGGGCGGCGAGACCTCGCAGCCGCTGTTCACGCAGCTCGCGCTCGCGCGCGTGCGGCGCGGCCACACGATCGGCTACCTGACCGACGCGTTCGCGCTGCCGGCGTTCGCACGCGGGATGCTGCGCAAGCTGCGCGACGGCGCCGTGGTGCCGACCTCCGACGGCGGCCGCCTCGCGTTCCTGCCGGAAGACGCGCTCGCCGCGCTCGACCCCGGCGACGACGCCGAAGTGCGCTGGCTCGCGGCCGAGCAGAGCAACAGCTCGCTCGTGATCGGCGACGCGATCGTGCTGAAGCTGGTGCGCAAGGTCGCGCACGGCGTGCATCCGGAAGCGGAAATGAGCCGCTACCTGACGCGGATCGGCTACCCGAACACCGCGACGCTCGCGGGCGAAGTCGTGCACGTCGACCCGGACGGCACGCCGCACACGGTCGCGATCCTGCAGCGCTATGCAGACAACCAGGGCGACGCGTGGACGCGCTCCTTCGACTTCCTGCGCCGCGCGGTGGACGAACTCGCGCTGCCGGCCGCGGACAACGACGAAACCGACGAAGCGGACGAGGAACCGGAAGCGCTGCTCGGCTACGCGGCGTTCGCGGGCATCATCGGCACGCGGCTCGGCCAGCTGCACGTCGCGCTCGCGCAGCCGTCCGACGACCCCGCGTTCGCGCCGGAGCGGGCGACGCCCGGCCATGTCGACGGCTGGTGCGCGGACGCGATCGCGTCGTTCGAGCAGGCGCTCGACGTGCTGCACACGCGGCTCGATGCGCTCGATCCCGCGATGCGCGCGGCGGCCGACACGCTGCTCGCGTCGCGCGACGCGGCCGTGCGGGCCCTCGGCGCACTCGTGCCGCGCACGCTCGACGCGCAATGCATGCGGATTCACGGCGACTTCCATCTGGGGCAGGTGCTCGACGTGCAGGGCGACGCGCTGCTGATCGACTTCGAAGGCGAGCCGGCGCGCCCGCTCGAGCGCCGCCGCGCGAAGTCGCATCCGCTGCGCGACGTGGCGGGCCTGCTGCGCTCGCTGTCGTATGTGAGCGCGACCGCGCAGTTCGCGATCGAGAAGGCGCCGCCGCAGGCGGCCGGCCGCAAGCGTGCGCTGTTCGACCGCTTCGGGCAGGCCGCCGCCGACCGTTTCGTCGACTGCTATCGCGCGGCCGCCGACCTCGCGCCCGCACGCTTCGTCGATCCGCGCTACGCCGACCGCCTGCTCGCGCTGTTCCTGATCGACAAGGCGTCGTACGAGCTGTGCTACGAAGCGGCGAACCGCCCCGACTGGCTGAGCGTGCCGGTCGGCGGGCTCGCGGCGCTGGTCGAACGGCTGCTCGACGACGGCGGCGCATCCGACGACGGAGGCACGCGATGACCGATACGCTGTTCGAACGGTCCGACATCGACGCGCTGCTCGCCGGACGTCATCCCGATCCGTTCGCGTGCCTCGGCCCGCACGGGCAGACCGGCCGGACCGTCGTGCGCGCGCTGCTGCCCGGCGCGACCGGCGTGCACGTGCTGTCGCCCGACGGCGACGAACTCGGCACGCTCGACTGCGTCGATCGCGCCGGCTGCTTCGCGGGAACGATCGCGCGCAACGGCGGCGTCCCGCACTACCTGCTCGCGGTCGACTGGCCGGACGCGCGGCAGGTGATCGACGATGCGTACGCGTTCGGCACGCTGCTCGACGACGCGACGCTCGCGCGCCTGTCGGCCGGCGATCCGGCCGCGGTGCTCGACTGCCTCGGCGCGACGCCGCTGCGCATCGACGACACCGACGGCGTGCGCTTCGCGGTCTGGGCGCCGAACGCGCAGCGCGTGTCGGTGGTCGGCGATTTCAACGCATGGGACGGCCGCCGCCATCCGATGCGGCTGCGGCAGCCGTCGGGCGTGTGGGAGCTGTTCGTGCCGGGCATCGGCGCGGGCGAGTGCTACAAGTACGAGCTGCGCGCGGCCGACGGGCGCGTGCTGCCGCACAAGGCCGACCCCTGTGCGCGCGCGACCGAGGCGCCGCCGCGCACGGCGTCGGTCGTCGCCGACGTCGCCGCGCTCGACGCGTTCGCGTGGCACGACGAGGGCTGGATGCACGCGCGGCCGCGTGCCGACCGCTACCGCGTGCCGTGGTCGATCTACGAGGTGCACCCGGAATCGTGGCAACGCGTGCCCGACGAGATGAACCGCAGCGCGACGTGGGACGAACTCGCCGAGCGGCTGATTCCGTACGCGCGGGGCATGGGCTTCACGCATATCGAGTTCATGCCGATCGCCGAGTACCCGTTCGGCGGGTCGTGGGGCTACCAGCCGCTCGCGCAGTTCGCGCCGTCCGCGCGCTTCGGGCCGGTCGACGGCTTCGCGCGCTTCGTCGACCGCGCGCATGCGGCCGGCATCGGCGTGCTCGTCGACTGGGTTCCCGCGCATTTCCCCGACGATCCGCATGGCCTGGCGCAGTTCGACGGCACGGCGCTGTACGAGCACGCCGACCCGCGCGAAGGCTTGCATCCCGACTGGCACACCTGCGTGTTCAACGTCGGGCGTACGGAGGTCGGCGCGTTCCTCGCCGCGTCGGCGCTCGCGTGGGCGCGCCGGTATCACGTCGACGGCATCCGCGTCGACGCGGTCGCGTCGATGCTGTACCGCGACTATTCGCGCAAGGAAGGCGAATGGGTGCCGAACGTGCACGGCGGCCGCGAGAACCTCGAATCGGTCGCGTTCCTGCGCATGCTGAACGACACGCTGCACGGTGCGGCCGCGCCGGCCGGCGTCGTCACCGTCGCGGAGGAATCGACCGCGTGGCCGGGCGTCACCGCGCCGACCGGCGACGGCGGGCTCGGCTTCGACTTCAAGTGGAACATGGGGTGGATGCACGACACGCTCGCGTACCTGCGCGAAGACCCGGTGCACCGCCGCTATCACCACGACCGGATGACGTTCGGGCTCGTGTACGCGTTCTCCGAGCGCTTCGTGCTGCCGCTGTCGCACGACGAGGTCGTGCACGGCAAGGGCTCGCTCGTCGCGAAGATGCCGGGCGACGCGTGGCAGCGGCTCGCGACGTTGCGCGCGTACTTCGGCTTCATGTGGGCCCACCCCGGCAAGAAACTGCTGTTCATGGGCAGCGAATTCGCGCAATGGGCCGAGTTCGCGCACGACGCGACGCCGCACTGGGACCTGCTCGACGCGCCCGCGCATCGCGGCGTGCAGCGGCTCGTGCGCGACCTGAACCGCACGTACGCGGCGGAACCGGCGCTGCATGCGCTCGACTGCCACGCGGCCGGCTTCTCCTGGCTGATCGGCGACGACCGCGACAACAGCGTGTTCGCGTTCGCGCGCCGCGACGACGCCGGGCACCTCGTGGTCGCCGTCTGCAACTTCACGCCGGTGCCGCGCGCGGCCTACCGCATCGGCCTGCCCGCCCCCGGGCAGTGGCGCGAACTGCTGAACACCGATGCCGCCCCGTACGGCGGCACCAACGCCGGCAACGACGGCGCCGTGTGGGCCGAGGCCGTGCCCGCGCACGGCGAGGCGTGGTCGGCACTGCTGCGCCTTCCGCCGCTCGCGACACTGTGGCTGACCCCCGCCTGATTACCCGCGCCCTCGACACGGAGATCCGCCCCATGCCGACCGCCCTGCCCGCCCGTCTCGAATCCGGCCGCAGCTATCCGCTCGGCGCGACCTGGGACGGCCTCGGAACCAATTTCGCGGTGTTTTCCGCGCACGCGCAGCGCATCCAGCTGTGCGTGTTCGATCCGACCGGCCGCAAGGAACTCGCGCGCCTCGACCTGCCCGAATGCACCGACGAGGTGTGGCACGGCTACCTGCCCAACGCGCATCCGGGCACCGTGTACGGCTTTCGCGCGGACGGCCCGTACCAGCCGCAGCACGGCCATCGCTTCAATTCCACCAAGCTGCTGCTCGACCCGTACGCGCGCAAGCTGGTCGGCCAGTTCCGCTGGTCGGACGCGCTGTTCGGCTATCGCGTCCATTCGAATCGCGCGGACCTGTCGATGGACCGCCGCGATTCGGCGCCCGCGATGCCGAAGTGCGTGGTGGTCGACGAGGCGTTCGACTGGAGCACCGACCGGCGCCCGCGCGTGTCGTGGCGCAACACGGTGATCTACGAGACCCACGTGCGCGGCACGTCGATGCGCCGCGCCGGGTTGCGCCCGCCCGAACGCGGCACGTTCTCGGCATTCGCGCATCCCGCGTTCATCGATCACCTGCTGTCGATCGGCGTGACGACGGTCGAGCTGCTGCCCGTCCACGCGTTCCTGCAGCAGCGCGCGCTCGTGAACCGCGGGCTGCGCAACTACTGGGGCTACGACACGGCCGCGTTCTTCGCGCCGGAGCCCGCGTATCTCGCGACGCGGCGGCTCGACGAGATGCGCATCGCGATCCGGCAGCTGCATGCGGCCGGCATCGAGGTCGTGCTCGACGTCGTCTACAACCATACGTGCGAGGGCAACGAGCTCGGCCCGACGCTGTCGTGGCGCGGCCTCGACAACGCGAGCTACTACCGGCTCGTGCCGGGCGACCAGCGCTTTCATGTCGACGAGACGGGCTGCGGCAACACGCTGAACCTGTCGCATCCGCGCGTGGTGCAGATGGTGATGGATTCGCTGCGCTACTGGGCCACCGCGTTCAACGTCGACGGCTTCCGCTTCGACCTCGGCGTGACGCTCGGGCGCGAGGCGCACGGCTTCGATCCCGGCGCGGGCTTCTTCGACGCGCTGCGGCAGGACCCGGTGCTCGCGCAGCGCAAGCTGATCACCGAGCCGTGGGACCTCGGCCCCGGCGGCTACCAGCTCGGCCGCCACCCGCCCGGCTTCGCCGAGTGGAACGACCGCTTTCGCGACACCGTGCGGCGCTTCTGGCGCGGCGACGCGGGCCAGCGGCCGGAGCTCGCCGCGCGGCTCGCCGGGTCGGCCGACCTGTTCAACCACCAGCGGCGCCATACGTGGGCATCGGTCAATTTCGTCACCGCGCACGACGGCTTCACGCTCGCCGATCTCGTCTCGTATTCGGCGAAACACAACGAAGCGAACGGCGAGGACAACCGCGACGGCCGCGACGACAACTGCAGCACGAACTGGGGCGCCGAAGGGCCCACCGACGATGCCGCGATCCGCGCGGTGCGCGCGCGCGTCGCGCGCTCGATGCTCGCGACGCTGTTCACCGCGCTCGGCACGCCGATGCTGGTGGCCGGCGACGAGTTCGGCCGCACGCAGCACGGCAACAACAACGCGTATTGCCAGGATAACGAGCTGTCGTGGCTCGACTGGGACCTCGCTCACGGCGACGAAGCCGTGACGCTGATGCGCTTCGTGTCGCGGCTCGCCGCGCTGCGGCGCATGTATCCGGTGATGTCCGCGCCGGGTTATCCGTCGGGCGACCGCGACGCCGCACCGGGCATGGCCGAGATCGACTGGTTCGACGAGCGCGGCGCCGCGATGACCGTGCCCGCGTGGCAGGACCGCGAACGCCGCGCGCTGACGATGCGGCGTGTCGGCACGGGCCGCACCGGGCGCACCGAGGCGCTGCTGGTGATGCTGAACGCGTCGTCCGAGACGATCGTGTTCGCGCCGCCCGCGCCGGTGCTCGAATACCGCGTGCTGGTCGACACGGCTACGCCGGACGCCGGCCCGCGCAACTGGCCGGCCGACGGGCTCGACGTCGCCGCGCATGCAGCCGCGATCGCGGTGGCCGCCGTGCCGCCCGACCCGCCCTCCTGAGGACCGCCATGACATCCCGTTCCGACCGTCCAACCGGCACGCACGCGTTCGAATCGTCGTTCGGCGCGACCTGCGTCGACGCCGACCGCACGCGCTTCCGGTTTTGGGCGCCCGCCAGCCGCACGGCAGCCGTCGAACTGCACGACGACAGCGAACACACGATCCCGATGACACCCGTCGGCGACGGCTGGTTCGAGACGGTCGCGCCGTGCGGCCCGGGCGCACTGTATCGCTACCGCCTCGACGACGGTTTCACCGTGCCCGACCCGGCGTCGCGCTTCCAGCCCGGCGGCGTGGACGGCCCGAGCCAGGTCGTCGATCCGGCGTCGTATCGCTGGCGCGACGGCGCATGGCGCGGCCGGCCGTGGCACGAGACGGTGCTGTACGAGTTGCACGTCGGCGCATGCGGCGGCTACGCGAGCGTCGAGCGGCGGCTGCCGGCCATTGCCGCGCTCGGCGTGACCGCCGTCGAGCTGATGCCCGTCAACGCGTTCCCCGGTTCGCGCAACTGGGGCTACGACGGCGTGCTGCCGTTCGCGCCCGACGCGTCGTACGGGCGGCCCGAGGAGCTGAAGGCGCTCGTCGACACCGCGCACGGGCTC
Source organism: Burkholderia sp. 22088 (assembly GCF_052045915.1). Lineage (NCBI taxonomy): Bacteria > Pseudomonadati > Pseudomonadota > Betaproteobacteria > Burkholderiales > Burkholderiaceae > Burkholderia > Burkholderia sp. 22088. Next base: position 51,575 of record NZ_JBQEPY010000030.1, read on the forward strand.
GGGCTGCAGGTGTTCCTCGACGTCGTGTACAACCACTTCGGCCCGGAAGGCAACCTGCTGCCGCGCTACGCGCCCGCCTTCTTCCGCGACGACCGGCGGACTGCCTGGGGGCCCGCGATCGATTTTTCGCACCCGCAGACGAGCGCGTTCTTCATCGAGAATGCGCTGTACTGGCTCGAAGAATTCCGTTTCGACGGGCTGCGCATCGACGCCGCGCACGCGATCGGCGACGACGCGTGGCTGCGCGAACTCGCGCGCCGCGTGCGGGCGGTTGCGGGCGACACACGCCACCTTCATCTCGTGCTCGAGAACGAACGCAACACGGCGAGCCTGCTCGGCCCCGGCGGTTTCGACGCGCAGTGGAACGACGACTTCCACAACAGCGCGCACGTGCTGCTGACCGGCGAGCGCGACGGCTACTACCGCGCGTACGCCGACGCGCCGCTGCGCCATTTCGCGCGCACGCTCGGCGAAGGTTTCGCGTACCAGGGCGAACCGTCGCCGCTGCACGACGGCGCCGCGCGCGGCGAGCCGAGCGCGCACCTGCCGCCCACCGCGTTCGTCACGTTCCTGCAGAACCACGACCAGATCGGCAACCGCGCGTTCGGCGAGCGGCTGCGCGCGCTCGCGAACGACGACGCGGTGCGCGCGGCCACCGCGCTGATGCTGCTCGCGCCGCCGATCCCGCTGCTGTTCATGGGCGAGGAAGACGGCAGCACGCAGCCGTTCCAGTTCTTCACCGACTATCACGGCGCGCTCGCCGACGCGGTGCGCGAAGGCCGGCGCCGCGAATTCGCGGCGTTTCCCGCATTCGCCGATCCCGCGCATCGCGACCTGATCCCCGACCCGAACGACATCGCGACGTTCGTCCGTTCGTCGTCGCACCATCCGCCGGACGACAACTGGCCCGATGCGGCCGCATGGCAGCGCTTCTACCGCAGCGCGCTGACGGTGCGCGCGGTGCTCGTGACGCCGCATCTGCCGGGTGCGCGGGCGCTCGGCGTCGACCTGCTCGCGGGCGACGGCGAACCTTCGGCGCTCGTCGCGCGCTGGCGCCTCGGCGACGGCAGCACGCTGACGATCGCGCTGAATCTCGGCTCGCTCGACGCGGCACTGCCCGAACTGCCGGTCGGCAAGATCGTGTTCGAGACGCCGCCGCGCGCCCGCGACCGGCTGACTGACCTGAAGCTGCCGCCACGCGCGTGCATCGCGTGGCGGGACGGTGCGGTCAATCACGATGCGCGGCATCATCGCGCGAACGGGCAGAGCCGATCATGACGACCGACGTTTCGATCTCGACCCTCGCGCACGCGGCCGGCCTGGACGCCGACTGGACCGATGCCGGCGGCATCGCGCGGCGGGTGGACGATCGCGCGCTCGCCGCGCTCGTCGATGCGCTGGGCTGGCCGTGCGGCACGGCGGCTCAGCGCGTCGACAGCGCGGCGGCGCTCGCCGGCGGACATGCGGCGGTGCCGCGCGTCGTGACCGGCGACGCGGGCCTGCCGCTGCCCCTGCCCGCCGCGCTCGCGCAACCGGGCGCGCGCTTCCGAATCACGCTCGAAGCGGGCGGACACATCGACGGGCGCGTGGATGCGCACGGCGCGCTGCCACCGCTCGCGATGCCCGGTTACCACGCGCTCGACGTCGGCGACCGGCGCATCGGGCTGACGATCGCACCGCCGCGCACGCACCCGTTCGACACGCGTGCGACGGATGCGGGCAGCCGCTGGGGCATCGCGGCGCAGCTCTACAGCCTGCGCCGCGCGGGCGACGGCGGCGCGGGCGACTACACCGCGCTCGCGCGGCTGGCCGCGCGCGCGGCGCGGCATGGCGCGCAGGCGGTGGCGATCAGCCCGACGCACGCCGGCTATCCGGCGCTGCCCGCGCACGACAGCCCGTATTCGCCGTCGTCGCGGCGCTGGCACAACGTCGCGTATCTCGACTGCGACGCGGTGCCGGGCGCCGAGGCCGTGCGTCACGTAGCCGGTGCGGCAGCCGATGCGCCTCTGATCGACTGGCCGCACGTGCTGCCGCTGAAGCTGCGCCGCCTGCGCGCGTGCTTCGACGCGTGGCGCGCCGACGACGCCCCGTCGCGCGACGCGTTCCAGCGGTTTCGCGCGACGGGCGGCGCGGCGCTCGACGCGCATGCGCGCTTCGATGCGCTGCAGGCGTTCTGCCTCGAACACGGGCTCGGGGCGGACTGGCGGCAGTGGCCGGCGCCGTGGCGCGACCCGGCATCGGCGGAAGTCGACGCATTCGCGCACACGCATGCCGATACGGTCGCGTTCCATACGTTCCTGCAATGGTGCGCCGCGCGCGCGCTCGGCGACGCGCAGCATGCGGCACGCCGCGCGGGCATGGCCACCGGGCTGATCGCCGATCTCGCGGTCGGCTCCGATCGCGCGGGCAGCGACGCGTGGGCGCACGGCGCGACGCTGCTGCGCGGCGTGTCGCTCGGCGCGCCGCCCGACCTGTTCAACGCGGCCGGCCAGGCGTGGGGCGTGACGACCTGGACGCCGGACGCGCTGCGCGCGGAAGGTTTCGTGCCGTTCATCGAGCTGCTGCGCGCGGCGTTCGCGCACGCGGGCGGCATCCGCATCGATCACGTGCTCGGCTTCGCGCGGATGTGGATCGTGCCGGACGGCGGCTCGCCGCGCGACGGCGCGTACCTGCGTTATCCGGTCGACGATCTGATGCGGCTCGTCGCGCTCGAGGCGGCCCGCCATCGGGCGCTCGCGATCGGCGAGGATCTCGGCACGGTGCCCGCCGGGTTTCGTGAACGGCTCGGCGCGCAAGGGGTCGCGGGCATGCGCGTGCTGTGGTTCGAGCGCGACGCGGGCGGCGCGTTCCGGCAGCCGTCCGAGTGGGACCGCGACGCGATCGCGACGACGTCGACACATGATTTGCCGACCGTGGCCGGCTGGTGGCGCGGCGTCGACCTGGCCTGGCGGCAAGCCGCGGCCCAGGTGGCCGCGCAGCACGACGAGCCGGACAGGCACGACGTGGCCGCTCCCGCGCCGGACGACGCCAGTGCCCACGATTCCGACGAAATCGTGCAGGCGCGCGGGCACGACACCGCGCCGCGCCCGGAAGCCGGCAACGCGGCGCCGCCCGACGCGCCCTCCGGCCTTCCCGCCGCGCACGCGGAACGCGCCGCCGAACGCGCGGCGTTATGGCACGCGCTGCAGCAGGCCGGCTGCGCACCGGCCAGCGCCGCCGCCCCGCCGGCCGATGCCCCGCCGGTCGGCGCGATCCTCGCGTACGTCGCGCGCAGCCCGTCGCCGCTCGCGATCGTGCCGCTCGAGGACCTGCTCGCGCTGGACGCGCAGCCGAACCTGCCGGGGCCGCCGTGCGGGCATCCGAACTGGCGGCAACGGCTGCCGCGCACAATCGACACGCTGTTCGACGCCGACGTGCGCGAACGCATCGCCGCCGTCGTGCAGGCGCGCCGTTCGAGGGAGCGCGGCGCATGACGCCGCGCGCGACGCTGCGGTTGCAGCTTCATGCGGGTTTCACGTTCGACGACGCGGCCTCGCACGCCGACTACTTCGCGCGGCTCGGCGTGAGCCACCTGTACCTGTCGCCGGTCTCGGCCGCCGAACCGGGCTCGCGGCACGGCTACGACACCGTGGATTACGGCACGCTCAATCCCGAACTCGGCGGCGAAGCAGGTTTCAATCGGCTCGTCGACGCGTTGCGCGCGCGCGGCCTCGGCGTGATCGTCGACATCGTGCCGAACCATATGGGCGTCGGCGGCTCGTCGAACGGCTGGTGGAACGACGTGCTCGAATGGGGCCCCGCCAGCCCGTACGCGCGCCATTTCGACATCGACTGGCATCCGCCCGATCCGGCGCTCGACGGCAAGGTGCTGCTGCCGTGTCTCGGCCTGCCCTACGGCGACGCGCTCGCAGCCGGCGACATCACGCTGGGCGCCGACCCGGCCAGCGGCCGCTTCTTCATCGCGTGCCCCGGACGGCGGCTGCCCGTGGCGGCCGCCACCCATGCCGACATCCTGCGCCTCGCGAACCGCGCGGACCTGAACGCGCTCGCCGAACGCTTCGACGCCGCGCCGGCGCGCGACAGCGCACGGCTGGCCGCCGCGCATGCCGCGCTGCGCGATTACGCGGCCGCGCACGGCCCGCACGCGCTCGACGCGGTGCTGCGCGGCGCCGACCCGCGCGTCGCGCGCTCGCGCACCAGCCTGCACCGGCTGCTCGAACGCCAGCATTACCGGCTCGCGTGGTGGCGCACGGCCGCCGACGAACTGAACTGGCGGCGCTTCTTCGACATCGCGACGCTCGCGGCCGTCCGCGTCGACGACGACGCGGTGTTCGACGCCGTTCACGCGCTGCCGTTGCGCCTGCACGCGGCCGGGCTCGTCGACGGCATCCGCGTCGATCACGTCGACGGCCTCGCCGATCCGCGCGCCTACTGCCGGCGGCTGCATGCACGGCTGGCCGCGCAGCGCAGCGCGCCGCCGTATGTCGTCGTCGAGAAAATCCTCGCGCCGGGCGAATCGCTGCGCGCCGACTGGGCCGTCGCCGGCACGACCGGATACGACTTCATGAACGACGTCGGCGCGCTGCTGCACGACCCGGCCGGCGCCGAACCGCTCGCCGCGCACTGGGCGGCCGTGTCGGGCTCGTCGCGCACGTTCGCGCAGGAAGCGCTCGACGGCAAGCGGCGCGTGCTGATGCGCCAGCTCGCCGTCGAGCATGCGCGCGCCGCGCGGCTGCTGCACGGGATCGCGCGCGCGTCGCCCGCCACGCGGGACCTCAGCCTGATCGCGATTCGGCGCGTGCTGGGCGAACTGGCGGTGCGGCTGCCCGTGTACCGAATGTATCCGGCTCCGCGCGAGGAGCCTGCCGATGCCGACCGCCGCGTGCTCGCGCACGCGTACGAAAGCGCGTGCACGGCCATCGATCCGGCCGACCGGTTCGCGCTCGATCGCGTCGCCGCGTGGCTGGGCTTGCCGGCCGCACGCGTGCCGCGCGCGAACGCCGACGCGCTGGCCGCGGCGCGCGTCGCGTTCGCGCAGCTCACCGCGCCGCTCGCCGCGAAAGGCGTCGAGGATACGGCCCACTATCGCTACGGCCGGCTGCTGTCGCGCAACGAGGTCGGCGCCGATGCCGGCGACTTCAGCCTGTCGCGCGGCGGATTCCATGCACGCAACCGGCGCCGCGCGCGCACCGTGCCGCACGGGCTCGTCGCGACGGCCACGCACGACCACAAGCGCGGCGAGGACGCGCGTGCACGGCTCGCAGTGCTCAGCGAGATCCCGGACGCATGGCGCGCGGTATCGCTCGACTGGAGCGCGCTGAACCTGCCGCACCGGGGCCGCGCGCATCGCGATCTCGCGTGGGCGCCGGGGCCGGCCGCGGAGGCGATGCTGTACCAGACGCTCGTCGGCTGCTGGCCGCCGGCGCTCGCGCCCGACGATGCGGCCGGGCTGGCCGGACTCGCCGCGCGCGTCGCGCAGTGGCAGACGAAAGCATTGCGCGAAGCGAAGCGGCACAGCGACTGGCTGGCGCCCGAACCGGACTACGAGCATGCCTGCGAAACATTCGTCCGCGCGATCCTGACGCCGCGCGGCGCCGGCGATTTCGCGCACCGGCTGCATGCGTTCGTCGCACGGATCGCACCGGCCGGCATCGTCAACAGCCTGACGCAGACGGCGCTGCGGATCGCGTCGCCCGGCGTGCCCGACCTCTATCAAGGGACCGAGTGCTGGGATCACTCGCTCGTCGATCCGGACAACCGGTGCGACGTGCCGTTCGACGCACTGGCGGCCGAACGGGTCGACGATCCGGTCGCGTCGTACCTGCCGGCCTGGCCCGACGCACGCGTGAAACGCGCGCTGATCGAGCGGATGCTCGCGCTGCGCGCGCGGTGGCCGGCGACGTTCGCGGACGGCGCGTACGTGCCGCTACGCGTGCGCGGCGGGCTCGCGCGACACGCGGTGGCGTTCGCGCGGTGCGACGCGGCCGCCACCGTGGTGATCGTCGCGACACGGCTCGCGAGCCGGTTGCTGGGGGAAGTGCCCGGGATGCCCCGCGTGGCGCCTGCGCAGTGGGGCGATACGGCGGTCGTGCTGCCGCGCGGAATCGAGGGGCCTTGGATCGACTGGCTGAATGGTCGGGACGCGATCGATGCGCGTGACGAAATGCTGGCGCTCAGTCGCTGCCTGGCCGGATTGCCTGTTGCGGTGCTCGTGGCGGCACGTGCCGGCGGTTGAAAGCTGCCCGGCTCTGCCGGTGCGGGTCGTACCTCGCACACCGGCGATCGTCAATCGAATCGGCCGAACGTCAGCGACCTTGCGCAAGTGCCCAGACGCGATTGCCCCGTCACGACCACTCTTCCGGCGGCATTGCGCCGCCGTCGTCCTCCCATAGCGGGTTGCCCTTCCTGTCGCCGTCGTGCGCGGCCACGGGCCCGCTTGAGCCGCTCGTCCCGCTTGAGCCACCTGAGCCGCACCCGGCCGACCGACGCGCGTCGCGCGACGCCGGCTTGGCCGCTCGCACGCGTGGGCGCGTCGGCGTCACCGTGTGCGGATCGCCGCTGCGGCGCGCGTCGGTCGCGCTCGTCTCGCTCGTCTTGTTCGCCTGTCGTGCATTCGAAGCCGCGTTCATCCTCGTCTCCCGTGTCATGAAAAACGGACGAACGATCGCCGCAATTTCGGTGCCGCCGCCGGGCAAGCATCTTGCTGATCACGTTCATGCCGAACCAACGTCCGGAGGAAGCCATGCCGACCGACCGTAACCCGCCGCCCGCCACGCGCCATCGGCTCGGCGAATGGATGGCGCGCGAAGAGGCCCACATGGCCGCGTTCCGCGAAGGGATCGCGGCGGAAGCCCGCACGCATGCCGGCGACCGGTTGCGCACGCCGGCCGTGCAGGCCCTCGCGCGGCTGTTCGACGACCATGCCGTCCTGCGCATGGGCCTGACCCGCGCAATCGACGAGGCGCTCGACGCGGGCCTGCGGCTCGGCTACGCGTCGATCGGCGAGCTGATGACGGTGCTCGATCACCTGATGACCTATACGCCCCCTTTCAGCGAAGCGAGCCTGATCGTGTGCCCGATCAACGCGTTCCTCGACTGGCCGATGTGCATGCCGTCGGGCCATGCGGTGTTTCGCGACGCGACCGTCAACGCGCACCTGAAGCGCGTGCTGAACGTGTGGTGCGACTTCCTCGGCGGCCCGCATTCGCGCACGCATCTCGACACGTCGGCGCCCGACGGCTGGTTCTGCGACGCAGCGTGCAGGCGCCTCGGGCTGTCCCAGTTCGAGTATCGCGACGACCAGCCGCACCTGGGCTTCGACTCGTGGAACGACTTCTTCACGCGACGCTTTCGCGACGGCGCGCGCCCGGTCGAGGCCCGCGACGATCCGCACGTGATCGTCAGCGCATGCGAGGCCGCGCCGTACCACACCGAATCGAAGGTGAAGCTGCGCGACACGTTCTGGATCAAGGCGCAGCCGTATTCGTTGCGCGACCTCTTCACGCCCGCATGGCTGCCGCTCGCCGAGCGGTTCGTCGGCGGCGACATCTACCAGGCCTACCTGAGCGCGTACAACTACCATCGCTGGCATGCACCGGTGCGCGGCGTCGTCACGCACGCGTACCGTGTCGACGGGACCTACTACTCGGTCGCGGAGGCGGAGGGCACCGATCCGGCCGGGCTGAACGACTCGCAGGGTTACATGACGGCCGTCGCCACGCGCGCGGTGGTCGCGCTCTCCTGCGACGACCCCGGCATCGGCACCGTGGCGGCCGTGTTCGTCGGGATGGGCGACGTGTCGTCGTGCGTGATCGACGTCGTGCCGGGGCAGCGCGTCGACAAAGGCGACGAGATCGGCTACTTCCAGTTCGGCGGATCGACGTACTGCCTGCTGTTCGAAGCCGGCGTGATCGACCGCTTCCTGCCCGCGCCGCCGTTCGACAGCCGGACACCTGTCGTACCCGTCAACGCGGGCGTCGCGATCGCGCGGTGAACGCCGCGCGGCGCCGCGCATCACGCGTCGTTCAGGTCGCTCAGGTCGGACACGTCGGTCGCGACCCCGTCATGCCGCTGCACGCACTTCAGGACCGACAGACCGCCGGCCGTCAACACGGGCCGACGCTCGCCGGACGCGTCGTCGCGCTGCATCTCGATCAGGCGTTGCTCGACGAGGGCGACGACGTCGTCGCGGTCGATCTGGATCTGTTCCGGCGCGTGATGCACCAGGAACAGCACGGCAAATTCATGGGCGGTCAGCATGCTCGTTCCCCGTCTGCGGCTACGTGCGATGCGACGAACGGGTCGCATCGGCATGCGGCGCGAATCGTGCGCCGGCAACAGGCCATTCATGCAGGGAACATGCCAGTCGACGCCACGCGAACCGCACCGCGCGCTCGGCGCGCGGCGCGATGTGGCACCGGGCAACGCCTGCGGCGCGCGGCAAAGTTTTCAATGGCGTGTAATGCGGTTGGCCGGATGGCCTGATGGCTGGATGCGGCGCGAAATGACGCTTCGGGAAGCGCGACGGAGGTCAGGACTTCCCCGGACCAAACAGCCCGGCCCGCGCCCGACCGCCCGGCGCACGGAAATAACCGCTATGCAGCACCACGTCCGCCCCGCCGCCGTCGGCCAGCACCTCCGCGCACGCGGCCTCGATGCGTGCGCGGCCGCGTTCGAACGCATCGCGCAGGTCGGCCTCCAGCGCGGACTGCGCGCCGAAATGATCCTCCAGCGCCTCGACCGTGATCGCGCAGGTCTGCGGCACGCCATCGACGTCGACGACGAAACTCAACTGCAGCGCCGCTCCGTCGAACACGGGCGGCGTGTCGGTCAGCGTCACGCGGCGGGCGGAATCGGCCGGCATCGGCTTACGCCCCCCGCGACGCGAGGCGCTCGACCAGCGCGCCATTGAACGCGGGCAGATCGGCGGGCTTGCGGCTCGTGATCAGGTTGCCGTCGCGCACGACCTCCTCGTCGACCCACTTGCCGCCCGCATGACGGATATCGTCCTGCAGGCTCGGCCAGCTCGTCATCGTGCGGCCCTCCACGAGCCCGGCCGACACGAGCAGCCAGCCGCCGTGGCAGATCGCCGCGATCGGCTTGCCGGCGCCGACGGCCGCCGTCACGAATTCGCGCGCGGCCGGCAGCATCCGGATCGCGTCGCCGTTCACGACGCCGCCAGGCAGCACGACCGCGTCGTAATCGCCTTCGCGCGCGTCGTCGAACGTGCGGTCGACCTTCACGCGCTCGCCCTTGTCGACGTGCCGGAAACCCTGGATCTCGCCGCGCTTCTGCGAAATCACGTCGACCTGCGCGCCCTCGGCGGCGAGCGCGCGCTGCGGCTCGACGAGTTCGGCTTCCTCGAATCCGTCGACCGCGAGGATGGCCACCTTGCAATGCTCCAGCCTGCCGCTCATGAATGTCTCCTTCGGATGGGCGGCACACGTCGTGCCGCATCGGTCGTGCAGCAATCGGCGTGCCGGCCGCCAAGGCCGCCGCACGTGCGCGTGCAGGGTCGCACCCGCTCGCATCGCGACACCGGCCGGGGAACGACCCGCGATCGCATCGAGGCTGGCCCATTCGACGTCGCCGCGCGCCCGGCTGCAAAGATTTCAACGGGATGTAATCGGATGCGGCACGTCGGCCCGCAACGATTACTGCAGGTGCCGCGCCGCATCGAGCATCGCGTCGGTCAGTTCGATCGTCAGCGTCAGGTTTTCGTCGGTGTCGGGCAACTGATCGAGCGTCTGCTGCACGGCCTCGTGCAGCATCGCATGCACGCGCGTGCGTGCGCCGTCGTCGAGATCCGCGTAATGCTCCATCGTGTCGCAGTCGAGCGCGAGCACGACCGAATACCGCGCCACCTCGGGCGGCGCCTCGAGCACATTCGCCCACGCCGCTTGGAACATGACCCTGCCCGTCGCGACGTCGACATGAACCGTCGTGTCGAGATCGTCCACGTCGAGCGCCTCGCCGTCGATCTCGTCGTTCTCCAGCCAAATCCGGGAATTCGATTGCATGATGTCCTCCTGCGTGGTGGCCGCGCGCCCGTCCCGGGAAACCGCGCGGTCATCGCGCCGCGCGACCGGCTTCGGATCGGTTGCCGGCTTCATGGCGTGTGCTCCGTGGTGATGACGCGGTAACGGAAATGCCTGCTCGTGCCGTCCGGCAAGGCCGTTCCAGCAATGCCCATGCCGACGTCCGCCCCCGCCCGCGGCGCGGCACGCGGATTGCGTCGCCCGTCTCCGCAGGACCATCCCTCGACCCCATACGGAGCCCCGTCACATGCCTTCCGCTTCTGCTTCCCACGCACACGGCAAGCGCCTCACGCGCCGTCCCGGCCGCGCCCGCAGCGCCGATCCGGCACACCGCAAGCGCTGGTCGGGCGAAGTCACGCAACGCAGCGATGCGCTCGACATCGAGCCCGACATCTTCAAGTCCGACGATCCGGCGGCGATCGCCGCGTCGCTGAAGCGTTCGGCCGAACACAGCCGCCGCCGCAAGGCGTCGCCGTTCCAGTCGGCGATGTCGATGCTGAACTTCTACGTGAACCGCGCGGGCCGCAACCTGCCGAAAACGCGCCGCACGACGCTCGAACGCGCGAAACGCAAACTGCGCGAGGCATTCGGCCGCAAGCCCTGACGGGTTGCGCGTCCGCCTTCCCCGCCTGCCGCGAACCCGCGCATGCACGAGACGCTCTGGTACCTGATCATCGGCGCGGTGCTGCTCGGCATGGGCGTCGCGACGTCGGCGCTGCGCCACCTGCCGTGCAGCACCGCGATGATCTATCTCGTGCTCGGCGTCGCGCTCGGCCCGGCCGGCGCCGGCCTGCTGCAGCTCGACCTCGAACGCGACGCGCCGTTGCTGCGTGAAATCGTCGAAATCGCGCTGCTCGTGTCGCTGTTCGCGATCGGGCTGCGGCTGCGCGTGCCGCTGACCGACCGGCTGTGGCTCGTGCCGTGCCGCCTCGGCTTGCTCGCGATGATCGTCACCGTACCGCTGCTCGCCGCGTGCGCGGTGCTCGCGCTCGGGCTCGGCTGGGGCCCGGCGCTGCTGCTCGCGGCGATCCTCGCACCGACCGACCCCGTGCTCGCGCACGACGTGCAGGTGCACGACCCGGGCGATCGCGATCTCGTGCGCTTCGCGCTGTCCGGCGAAGGCGGGTTGAACGACGGCATCGCCTTGCCGTTCGCGCTCGCGGGGCTCGCACTGTCCGGCACGCGCGACGCGACCTACGGGCTCGCGCCGCTGTCCGGCGCGTTCGCGCTCGTCGCGCTGTGGGGCATCGCGGGCGCGGCCGCGATCGGCGGCGCCCTCGGCTGGGCGACGACGAAACTGATCGGCTGGCTGCGCACGCGGCACGCGCAGGCGCTCGGCCTCGAAGGCTTCTTCGCGCTCGCGCTGATCGTGCTGTCGTTCGGCGCCGCGCAGCTCGCGCACACGTTCGGCTTCGTCGCGACGTTCGCGGCCGGTGTCGCGATGCGCCGCGTCGAGCACCGTGCGAGCGGCGACCGCAGGCCGCGTGAAGTGATCGGCCAGATCGATTCGGAAGACGTCGTCGCCACCGAGAAGCATCCGGAGAAAGCGCACGCGTTCATGGCCGAATCGGTGCTCGGCTTCACGATCGAACTCGAACGGATCGCGGAAGCCGTCGTGATGACGATGGTCGGCAGCGTGCTCGCGACGCTGCCGGGCCCGCTGCTCACGTGGGGGGCGGCCGCGCTGGCCGCCGTGCTGTTCGTCGCCGTACGGCCGCTCGCGGTGCTGGTCACGCTCGCCGGTTCGCGTGCGACGCAGGCGCAGCGTCGGCTGATGGCCTGGTTCGGCATTCGCGGGATCGGCTCGTTCTACTACCTGCTGTTCGCGATCGAGCACGCGCCGTCCGGCGCGGTGCGCTCGCTGGCGGCGCCGGTGCTGGTCGTCGTATCGGCGTCGGTGATCGCGCACGGGATCTCCGCGACGCCGCTGATGAACTGGTATCACCGGCTGCAGCATCGGCGCTGACGGGTTCACGTTTGCGCCCCGAGCCGCGCACGCATCGACGCCGTGATGCGCTGGCGCGTGTGCGCATAGCCTTCCCACGGGTCGCGTTTCAGCGCGTCGAGCCGTTCGCGCAGCGTGTCGATCGTCCATTGCGCGCCGCCCGTCGTAGCGGGCACCTCGTCCCATTCGAGCGGCACCGACACGCCCATGCCGGGCCGCGCCCGCAGCGAGTACGCGGCGATCGTGCTCGCGCCGCGGCCGTTGCGCAGGTAGTCGACGAAGATCCTGCCGCGCCGGTGGCGCGGCCCCATCGTCGCGGTGAAGCGCTCGGGCAGCGTAGCGGCGACGTGCTGCGCGACCGCGCGGGAGAAGTCCTTTACGTCGTCCCAGCCCGCATGCCGCGTGAGCGGCACGACGACATGCAGCCCCTTGCCGCCGCTCGTCTTGCAGAACGACACGAGCCCCAGTTCGTCGAGCAGCCCGCGCACGATCTGCGCGGCGTCGATCATCGCGCGCCACGGCAGCGCCGGATCGGGATCGAGGTCGAACACGATCCGGTCGGGCCGCTCGATGTTCGACGCGTGCGCGTTCCACGTGTGCAGCTCGATCGTGCCCATCTGCGCGGCGCCGAGCAGCGCGTCGACGCTGTCGATCGACAGCAGCGGGCCGTGGCCGGGATCGAGTCCCGCGTGCTGCCTGACGAACGGGATTTCCCGGCGTTCCGCATGCTTCTGGAAGAACAGTTCGCCGGCGATGTCGCCCGGCGCGCGCACGAGCGACACGGGCCGGCCTTTCAGGTCGGGGAGCAGCCACGGCGCGACCCATAACCAGTAATGCGCGAGGTCGATCTTGCGCGTGCCGCTGCGCGGGTCGAGCACGCGATCGGGATGCGTGATGCGCACGCGGCCGACGTGATCGACGCCGGGTTCGCCGGGCGCATGGCCGGCGGACGCATGCGTTCGCGCGCGCGGCCGGTGGTCATGCCCGGTATCGGTATGCGGTGCATGCGGGTGGTTGTCATGCGGGTTGCCATGCGCTGCATGGGGTTCGTCCATCGTCGTCTCCGATTCGGTATGGCGCGGCACCTCGCGGACGATCTGCCGCGCCGGCTTGTCTTCGCGCAGCGCGATGAACGACGCCTGCCGCACGATCCCGTCGCCCGTCCATTCCGCGAATTCGCATTCGGCGACGAGCGTCGGCTCGACCCAGTGCACGCGCGTGCGCGACCGTTCGCGCGGCGGCGGGTCGAACGGCGTCGTGTCGCGCTCATGCTTGCGCAGCATGGCCGCGAGCCGGTCGAGCAGGCGCGTGTCGAACCCGGTGCCGACACGGCCGACATAGCGCAACGGCGGCGTGCCGCGTGCCCGCTTGCCGCCCGCGTCCGATGCATGGACGCCGAGCAGCAGCGCGCCGAAGCCGTGCCGGCTGCCCGCCGGCTCGGTGTAGCCGCCGATCACGAACTCCTGCCGCCGCCGGCATTTCAGCTTGATCCAGGCGGGCGAGCGGCCGCCGCGATAACGCGACTCCGCGCGCTTGCCGATCAACCCTTCGAGCCCCGTGTCGCACGCGTGCGCGATCAGCGGCACGACGTCGTCGCCGAGATCCGGTGAAAAACGCAGCCGGGCCGGATCGCAGCCGGCGAGCAGCGGTTCGAGCAGCGCGCGACGGGCGGCGAGCGGCACGTCGCGCAGGTCGTATCCGTCGAGAAACGGCAGGTCGAACACGAACAGCGTCACCGCGTCCGAGCGGCCCGCGCCGAGCGCGTTCTGCAGCGCCTGGAAATCGGGCAGGCCGTTCTCGCCGAGCACGACGGCCTCGCCGTCGAGCCATGCGTTGTCGACCTCGAGCGCGGCGAGCACATCGCGCTGCGCACGCAGCTTCGCGGTCCAGTCGCGGCCTTCGCGCGTCATCAACGTGACGTGCCGCCGCGCGCCGCGACCCGCGATCCGCGCGAGGATCCGGTAACCGTCGAATTTCACTTCGTAGCGCCAGTCGCCGTGCGCAGGCGGCGCATCGACCAGCGTCGCGAGTTGCGGCGCGATGCGCTCGGGCAATGCTGCGTGCACGGCGCCGTCCATGCGAGACAGGTCGGCCGACGGGCTACCGGCGTCGCCGTCCTGCGTGCCCGGCGCGTTGCCGTGGCCGCGCCGCGCGGCACGCGCAGGGGGCGGCACGGCGCCGTTCCCCTTCCCGCGCGCGGCCTGCGTGTGCCCGTCATGCACGCTGCCCGGCCGCTGCGCGACGACATCGAACGCCGCCGCATCGCGCGCGTCGTTGTCGCGTTCCTTGATCAGCAGCCATTGCTCCTGGCGCCCCTGCTGCCGCCCGCTGCGCACCAGCGCCCAGCCGCCGTGCAGCTTCGCGCCGTCGAGCCGGAACGTCAGCTTGCCGGCACGATAGCCCGCGCGTGCCTGCGCGACGCCGCCGTCGGGCGTCCACGTTCCTTCGTCCCACACGACGACCGAGCCCGCGCCGTAATGTCCGGCCGGAATCTCGCCTTCGAACGACGCGTATTCGAGCGGATGGTCCTCGACATGCACGGCCAGCCGTTTCACCGCCGGATCGACGCTCGGCCCTTTCGGCACGGCCCACGATTTCAGCGTGCCGTCGAGTTCGAGACGGAAGTCGTAGTGCAGCCGCCTCGCGTGGTGCTCCTGGATCACGAAGCGCAGCGGCCGGGCCGTGCGCGCGGACGTTCCCGCCTTCGGCGACTGCCGCGACTTCCTCGCGTCCGCCTCGGCGGGTGCGCGCCGCCGCCCGTGCGCGCCCTCGGGTTCCGGCGTCGCATCGAAGCGGCGTTTGCGGCGATAGGGGTCGAGTTTCGCGGCCATCGCGTCGTTCTCCGTTGCGCGATCATGCGGCGTGCTTGCGGCGCGCGGCGATCTTCTTCGCCGGGTGCGCCACGGCCGTGCCGTGCTTCGCGGCCGCGCGTTTTGCGGGCGCCTTCGCGGTGCCCTTTTCTGTACCCTTCGCGCCCCCTTTCGTCGGCGCTTTCGCCGGCGCTTTCGCAGCCGGTTTGCGCCGCGCACCGGCGGCACGCGACGATGCCGGCGCCCCGGCACCTCCCTCGTCGTCCGCTTCGGCTGCCCGCGCACCACCGCCCTTCAGGCTGCGTTTCAGCAATTCGGTCAGGTCGACCACGTTGGACGCCGCGCGCCCCGTCTGCGCGGGCCTGTCCTCGATCTCCTCGATCCGGCCCGCGCGCACCTTGCGTTCGACCAGGTCGAGGATGTCGTCGCGAAACGTGTCGTGATACTCGTCGGGTGTCCACGAACCCGACATGTCGTCGATCAGCTTCTTCGCCATCGCGAGTTCGCGCGCACTGACGCCCGCGCGCTTCGCATCGCCGGCCGGCACCGACAGTTCGTCGAGCGGGCGCAGTTCCTCCTGCCAGCGCAGCGTATCGAGCGCGAGCAGCGGCCCGACCGGAATCAGCGCGCCGAGATGCTGACGATCGCGCATCACGACGTGCGCGATGCCGATCTTGCCGCTGTCCTTCAGCGCATCGCGCAGCAGCGCGTAGACCTTTTCGCCCTTGCGGTCCGGCACGAGGTAGTACGGCGTGTCGAGATACAGGAACGACACGGCGCCTTCGTCGACGAACGTGACGATGTCGACCGTCTGCGTCGATTCGGGGTTCGCCGCGCGGATCTCGTCGTCGGTCAGCACGACATAGCGCTCCTTCTCGTACTCGTAGCCGCGCACGATGTCCTCGCGCGTGACTTCCCGGCCGGTGCGCTTGTTGATCTGCCGATAGCCGACCGGGTCCATCGAGCGCCTGTCGAGCAGGCGGAACGACGGCTTCACCGTACGCGTGGCCGGGAACAGCTGCACCGGCACGTGAACGAGCCCGAAGCTGATCGCGCCTTTCCAGATCATCCGTGCCATCGATGTCCTCCTTGCGGCGTGTGTGGTCCGGCGAAAGTCACGGCCTGCGGCAGCGGCTGCGCCGCACGATGCTGACGTGGCCGTTGCGCTCCAGGATCGCCGCGTCGACGTCGGACAGGTCGGTCGCGCCGAGCGCCTGCCGCACGCTTTCGCGGATGTCGGTCGGCGTGAGCAGCGCGGCGCGCATCTGCGCGTCGTCGAAACGGCCGTTGCGATACACCTCGCGCTCGACGCCCACCAGCAGCCGCTCGAGCCGGCGCGAGCGCACGCAGGCCCAGCCGATCGCGCGATGCAACAGCGCGATCGCGAACGATGCCGCGACGGTCGCCACGAACGGCGACGCACCGACCACCGCGCGGCTCAGGATCGCGCCGAGCAGGATCCCGACCACGTAGTCGAACGGCGAACGCTGGCCGAATGCGCGCCGCCCGGCGATGCGGATCAGCACGAGCGCGACCAGGGACACGACGATCGCGCGCAGCGCCATCTGCCCGGGGCCGAGCATCCGGCCCTGTCCGAACAGCGCGACGACGATGTCCATGATCGCGCGGCGCTAGGCCGGCAACTCGGCGGCCTGCTGCTCGCGCGCCCACACGCGATGGCGGCCGAGGTAGTCGGACAGCGTATTCAGGATCGCGTCGAGATCGACAGCCTGCCCGACGCACACGCCTTCGGCCGGGTCCGGCAGATGCGCGGCGCTCAGCAGTTGCCGCCCCGACCCGACGGCCGCGATCGGCTTCAGGTGCTTGAACGCCTCGCGCACGAAGTGCCGCGCGTCGGCGCTGTGCGCGAGGTCGCGGCCATCGCCGTCGCCGCCGCACACGAACACCGCGTCGAACATCACCGACGGCATCCCGGCCAGCGTCGCCTGCGGCACGATGCTGCCGATCGGCGCGAGCGTCGGCGCGACGATCGTCGGCACCGCATGCGCGGCCTGCAGCGCGTCGCGCACTTGCTCGACGAGCGCCTGGCTCGCACCCGGCGTCGCGATCAGCGCAATCTTGCGCGAGCGGATACCGGGCTTCGAGCGGCCGATCAGGCTCAGCGCGGGCGAGCGCTGCGCCACGGCAGGCGTCGCACCCGGATGCGGTGCGGGCAGCCCGAGCCGTTCGGCGACCTGCGCGGCCAGCCCCGCGTCGAAGCGCGCGATGATGTCGTTGACCACGCGCTCGCGAATCCGCGGCTGCGTCACCTTGCCCAGCTCGAAGCAGTACGCGTCGCGGATATGCCGTTGCTCGATCTCCGTCATGCTCTGGTAGAACAGCGCGGCCTGCGAGAAATGATCGGCGAACGATTCGCTTCGCACGCGCACCTTCTCGCCTTCGAGCGGCTCGTGCACGGTCTCGAAGCCGCCGCCCGACGGCGCCGGCGGGGTCTCGCGGGGCCAGCCGCCGCTCGTCGAATTCGGCTCGTAGGACGCCTGCCCGACGTTGATCGTCTGCCGGTGCATCGCGTCGCGCTGGTTGTTCGCGAACGGGCACACCGGCCGGTTGATCGGGATCTCGTGGAAGTTCGGGCCGCCGAGCCGGCTCAGCTGCGTATCGGTGTACGAGAACAGGCGCCCCTGCAACAACGGATCGTTCGTGAAATCGATGCCCGGCACCACATGGCCCGGGTGAAACGCGACCTGCTCGGTTTCCGCGAAGAAGTTGTCGGGATTGCGGTTCAGCGTCATCCGGCCGATCGGCCGCACCGGCACGCGCTCTTCCGGCACGAGCTTGGTCGGGTCGAGCAGGTCGAAGTCGAACTGGCCCGCATCGGCCGGATCGATCATCTGCACGCCGAGCTCGAACTCCGGATAGTCGCCGCGCTCGATCGCCATCCACAGGTCACGCCGGTTGAAATCCGGATCGTGGCCGGCAATCCGCTGCGCCTCGTCCCACAGCAGCGAATACGCGCCGCTCACGGGCCGCCAGTGGAATTTCACGAAACGCTCGGCGCCGTCCGCGTTCACGAAGCGGAACGTATGCACGCCGAAGCCGTCCATCGCGCGAAAGCTCGCGGGCAGCGCGCGGTCCGACATCAGCCACAGCACCATGTGGGTGGCCTCCGGCACCAGCGACACGAAATCCCAGAACGTGTCGTGCGCGGACGCGCCGGTCGGCATCTCGTTCGGTGCCTCGGGCTTCACCGCATGCACGAAGTCGGGAAACTTGATCGCGTCCTGGATGAAGAACACCGGCATGTTGTTGCCGACGAGGTCGTAGTTGCCCTCTTCCGTATAGAACTTCACCGCGAAGCCGCGTACGTCGCGCACCGTGTCCGCCGAACCGCGCGGGCCCTGTACCGTCGAGAAGCGCACGTACACCGGCGTTTCGGCGGCCGGGTCCTGCAGGAACGCGGCCTTCGTATAGTCGGCCATCGGTTCGTAGACGCGGAACACGCCATGCGCGGCCGAGCCGCGCGCATGCACCACGCGCTCCGGAATGCGCTCGTGATCGAAGTGCGTGATCTTCTCGCGCATGATGAAGTCTTCGAGCAGCGACGGGCCGCGCGTACCGCCGCGCAGCGTGTTCTGATTGTCGGCGATCCGCACACCCTGGTTGGTGCGCAACGCTTCGTGGTCGGGCCGCGAACGGTGTTCGTCGAGCTGGCGCGACTTCGCGCTGTCGGTCGACTGCGCGGGCGCGGTCCTGCCGGCTGATGTGGAACGGGTCATCGAAAGGTCCTCGTGGCATTCGGGTGGGCAGCCGCCACGCAAACCGCCGCGCCGCGGCGCGGGCATGCTGACGGCAGCGAAAACCGGCACGACGGGCCGCGACCGCGCCCGCGACGCCGGCTGCGAATTCAGGGCGCGGCCAGCGCCGCGTCGAATTCGGCGCGTGTCACGTCGAGCGTCACGCTGCATTCGATCGCGGCATCCTCGACGCGCGGCTTGCGCTCGTCCACCGCGCGCCGCGCGCGGTCGCACAACTGCGTGCGCACGCGCAGCCGGTCGGCCGCGTCGAGCAAAACGTAGCGATCGACGACGTCGGGATCGAACCGCAGGTCGACCGCGCAACGCCATTCGCGCGCGTCCTCGTCGGACGGCACGCGCACCCACGACACCTGGATCGTCAGGCCGCCGGATGCGTCGTCCGCGTGCACGACGATGGTCGACTGCGACGGAAAGCCGATCGCGAGCGCGTGTTCGAGTTCGGCCACGCGCTGCGACCGGTCGGGCGCGGCACTCATCGTCGCACGACGCCCAGCAGCAGCGTGACCAGGAAGATCACGACGAAGATGTAGAACAGGATCTTCGCGATCTCGGCCGCGCCGGCCGCAATCCCGCCGAAGCCGAACACGGCGGCGACGATCGCGATGATGAAGAAGATGATGGCGTATCGAAGCATGGAACCCTCCTGGATGACAGCGGTCGTCACCAAACGTCGTCGTCGGTCACGCATCGTGCTTGTGTTTCGGTTTGCCGCGTACGGGCGTGGAAGCCATTTTCTCGAGCTCTTTCTCGCTCATCGACTCGGCCATCGACTTCGCCGGCGGTTTGAGGTCCTTCATCTTCGTTTCACCGCGCTTCGCCGACAGCGCCGCGCCTGCGGCACGCTGCTGCGCCTGGGATTTTGCTGGCATGGTTGCACTCCTGTCGTGGGTGGATGCGCGGGCCGACACGACGGGCGGCGCCGCGCGCGGTCGAAGATCGGTTCGGCGGGCAAGCCGTCACGTCACGCGGCATCGCGACGCCGCAGGTCGGCCGCCGGAATCTTCATCGCCTGCCGATACTTCGTCACCGTACGACGCGCAAGAAGAATGCCGCGGCCCGCGAGGTTCTCCGTGAGCGCGACGTCGGACAGCGGATCGGTATGCCGCTCGGCCGCGATCATGTCGCGGATCAGCACCTTCGCCGCCGACGCCGAGCACACGCCCTTGCCGGCCGCCTCGAGCTTGCGCGGGAAGAAATGCTTGAACTCGAACGTGCCGTGCGGCGTGGCCATGTACTTGTTGCCCGTCGCGCGCGACACGGTCGATTCGTGCAGGTCGAGCTCTTCCGCGATGTCGCGCAGCACGAGCGGCTTCATCGCGATCTCGCCGTAACGAAAGAAATCGCGTTGCCGCGCGACGATGCATTCGCCCACGCGCTGGATGGTGTCGAAGCGCTTCTGCACGTTGCGGATCAACCAGCGCGCTTCCTGCAGCTGCTGGCCGAGCGGCGAATCGCGCTCGCCGCTCGACTGCGCGAACAGCGTCGCGTAGCGCTCGTGCAGGCGCGCGCGCGGCAGCACGGCCGGGTTGATCGTCACGATCCATTCGTCGCGGACCTGGCGCACGATCACGTCGGGCACCACGTAGTCGCCGCGCGTGCTGCCGTAATGACTGCCGGGGCGCGGGTCGAGCCCGCGCACCAGCGCGCAGGCGGCGTGCATCGTCTGCGGGTTGCAGCCGAGACGCCGCTGGATCTCCGCCGTCTCGCGGCGGGCGAGCCGTTCGAGATGCTCGCGCGCGATCGCCTTCGCTTCCGCGAGCGCCGGCGTGCCGGCCGGAATCGCGTCGAGTTGCAGCACGAGACATTCGGACAGCGAACGCGCCGCGATCCCCGGGCGGTCGAGCATCTGCACGAGCCGCAGCGCGATCGCGAGATCCTGCTCCGACAGCAGCAGCGCCGGATCGGCCGCGGCCCGCAGCTCGGCCAGCTCCTGGCGCAGGTAGCCGTCGTCGTCGAGCGCGTCGATCACGATGCGCGCGGCTTCGCGATCGCGCCTGTTCAACGGATACAGCCTGAGCGCGTCGTGCAGCTGCTGATGCAGCGACGGTTCGGCGGCGATCCATTCGCCCGGCGACAGGCCGTCCGCATCGTCGCCCTGGCGGTTCGTGCCGCGCGGCGCGGGCGCCGCCGTCAGCGGCACCTCGCCGTCGGGCGGCCGGACATCCTCGGGCTCGGGCGCCGCTTCGGGCGCGGCCGCTTCCGCCGGCTGCTCCGGCGCGCCGTCGGCGGCTTCCTCGTCGCCCGGGCCGTCTTCGAGAAACGGGTTCATGTCGAGCGCCTGCCGCAATTCCTGTTGAAATTCGAGCGAGGACAACTGCAGCAGCCGCAGCGACTGCTGAAGCCTCGGCGTAAGTGCCAGATGCTGTCGCATCTGCAACGCAAGCGAGACGGGCATCGAAAGCCTCCTGATTATTCGGTTCGCGTTAGGTCGTCTGCACGACTTACGCAGCTTTCGTGCCAATGCGGCGAAGCGCGTCGCCTCGCAGTTCTCGCGGGTTCGCACCCCGCTTCGACGCTGGCCGGGGCCGCTTTTTTACAAGCCCGCGGCAAGTTTTGGGGCACGCCATTCGCTCGTCCGTAAGGGCATCCGGATGTGCCCCCCGAACGCCGCCACCTGCCGTACGTGATGCGTGGAAAACGCTCGATCAGTACTGCATCGGCGGCGGCGTGCCCGGCAACGGCCGGTCGCCCTGCGCACCGTTCGGCCCCGGCGGCGGGACGTCGGCCGGTTCACCGCCGGCCGCGCCCTGCGGCATCATGTTGCCCGGCGACGGACGCGTGTCGTAGCGCGTATTCGCGTCCGGCATCGTCGTGGTCGACTGCGCGCCGCGGCCATCCGGCGGTGCGGGCGGCGCCCCGTGCGCACCGTAGGGGCCGTTCGTCGGTTGCGTGCAGGCGGCCAGCGCGCACGCGGCGGCGAACGCAAGGGCGCCCGCGCGTATCGTCTGGATCGTGTTCATCGAATACCTCCGTTGGATCGACGGCTCAGAGCCGGTTGAAATGGAAATCGCCGGCATAGGCGGTCGGCGTGCGGCGCGCCATCATCGTGTCGAATTCGGCCGCGACACGCGCGAGCGTGCCGCGCTGCCGGTCGATGCCGGCCCGCTCGAGCGCGGCGAATGCGTCGGCGTCGAACGACACCGACAGCGACGCCGGATGGCCGTCGACGCGAAAGCCGATATGCAATGCACCGGCCGGCCGCTCCTCGATGTGGAACGGCATCGCGCGCGCTTCGAAATGGCGGCCGAGCGTCTCGGCGATCTCGCGCAGCACGCCGGGTTTCACGCGGACGCTCATCGCCGTGCCTCCGCATGCAGTCGCCCTGTCCCGCCGACCGGCGGCGCATGCACGGGCGGCGGCCGCGACGGCGGTTCGCGCTCGGGCGGCGCGGTCCCGGGCGGATCGCCTGCCGGTTGCCGGTGCGGTTCGGGCACGTCGGGCGGCAAGTCGTCGGGATCGGGGTCGTCGGGGTCCGGCTCGAGGTCGGGAAACGGCGGGATGGGCCGCTGCAGCCATTGCGCGGGATCGTGTTTCATCGGCATTCCATCGGGGCGGGTTCGGATCGGCATCGTGTGCGGCGGTCGTGACTGGATACGGCAGTCCCGCAATGCGCATGCCGTCCGGTCGCGACGCCCGCATGCGGGCGCCGGCGCGAACCCGCGCGGCCCCATGCGACGCGTCGTGCCTTCGCTACACCGTTCGCTGCAAATCTTTCAAGCACGTCGTTATGCGTCGTACGCGGCCATCACGAGCCACAGCTCGCGGCCGTTGTCCTTCACGCACGCCGCGAGCGCATACGAATCGGACGGCTCGCACGCGCGCTGCAGCGCGAAACGCGCCGGTTCGGTCGAACCGAACGTCTCGTCGCCCAACGGCCGCACGTCGGCCTTGCCCTCGAACATCCGGCGCTCGGGCCGGTAGATCAGCGGTTCGTGTTTCCATTCGTTGAAATGGCTCTTCACCGAATCGAATCCGCCGCCGCATACGTTGATCTCATAACGCACGCCTGGTCGTCGTTTCGGAATCGTCATCGTGCCTCCGCTCGAAATGCGCACGGCAGGCACCCGTCGGGCCGCGCGTCGTCATCGCAGTCGATACGGCAAGTCGTGTGCCGCGTCCGCGAGCCGGGCACGGCCGTTGCGGCAATCCCGGCTCCTCGTCACCGATACGGAGCCTCGCGATGAAGGATTCGACCCGGCCCGGCCACGACGCGCCGGCCCACGAGCGGCATCCCGACCCGACGCCGCCGCTGAAGCACCAGGACCGCACGCGCACGCGCCATTCGGAACGCCATATCGACAAGCAGCTCGAGGACACGTTTCCGGCAAGCGACCCGCCGGCGACCGGCGGCGTCACTCGGATTGAACCGGACACGCCGCCCGGCACGCACGACGAAGGGCCGTGGCGGGGCCCGCGCGAACGCGACGACGGCGCGTGACGTACCCAAGCGAACCGCGCGTGCAGGAAGGCACGCGGCTTGTGGACTCCAGCGACGAATTCGCCATCCCCACCTTCAAGGAGGAAGTCATGCATCGCGTCAACGAAATCATGTCGCAGGACGTCGTGCGCATCGCGCCGACCGACTCGATCCGTCATGCCGCGCAACTGATGGAGCGCTACGACATCGGCGCGCTGCCCGTGTGCGACAACAACCGGCTGATCGGGATGGTGACGGACCGCGATCTCGCGGTGCGCGCGATCTCGGCCGGCAAGCCGCCGGAAACGCGGGTCCACGAAGTCGCATCGGGCCCGATCGAATGGTGCTTCGACGACGATTCGCTCGACGAGATCCAGCACTACATGGCGGACGCGCAGCTGCGCCGCCTGCCCGTCGTCGATCACGACAAGCGGCTGGTCGGCATGCTGTCGCTCGCGGACATCGCGACGCGTTCGGCCGGCCCGGCACGCGACGACGTCGCGAACACGCTCGAAGGCGTGTCGCAACCGAAGCAGACGTGACGGCGCGATCCTTGCGCCGCACGATACCCGCGCGACCCGCAGGGCCCGCCCCGGGCACCGTCGCGCCCCACGCAGCCTGGAGGAAACCATGCACACTTCCGATCAAGGTCAGACCCGCATCATCGGCAAGGGCGCCGCAACGGCGGCCGGCCCCGGCCCCGACGTGATGGCGGCCGATACGCTGGAAGGCGACAAGGTCTATACGACCGACGGCGACGACGTCGGCAAGATCAAGGACATCATGCTCGACGTGCGCTCAGGCCGCGTCGCCTACGCGGTGCTGTCGAGCGGCGGCATCCTCGGCATCGGCGACAAGCTGCACGCCATTCCGTGGAGCGCGCTCACGCTCGACACCGAACGCAAATGCTTCCTGCTGTCGGTGTCGTCCGAGCGCATCCGCAACGCGCCGGGGTTCGACAAGGACCACTGGCCGGCGATGGCCGATCCGCAATGGGCCGAGCCGCTGCACGAGTTCTACGGCAGCGCGCCGTACTGGAGCGGCGGCGACGAACTCGGGCTGACCGACCCGACCGAGGAACTGAACGATCCGCGCGCGCGCGACCGTCACTGATCGCGCGACGATGGGGCGCCGGTTCGCCGGCGCCATCCGCTTTCCTTTCTACACGCCCCGCTCGCGCGGGGCGTCTTTTTTGCAAGCGGGGACGGCGGAAGATGAGGTGCGTTGCGTGCGTTCAGTGCGCTACGGCACCGCTCCGATCGCGCTGGAGACCACGCGCGATGCCGGGCGGCGGCCGGATCGTCGCCGGGGTCCGGTTGCATCGCGCTTCCCCTTTTTCCTGTCGCCGGAACCGATCGCCGTGCAGCTCGCGGCGGCCTTCGTCGGGCGCCGCAACCGGGAGCGGCAACGCCCCGGCCGCGGCCCCGTTGCCGTCACATCATCTTGCCGCGCGAGCGCTCGGCACGCGCCGCCTCCGCCGCCGATTCGACCTTCTTCACTTCCTCCGGCGGCGGCAGCACGGCCTTGAAGCCCATCGACTCGATCCACATCTCGCGCGCCCAGCCGCGCGTGTGATACAGGTGGTGATCCTCGTCGGCCTCGACCTCGTCGTGCGCGTCCTTCAATGTCTTCGCCGCATCGCCCGACAACTGGTCGGCCGCGTAGCCGATCAGCTCCCAGTTCAGGTGGTCCTTGGTCTCGGCGAGCACCACGCACTCCGCCGCGACGACCTGCGCGACGACCGGATCGGCCTGCTTCCGCGCCTGCTCGATCACGTGGACCAGCGCCTTGCCGGTGGCCGCGACCGCGCTGCGTCCGGGCGACTGCGCATCGGGGTCCATGCCTAACGTCTCGAACACCTTGCGCAGCACTTCCTGGTGATGCAGCGTCTCGCGGTGGTACTTCTCCCATTCCTTGTGCAGATCGCCGTCGGTCGCGCACTGCAGCGCGGCCTCGTAGAGCTTCGCGCCGCCAAGCTCGGTTTCGTATGCCTGACAGAGCAATTCGCGGATGCCTTCGTGTTTCGGTTGCCGATGGGCCATGACTGCCTCTCCGAAAAAAACGGGCCGCGCGCGGCCCGGGGATGAACGGGCACGCGTCACCGCGCGCCCACCTTGCGTTCGAGCGCCTGCGCCATGCTCAGGTGATGCCTGAGCGTCGGCAGCGTGGCGCTCGCGAATTCGCGCAGCTGCGGGTCCCTGCCGTCGCGCGCCTCGCCTTCGAACAGCGCGACGGCCTTGCGGTGTGCGTCGGGGCCGACCGCCGCGACATACGCGACGTCGAAGTCGCGGCCGTTCTTGCCGCGCAGCGCCTCGACGTCGGGGTCTGAAATCTGTTCGACCTGCGGCTTCATGCCCTTGCGCGCGGCGAGCTCGGTGAGCCGTGCATTCGCCTTGCCGTGATCGCTCACCATCTGCTTCGCGAAAACGCGCACATCCGGCGACTGCGCCTGCTTCAGCGCGAGCTGGCTGGCCTGCACCTCGGCCTTGCCGGCGATCGCGGCCTTGTCGATGAATTCCGCGTCGCCGCCCTGCGGCGCCTTCGCGATCCGCGCGTCGCCCGCGCCCGACGACGGATTGATCACGCCGCCCGGCACATGCGAATTCGATGCGGGCGGCTCGCTCGGCGCCTGCGCGCCGGCGAATCCCGATACGGCGAGCACGCCTGCGGCAAGCGCCGCGATCGTCCAGTTCGGATGTTTCATCTGCCTTCTCCTTGCACTTGCGTGGAAGCGGCCGCCGATGCCCACCGACGGCCACCGATCGCCTTCAGCCGACGACGATCGAGCCGCCGTTCGGGTGCAGCGTCTGCCCCGTCATGTCGCTCGCGCCGTCCGCCACGGGCGCGACCTTGCCGGCGAGCCTGCCGCTGCCCACGTCACCGGCCGCGTCGTCGTGCGGCTTCGTCCGGCCGGCGCACCGGATCGAAATCGCGCCACTTGCCGTCCTGCCAGTCGCCGTCGACGCGCTCGATCGACTTCGCGCCCGTCGCGCGCAGCACGTCTTCCGCCGTGGCGGCCGTGTCCGGCGTCACATGCGCGGCGAGGATCACGCCCGTCTCGCTTCGTGCAAGCGTGCCCTTGCCTTCGTCCTGCTCGCCGCGCATCCGGCCGAGCGCACCGCCCAGCGCGCCGAGGTACGCGCCGGCCAGTGCGCCCGCCGCCGGCACGAACCAGTAGCGCACGCCCACCGCATAGACGGCCACCCCGACAACGGCGCCGATCAGCAACCCGCGCATCGCGCCGACCGTCGCGCCGCGCCCGCCGGGTTTCGCCGCCGTGTCGGCGTAGACGTCGCCGCCGATCGGAAAGCGCGCATGCTGGCCGCCCGGGTTCAGGAAGAAAATCGATACGTCGTCCGTGCCGAACGCGCGCTCGTAAAGGCTGCGCGCCCCGCTCTCGGCTTCATCGAACGTCGTGAAGCGGCCTGCGACGATCATCGCCATGCTCGTGCTCCTTGTCGCGGTACGCCGCGCGCGAGCGCGCACGGCACAATGGCGGCACGGCTCACATCAGCCGCCCGAGCTCCTTCGACACCGATGCCGGCGTGTCGTATTCGCGATCGGGAATGCGCGTGAGCATGTCGAGCACGTCGTGGGCCGCATGCGAGCGTTGCGCGCATTCGACGATGGTCGCCTTGCTGGCCGGGTAGTCCATCCCCTTCAGCGCCTTCTGCACGTCGACCGGGCTCGGCGGCTTGCCGTGGCCGGTCTGGTGCCCGCCCTTGTCGTGGTCCTGCTGCGCGCGCTCGCCTTCGTGCGCGCGGGCGCGGCTGAGTTCGTGGCCCGTGTGTTGTCGGGATGTCATCGAAACCTCCTTGATCGAATGAACGGAAACGGAATCACGCGGACCCGCGGCGCGCACGCGCGAGCGCGGCGAACACGAGCGCCGCCGCGCCGAGCGCGACCGCGCCGGCCATCTTCGGCCGCTGCACCACCGTGTTGTATGCACAGCTGCGCAGCACGGGGCCGTCCATCCCTTCGCGCTCGTGCAGCGCATGACGCGAGTCGTACAGCGCGTTGTCGTCGCGCGGGCGCGCGGGCCGCACCGTGCGCTGGCCGCGCGAGAACAGCGTGGCCGCAACGCGATCGAACAGGCGCGGCGCGTGGTACGCGCTCGCCGACGTGAATTTCGCGGCACCGCCGACGAACAGCGTGCGGCGCGGATGGGCGGCCGCGAACAGGATCGCGTCGGCCACGAGGTCGGGGTCGTAGATCGGCGGCGGCAGCCTCGGCTCGACGTTCATATAGTTCTTCGCGTGCATCACGAACATCGTGTCGATCGCGGCCGGCTTGATCAGCGTGACCGACACCGGCAGGTGGTCCGATTCCATCTCGAGCCGCAGCGAATCGGTGAAGCCCTTCACCGCGTGCTTCGACGCGGCGTACGCGCTTTGCAGCGGCACCGGCGCATCGGATGCTTCGCTGCCCATGTTGACGATCGCGCCGCCGTGGAAATCGCGCTTGCGGCGGAAGTGATCGGCCGCGACGAGCGAACCGTGCACGACGCCCCAGTAGTTGGTCTCGAACAGGCGGCGCTGATCCTCGAGCGGCACCGCGGCCGCCGTGCCGAAGATCGACACGCCCGCGTTGTTGACCCAGGTGTCGAAGCCGCCGTAGGTGTCCGCCGCCTTCGCGGCCGCGCGCTGCACGTCTTCGAGGTTCGCGACGTCGCCGGCGACCGGCACCGCGAGGCCGCCGTGCTGGCTGATTTCCTCGCACAACGTGTTCAGCGCGCCCTCGTTGCGCGCGAACAGCACGAGCTTCGCGCCGCGCCGTGCGGCCTTGCGCGCGGTGACGAGGCCGATGCCGCTCGTCGCGCCGGTGATCACGATCGTCTGCTCGCCGACCGGTTTGAGCATGCAGTTCATGACGGAACTCCTGTTGCGGCAACGTTACTTGGCCCGGATGGTCAGCTGGTCGCGCACGTCCTGCACGCCGTCCACCTGCTTCACGACGCCGACGGCCTGCGTGCGCTGCTGTTCGTCGGGCACGCTGCCGGTGAGCATCACGATGCCGTGCCGCGTCTTCACGTGGATGTCGCCGGACGACAGGCCGCTCGTGCCGACGAGCTCGGCCTTCACCTTGGTCGTGATCGTCGCGTCGCGGATCTTCCTGCCGGCCGTCGAATGCGACGACGTGGATGACGTCGATGATGTGGACGACGACGCGGCGCTGTCGTCGCCGGCGGCGAACACGTCCGGCACGGCCGTGACGCAGGCGGTCGCCGCGACGATCGCGATCGCCATGCCGACACGCTTCGCGCGATGGCGGCGGATGTGCAGGGAGCGGGCTTGCAGCTGGAATACCTTCATCGTGACCTCCTTTCGTCGAGCCGGCACGGCCGGCGGGCGGACATCACGGGCGCAAACCGCGTGCCGCGGCCGCGCCGCCCGGTGCTGGCGGCAATCGCCGGCCGGACGCGCTTTCATCCAATGCGTTGTAATTTTTTCGGCATGGCGGCCGGCGGTTTCCCCCCGGCAGCGGTGCGGGTATGCCGCTTGCCGACAGGCAGTCACGGCGGCCCGTTTGCGCGGGCCGGACCTCGGGGGCATCGCCCGGCGAGGAAGCGCGTCGATCAGTGAACACGCATCGCGGTTGCGGGGAGCCGGCGGTGTGGACGCGGGCGGGAGGATTCAAGTTGCGGACGTTGCGAAGCAATCCGTGGAGCGCGACATCGGCCACGATGCCCGTGGCGAACTCGCGCACGGCAACGTAAACATTCAATGGAGGACTGCGAGATAAAACGCGGGTTCGTCGACGGCAGCGACATCTTTCCCGGTTCACATCCGTGCGAGAGGGTCGTGACTACCGGCGCCCTCGACGTCAAGCAACCGCGGCCGGCGTGTCAGTCATCGCGCTTCGTCGCGTGCGCGATCTTGTGCACCAGTTCGCGCACGTCGACCGGCTTGCACAGATAGCCGTCGAACCCGGCCTCCAGCGCACGGCGCTGGTCGGCGAGGCCGGCATGCGCGGTGACGGCGAGCACGCAAACGTCGGGCGGCCCGCTGTCGCCGTTCATCGACCCGTGCCGCAACGCATCGAGCAGCCAGAAGCCGTCGCCGTCGGGCATCGCGAGATCGGACAGCACGACGGTCGGCCGCAAGTCGGCGGCCACAGCGAGCGCCTCGCGGCCCGACGACGCGATCGCGACCGACGCGCCGAACGTGGTCAGCGCAGCCGTGAGGCTCGCCCGCGTCGTCGCATCGTCGTCGACGATCAGGATCCGCTGCGCATCGAGCACGAGCGGCTCGCGCTGCCCGCCCGCCTGCGCGAGCCCCCACGCCATCGCGCCGACCGGCTGCCAGCCGGCCGGCAGCGTCACCGTGAAGGTCGTGCCGCGATTGCGGCCCGCACTCACGACGGTCACGCCGCCGCCATGCAGCTCGGCGATATGCCGCACGATCGACAGGCCGAGACCGAGGCCGCGTCGCGACGACGCAGGCGAATCGTCCGCGCGGCGAAACATGTCGAAGACGTACGGCAGGAACTCCTGCGCGACACCCTGCCCCGTATCGGTCACGGTCAGGATCACCCGCGCGTTGTCGCGCGCGAGCCCGACCGTCACGTTGCCGCCGTCCGGCGTGAACTTCAGCGCGTTCGAAATGAGGTTCGACAACATCTGCCGCAACCGCTCGGCGTCACCCGACACAATGCACGACGAGGTCTCGCAATCGAATTCGAGCTCGATGCCGGCCAATGACGCGGCCGTCTGGAACGCGCCGACCGAATCGGAGAACAGCCGCACGATGTCGACCGGCGTCGCGTCGAGGCGCAGCTTGCCGGTCGCGAGCGACGACGCATCGAGAATGTCGCCGACCATCCGCGTGAGCGAACGCGCGCTGCGGTCGATGGCATCGATCGCCTGGTTCTGCAGCGCCTGGTCGCCGGAATTGCGCAGCACCTCGACCCAGCCATAGATCACGTTCAGCGGTGTGCGCAACTCGTGCGATACCGTCGCCAGCAGCTCGTCCTTCAGCCGGTTCGACGTATCGGCCTGGTCGCGTGCGTCGCGCGCGCCCCGCAGCGAGCGCTGCGCGCGGAGGTCGCGCCGGCGCTGCGCACCGGTTTCGCGCAGCGTCAGCGACAGCGCGACGCATTCGCGTGCCTCGCCCCGTACCGGGCACGCCGACACGGTCGCGCGAAAACGCCGGCCGTCGCGCCGCACGCACAGCAGTTCGAGCGGCCCGACCGGATCGCGCATCGCTTCGAAGGATTCGGCCAGCGGATTGCGCCGCAACCAGCGCATGGCGATCAGCGAGTCGAACATGCGGCCGCGCGCGTCGGCCTCGTCGTAACCGAAGATTCGCTGCGCGGCCGGATTCCAGCTGGCAATGCGGCCGTTCGCGTCGATGCCGACGATTGCGTCCGGCGATGCGTCGACCACCGCGCGTTGCAAGCGCGACGCGTCGACGCGTGCGCGATCCGCGCCGGCATCGCGCAGCAGCAGCACCGCGCCGTCGAGGTTGCCGTCCGGATCGCCGAGCGGCGCGGCGACCTCGACGATCGGCACCGGATCGCCGGTGCCGCCACGCTGCAGCCAGTGCCGGTCGGACACCGCGTCCGCGCCGTCGAGCGCGCGATCGAGCGGCGTCGTCTGCACGCGGCGGCCGTCATGATCGACGATCCGCAGCACGTCGCGCACCGGCCGCCCCGCCGCGTCGTCCGGCCGGCAGCCGGCGAGTTCGGCCGCCGCCGCGTTGATATAGGTCAGCCGCCCTTTCGTGTCGACCGCGATCACGCCGTGCGGCAGCGCACTCAGCACGGCTTCGAGCTGCCGGCGTAAAGCCGCCTCGTGGCGGCGCGCGCGATCGTTCGTGATCCGTGTCTGTCGCAACATCGACGCGATCGCGCAAACGAGCGCACCGATCAGGATGAAGGTGCCGAGCTGCACGAGCCGCTCGGGCAGCGGCGCCGGATAGGCGGCCGGATCGGACAGGAACAGGGTCCACACGAGCAGCCCGCTGACGACGGTCGACACGATCCCGAACAGGAACGACGTCGCCCACGCGGCGCCTGCGAGCAGCGGGTAGTACATCACGAACGGCAGGTTCACGCCGCCGAAGCGGATCGCGAGCACCTGCAGCACGGTCGCGATCGCGACCAGCATCGCGGCCGTCGCGTAGTTTCCGGCCTGCCGCCGGGGAAGATCGGTCATCGGACACGCTCCTGCGGGGCCGGCCGACGGCCGCGACCCCGGATACCGCCGACCGGCACGACGCGCGACGGCCGGCCGGAACCGGCCGCGCAGCCGCCCGCCACGGGATGATTCACGCGACGGCCGAGCCGGCGCGCGGGCTCGGCCCGCCGCATCCCGGCGATGCCGTCGCCGGTTGCGCACGCGTGATGCGGAAACGGGAGCATGAGTGTGATCGCGACGGCGTCAGGAGTCCGGCTTCTCCGTTTCGTCTTCCAGTTGCGCGAGCCGGTTGTAGATCGTTTTCAGGCTGACGTCGAGCACTTCGGCCGCCTGCGCCTTCACGCCGCCGCACTGCGCGATCGTGCCGAGGATCAGCTTGCGGTCGACTTCCTCCAGCGGCGTGCCGAACGGCACCGTCACGCGATCCTCGTGCGAATCGACCATGCTGGACAGTTCCTCCATGATCGGCGGCGGCAGCGTGTCGATCACGTCGGCGTCGGTGAAGATGCTCGCGCGCTGCACGAAGTTGCGCAGTTCGCGTACATTGCCGGGCCATTCGTAGGTCTTCAGCGCCTCGCGCGCGGCCGGCGCAAAGCGCAGGTTGCGGCCGCTTTCCTCGTTGTAGTGCTGCAGGAACGCATCGGCGAGCATCGGGATGTCGTCGCCGCGCTCGCGCAGCGACGGCAGCGGAATCGGAAACACGTTGATCCGGTGAAACAGGTCGGGCCGCAGCTTGCCGTCGGCCATCGCGGCTTCCGGATCGCGGTTCGTCGCGGCGACGATGCGCACGTCGACGTCGATCTCGCGCGTCGAGCCGAGCCGCGTGAGGCGCCCCGTCTCGAGCACGCGCAGCAGCTTCACCTGCGATTCGAGCGGCATCTCGGTGATCTCGTCGAGAAACAGCGTGCCGCCGTCCGCGCGTTCGAAGAAGCCCTTGTGCTGGCGCTCCGCGCCGGTAAAGCTGCCGCGGTCGTGGCCGAACATCTCGCTCTCGACGAGGTTCGCGGCGATCGCACCGCAGTTCACCGCGAGGAACGGGCCGCGGCGGCGCAGGCTCAGGTCGTGCACGGTCTGCGCGGCAAGCTCCTTGCCGGTGCCCGATTCGCCGGTGAGCAACACCGACGCCTCGGTGCGCGCGACGCGCCCGATCGCATCGTAGACGGCCTGCATCGCGGGCGAGCTGCCGAGCATGCGGCCGAAACGGCCGAGGCGCTGCAGTTCCGAGCGCAGCTCCGCGATTTCCTCGTGCAGCGCGGTCGTGCGCGGCACGCGCGCGAAGATGCTGTTCAGCCGCTGCATGTTCAGCGGCTTCACCAGATAGTCGGTCGCGCCGCGCCGCAATGCGTCGATCGCGGTTTCGAGGCTCGCATGGCCGGTGGTCAGCACCATCTCGCAATGCGCGCGCTTGGGCAACGCGTCGAACAGGTCCATCCCGTTGCCGTCGGGCAGCACGAGATCGCACAGCACGAGATCGGGGGTATGCGTCGACACGAGCGCGCGTGCTTCCTCCAGCGTCGCGGCGGTATCGCAGGCGAGTTGCTGCGTGCGCGCGAGCGTCGCCAGCATCGTGCGCGTATCGGCATCGTCTTCGACGATCAGGACGTAGGGCATCGAAGCTCCTCGTGATGCGAGCCGGTGCAAGTGTCGACCGGACATCGCGACAGATGTGCAGCGCATCGCACGCCGCCAGGCACGAGGCAATGCATTCCACGCTGCAGCGAATGAACTGGCAGGCCATGCTGCCATGACGAAGGAATCGCTTAGCAGTATAGAAGAGCGACGTCGCGCATCGGCCCTTCATCGAATAAATCTATCCGCCCGCGCGGCATGCATTGCGAGATTCAATGCGGCCGCGGCGACATAACACGTATGCTTTGCGCATGAATAACGGCGCATAACGTGTCGTTTTTTCGTGTGCCTGGGTCATAGTCGGTCAAATCTTCCCCATTCGATATCACGTCATGTCGAAATCCGTCGATGACGGCAAGCGTCTGTCCGGACGCTCGCGTTCGATCCAGACCCTGTTGACGAAGGTGTCGCGCGTGGCCGCGACGCGCATCAGCGTATTGATCGTCGGAGAAAGCGGCGCGGGCAAGGACATCGTCGCTCGGCTGTTGCACGACTTGAGCCCGCGCCGGCGCGGGCCATTCGTCCCCGTGAACTGCGGCGCGATCCCGCCCGATATCGCGGAGTCGCAGTTGTTCGGGCACGAGAAAGGCAGCTTCACCGGCGCGATCGCCCAGCATGTCGGCATGTTCGAAGCCGCTCGCGGCGGCACGCTGTTTCTCGACGAAATCGCCGAGATGCCGGCCGAACTGCAGGTCAAGCTGCTGCGCACGCTCGAATCGAACACGATCGTCCGCGTCGGCGGTCACGAGCCGATTCCGCTCGACGTGCGCATCGTCGCGGCCACCCATCACGATCCCGTCGAGGCCGTGCGCAGCGGCCGGCTGCGCGAGGACCTGTTCTACCGGATCGCGCCGGTCGCGCTGCACGTGCCCGCGCTCAGGCAGCGCGAGGACGACGTCGACGACATCGCACTGCAGATCGTCGAGCGGCTGAATGCGCGGCACCGCACGCGCAAGCGGCTGTCGATGCAGGCGATGAAGGCGCTGCGCGCGTATTCGTGGCCCGGCAACGTGCGCGAGCTGCGCAATGCGCTCGAGCGTGCCTTCATCCTCGCCGACGAGCAGATCGACCTGCAGTTGCCGCGCCGGCTGCTGCCGCGCGACGACGTGCGCCACAACGCGATGACGCTGCATTTCGGCACGACGCTCGCGCATACGCAGCAGCGTTTCATCGTCGCGTCGCTGCGGCATTTCAACGGCGACAAGCCGCGCACCGCGAAAGCGCTCGGCATCAGCCTGAAGACGCTGTACAACCGTCTCGCGCTGCTGCCCGAGCATGAACGCAATGCGGCGAACGGCGGCGCCGCGACGAACGCCGCCGGGTCCGCGAATGCAACCGGCACAACCGGCGCGACCGACACGACCAGCCCGTCGAACGCGACGCCCCCGTAAACGCGGCCCGTCACGCTGCCACGTCGTCGCACGGTGCGCGACCCGGCCGCGCGTGAACCGATCGATACCGGAACACGCACCCGCGTCGGGCCGTGCGGGCTGTCGTCATGCGCACGCCGCCCGCGGTCGCGCCGTTTCTGCACGGCCGGTCAATGATGCGGCTTGCGCTCGCGGTCGCGTTCGGCGGTGCCCGGTTCGGGATCGCGCGCGGCCGGCAGCGTCGGCGTGACGGTCCGCTGGTCGGGATGCAGCACCATGCCCGTATCGTGTTCGCCGTCGCGGTGCACGCGCACGCGATTCTCGACGTCGCGCACGCCCATGCAGCCGTCGGCCAGATCCTCGATGTCGTGCTTCATCCAGCGTGACGGCACCGTGCCGTCCAGCACGACGCAGCCGTCCTGTACCTGCACGGTGACGTCGCTCACGTCGATGTCGAGCGCATGCGCGAGCCGCTCGCACACGTCCTCGCGGATGCGCTCGTCCGAACGCGTATAGCCTTTCGGCCCGCGACGATGGCGCAGCGCGTCGCGGTCGGCGTCGCTGCCGTAGCGCGAGGCGTCTCGCGGGTCGCCACGGTCGTGCTCGCCGCTGTACCGGCCCATCCGGAAATGACCGCGGAATTCCGGACGGTCGCCGCCGTACGGGCCTTCACTGCCCTCCGCACGACGGCCCGGTTCGCGGTAGCCGCGTTCGGCCTCCCATCCGGGCTGGCGCGCACCGCCCTGCCGGCCCGGGTCGGACATGCCGCGCCGCTGGTCCGCCGGCCGCGCGGCGCGCTCGGTCCATTCGCTGCCCCAGTCTTCCGCGCCGACGCTCTCGCTCGCCGAGCGACGGCGCGCCGATTCAGGGTCTTCCTCAGGCCATCGTGCCGGGTCGTCCGGGAGGCCGCGCTCGCCGTGCCGTCCGGGATATCGTCGTTGCATCGTGTCTCTCCTTGTTCGCGCCTGCGCCGCGCACGGCCCCATGCCGGGTCGCGACTCGGCGCATGCCGGCCGGCTCGAACGCAAGCCGCGTGCCGATATCGTTGCCGACGCACGACGGATGCGCATCGCGCCGTCGATCCGCTGCCGGGCGCGCCAATCTGCAATGCGATTGCAGTTTTTGCGTGCCAGGCGTCATGACCCGCCGCCGGCGTCCGGATCGTCCGGGTCGTCCGGCTCCCCGGATGCGTCGTCGCGATCCGGCCCGCTCAGCCGCTCGGTGCGATCCGGCTCGATATCGGCACCTTCTTCGAGCGTCGAATCGCCGTCCGCCGACGCGCGCTCGCCGGTGCCCGTGCGGTCCGTATCGCTGTCGAGCGACGCATCGCCGCGTTCGAGCGCATGCGCGTCGAGCGGCGAATCGATGTCAAACGGATAGCGCCGCGCGCCGGCCGTGTCGCTGCCGCTGTCGGACGAATCGCCCGGCCCCAGCGCGCGGCCGTCGCGGCCGCGACGGGCGTTCTCGTCGTCCGGGCCGGCCGGTTCGTTGTCGGGGTTCAGCGTGCTGTTCATGTCGACCTCCTTGCTGGCGTGCCGCTGCTTGCCGCTACGTGTGGCCGGGCGGCCGCGGCACGGCATGCGGACGGGAGGCGCGTGCAATCGGCATGCCGCATCGCGCACCCGGAACGGATGCCCTTGCCGGGATCGCGGACGGCACGGGCGATGCGCGCCCATTGATCAGCCGAATTGAGTTCCCTTATGCTTTCCGGGGTGCCAATCCGTTTGATGTGGCCACCGCCGGCGCGCCCGGCGGCGGCCGGGCAGCGTTTGCCTGCCCGTCTTCGACCTGCCACACGATGAAGAAAGACGACGACTCTTCTCGCTCCCATCCGCCGCCCGGTTTACCCGACGCGCGCGACCTGGTGCATCGCTTCGCCGAGTTCCGTTTCCAGACGGTCGTCGGCTCGATTACCGACTACGCGGTGTTCATGCTCGATCCGCACGGCAATGTCGCGACGTGGAATGCGGGTGCCGAGCGCATCAAGGGCTATCGCGCGGCCGAGATCGTCGGCCATCACTTCTCGTGCTTCTATCCGCCCGATGCGATCGCGGCCGGCCGGCCGTCGCACGGGCTCGACGAGGCGGCCGCGCGGGGCCACTTCGTGGATGAAGGCTGGCGCGTGCGCAAGGACGGCTCGCAGTTCTGGGCGAGCGTGACGATCGCCCCCGTGCACGATCACGAGAATCATCTGTGCGGCTTCATCAAGATCACGCGGGACATGACCGAGCGCAAGCGGCTCGAGGAACTCGAAGCGTCCACGCACCGGCTCAGCGTGTTCATCGCGATGCTCGCGCACGAGCTGCGCAACCATCTCTCGCCGCTGCGCCATTCGATCGGC
Organism: Burkholderia sp. 22088; assembly: GCF_052045915.1. Classification (NCBI taxonomy): domain Bacteria; kingdom Pseudomonadati; phylum Pseudomonadota; class Betaproteobacteria; order Burkholderiales; family Burkholderiaceae; genus Burkholderia; species Burkholderia sp. 22088. The sequence goes on from NZ_JBQEPY010000030.1 coordinate 88,037, forward strand.
GTGCTGCAGAGCCTGCCCGATCCGGCGCCCGTGCTCGCGCAATGCCGCGACGCCGTGCATCGCCAGGTCGGGCAGCTGACGCGGCTCGTCGACGATCTGCTCGACGTCGGCCGCATCACGGCCGGCAAGGTCGAGCTGAACGATCGCCCCGTCGCCGTGCGCGACATCGTGTGCCGCGGCGTCGAAAGCATCCAGCCGAAGCTGGCCGCGCGCGGGCAGCACATCCACGTCGACCTGCCGGCCCATCCCGTGCTGCTGCACGGCGACGATGCACGGCTCGTCCAGGTGCTGCACAACCTGCTCGACAACGCGTCGAAGTTCTCGCCGCACGGCGGACGGATCGACGTGGGCGCCCGGGTGGAAGGGCCGGTGGTCGCCATCCGCGTCACCGATCACGGCGTCGGCATCGCGCACGGCGCGCTCGAAACGATCTTCGACCTGTTCGAGCAGCGAGGCGCGTCGGGTGGCTCGCCGACCGGCGGCTTCGGGCTCGGGCTCGCGATCTGCCGGACGTTCGTCGAACTGCACGGCGGGCGGATTTCCGCGGAAAGCGGCGGGCCCGGGCACGGCGCGACGTTCACGGTGCGGCTGCCGATCACACGGACGGGACGTGCGGAGCTCAGCCCGTCGACGAGCAGCAGCGCGATTTCGGTTTCCATCGGCGTGAGCCGGAACAGCCGGTGCAGC
>NZ_JBQEPY010000031.1:0-84519 GCF_052045915.1 Burkholderia sp. 22088
CGATCCATCGACTTTTCGGTGATGGTTTCCGCGTGATCGAAGAACCAGTTCAGCCCTTCGAGCGGGATGTCCTTGTTCACCTTCTCGAACACGTCGAGCGCGCGGCTGATCGTTTCGTCGTACGTCGCATGCATGCGCCACGGCCAGCGGTTCTGCGCGAGCACGCGCACGACGCCCTCGAGATCGTCTTCCATCTGCGCCGGCAGGTCCGGACGCGCGACGCGGAAGTCCTCGAAGTCGGCCGCCGAGAACACCAGCATTTCGCCCGCGCCGTTGTTGCGGAAGTAGTCGGTGCCGTCGTGATACTTCGTGCTCTTCGTCCAGTTCACGAAGTCTTCCTTCTCGGCGTTCGGCTTCTGCGTGAACAGGTTGTACGCGATCCGGATCGTCATCTCGCCCGCGTCGTGCAGCTTGCGGATCACCTCGTAGTCGTCCGGATAGTTCTGCGAACCGCCGCCCGCATCGATCACGCCGGTCACGCCGAGACGGTTCAGTTCGCGCATGAAGTGGCGCGTCGAGTTGTACTGGTATTCGAACGGCAGCTTCGGCCCCTTCGCGAGCGTCGCGTACAGGATCGTCGCGTTCGGGTTCGCGAGCAGCAGCCCGGTCGGGTTGCCCGCGGCATCGCGCAGGATCGTGCCGCCCGGCGGCTCCGGCGTGTCCTTCGTGTAGCCGACCACGCGCAGCGCGGCCGCGTTCAGCAGCGCGCGATCGTACAGGTGCAGGATGAACACCGGCGTATCGGGCGCGGCCGCGTTGAGTTCGTCGATCGTCGGCAGGCGCTTCTCGGCGAACTGGTGCTCGGTGAAGCCGCCGACCACGCGCACCCATTGCGGCGCGGGCGTGATCGCCACCTGCCGCTTGAGCATGTCCATTGCAACCGCGAGCGACGGCACGCCGTCCCAACGCAGTTCCATGTTGTAGTTCAGGCCGCCGCGAATCACGTGGCAGTGGTTGTCGATCAGGCCCGGCAGCGCGCCGCGGCCCTCGAGATCGACGACCTTCGTCGCGCGGCCCGCGAGCGGCATCACGTCCGCGTCGTGGCCGACGGCGACGAAGCGGCCGTCCTTGATTGCGACGGCGGTCGCGACGGGGTTCGCGCGGTCGAGGGTCGTGAACCTTCCGTTGTGAAGGATCAGATCCGGTTGGGACTCGGTTGCGGTCATGTGCGTCACCTCGTATCGATCAGAAGCCAAAAAGCTGTTTGACGGCGGGAATGGCCTGCACGCCGATCACCATGCCGAGCAACCCGACAAGGGCAATCAGCGGCGGCGCCGGAGAACGGACCTTGATCGCGCTGTAGATCACGCCGATCAGCAAACCCGCGCCAAGGGAAACCAGATAAGGTTCCATACGATCAATGTCCCGGTCAGGTTGAAATGCAGGCTTTACGTCCTGGAAAACAGGCGCGGGCGACATCCGTGAGGCAGTCACGGCAGCCGCCCGCGATTTTCATGGAGCCGATGGCGCGTATTCGTGCAGAACACGCGGCATCGGCACGGGCAGTCGCAACTGCCCGCGATTACTTCGCCGGAACCGGCGGAATCGACTCGTGCGGCGTCGCCGTGCGCGGTGCAGTCTTGTGGACCATCGTGTACGCGTAGTCGACACCCATCCCGTACGCGCCCGAGTGTTCCTTCGCGATCGCCATCACCGCGTCATAAGTTTCGCGGTGCGCCCAGTCGCGCTGCCATTCGAGCAGCACCTGCTGCCAGGTCACCGGCACGACGCCGGCCTGCACCATCCGCTGCATCGCGAAGTCGTGCGCGTCCTTCGACGTGCCGCCCGACGCATCGGCGACCATGTAGATCTCGTAGTCGCCTTCGAGCATCGCGCAGAGCGCGAACGTCGTATTGCAGACTTCCGTCCACAGGCCCGACACGACCACCTTCTTGCGGCCGTTCGCGGCCAGCGCGTCGCGCACCTTCTGGTCGTCCCACGAGTTCATCGACGTACGTTCGAGCGTCTTCTGGTTCGGGAACACGTCGAGCAGTTCGGGGTAGGTGTAACCCGAGAAGCTGTCGCTCTCGACCGTCGTGATCGTGGTCGGGATGTTGAACACCTTCGCGGCCTTCGCGAGCCCGACGACGTTGTTCTTCAGTACCTGGCGGTCGATCGACTGCACGCCGAACGCCATCTGCGGCTGCTGATCGATGAAGATGATCTGGCTGTTGTGGGGAGTGAGAACTTCAAGTTTCGGATTGCTCATGGCGGTCATATCCTTTGACGCGGGAAAAGAGAGAGCCAGCCTCACCGGCCAACCGGGAGGCGCCCACTGCGCTGTGACGGGAGGTTCGCCTACCAGCCGGTGTCATTCAACACGCGAATTCATCGTAGCGCCAATTAATCGATTTGATTAATAAAAACCCTAAATTCAGGCCTTAAAAGATCTTAAAACCGCCGAATTAAATACGCGCCTCCGGAGCAGACCTGCTACGCTCCAAATTGATTTTCCGATCATCGACCGATCGGTATTTATCCGTATTTTTCACACGGTTGTCATTTCCCTTATTCGAATCATGACGTCCTATATTGCATCGTTATTGGCCGGCATCCTCGCGGGCGTCGTCTACGCGCTGATCGGGGTTGCATCGCCGGCGCCGCCCACCGTCGCATTGGCCGGCCTGCTGGGCATCCTCGCCGGCGAACAGATCCTGCCGGTCGCACGCCGCGTGCTGTCCGGGATCCAGCTGAAAACCGCGTGGAGCGACGCGAAGTGCGGCCAGCACATGTTCGGCACGCTGCCCGGTGCGCAGGCCACCCGGGCCGCCGCGAAGAAAGGGCCGTCGACGCCAGCCTGATGCGCGCCGATCGAGGGCGCTCCGATCGCGTACGCGGCTGAATTGTCGTGAATCGTGTTGGAGCCGGGCGTGCTTGGCGATAACATGACAGCCCGATGCCCCCGTGGAATTCATCATGAAGCTGTCATTCGAAGCGCTTGAGGCACTGGACGCGATCGACCGCACCGGCACGTTCGCCGAGGCCGCCGAGTTGCTGCACCGCGTACCGTCCGCGCTGACCTATCTCGTGCAAAAGCTCGAAAGCGATCTCGGCGTCGCGCTGTTCGACCGCAGCGGACGCCGCGCGAAGCTCACGCACGCGGGGCGCGTGGTCGTCGAGGAAGGCCGCCGGCTCCTGCATGCGGCCGAGCAGCTCGAACTGAAAGCGCAGCGCGCGCAGCAAGGCTGGGAAACCGAGGTGCGCATCTGCATCGACGAGATCCTGCCCTTCGAGGCATTGTGGCCATACGTGCATGCGTTCTACGGGCTCGAGATGGACACGCGGCTGCGCCTGTCCACCGAAGTCCTCGGCGGCACCTGGGATGCGCTGATTTCGCGGCGCGCGGATCTCGTCGTCGGCGCGGCAGGCGAGCCGCCTGAACTGCCGGACATCGTCGCACGGCCGATCGGCTCGCTCCGTCATGTATTCGCCGTCGCGCCCACCCATCCGCTCGCGGCATTGCCCGAGCCGCTGTCGATGGCGTCCGTCGTCGAGTATCGCGGCGCCGTGATCAGCGATACATCGCGCGAGCTGCAGCCGCGCTCGGTCGCGATCGATGCCGGGCAGCCGTATCTCGCGGTCCCCACTCTCGCCGCAAAACTGGCCGCGCAGTGCGAAGGGCTCGCGGTGGGCACGCTCCCGGATTGCATCGCGGCACGCGCGATCGCGCAGGGCAAGCTCGTCGCACGCGAGGTGACCGGCATGCGCGACACGACGCAGTGCTATCTCGCGTGGCGTGGCGACGAAGCCGGACGCGCGCTGCACTGGTGGGTCGACCAGCTCGATCAACCCGATCTCGTCGACCGGTTTACCGCGCTCGTCTGATGCCGCCGCCCGCCGCCCGCCGCCCGCGGCCCGCGTTGGCCCCCGGCCGCAGGCAACCGCCCCGCATCAGCCGAACGAATCGTGCAGGCGCTTCATCTCCTTCTCGAGCCACTCGATCAGTTTGAACGACGCATGCGCACTCGCGGCCGGCGGGATCATCATCTTCTCCTCGGTCGCGATGTGTTCGGACAGCGATTCGCACATCAGCCGCCCGAGCTCGGGCTTGCGCGCGATCAGCGGCGACAGGTCGCCGCTGCTCAGCTGAAACGCCGTCACCGTCGTCACCGCATGGACGCTCGCATGCAGTTGCGTGCCGGCCAGCACGACGGACTGGCCGATCGCGTCGCCCGGCGCCATCCGCCTGACCTCGATGTCCCCCGCCGCGCCCGGCACGAACACCGACGCGACGCCGGCCCCGACGATCGTCAGCAGGCGCGTATCGGCATTCGACGCATAGATCACGTCCCCTTTGTGAAACACGCGTGACGCGAGCGCATCGGCGAGCACCGCCAGATCGTCGTCGCCGAGCTGCCGGAAGAGTTCGACCGCGCGCAGCAGCCGTTGCCCGCGCGATACCGGCCGGTGCGTCGCGGCCGTCCCGCCCAGCGGGCGCAACGCGATGTCCGCGGCGGCCAGGTGCCGGTGGGCCAGGTCGTAGAGTTGGTTGCGCACGGCGATCTTCTTCTGCAGCGCATCGACGTAGCAGACGAGCTCGTATTCGACGGAATTGGTACGGAACGCCTTGACGACCGAAACCGGTGCGGGACGGGGCAGCACGTCCAGCGAGCTGGCGGCGGCGCGGTCGAGCGCATCGACGACGATGGCCGGCCGCACTTCCGGATCGATCTCGATCGTCAACGTCACGCCGTGCACGTTCTCGGGTTCGCTCAGGTTGACGATCGTCGTCTTCGCCGCCGTGCTGTTCGGCACGACGACCAGATTGCCGAGGCCGTCGATCAGCTTGGTCGCGCGCCAGTTGCTTTCGACGATGCGCCCTTCCAGCTCGCCGATGGCCACCGTGTCGCCGAGCCGGAACGGCTGGGTGGTATTCAGCACGAGGCCGGAGAACACGTCGTTCAGCGTGTTCTGGACGGCCAGCCCGAGGATCACGGCCACCGCACCCGACGTCGCGACCAGCCCGCTCAGCGGCAGGCCCAGCACATAGCCGAGCGCGGCCACCGCGGCCGCGCCGAACACGGCGCCGGCGGCGATGTCGTGAAACAGCCGTTGGGTGCGCCACGCGCGCGGCAGCAGCAGATGGTCGAGCATCAGGCTGAACACGAGCGCGCACTGCAGCCACCACGCGACCCCGATCACCTGGATCGCCAGCCGGTCGAGCCGGTCGGGCGACGGCGGCACCGCGAGCGGGCTCACGCCGGTCGCGAACAGCACATAGGTCAGCGCGGCGAACGACGCGCAGCGCCCTATCGCCTTCGCCGTCGAACGGCCGGGCCCGAGCAATCGCCATGCGACGAGATCGGCAATGACGATCGGTGCGCCGTAAGCGACGGTGGCGGAAAGGTTCAGCATGATGGAGCGGGCGGCAAGCGTGACAAGCGACGCGCGCGGAACCCGCGCGCGCACATCGCCCACGGCCCGATCCGGCGTGTGGCCGCGGGCGGTGAATCGTGGCGCGAAAGGTCGGACTGGACAGGTTTCATGCGGTAGTCGTTCGATGACGCGCGAAGCCGCCGCGGCCGCACGTGTGGCGACCGCCGCCCCGCGCCGGCGTTCAGCGGCGTCGCGACCGCGCGTCGCCGCAGCGCGAGCCGGTGGCGTGCCCGCCTGCCCGCGTATCGCCGACGATCCGTGCGTCCGATCAATGTAGACGCACCGGCCGGCCCGGTCATGTGTTCAGCCTGAAACGTTCTGAAGCCGCGACGGCCGCGCGCCGCTACGATTCGCGCGGCGGCAGCTCGCTCTCGCCTGTGTCGAACCCGAGCGCGTGCACTTCCGACCACGCGTCGTGCGCGACCTGCGTCGACCCGGCGGTATGGGCAAGCGCGGCCGCATACGCGGCGAGCAGACGCACGCGCGCGTCGTCGCGCGTGCGCGTCTCGTCCATGTCGCGCATCGAATCGAGCGCCGCGCGCGCGCGTTCGCGACATTCGTCGACCAGCGACAGGTCGAACAGGCATGGCACCGCCACGGCCGCCAGCGCGATGCCGATCTCCGCATCGCCGTTCGGCGAAAACGCCCAGTCGAGCGCCGCGCGCAGGTTGCCGAGCTCGCGCCGGATCACGTCGAGCCGCGATTCGGCGAGCGGCCCGCCGTCGTCGACCGGCGCGAGCCGGAACAGCGCGTGGAAGTAGTTCGCGTGAGCGCGGGCGGCGGCCGCGCATTCGCCGTTGTTCTCGAGCTGCTGCAGCGCGTACGCACGCGTCGTCGTCAGCAGACGGTAACGCGGTGCGCCGTGCGCGCTTTCGAGACTCAGCAGCGACTTCGATACGAGGCCGGCGATCGTGTCGAGCAGGTCCGCATCGGCCAGCCGCGTGGCCCCGACGATCTCCCGCACCGCGTCGATCGAGAAGGTGTCGCGGAATACGCCGAGCCATCGCAACAGCAGACGCTCCGCATCGCCGAGCAGGCGGTAGCTCCAGTCGTACATCGCCTGCAGCGTCTGATGACGCGGCAGCGCCGTGCGAAACCCGCCGGTCAGCAACCGGAAATGGTCGTCGAGATGCGCGGCCAGCACGTCGATGCCGAGCACGGCCGCGCGGGCCGCGGCCAGTTCGATCGCGAGCGGCAGGCCGTCGAGGCGCCGGCACACCGACGCCATCAGCGACACGCTGCGTTCGTCGAGCGGGAAACGCGGATCGGCGGCCTGCACACGCGCCGAGAACAGCTGCACCGCGCTCGCGCCCAGCGTTTCGGCATCGTCGGCACCTTCGCGCGGCACCTCGAGCGGCGGGATCGGACACAGCCGCTCGCCCTGGATACGCAGCGCCTCGCGGCTGGTCGCGAGGACGCGCAAGCCGGCGTCGGATTCGGTCAGCGCGCTCGCGATCCGCGCGGCCGCGTCGAGCAGATGCTCGCAATTGTCCAGCACCAGCAACATCCGGCGGTTCGCGACGCTGGCCAGCACCGCCTCGAGCGTCAGCGATCCGGCGGACTGTGCGATGCCGAACGCCGCCGCCAGTGCGTCGGGCACGAATTGCGGACAGGCGACCGTGGCCAGCGACACGAACGCGGCGCCGTCCGGAAAACTGGCTTCGGCGCGCATGGCCGCTTCGAGCGCAACCCGCGTCTTGCCGATGCCGCCCGCCCCGACCAGCGTCACGACGCGCGCGGTGTCGAGCGCCGCCAGCACCTCGGCGACGGTCTGCTCGCGGCCGACGAGCGCGGTCGGCGCGGCCGTCAGCCGCGATGTCACAGCGCGCACGGGGGCCGCGACTTCCGCCCGGCCGCCGACCAGCCGATAGCCGCGCCCCGGCACCGTCACGATCAGGTTGCGATCGTCGGCGAGCGCCTTGCGCAACGCGGCGACGTGCACCTGCAGGTTGTTTTCCTCCACGACCGTGTGCGGCCACACGCGCTGCATGATCTCGTCTTTCGAGACCAGGGCGCCGTTTGCCCGAATCAGGAGTTCGAGAATTTCGAATGCGCGACTGCCGATACGCAGCAGTTTGCCGTTCGAGCGAATTTCACGCCTGTCAAGAAATACGTGTAGCGTTCCAATTCGGATCATGAGAATTTTCAATCGATAGCGTGCATCGATGCCCTGTCAAAAATGACATCGATTGGACGCTCATGCTACGGCATTTGCCTCTTGAGATGATTCAAATTATCAGAAGCTATTGAGCAAATTTTTTGAATCGATGAAAACCACGATTTCCCCGGCGTCTCCGCGTACGGGCGCCACTGCCCCAGTGCGGTGCGGCATCCCGCGCTCACTGCACGCGAAACAGTGATTCATCCATGAATCTGTTTCGTAGGATAAAACCTGCAATTTGCCGGAATTAACTTCTTCGACTCATCAATTAAATATAACCGCACGCCGGATTTGCGGATAAGACCGGGAAAAAAAAGACATGCCGGACGTGGTGTAACCGATTTCGCGGGCGGCGGTCGGTCGGATTTTCCGTTCATAACGATTCAGGCGCCGCTCAGGACATTCAGCGGCGCGGCGCGCAACGATGGGTCGATGGCGCCAGCGTCGAGCGACTTTCACCACGCCGTGAGGAACACGACCATGGGCAACCGTATCGCCGGCATCAGGATTCCCGACGCCCCGCTCGCACGGGACGCCGCCGACACCGTACGCGCGTGCGAACCGGAACTGCTGTTCCGGCACGCGATGCGCGTGTTCGCGTTTGCATCGATCATCGGGCTGCGTCGCGGCATCGCGTTCAACGCCGAGCTGCTGTACGTCGCCGCGCTGTTCCATCACTTCGGCTTGACGGAGCGCTACCGGCATTCGCGCCGGCGCTTCGAGATCGACGGCGCGAATGCGGCGCACGCATTCCTCCGAGGATACGGCGTCGCCGACGACGACGCGGCGGAGGTCTGGCGCGCGATCGCGCTGCATGCGACGTTCGGGATCCACCCGTACATGACGCCGTTGACGGCGTTGCTCGGCGCCGGCGTCGAGACCGACCTCTTCGCGCATCACTTCGACGAGGTGAGCCTGTCCGAACGCGATGCGATCGTGCGCGCATGGCCGCGCGGCCCTTGCTTCAAGGACCTGTTTCTCGAAGCGCTCGCCGCGGGCACCGCGCATCGCCCCGCTGCCGCGTTCGGCAACGTGTCCGCCGACGTGCTCGATCGTTGCGACCCGGACTATCGTCGGACGAATTTCTGCGGACTGGTGCTCGGGTCGAAATGGGCAGAGTGAGCCGGCCGTCCGGCCGGCCCCGTGCGGCCGCGTCACCGCCGCCATCGCCGGATCATGCGCGCGCGAACGCCAGCAGTTCGTCGTTCAGGCGTTGCGCATGCGTCAGGTACAACGCGTGCGGGCCGCCCTCGTAGATGCTCAGCGTCGCATGCGGCACGCGCCGCGCCGTGACGGCGCCCGTGAGCGCGAGCGGTGCCGTCTGGTCGTCGTCGCCGTGAATCACGAGCGTCGGCACGTCGAACTTGTCGAGATCCGCACGGAAATCGGTTTCGGAAAACGCGCCGACGCAGTCGAGTGTCCCCTTCAACCCGGCCTGCAGCGCCATGAACGACGTCCAGTCGAGCGCGGCGCGCGAGATCGTCGAAGCGGCCCGGTTCGACCCGGTGAACAGCGGCCAGAATTGCTCGAAGAACGCCGCGCGATCGGCCACGATACCCGCGCGAATCCCGTCGAACACGGCGACGTCGACGCCGTCCGGATGATCGTCGCGCCGCGCGACCAGCGGCGTCACCGAGCCGATCAGCACGGCTTTCGCGATGTGCCGCGTGCCGTGCCGGCCGATGTAGCGGGCCAGCTCGCCGCCGCCCATCGAGAAGCCGACGAGCGTCACGTCGTGCAGCCCGAGCGTGTCGATCAGCGTCGCGAGATCGTCCGCCAGCGTGTCGTAGTCGTATCCCGTCCACGGCTGGCCGGAGCGGCCGAAGCCGCGCCGGTCATAGGCGATGCCGCGCAGGCCGTTCGACGCGAGGTGATGCATCTGGACGTCCCACATGTCCGCGTTCAGCGGCCAGCCGTGAATGAACACGACCGGGCGCCCGGCGCCCCAGTCCTTGTAGTGAATCGACACGCCGTCGCGGGTCGTGAACGTGCTCATACGGATTCCTCAGTGGTGAAAAAGCAGCGCGCGCCGGCGTCGGCCGGCGGACGGGGTATCGCGTCCGCAGTCACGACCGGGACAGCCGGCCGATGAACCGGTCCATCTCGGACGCGAGGATCACTTCCCGGTAGTTCGCGGGACGCTTGGCCCCGCGCCATTGCGGCTTGTAGATCGCGTCGCCGGGACGAATCGTCGTGCCGGTCAGCGCGCAGCGCGCGAGTGCGCGCGACTTCGCGCTGATCCAGCGCTGCTCGTCGTAGCGGCAGCGCGTCGGGTCGCTCCACGACACCAGGACCGACGAATCGGTCTGCCGCTCGGCGGCGATGATCGCGCAACGACGGCGCACGCCGCCGCTCGACGCGGCCGATGCGTCGTTGCAATGGCGGCGGCGCGCGGTGTCCGGGTCGCGCACAAGCGACGGCGCGCAATGGCGTGCGGCCGGCGACGGGTCGAGCAGCGTCATCACGTGCTCCCAGCGATCGAATGCGTCCATGGCAGATCCAGGCAGGTGAGGCGGGCCGGATGCCTTGCACCCGCCCGCTACGCGATCGTCATCCGCCGCGCGAGCCGGCACCGGCCCGCGACGGGATGACCTGACACTGACGATAGCGGGCCGCCGCTGAAGAGTCTTGATGCGAGACTTAATTTTTCTGGCCGGTGCGCACACGCGTCGCGCGGCGTGCACCACATACGGCTTCACGAAAATTCAGCGCGATTTCAGTACAGCGCGCATGGCCGCGGGATAGGCTCCTGTCGGCTTTCGTTCACGACGTTCGCGCGCCGGCCTGCGCGCGGCCGCTCGAACGCACGCCGGCTGCCCGCGGGATTGCCGCCTGCGGGCAGATCCGAACCCACCATCCAACGCGGCATCGTTGTACCGCACGTTCAAGGAGACTTCATGCGTCCCGCAGATACCGACGCCGTTCCCTCGGCACGCCGCCGAGACATGCTGCTCGCCGGCGCGACCGCCGTTGCAGCCGCCGCGCTGCCGGCAGCCGCCGCGGCTGCCCCCAAGCATGCCGCTTCCACCCATCCAGGAGCCCATACGATGAATACGATCACCACGAAAGACGGTACCCAGATTTACTACAAGGACTGGGGCAGCGGCCGTCCGGTCGTGTTCTCGCACGGCTGGCCGCTGTGCGCCGACGCGTGGGATTCGCAGATGCTGTTCCTCGTGCAGCACGGCTTCCGTGTGATCGCGCACGACCGCCGCGGTCACGGCCGCTCGAGCCAGCCGTCGCAGGGCAACGACATGGACACGTATGCCGACGATCTCGCCGCGCTGATGAACGCGCTCGACCTGCACGAAGCCACGCTCGTCGGCCATTCCACCGGCGGCGGTGAAGTCGCGCACTACATCGGCCGGCACGGCACGAAGCGCGTCGCGAAGGCCGTGCTGATCGGCGCCGTACCGCCGCAGATGGTGAAGTCGGCGACCAATCCCGGCGGCCTGCCGATGGACGTGTTCGACGGGATCCGCAAGAACGTCGCGGAAAACCGCTCGCAGTTCTACAAGGATCTCGCGGTGCCGTTCTTCGGCTTCAACCGGCCGCAGGCAAAGGTGTCGCAAGGCACGATCGATGCGTTCTGGGCGCAGGGCATGATGGGTGGCGTGCACGGCCAGTACCTGTGCGTGAAGGAATTCTCCGAGGTCGACTACACGGAAGACCTGAAGAAGATCGACGTGCCGACGCTGATCCTGCACGGCGACGACGACCAGATCGTGCCGATCGACGATTCGGCCCGGCTGTCCGCGAAGATCGTGAAGCACGCGGAACTCAAGGTGATCCCGGGCGGCTCGCACGGCATGTGCGTCGTCGATGCCGCACGGATCAACGCCGAACTGCTCGCATTCCTGAAGGCGTAAGCCGCGCGACACGGCGCGCCTGGCCGTCATACCGTCACGCCGGCGCGCCCTTCAGCATTTTTCAGGAATTTTCAGGCCGACGCGATTCCGCATGCCGCATGCGCCGTCGCCAGGATCGCCGCCGCGGCGGCGGGCGCTCACGGCGTGCGCGCCGGCCTGAGCAGCAAGCCGATCAACGCACCCGCGATCGCGAACGCCATCGCCACCCTGAAGTTGTCGGCCAGCGCGAGCGTGGTCGCCTGGACGCGAACCGCCCGGTCGAGCAGCGCGTAAGTCGCCTGGTCGCCGGCCGCGAAGGTCGCACCGTGCGCGACCAGCGACGCCGCGCCGGCCCGCAGCCGCTCCAGCGTTTGCGGATCCGACAGCGTGACATGCAGACCGACGAGATTCGAATGGGTAGCCTCCATGATGCGCTGGATCACCGCGATCGACGTCGTGCCGAGCTGCCCGCTCAGCAGGCGCGTCGTCTGCACGACCGCGCCGAACGTCAGCGCGTGCTCGGCCGTCACGTGCTTGCCGAAAAAGAAGATCACCGACGTGAGCGCCATCGTCTGGCCCAGTGCCTGCAGCAGCTGCGACGGGATGAAATCGGGTTCGGCCCACACGGGCGTGAGGCGCGCGCCGAGTGCGAACGCGAACGCCACCATCACGAAGCCGGTGACGATCAGCCGGCGCGGATCGACGCGTTGCAGCAGCCATGCGACGCATGGCGCGAACAGCAGCTGCGGGATCGCGATCCAGCGCAGCGTGTCGCCGATCTGCAGCGGGCGCAGCCCGTAGGTGCTCGCGAGAAACGCCGACGGAATGAAGCTCGTGTTGAGCACGGTGAAGCGCACGAGGCCGACCAGCACGATCAGCCACGCGATGTTGGGCCGCGCGAGGTAACCGAGATCGAGCCCGGCGCTGCGCGACGCCAGCTCGTGGATCAGGAACGCGGCCACCATCACGATGCCGACACACAGCAACGTGACGATCAGCGGCGACTGGAACCAGAACAGCCGTTCGCCCTGGTCGAGCGCGACGCACAGGCACGCGCACCCGCCGGCGCCGAGCACCATGCCGCGCGTGTCGATACCGGACGCGAAGCGCTTGACCGGTTCGTTGGACAGCGACAGCATCAGGCACACGATGAACGGCACGGTCAGCAGCGCGTTCTGCCAGAACAGCCAGCGCCAGCTCAGGTGTTCGCTGTACCACCCTTCGAGCGTCGCCGACAGGTTCAGCGACATCTCGAGGTTCATCGCATACGCGGCGATGCCGAACGGAATGAGCCGCGGCGGCAGCGTGCGGACGACGAACCCGACGGTCAACGGCACGAACACGCCGGACGCGAAACCGGCTACGCTCTGCAGTGCGATGAACGTGCCGAAGTCGGTGCACAGCGGCAGCATGCTTTCGACGACCAGGAATACCGCGGCGCCCGCCAGCAGCACGCGGCGCGTGCCGAACACGAAGGCCGCCGCGATCGCGAGCGGCCCGACGAACATCTGCGACGCGGTGAACGCGGTGTTGATCCACGCACCCTCGTCGAAGCCGACGCCGAGCGCGCCGCGTACGTCGGCGAGCCCGAGCGACGTGATGCGCGAGGTCAGCGTCGAGATGATCGCGCCGAGCAGTACGGCCGCGATCGCGGCGATGGAACGAAACGTCGGTATGTCGGTGGTCGGCGCGGCCGGCCCCGGTGTCGCGCCACCGGGGGCGAACGTGGTATTCATCGTCGTGCTGCTCCCGTATTTGAGGCTCGCGCAAGCATAGCGCGATGTGAAGAAACCTGTCCGTTCGATGGAGTTACCCGATTGTGAGCACGAACCCGACGAACGCGTCGAACCCGCCGCCCGCCTCCCCCGCACGCTCGCGCAAATGGCCGATCGTCCTGATCGCCGGCGCCGCGTTGGGGCTCGTCGCGCTGCTGGTCTACGAATACGATGCGCATGAACGCGGCACCGACGATGCGTACGTGACGGGCCACCTGCACGTGATCTCGCCGCGCGTGGCCGGTACCGTCGAGCGCGTGCTGGTGGACGACAACCAGTTCGTGCATGCGGGCGACCCGCTCGTGCGGCTCGACCCGCGCGATTTCGACGTGCGCGTCGCGCTGCAGCGTGCGCGCGTCGCGCAGGCGCGCGCCGATGCGATGCGCGCGAAGGCGCTGGTCGAGCAGGCCGACGCGACGCTCGTGTCCGCGCACGCCGACGCCGAGAAGGCCGAACTCGACTACGCACGGGCGCGCGAGCTGACCCGCGAGACGCCGCGCGGGTTGTCGCAACAGGAATTCGATGCGGCCAACGCGGCGCGCAAGTCCGCGCGTGCCCGCATCGACGCGGCGCAAGCGCAGCAGCGCAGCGCGCAGGCCGCATGGCAGGCGGCCGACGCCGTGTCGCACCAGGGCGACGCCGACTTGCGCGATGCGGAGTTGCAGCTGCAGTACACGACCGTCGTCGCGCCGACGGACGGCCGCGTCGGGAAGAAGACCGTCGAGACCGGCGAGCACGTCGCGCCGGGCCAGGCGCTGCTCACGCTGGTCGAACCGCACCCGTGGGTCGTCGCGAACTTCCGCGAAACGCAGCTCAAGCACGTGCGCGCCGGCGATGCCGTGCGGCTGCGTTTCGACGCGCTGCCGGACCTGACCTTCAACGGGCACGTCGACAGCCTGTCGCCCGCGACCGGCGGGCAGTTCGCGCTGTTGCCGCCCGACAACGCGACCGGCAACTTCACGAAGGTCACGCAGCGGGTGCCGGTCAAGATCCTGCTCGACGGGCAGGCGTCGACCGAGCCGCGCATCCGGCCCGGCCTGTCGGTCGTCGTCACGCTGCAAGCCGGCCGGGAACAGCCATGAGCCGCCTCGTCGCGCTGCTCGCCGCCGGCCTGCTGGGCGCCTGCACGATCGCGCCGCAGCCGCTCGCGCCCGTCCCGGTCGGCACCGACCGGTTCCGCCACGCGGATGCGCCCGGCGAACCGGCCGCGTCGCTCGCGGGATGGACCGCGTCGTTCGGCGATGCGCCGCTCGTCGCGCTCGTCGATGCGGCGCTCGCCGGCAACTTCGACATCCGTGCGGCCGCCGCGCGCGTCGACCAGGCGCAGGCGCTGCTCGGCGTGCGCGAAGCCGTGCTTTCACCCACCGTCGGCGTCGATCCGTCGTTCAACCGTTCGCGGGTGTCCGGCACGGTCGACAATGCGTTGCCGAAGCGTCTGATGCACAACTGGTCGGTGCCGTTCAACGCGAGCTATGAAGTCGATCTGTGGGGCCGCCTGCGCGGCGACGCGGAAATCGGCAGGCAGAACGTGCTGCAGGCCGACGCCGATCGCGCGGCCGTGCGGCTGCGCGTCGCGACCGAGGTCGCGAGCGACTACCTGACGCTGCATTTCGTCGAGGAAGATCTGGCGACGCTCGCCCGCGCGATCGAGCTGCGCCGCACCGCGCTCGACGTGATCGCCGCGCGCGTGCGGGCCGGCGCGGCGAGCGATCTCGACGCGCTGCGCGCGGCGGCCGATCTCGATACCGCGCGCGCCGATCTCGCGGACAGCCGGCGGCTGCGCGAAAACCTCGTCGATGCACTCGCGGTGCTGACCGGCGTGTCGCCGACCGGCTTCACGGTCGCGCCGACCGCCGCCGCGATTCGCGTGCCGGCGGTGCCGCCCGGCCTGCCGTCCGTGCTGCTCGCGCAGCGGCCGGACGTCTACGCGGCGGCACGCCGTGTCGACGCGGCATCGCTCGAAACCGGCGTTGCCCGCACCGCATGGCTGCCGACGCTGACGCTGACGGCCCAGGGCGGGTTCGCGAGCCGCGACCTCGGCTCGTTTCTCGAGCGCAACAGTTCGCTGTGGGGCCTCGGGGCGAGCGTGGCCGAAACGCTGTTCGACGGCGGCAAGCGCGACGCCGCGGTAGCCGCCGCGACGGCCGGCACGGCGCTCGCCGACGCGAACTATCGGGCGACCGCGCTGGGCGCGCTGCGCGAGGTGCAGGACGCGCTCAACGACATCGCCGCGCAGAACGAGCGGATCGTGCGCTACGACAGCGCGGCGCGCTCGACCGAAGCGGCCGCGCGGCTGTCGCTGAGCCGCTACGCACATGGCTACGTCAGCTATCTCGAGGTCATCGACGCGGACCGCGACGCATTGAACGCGCAACGCCAGTTGATCCACAGCCGCCAGGCGCTCGCGATTGCGACGGTCGATCTGGTGCGCGCGCTGGGCGGCGGGTGGACGCCGCCCTCCGTCGCACCGCAAAACGTCGCGCAACGCGACGACCGGCTTTGAAAGATACCCGTCGTGCGGCCGACCGGTCATTCTGGCGGCCTCACGAATTTTCAAGTTGCTCTTAAGCTTACCTAACGTTTTTTGTGTTGCCCGGTGCCGGCGCACTGCCTACATTGAGCGTATCGAATTCACCGGAGCGAGACCCGTCATGGATCGCCTGAAAACGCTCGAGATACTCAAGACGGTTGCCGAGCACGGCAGCTTCACGAAAGCCGCCGAGCTTCACGGGCTCGGCGTTCCCTGCGTCAGCCGCTCGATCCAGTGCCTCGAAACGTCGCTCGGCGTGCTGCTGTTTCACCGCACGACGCGCAAGGTGACGCTGACCCGCGTTGGCCACGACGTGCTCGAACAGGCGCTCGCGCTGCTGGAGCAATACGAGCACTTTTCCGTCTGCTGTCACGCCAATGCAAGCGAGATGCAGGGCGAGATCTCGATCGAGGTGTCGAACCTGTTCGGCGCCGACCGGCTGGTGCCGGCGCTCGCCGATTTCAACCGGCAACATCCGCTCGTACGGGTCCGGATCGACTGGACCGATCATCCGAGCGCGGCGTTGAACGGCGCGACGGACCTGTCGATCGTCACCTCACGCACGTCGAGCCTCACGTGCGTCGAGCGGCGCCTAGGGCGCATCCCGATGGGCCTGTACGCAAGCCCGCGGTATCGCGCCGCCTGCGGCGACGCGCTCACGCCGCAGGCGCTCGAACGCATGGCCCCGCACGGTGGCAAGACGGGCGCCGCCGGGTCGGCATGGCCGCTGCGGCATCGGCGCAGCGGCGCGATCGCCGAGATCCGTCTTGCCGGCGCGATCAGCTCGAACTGCCTCGACACGCTGATTCTCGCGACGGCCCGCGGCACCGGTTTCGCGGTACTGCCCGAGCATCTTGCCCGGCCGCTCGAGCGCGACGGCGCGCTCGTTCGCCTGCTGCCCG
This sequence comes from Burkholderia sp. 22088, assembly GCF_052045915.1. NCBI lineage: Bacteria > Pseudomonadati > Pseudomonadota > Betaproteobacteria > Burkholderiales > Burkholderiaceae > Burkholderia > Burkholderia sp. 22088. The sequence continues at coordinate 16,593 of NZ_JBQEPY010000031.1, forward strand.
ACTGGCAGGTCGGCGATCTCGATGCATCGCTGCTCTATCACTCGCGCCGCAACCTGCCCGCGCGCATCCGTGCACTCGCCGACCATCTCGTTGCCGCGTTCGACGATGCGCCCGCCGCGCGGCCGGCCGTGCAACGCGACGTGCGTGCGGTCACGCAAGCCACGGTCGCAGGCAACACGGTGGCCGCGTGAGCACCGTCGTCGTCGCCGTCGTCATCGTCGCGACGCGGCCCGCCACATCGAAGCCCGCACCGTTGCGCCGCCAGGCCGGGCCCGCGCGCTCAGTCGCGCGCGCCGGCCGGGCGCACGCCCAGCGCATCGGCCTGCCGCACGAGATCCGGCAGCGTGCGCACCCGCATCTTCTTCATCACCTGGGCCCGATGCACCTTCACCGTGATTTCCTGAAGGCCGAGATTCGCGGCAATCTGCTTGTTCATCAGGCCCGCGACGACCTGGCTCATCACTTCGCGCTCGCGCGGCGTCAACGACGCATAGGCGCCGCGCACCGCGTGAAGCGTGCGGTCGCGCTCCAGCGCGCGGCCGACGGCATCGAGCATCGCCTCGTCGTCGAACGGCTTCGTCAGGAAATCGAGCGCGCCGCCCTTCATCGCCTTGACCGTCGTGGCCACGTCGCCGTAACCCGTCATGAACAGGATCGGCACGTTCAGGCCCGCGCGCACCGCCGCCTCCTGGACAGCCAGCCCGCTCTCGTCGGCGAGCCGCACGTCGAGGATCAGGCAGCTCGGCACGTCGGGCCGCTCGAACGCGAGAAACGCACGCGACGACGCGAAGGTCTCCACGCGAAATCCCGCCGAACGCAACAGCGCGCTCAACGCGCGCCGCAACGTTTCGTCGTCGTCGACCACATAGACGATCGGCGCGGGCTCTCCCGCGCCGCCGTTGCCGCTCGACGTCATGTCCGGCGTACTCGCCATTGCATTCCCTGTGTAGGCATCCGCTTCATTATCAAATGATAAACTAACAAAATGCCGGGCGGAACCGCCACGCTTCGGACGGCGCGGCCGGCCGGTGGAGCGCCGTTCACGCGGGCGGCGTACCGGATGCGATCTGGTCGATCAGGTTGAGCATGTCGTCTGACGGAAACGGCTTGCGCAGGAACGCGATCGCGCCTTGCGCCAGCGCGCGGCGGATCGATTCGTCGTCGCCGTGCGCCGACATGAAGATGACCGGCAGCGTCGCGTTGCGCTGAATCAGCTGACGCTGGACGTCGAGCCCGCTCATCCCTTTCATCTTCAGGTCGACCAGCACGCAAATCGCGCCGGCCGGCGCATCGGCCGCCAGGAATTCCTCGCCCGACGCAAACGGCAATGCAGTATGGCCAGCCGATTTCAGCAGGCTGGCGAGACTCTTACGGACCGACGCATCGTCATCGATGATGCAAACAATGGCCATGAAATGAGAACCTGAAAATTGTGTCAATCCAGTACAGCGTGATGCAACGCGGGGCCGCGTCGACGGGCGTCGCCCCGCCCCCGCGATCCGTGCGTCATGCCCACGGCGCCGCGGCCAGCCGCGGCTGCGCGGGCGCGGCCGGCGCCGGCGGACGCGAATCCGCGCGTTCGGCGGCGGTGAACGACGCGCACCGCGCATGCACGCGGCCCGCTTCCCCCGATTCCGCCAGCTTCTCGAGCGCGTACGCGCGCACGACCCCGAGCAGCGAATAACGCTTCGACAGCCCGACCGAATGAACGACCAGCAACGATTTCGACGCGAGACTGACGAGACAGTCGAGCACGCGTGCGCCGCCGAGTTCGTCGCACGCGGCGAGCGCGCACGCCGCGTCGAGCGGGAACGCATCCGGAAACACCGCGAGGCGGCACAGCACGGTGCGTTCCGCGTCGTCGAGCAGCCGGTAGCTCCACTCGATCGTGGCCCGCAGCGTCTGCTGGCGCGGATGGGCGGTCCGCAGGCCGCCGGACAACGACAGCACCGACTTGTCGAGATCGGCGGCCAGCCCCTGGATCCCGAGCAGCGCGACGCGTGCCGCGCCGAGTTCGAGCGCGAGCGGCAGGCCGCTCAGGCGCCGGCAGACGGTCGCGATCGCGTCCAGCGTCTTCGCATCCGCGGGCACGTCGGTGCCCATCGCGCGCGCCCGCGCCAGGAACATGCGGACGGCCCCGCACGCGACGATCTCGCCTTCGGTCGCGCCGGCCGGCGGCACGGGCAGCGGCCCGACGCGATACACGCGCTCGCCGGCGACCCGCAGCGGCTCGCGGCTGGTCACGACGAGGATCGCGCCGGCATTCTCGTCGGCGATCGCTTCGCACAGGTCCGCCAGTTCGCCGACATGCTGCTCCGCGTTGTCGAACACCAGCATCACGCGCTGCCCGCCGATCGCGCGCACGACGTCCGCCTGCCCGGCGGCCGGGGCGCCCGGCAGGCCGAGCGCGCCCAGCACCGCGGACTCCAGCGTCGCGCCTCCCGGCCAGCCGGCCAGGTCGATCCGGACCATCTCGATGCCGCGCACGGCCGACCACGCGGCGGCGACCTCCAGCGCAAGATGCGTCTTGCCGACGCCACCGGGGCCGACCAGCGTGACGAACGCCTCGCGTTCGAGCAGCGCGTGCAGCTCGGCCGCTTCCGGCTCGCGGCCGATCAGCGGACACTTGCGCGGTGCGGCACCCGTGCGGACGCCGCGCACCGGCTCGAGCGCGTCCGGCACGCGGCCGGCATGGGCTGCATGGGTGGCATCGACCGGCGGCGCGAGCCGGTAGCCGCGGCCCGACTCGGTCCGGATCCAGCCGTGCTTGCCGCCGAACAGCTTGCGCAGCGTCGAGATGTGCACCTGGATGTTGTTCTCGACGACGATCGTGTCCGGCCACACGGCCTCCATGATCTCGTCCTTCGACACAAGCTTGCCGGCCGCCTTCACCAGCAGCTCGAGAATCTCGAATGCCCGGGCACCGATATACCGGGGCTGCCCGTCGACGCAGACTTCGCGGCACTCAAGGGAAACCGTCACCCGCCCGAACGTATACATGATCCGCACCCGCCTTATGCTGCTCCGCATCGTGCGCCGCCCAGCGAGGCGACACCCCCTGTTCCGCCCGTCCGGTCGCATCGATGCGGGCCGGCAGGCATGACCCTATCGTATGGGGTGGCGCGCGTGCCGGCCATTATCTATTGGTTTAGTGGGACGCTACCCGCGCGCCGGCAACCCCGGGAGGGGGTACTGCAGATTTCCGCGGGCTGTCGGACAATGCCCGGGCATGCCGCGCGTGCGATCGTGCCCGGCCGCTGCCTGCCGACATGCCGTTGCGTCCCGTTCCATCCAGCCTGCCCTCATCGTGAACCAACCCTTGCGTAAGCCCGACGACACGAACCGAATGGATGCCGACTGGCTGGCACGCGCCCGCCTGTCGAACGCAGTCCGTGCAGACGACGTGCTGTACTTCGACCTGACCGACGCCGAGACCGGACGCGTGTGGTCCGCGTGCCGGACCGGCTGGGAATCCGACGGGCGCTGCCGGCAATTCGAGCGCGAGTACGCATTGAACGGCGTGCTGGATCCGGCATGGGCGCTGCTGCCGGCCGCGCTGATCCGCGCGGCGGACGGCCCGGTGCTCGTCTTTCCGCGTGTCGACGGACGCGCGTTCGACACGCTCGCCGGCGCGCAGCTGCCGCTCGACGCGTTTCTCGACACGGCGATCCACGCGGTGCGCACGCTCGGCGCGCTGCATCGGCTCGGCTGGCTGCACGGCGACCTGCAACCGGCCAGTTTCGTCGCCCTGCCCGACGGCACGGTCATGCTGCGCGCGTTCGCGCATGCGCGAAATCGTCGGACGGAACACGCCGCGGCGGAGCCGCTGCGCGCGGAATTCGCCGCGTATGCGGCCCCCGAAGTCTCCGAGGGGGCGGACATCGACGAGCGCTCCGACCTGTATGCGCTCGGCATCACGCTGTTCCGCCTGCTGACGGGTGCACTCCCGTACAAGGCGGCGTCGACGTCCGAATGGGTGCACGCGCACGTCGCGATGCAGCCGTCGCCGGCCACGGGGCTGCGCAACGACCTGCCCGCGATCCTGAGCGACCTGCTGCTGAAGCTGATCGCAAAGGAGCCGGCCGAGCGCTACCCGTCCTGCGACGCGGTACAGCACGATCTCGAACGCATCCGGCGCGACTGGCTGGCAGCCGGCCGGGTCGAGCCGTTCACGCTCGGCGGCAGCGATCCGCTCGCCGGTTTGCGCACGCCCGACCGGCTGGTCGGCCGGGAAGCCGAATCGCGCCGGCTCGCGGCCGCGCTGGCCGCGGTCCTGCAGACCGGCGAGGCGGCCATCGTCCTGGTGGACGGGCCGCCCGGCGTCGGCAAGACCGCGCTGACCGAGGACTTCATGCGCGCGTCGCGCGCGACATCGCGTACGGCCTGGTGCACGTCGGCGAAGGTCGACCAATTCCAGCCGGCCCGGCCCTACGCGCCGGTGCTGGCGGCGCTGCGCGCACTGTTCGGCAGCGTGCTCGCCCGGCGCGACGACGAAATCGCCGCGATCGTCGCACGGCTGCGCGCGTGCATCGGCGCCCAGGCCAGCCTGCTGTCCCGCATCTTTCCGGAGATCGCGTGGCTGCTCGATGTCGAGCCCGTCGCGTTCGGCCATACCGACGCGATCCCGGAGTTTCATCTGTGCCGGATCGTCGTGAACGCGTTCCGCGCCTTCGCGACACCGGCCGAGCCGCTGGTGATGACGCTCGATGACGTCCAGTGGGCCGACGACGCGACGCTCGCGTTCCTCGCGTCGGTCGCGCTCGATCCGCCGCCCCACGTCTGCATCGTCGCCGGTTATCGCAGCGGGTCGCAGCACGATCACCCGCCGGCGTTCCGCCGCTTCCTGCAGCAGCTCGCCCCCGCGCGCGTGTCGGCGCTGACGCTGGCGCCGCTCGACGCGCCCGGCGTCACGCACATGCTGGCCGGCCTGCTCGGTGAAGCGCCGGACCGGCTGTCCGTGCTCGGCGACATCGTGACGCGGCGGACCGGCGGCAATCCGTTCTACGTACAGCAGTTCGTGCGCACGCTGATCGACGAGCAACTGCTCGCCTACGACCCGGTGCGGCGGACATGGCAGTGGCAGCCGGCCGACCTCGACGCGCACCACCTCGCCGAGAATGTCGTGAGCCTGCTTGCCGTCCGCATCCAGCGGCTGCCGCACGAATCCAGAACGCTGCTGTCGCTGCTGGCCTGCATCGGCACCGATGCCGACGTCGCGCTGTTGTGTGCCGCCGCCGGGAAGACGCGCGCCGAACTCGCGTTCTGGATGGACCCCGTGCGCCACGCCGGCCTCGCGTCGCACGCCGATGACCGCTGGCGTTGCGTGCACGACCGCGTCATCGAGTCCGTTCACGCGCTCGCCGGGCGGGCGGAGCGCGCGCAGTGCCACGCCCGGATCGCCGCCGCGATGCTGGCGCGCCCGGGTGCCCGAGCGACCGAAGCGCTGCTGGAACTGGCCGCCCAGATCGAGCAGGCGCGCACCGCGCCGCTCGACCGCACGCTCGCGCTCGCCTTCGCGGACGCGCTGGTCGCAGCCGCGGAAGCGGCGGCCACGGTCGCCGCGCGCGATCGCGCGCTGTCGTTTCTCGCGTGCGCGCAGACGCTGCTCGGCCCGCATGCGTGGGCGCAGCATTACGGCCTCGCGAGCCGCATCGGCATGCTGCGCGGCGGCCTGCTGCTCGCGACCGGCGCGACCGCGCAGGCATCGAGCACGATCGACGAGCTGATGGCGCGCACGCGCACGCCGGCCGACCGCGCCGAGGCCCACCGGCTGAAGGCCGCGCAGCTCACGGTCGAGTCGCGCTACCGGCAGGCGGTCGACGTCGCGCTCCAGGGGCTGGCGCTGCTCGGCGTGACGCTGCCGGCCGCGCCGACCGCCGCCGATCTCGCGGCGGCCGGCGACGCCGTGCGCGACGCGCTCGCCGGCCGTGCGATCGGCGATCTGGTCGGGCTGCCCGTGATGACGGACTCGCGCGTCGAAGCGACGATGGCCCTGCTGACCGCGCTCGAAGCCGCGATGTTCTACCCGAGCGGCGGGCTGCCGCTGCTGCATTTCGCGACGATGGTCCGGCTGACGCTGCAGCACGGCGTCACCGCCGCATCGGTGCAGGGGCTCGCGTGGTACGGCGTGAGCATCGCCGAGCATCACGGCGCGTATGAAGACGGCTTCGAATTCGCGAAGGTCGCGCTCGCGCTGGTCGATCGCCACGGCTTCGAGCGTTACCGCTCGGCGACGCTGATCGCGCTCGACCAGGTGAGCGTGTGGACCCAGCCGCTGTCTTACGCGCTCGAACGCGCACGCGAAGCGAAAGCGGCCGGCAATGCGAGCGCCGAGCTGCGCTGGATGTGCTACAGCTGCAACCACATCGTCAGCGACCTGCTGTCGATGGGCGAAGCGCTGCCGGCGATTCGCGACGAGATCGATCCGTTGCTCGCGATCGCGCGCGGCGCGCGTTACGACGACATCGTCGACCTCGTGTCCACCCAGTCGGAATTCGTCGACGCGCTGCAGTTCGGCTACGACCGGCCGGTCGGCACGTGGCGCATGCGCGTGTCGACGAAAACGCCGATGTCGGTCCTGCAGTTCTGGACCGACGTGCTTGCGGGCCAGGCGGCGTTCATCTTCGGCGATGCACCCGCGGCACGCGCGTCGCTCGACGCGGCCGCGGCAAGCGCGTGGTCGACGCCCGCGCACATCATGACGTCCGATTTCCACCTGTTCAGCGTGCTCGCCGGCATCGCGGCCGACGGCGGCGCGACGCCGGCCGGGCCGCTGCTCGAACGCTTCGCGCCGCAGCGCGCGCGCTTCGCCGGCTGGAGCGAGCGGAATCCGGCGACGTTCCGCAACAAGCTCGCGCTGATCGACGCCGAATTCGCGCGCGTGCGCGGCGACCACGTCGCGGCGATGCAGCAGTACGACGCGTCGGCCAGCCTCGCCGCGGAACGGGGTTTCGTGCACGAACAGGCGCTTGCGCACGAACTGGCCGCGCGCCACGCGATGTCGCTCGGGCTCACCGGCCCGGCGCGCCATCAGTGGCGGCTCGCGCATGCGTGCTACCGGCGCTGGGGCGCGACCGGCAAGGCGCAGGCGCTGGAAGCGCAGCACACGTTCCTCGTGATGGAGCCGCCGCCGGGCGGCGCGGCCGTGCCCGCGCGCGAAGACCTCGATTTCGCGCTCGCGATGCGCGCATCCCATTCGTTATCCGAGGAAATCGTGCTGGAGCGCCTGATCCAGACGCTGATGCGCAACATGATCGTGTACGCAGGTGCCGGCTACGGCCTGCTGCTGCTCGCCCGCAACGACCGGCTGACGATCGAGGCCGCCGCGCGGATCGTCGACAGCGACGTGGTCGTCGAGATCGCCCGCAGCGAACCCACCGAGCACGATGTCCCGCTGTCGATCCTGAACACCGTCGCGCGCACCCGCAAGCCGGTCGTGCTCGCGAACGCGCAGCGCGAGGGCCTGCCCGACCACGTCGACAGCCTGCGCGCGCACCCCACGCGTTCGCTGTTCTGCCTGCCGCTGCTGAAGCAGGGTGTGCTGATCGGCGTGCTGTACCTGGAGAACGCGCTGAGCAACGGCGTGTTTTCGCCGCGCCGCATCGCGATGCTCGAAATGCTCGCGCCGCAGGCGGCCAACGCGCTGGAGTCCGCGCGGCTGTACGCGGAACTGATCGACGAAAACGCGCGCCGGCTCGAAACCGAGGCCGCGCTGCGGCATGCGCGCACCGAGCTCGCGCGCACCGCGCACATGACCGTGATGGGCGAGCTGGCCGCGTCGATCGCGCACGAGATCAACCAGCCGCTGACGAGCATCGTGTCGAGCGCCGGCGCGGGCATGCGCTGGCTGCGCGGCACCCCGCCCGATCTCGACGAGGCGCTCGCGAGCCTCGACGACATCCGCGCGTCCGGCGTCCGCGCGGCCGACATCGTGCGCGCGCTGCGCTCGCTCGCCCGCCAGGCGCCGCCCGCGCTCGCGCCGCTCGCGATCGACGACCTGATCCGCGACATGCTGCACCTCACCGCGACCGAAATCGACGCGAAGCAGGTCGCGCTGCGCGTCGACCTGCATTGCGCCGCGATCCGCGTGATGGCCGATCGCACGCAGATCCAGCAGGTGATCCTGAACCTCGTCACCAACGCGCTCGACGCGATGGACGGGCAGGCCGCATCGCGCGAACTCGACATCGCGTCGCAGGCCGGCGACGGCTACGCGACCGTCTCCATCGCCGACCGCGGCGCGGGCATCGACGCCGGGATCGCGAACCGGATCTTCGACGCGTTCTTCACGACGAAATCGAACGGCATGGGGATGGGTCTCGCGATCTGCCGCTCGATCGTCGAAGCGCATGGCGGCACGCTCGAAGCCGCGCCGCGCGGCGACGGCGGGTCCGTGCTGACGTTCCGGCTGCCGGTGTCGACGGCGGGCTGACGCAAGCGACCGGCGCGGGCCGGCACCCGCGCCGCGCGATTCAGGTTCCGCTCGGGCGGTGCGCGTCCTCGCCGAGGAACCGGTGCACGAACGTCACGGCCATCGCCCCTTCGCCGACCGCCGACGCCACCCGCTTGACCGACCCCGAACGGACGTCGCCCGCCGCGAACGAGCCGGGCACGCTGGTTTCCAGGTAGTACGGCCGGCGCTCGAGCGGCCACACGCGCGCGAAGTCCGGACAGTCGTACAGGTCGCTGCCCGTCACCAGGTAGCCGCCTGGATTGCGGATGATGTCGGTGTCGCGCGCCCATTCGGTGTTCGGCGCGCCGCCGATGCAGACGAACAGGTGCGTGGCCGGCAGCACGTCGCGCGCGCCGTCTTCCGTGCGCAGCACGATCGCCTCGAGCCGGCCGTCGCCCTGCAGTGCGTCGACGGTCGTGCCGTAGCGTACCGTCACGTTCGGCATGCGCTCGATCCGGTCGATCAGATAGCGCGACAGCGTCGCCGCGAGCGACGCGCCCCGGACGATCATCGTGACTTCGCGCGCGTGCCGCGCGAAGTTCATCACGGCCTGCCCGGCCGAATTGCCGCCGCCGACGATGAACACGTGCTTGCCCTCGCACATCGGCGCTTCGCTCGATCCCGCGCCGTAGTACAGGCCCGCGTTGAGAAACCTCGATTCGTCGGGCAGGCCGAGACTGCGGTATTCGATCCCCGTCGCGCAGATGTTCGAGCGCGCGGTCAGGATCGAGCCGTCGGCCATGTCGACGCGGATCTTGCCGTCGACGAACGTCGCATGCACGCCCTCGCGCATCATCAGCAACTCGACGCCAAACTTCACCGCCTGCTGGCGCGCGCGTTCCGCCAGCTCGGCGCCCGGGATGCCGTCCGGAAAGCCCATGTAGTTCTCGATCAGCGAACTCGTGCCCGCCTGCCCGCCGATCGCGTCGCGTTCGATCACGACGGCCCGCAGCCCCTCGGACGCCGCATAGACGGCCGCCGACAGGCCGGCCGGGCCGGCGCCGTAAATCGAGACGTCGTACTCGATGAAGCGCGGCCGGGAGACCCAGCCGAGCTTCGCGGCGATCTCCGGCAGCGTCGGCTGGTAGATGCACGTGCCGTCCGGAAACACGACCACCGGCAGCCGGACGTCGCGCAGCGGCGCGATGCCCAGCTCGCGCACGCAATCGGTGTCGGACGTCAGCTCGCACCATTCGTACTCGACCACGCCGCGCTTCAGGAAGTCGCGGATCGCGTAGGCCTCCTTGCTGTGAGGCAGGCCGATGACCTTGACATGCTGCGACTGCGCCATGAGCGTCTCCCGGTGACCGCGTGTCGGATCCCGGCCGGCTCCCGCGCCGGCCGTACGCGTGACTGTACGTCGTCATCGCCGCCGCGGCCGCCGCATTTCATAAGAATTAAGGTCCGCGCGCGATGCGCGCCGTCCACAATGAATCGGGTTTCCCCCGCTCGCAGCTTCGCGCCGGCCGCGCTGCGAGCGCCCCCCGGCGCCGGCATCGGAGCGACAGATGGCCACGACCTGCACCCATCTCGGTGAAGCGCGCATCCTGAACACCGACAAGGACTACTGCGAGGAATGCGTGAAGTCCGGCAGCCGATGGGTGCATTTGCGCCTGTGCCTGAGCTGCGGGCATGTCGGCTGTTGCGACTCGTCGCCGAACCGTCACGCCAGCCGGCATTTTCATGAAACGACACACCCGCTCGCCCGTTCGATCGAGCCCGGCGAGCGCTGGGTCTGGTGCTATGCGGACGACGTGATGGCCGGCGAAATCACGCCGTAACCCGCCGCGCACCTCTATCCGGCACCGTTTTCGACCGAGGGTATACACGGTTCGATCGCGGCTTCTTCTCGCCGCTTTTTTCGACTAGTATTTATCGAACGATAACTTATCTATCGATAAACAAGAGGTTCGTCATGACGGTATCCAGACTCGCGCACTACTCGATCCGCACGCTCGATCTCGAGCGATCGTGCCGGTTCTACGAACGTGTGCTCGGCTTCAAACGCGGCTACCGGCCGCCGTTCGATTTTCCCGGCGCATGGCTCTACAAGGGCGGCGACGAAAGCGATTACGGCACGGTCCACATCATCGGCGTCGACCCGGCCAACCCGGACGGGCTCGCGGCCTACCTCGGCGACAAGACGCTGCCGGCGTCGGGCACCGGCACGGTCGACCACATCGCATTCCTCGCGACCGGCGTCGAGGCGATGTGGGACACGCTGCGCGCCGAACACGTCGCGTGGCGCGATCGCACCGTGCCGAGCCTCGGGCTGCACCAGGTGTTCATCGAGGACCCGTCCGGCGTGACGATCGAACTCAACTTCCCCGCCGCCGAAGTCGCGGGGTTGGCACTGCCCGCCGCCGTACCGGCCGGCGGCTCGCAAGCACACGGAGACTGACATGAACCACGGCACTTCGACCAAACGCCGCGCCGCGATCGTCGGCGGCTCGCTGGGCGGCCTGTTTGCCGCGAATCTCCTGCTGCGCAACGGCTGGGACGTGGACGTGTTCGAACGGGTGCCCGACGCGCTGTCGGGCCGCGGCGCCGGGATCGTCACGCACCCCGAACTGTTCGACGTGATGCGCGCCGCGGGCGTGCGCATCGACGCGTCGATCGGCGTGAAGGTCGAGTCGCGGATCACGCTGGGCCGCGACGGCACCGTCGTATCGGAACGCCGGATGCCGCAGACGCTCACCGCCTGGAGCAAGATGTACCACGTGCTGCGCGCGGCGCTGCCCGACCAGCATTACCGCGCGGGCGCGGTCGTCACCGACGTCGCGGACGGCCCCGGGCACGCGTCGGTCACGCTCGCCGACGGCTCGGTCGTGCATGCCGACCTCGTCATCGCGGCCGACGGCTTCCGCTCGGCGATCCGCGAGAAATTCCTGCCGGACGCGCGGCTGCAATATGCGGGCTACGTCGCGTGGCGCGGGCTGGTCGACGAACCCGGGCTGTCGGAGTCCACCCACGCGACGCTGTTCGGGAATTTCGCGTTCGGCCTGCCGCCGCACGAACAGATCCTCGGTTATCCGGTCGCCGGCCAGGGCAACAGCACGAAGCCGGGCGAGCGCCGCTACAACTTCGTGTGGTATCGCGCGACCCGCGAGGAGACCGACCTGCCGAACCTGCTGACCGACGCGACCGGCAAGCTGTGGGCGGGCGGCATTCCGCCGACGCTGATCCGGCGCGAGGTGCTCGACGACATGGAAGACGCCGCGCACGCGCTGCTGGCGCCGCAGTTCGCCGAGGTCGTCGCGCGCGCGACGCAGCCGCTGTTCCAGCCGATCTACGACCTCGAAGTGCCGAACATGGCGTTCGGCCGGATCGCGCTGCTCGGCGACGCCGCGTTCGTCGCGCGGCCGCATTGCGGGATGGGCGTCACGAAGGCCGCTGGCGATGCCCTCGCGCTCGTCACGGCACTCGCCAAACGCGCCGACACGCTCGACGCGCTGTGCGAATACAGCGAGACGCGCACGGCATTCGGCGCGGCGATCGTGGAGCACGCGCGTCACCTCGGCGCCTACATGCAGGCGCAACTGAAGAACGACACCGAGCGCGAAATGGCCGAGCGCTATCGCACGCCGGAAGTCGTGATGCGGGAAACCGCCGTTCCGCCGCATTTCTGAGCACGCACGGCGCCCGTCGCCAAGCCAAGCCATGCCAGGCCATTCCAGACGAGAAGGAGACACCGTGAACCACCCGCTTTCGGCTACCGCCGGCACCGCGCCCGAACCGGCCGCACCGTCACATGCCACGCATCCGCTGCTGCGCGATGCCCGCTTTCGCGAACACGTCCGGCGCAGAAGGCTGTTCGCCTGGTCGCTGACGTTCGTCATGCTCGCCCTCTATTTCGCGTTCATCCTGACGCTGGCGTTTTCGCCGACGCTGCTCGGCGCGCCGATCGTGCCGGGCCGGCCGACTCCGTGGGGCATCCCGGTCGGGTTCGGCATGTTCGTCGCAACGTTCGCGCTGGTCGCGCTTTACGTGTTCCGCGCCAATGCGGTGCACGACACGGTCGTCGCGGCCCTTCGCCACGGAGACGCATCATGAAACGCCTGCTCCCCGCACTGCTCGCCGCTTGCAGCTGTGCACCGGCGTTCGCGGCCGGCCCCGCCGCGCTCGCGCACGGGCACAATCCGGTCGCGATCGGCATGTTCGTCGTGTTCGTCGCGTCGACGCTCTTCATCACGCGCTGGGCCGCGCGCAAGAACCACAGCGTGGCCGACCACTACGCGGCGGGCGGCAAGATCACCGCGTTCCAGAACGGCTGGGCGATCGCCGGCGACTACATGTCGGCCGCGTCGCTGCTCGGCATCTCCGCGCTGGTGTTCACGAGCGGCTACGACGGGCTGATCTATTCGGTCGGGTTTCTCGCGAGCTGGCCGATCATCCTGTTCCTGATCGCCGAGCCGCTGCGCAACCTCGGCAAGTACACGCTCGCCGACGTCGTGTCGTATCGCCTGCGGCAACGGCCGATCCGCGCGTTCGCGGCGTCGAGCTCGATCGTCATCGTGCTGCTGTATCTCGTGTCGCAGATGGTCGGCGCGGGCAAGCTGGTCGAACTGCTGTTCGGCCTGAACTACACGGTCGCGGTGCTGATCGTCGGCGTGCTGATGGTCGTCTACGTGTTCTTCGGCGGGATGCTGGCCACCACCTGGATCCAGATCATCAAGGCCGTGCTGCTGCTCGCCGGCGCGGCGTTCATGGCGATCATGGTGCTGAGCCGTTTCGGCTTCAGCCTCGACGCGCTGTTCGCGCAGGCGATTCTCGTTCACCCGAAACACGCGGCGATCATGCGCCCTGGCGGGCTGGTGTCCGATCCGGTCTCGGCCGTGTCGCTCGGCCTCGCGCTGATCTTCGGCACCGCGGGCCTGCCGCACATCCTGATGCGCTTCTTCACGGTCGGCGACGTCAAGGCGGCCCGCAAGAGCATCCTCTACGCAACCGGGATCGTCGGCGCCGGCTACGTGCTGATCGTCGTCATCGGCTTCGGCACCATCGCGCTCGTCGCGTCGGACCCGCAGTACCACGACGCGTCCGGCGCGATCGCCGGCGGCGCGAACATGGTGGCGATCCACCTCGCGCACGCGGTCGGCGGCAACGTGTTCCTCGGCTTCATCTGCGCGGTCGCGTTCTCGACCATCCTGGCCGTGGTCGCCGGGCTCACGCTCGCGGGTTCGTCGGCGATCTCGCACGACCTCTACGCGAACGTGCTGCGGCGCGGGCAGGCGTCCGACCGGGACGAAATGCGCGTGGCGCGCGCCACGACCGTCGTGCTCGGCGTGCTCGCGATCCTGCTCGGCATCGCGTTCGAGAAGCAGAACATCGCGTTCATCGTCAGCCTCACGTTTTCGATCGCGGCCAGCTCGAATTTCCCGGTGCTGCTGCTCTCGATCTACTGGCGCGGGCTGACGACGCGCGGCGCGGTGCTGGGCGGCCTGCTCGGGCTCGCCACCGCGGTGACGCTCACCGTGCTGAGCCCGACCGTGTGGGTCCAGGTACTGGGCCATGCGCACGCGGTCTATCCGTACGAATACCCGGCGCTGTTCTCGATGGCGGCGGCCTTCGCCGGCGTCGTCCTGTTCTCCGTCACCGATCGCTCGGCGCGTGCGCAACGCGAACGCCAGCAATTCGACACGCAACTCGTCGCGTGCGAGATGGGCCTCACGGCGGGCACCACCACGACCATCACGCAACGCGGCTGAACCGCACGTCACGCACCCCCGATACACCATGAGAGACACCATGCTGAATTGCACCTGCTGCCCGTCGCCGGGACGCCGCCGCCTGCTCGGCGCGCTTGCCGCGTTCGCGGGCACCGCCGTCGCCGGACAGTCCGCGTCGGCCGCCGGCAGCGCCGGCACCCCGGCCGCGTTGCCGCCGCACCGGCCGCGCTCGATCGACATCCACGCGCATTACTACCCGGAGAGCTTCTGCGACCTGGTCGGTGGCGAAGGCAAGCGCTTCGGCGGCTCGTTCGTGTGCGACGACACGTCGTTCACGTTCCGCACGCCCGCCGGCGGCCTCGGCCCGCTGCCGATGAAGTTCATCGACGTCGACGCGCGGCTCAAGGACATGGATGCGTCCGGCGTCGACGTGCAGGCGCTGTCGCTCAGCGTGCCGATGGCGTACTGGGGCGACCGGCCGTTCAACGCGAAGCTCGCGCGCGACTGGAATGCATCGGCGTCGCGCGTCTACCAGCGGCACCCGACGCGCTTCGTCGTGCTCGCGACGCTGCCGATGCTGAACGCGGCCGACGCGATCGACGAACTCGAACGCGCCGCGCAATTGCCGGGCGTGCGCGGCGTGTACATGGGCACCAACATCGACAACCGCGATCTCGACGATCCGCTGTTCGCGCCCGTGTTCGCCCGCATCGAGCAGTTGGGCCTGCCGGTGTTCCTGCATCCGCAGCAGACGGTCGGCGGCGCGCGGCTCGGCGATTTCTACCTCAGCAACCTGCTCGGCAACCCGTTCGATACCGCGATCGCGGGCTCGCACCTGATCCTCGGCGGCGTGCTCGACCGCTACCCGACGCTGGAAATCACGTTGCCGCACGCGGGCGGCGCGCTGCCGATCCTCGTCGGGCGCCTCGACGCGGGCTGGACCGTGCGGCCCGAAACGCGCCGGCTCGCGCAGAAGCCCAGCAGCTACCTGCGGCGCTTCAGCTACGACACGGTGTCGCATTCGGGCCCCGTGCTGAACTTCCTGATCGAGAACGTCGGCGTGGACCGGCTCGTGCTCGGCAGCGACTACTGTTTCGACATGGGCTACGAGCAGCCGGTGCGCTTTCTCGACCGTGTCGACCTGAGCGCGCAGCAGCGCGCGATGATCCTCGGCGGCAATGCGGGCAAGCTGCTGCGGATCTAGCGGGCCGGCGCGCGGCGGCCTGCCCGCCGCGCTTGCACCGTCGGCGCAGCCCGCGGCCGGACATGGCAAGATCCGCAGCAGCCGTGGCCGCAGGCGCGCGGCGCCGTGCATCACGACGCCTGGCCGGCGGCGCACGCCATCGGCCGCACACCGGAGTCACCCACGATGAAGATAGTCATTGCAGGCGGATCGATCGCCGGTCTCGCGGCCGCGCTGACGCTCGACTGCGTCGGACACGACGTGACGGTCTGCGAACGCTCGCCGTCGCCGCTGCGCGGCCAGGGCGGCGGCGTGGCCGTGTTGCGCCGGATGATGGCGTTTCTCGAACAGCATGGCCGGCATTGCCGCCACGCGATCAGCGTGCCGACACACCGGCGGCGCTGGATCGATCGCGACGGCATCGTCACGCGCGACGAGCCCGAGATGCTGCCGTTTTCGTCGTGGGACGCCGTCTACCGCTCGCTGTGCGAAACGCTGCCGCACGGGCGCATCCGGTACGGCCGCACGGTCACCGGCTTCGACCAGGACGCCGACGGCGTCGACGTCCACCTCGGCGACGAACGCCTCCGCGCGGACGTGCTGATCGCCGCCGACGGGGCCGGCTCGACCCTGCGCGCGCAGCTCTTTCCCGGTTATGCGCCGTCGTTCGCCGGTTACCTCGCGTGGCGCGGGATCGTCGACGAAGCGGCTTTCGACGCCGCGTCGATCGCGCCGCTGGTCGAGAACATGACGCTGCACAAGGCGCCGGGCGAGCTGTTCATGGCGTTCCTGATTCCCGCGCTCGACGGCTCGCTCGTGCCGGGCACGCGCCGCTTCAACTGGCTGTGGTATCGCAACGAAGCCGATCGCGACGCGCTGCGCCACCACCTGACCGATCGGGCCGGCCACGTCCATCACGCGTCCGTGCATCCGGGGCAGCTCGCCGACGACGTCGTCGCGACGCTGCGGCAACTCGCCGGCGAACGCCTGCCGGCCCCGCTCGCGCAACTGGTGCACGCGACGCGCATGCCGTTCAACCAGGCGATCTTCGACGCGTTGAGCCCCGCGTTCGTCGATGGCCGCGTCGCGCTGATCGGCGATGCGGCGTGCACCGTGCGCCCGCATACCGCATCGGGCACGTCGAAGGCCGCGAGCGATGCGGTGTCGCTCGCCGAAGCGCTGCCGGCGGACGCGACCGACGTCGTCGCGCGCCTCGCGCAATGGTCGGCGCGACGGCGCGACGAAGTGACGTCGCTGCTCGAGAAGGGCCCGCAGCTGGCCGCGGCGTTCGGCCTCGGCACACCGCGCTGACACGGCGGCGCCCGCGCCGGGCCGCGTCGCGGCGGAGTTCAGAACGTTTCAGCGCAGTTTCAGGAAATGCCGCCGACGCCCACGTAGACTGCCCTCCATCATCCGCCTCGCACACGATGACGCGATTGCGCCATTGCCCGCGCGGCCTCCCCATACCTGGAGCAACGACATGATCTCCGCCGCGAACCGCTGCCACCGGGCCGCCTCGCCATGGCCGGATCGCCCGGCGATGCGCCGCCGTCATCCGGCCGCGTCGACCGGAACGACCGCCGCCGGCACGCGCGAGCCCGACCTTCCATCCTGCCCCGCGTGCCGCGGCAGCCGAAACCGCGCCGTCGCGCGCGGCCGGCATCCGCGCCATTGCCCCGCCGCTCGAACGATCGCCGGCGAACCGGTTCGCGTGGAGCGCGCATGAAGCACAAACGACTCTGGTTCGGCGCGGCCGGCATCGCGGTCGTCGGCCTGGCGGTCGCGATCGGCATCATGGTCAAGCCGTCGATCGCGCCGATCGATCCGCCCGCCCGCGCGTCGTTCGATCCGCAACTCGTTCGCGCCGGTGCGCGCGTGGTCGCGCTCGGCGATTGCGTCGTGTGCCACACCGCGAACGACGGCAAGCCGTTCGCCGGCGGGCTGCCGCTCGCGACGCCGTTCGGCACGATCTACGCGACCAACATCACGCCGGATGCCGACACCGGCATCGGCCGCTGGTCGCGCGACGCGTTCGCACGCGCGCTGCGCAGCGGGATCGCCCGCGACGGCCATCCGCTCTACCCGGCATTTCCGTACATCCACTTCACGCGGATGTCCGACGACGACATCACGGCCGCCTATGCGTACCTGATGACCCGCGAACCGGTGCGGACGAAAACTCCGTCGAACGACCTGATCTTCCCGCTGAACTTCCGGCCGCTGGTCGCGTTCTGGAACGTGCTGTTCCTGCGCGAAGGCGCGTACCGGCCCGACCCGTCGCAATCCGCGCAATGGAATCGCGGCAAGCTGCTCGTCGACGGCCTCGGGCACTGCGCGTCGTGCCATTCGCCGCTCAATGCGATCGGCGGCGAACAGGCCGGCAAGGCGTTCGACGGCGGCATCGTCGACGGCTGGGAGGCGCCGCCGCTCAATGCGCTCGGCAGCGCGGTCAAGCCGTGGACGCAGGCCCAGCTCGTCACCTACCTGCGCACCGGCCGCGCGAGCGAGCACGGCGCGGCGGCCGGCCCGATGCTGCCCGTCACGCGCGATCTCGCGACCGTGCCGCAGGAGGACGTCGAGGCGATCGCCGCGTACATCCTGTCGATCCAGAAGCCGGCGCCCGCCCGGCCCGCGACGGCCGGTGCCGGACACGGCCCGACGACGCCCGCCGGCCAGCGCGGCGCGGTGCTGTTCCAGGCGTCGTGCGCGCAGTGCCACGGGCCGGCAGCGCCGATGCAGTCGATCGGCGAGCGGCCGACGCTCGCGTTCAGCACGGCCGTCGCCGCCGATACGCCGCGCAACGCGATCCAGATGATGTTCAACGGGATCGGCTGGCAGGGCGAAGACACGCTGAACTACATGCCGTCGTTCATCGACCAGTACGACGACGCGCAGATCGCGGACCTCGCCGCGTACCTGCGGGAAACGTATTCCGATCGTCCCGCGTGGAGCGGCGTCGACACCCTGGCCGCGAAGCTCAGAAAGGAGGACAGCGCGCGATGATCACCCTCACCGTCAACGGCGTGCGGCACACGCTCGACATCGATCCGTCCACGCCGCTGCTGTACGCGCTGCGCAACGACCTGCACCTGCACGGCGCGAAGTTCGGCTGCGGCCTCGGGCAATGCGGCGCATGCACCGTGATCGTCGACGACAAGCCGATGTTCTCGTGCCTGATTCCGGTGTCCGCGCTCGGCGAGCGCCGCGTGCGGACCCTCGAAAGCCTCGGCACCGCCGGGCATCCGGGCAAGCTGCAGCAGGCGTTCATCGATCACCAGGCCGCGCAGTGCGGGTATTGCATCGCGGGCATGATCATGCGCGCGCAGGCGCTGCTTGAGCGCAACCCGAAACCCACCGAACACGAACTGCGCACCCAGATGGAACCGAACCTGTGCCGCTGCGGCACGCACATGCGGATCCTGGCGGCGATCCGCCAGGTCGCCGGCCTGCCCGACCCGGAGCCGGCCGCCGCGCCCGTCATGATCAGCAAGGGACTCTGATGAACCCACCCGACGACATCGACGAAAGCCGCCGGCACTTCATGGTTTCCGGCGCGCTCTTCGTCGCGTTCAGCCTCGCGCCGGTCACGCGTGCCGCCGCGCAGCTCGTGATCGCGGACGAAGGCGCCGCCGTTCACGTCGCCAAGGCGACCGAAACGCTGGCCGGTAGCCTGAAGACCAACCCGCTGCTGGACGCATGGATCAGGATCACGCCCGACGGCAAGGTCACCGTGTTCACCGGCAAGGTGGAGCTCGGCACCGGCGTGCGGACCGCGCTGCTGCAGGTGGCGGCCGAGGAGCTGAACATGAAGCCCTCGCTGATCACGTTCCTGACGGCCGACACCGGCGCGTCGCCGGACGAGGGCCTGACGGCCGGCAGCCACACGATGGCCGACAGCGGCTCCGCGTTGCTGAACGCGGCCGCGCAGGTGCGCGGGCTGCTGGTCGACGGCGCGGCGAAACAGTTTGGCGTCGAGGCGCGCACGCTTACCGTCGCCGACGCGGTGATCAAGGCGCCGGACGGCCGCACGATGCGCTACGGCGACGCGGTGCGCACGGTCGACCTGCACCGCAACGCGACGCCGACGTCGCCGCTGAAGCCGCCGGCCACGTTCTCGGTGATCGGCACGTCGCTGCCGCGCGTGGACATTCCGAACAAGGTCACGGGCGGCGTCAGCTACGTGCAGGACATGGAGCTGCCCGGCATGCTGCACGCGCGTGTCGTGATGCCGCCCGTGTACGACGCGAAGCTGCTGTCGTTCGACGAAGCCGCGATCCTGAAGATGCCCGGTGTCGTGCGGATCGTGCGCAACGGCAGCATGCTCGCGGTCGTCGCGCAGGGCGAATGGCAGGCGGTCGTCGCGCAGCGCGCGCTGGCCGCCGGCAGCCGCTGGTCGCCCGGCCGCGCGCTGCCCGAGCGCGGCACCGTGCACCAGGACCTGAAGCGGATCGCGACGCAGCGCATCGAGATCGCGAACACGAAGGGCAACACCGCGCCGGCCACGAAGACGCTGTCCGCGACGTTCCTGAAGAACTACCTGCTGCACGGCTCGATCGGGCCGTCGTGCTCGGTCGCGCATCTCGAGAACGGCATGCTGACCGTGTGGACCCACTCGCAGGGTGTGTATCCGCTGCGCGACGCGCTCGCCGAGATGCTGTCGATGCCGAAGGCGAGCGTGCGCTGCATCCACACCGAGGGTTCCGGCTGCTACGGGCACAACGGTGCGGACGACGTGGCCGCGCACGCGGCACTGATCGCTGCGGCGCTGCCCGGCAAGCCGATCCGCGTGCAATGGATGCGCGAGCAGGAACATACGTGGGACCACTTCACGCCCGCGATGGTCACCGAGCTCAGCGCGTCGCTCGACGCGAGCGGCCATATCGTCGACTGGAACTACGCGCTGTGGAGCAGCTCGCACAACGAACGGATCGTCAATGCGGGCCGGCTGCTGCCCGCGCGGATGCTCGAGCCGCCGTTCGTGCCCGCGCCGTCGACGCCGATGCTGCAGCCCGAGGGCGGCGGCGATCGCAACGCGATCCCGCTGTACGCACTGCCGACCATGCACATCGTCAACAACTTCTCGCCGACGATGCCGCTGCAGACCTCGGCGATGCGCTCGCTCGGCGCGCACACCAACGTGTGGGCGATCGAGAGCTTCATGGACGAGCTCGCGCACGCCGCCGGCGTCGATCCGGTCGAATTCCGGCTGCGGCACTTGCAGGATCACCGCGCGAGCCAGGTGATCAAGCTCGCCGCGACGAAATTCGGCTGGCCCCGGCCGCCGCGCGAACGCAACCGCGGCGTCGGTTTCGCGTTCGGCAAATACAAGAACCTGATGGCCTACGTCGCGATGGCGGTCGAGATCACGGTCGTGCCGGAAACCGGCCACGTGACGCTCGAGCGCGCGGAAGTGGCCGTCGACGCGGGCCAGGTCGTGTCGCCGGACGGCATCCGCAACCAGATCGAAGGCGGCATCGTGCAGGCCGCGAGCTGGACACTGTACGAGGCGCTGAAATACGATACGCAGCGCATCCGCAGCTTCGACTGGAGCAGCTACCCGATCCTGCGTTTCGGCACGGCACCGCAAAGCATCAAGGTGCACCTGATCAACCGCCCGGGCGCGCCGTTCCTCGGCGCGGCCGAGGCGTCGATGGGGCCGACCGCGGGCGCGCTGGCCAACGCGATTTTCGATGCGACGGGCCAGCGGATGCGCGAAATGCCGTTCGCGGGCGACGGGCTCAGGAAGCGCATCGACGCGTAGCGGCGGTACCCCGACATAAAAGCCGCGCCGGCATGCACCGGCGCAGGCAACGAACAGGCTGGAGATTTCCGAACGATGGATACCTTGCTTTCGATGCGCGTGTTCACGCGCATCGTCGAAACGGGCAGCTTCACGCGCGCGTCCGACACGACCGGGCTGACGACGCCGCGCGTCTCCGCGCTGCTGAGCACGCTCGAACAGCATCTCGGCTGCCGGCTGCTGAACCGCACCACCCGCCGGATCTCGCTGACCGAGGACGGACAGGCCTACTACGAGCGCTGCATCGGCGTGCTGCGCGAGATCGACGACATGGAGGCGGCCGTCTCGCAGGCGCGCAACGTGCCGCGCGGCCGCCTGAAGGTGAACCTGCCGCCGGCGATGGCCAAGCAGATCATGGTGCCCGCGCTGCCCGAGTTTCTCGCCGCGCATCCGGGCATCTCGGTCGAACTCGGCGTGACCGACCGGCAAATCGACCTCGTCGGTGAAGGCGTCGATTGCGTCGTGCGCATCGGTGCGCTCGACGACTCGGGGCTGGTCGCGAAACGGATCGGCAGCCTGACCACCTGCACGTGCGCGGCGCCCGCGTATCTCGAGCGCTGCGGCGCACCCGAAACCGTCGACGATCTCACGCAGCACATCGCGGTCAGCCACATGTCGGCCGATACGGGCCGGCCGCGGCCGTGGGACTACGTGGTTGATGGCGAAACGCGCATCATGCAGATGTGCGGCACCGTCGCGGTCAACGATGCCGACACCTACATCGCATGCGGCCTCGCCGGCATCGGCCTGATCAAGACCTCGCTGTACCTGGTCGAGCCGTACCTGCAATCGGGGCGCCTGCGCGAGGTGCTGACCGATTTCAACACGCCGCCGCGGCCGATCTCGATCCTGTATCCGCCCAACCGGCATACGCCCGTCAAGCTCAAGGTGTTCGTCGACTGGCTCGCCGGGCTGTTCGCGCAGATTCCGACGCTGCAGGGGCAGCGCCGCTGACGCCCGCCGTCGATGCCCGTCGCTGAAACCGCGCGGCCGCGCCCGCGCGCGCACCGCATCGATCAAGTGAATTAAGACGCGGTTTAGGACTATTCAGTCCGCCCGATCCAGACTGCTCTCAGGGGCCTTGCGATCCGCGATATCCGCGCCGGAGGCCCGTTTCGAGAGGCCCGACATGACGATCGCGACCGCCGGCCCGTCCGTCCAGGACGTTTTCGATGTCCTCGACCCCGCGTTTGCGCACGCGCCGCGTCGCAGCGGCCGCCCTCGCCCTCGCCGGCATGCGGCTCGCGACCGGTCTCGGCCTCGCCCCCTCACATGAATCCGCACGCGCTCCGACCCCTTTGCGTGGCACGCAAAGCTCGATTGCGCGCCGGCCGTATTCCCTTGTTATCGCTCGATCAATAACCTTGACGGCAATGCGGCGGCTTGCGTTTCGCCGCGGTGAACACCGGAACAACCGAACACCCGTATCCCATCACGCCCGCCCGACGACCGGGCACCCGACATCTCTTTCGAAGGAGTCGACCATGTCAGCAGAATCCACCCCGCTCGCGGCCCACGGGCACGCAGCCAAGCTCACGCAGGGCCTCATCCTGCTGTTCGCGTTCAGTTGCGGCGCGATCGTCGCGAACCTGTACTACGCACAGCCGATCACCGAACTCATCGCGCCCAGCCTGCACATGTCCGGCGCAACCGCGAGCCTGATCGTGTCGCTGACGCAGATCGGCTATGCGTTCGGCCTGTTCTTCATCGTGCCGCTCGGCGACCTGCTCGAGAACCGCAAGCTGATGATCGTCACGGCCGTCGTGTCGATCGCGAGCCTCGCGGCGGCGGCCGTCGTGCAGACGCCCGGGCTGTTCCTCGCGATCTCGCTGCTGATCGGCTTCAGCTCGGTCGCGGTGCAGATCCTGGTGCCGCTCGCCGCGCACCTCGCGCCCGATCATTCGCGCGGCCGCGTGGTCGGCACGATCATGGGCGGGCTACTGCTCGGCATCCTGCTCGCCCGCCCGCTGTCGAGCGTGGTGGCCGACGCGTTCGGCTGGCGCTTCGTGTTCGCGGCCGCCGCGGTGCTGATGACGCTCGTGACCGCCGTGCTCGCGCTGACGATCCCGTCGCGCCAGCCCGATCACCGCGCGACCTATTTCGAGCTGATCGGCTCGCTGCTGCACCTGGTCCGCACGATGCCGGTGCTGCGCCATCGCGCGTTCTACCAGGGCCTGATGTTCGCGTCGTTCAGCCTGTTCTGGACCGCCGTGCCGGTCGAACTCACGCGCCACTACGGCCTGTCGCAATCGGCCATCGGCCTGTTCGCGCTGGTCGGGGCGATCGGCGCGACGTCGGCCCCGGTCGCCGGCCGCCTCGCCGATGCCGGCCACGGCGTGCGGGCGACGCTGATCGCGCTGGTCGCCGGCGCGCTGTCGTACGCGGTCGCGCTGATCCACGGCGCCGGCCTGTACGGCCTCGTCGTCACCGGCATCGTGCTCGACTTCGCGGTGCAGATGAACATGGTGCTCGGCCAGCGCGAGATCTATGCGCTGCACGCGGCAAGCCGCAACCGGCTGAACGCGCTGTACATGACGAGCATCTTCGTCGGCGGCGCGATCGGCTCCGCGCTCGCGAGCCCGCTGTACGAACACGGCGGCTGGCCGCTCGTGGCCGCGGTGGCCGGCGCGTTCCCGGTCGTCGCGCTCGCCCACTACCTCGCGATCGGGCGTCCGCACGCACGACGCCACGCCCAGTCCTGAACCGGCGCCGGCACCGGTTCACGCGCGGCGCCCTCCGGGCCGCTCGCGCGCCGGAACGCTGCCGGCACGTTACCCCCGTCTTTCTTTCCCGAACTTTCCGCAGGGCCCGCCGCCTGACCGGTCGCCACCACGCGACACGCGGCGCCGCCCTGCCTCACACAAAAAGGAATCCATCATGTCTTCCCTGCTCAGCCACTACGACCTGCGCGGCCTGCCGCTTCCCAACCGTGTCGTGATGGGGCCGATGACGCGCTCGCGCGCGCCGTCGCGCGGCCAGCCGACCGAACTGATGGCCGAGTACTACGCGCAGCGCGCGTCCGCCGGCCTGATCGTGACCGAGGCGACCAACGTCAGCCCGGCTTCCGCCGCGTTCGAACTGACGCCGGGGCTCGTCACCGACGAGCAGGCGGCCGGCTGGAAGCAGGTCACCGACGCCGTGCATGCGAACGGCGGCCGGATCTTCGCGCAGCTGTGGCACGGCGGCCGCGTGAGCTCGCTGACGCTGCTCGGCGGCGACGCGCCGCTGTCGCCGTCCGGCGTGAACGACGATCTCGAGCAGTTGCAGGTGTGGGCGCAGTTGCAGAACGGCTATTACACGAAGATTCACGCGACGCCGTCGCGCGCGATGACGACGGACGAGGTGGCCGACACGGTCGACGAATTCCGCGACGCGGCCGTACGCGCGATGGCGGCCGGCTTCGACGGCGTCGAGATCCACGCGGCCAACGGCTACCTGCCGCACCAGTTCCTGTCGTCGACGCTGAACCGCCGCGACGACCGATACGGCGGCTCGGTCGCGAACCGCGCGCGCTTCCTTGAGGAGATCGTCGACGCCGTCGGCGCCGTGATGCCGCTCAGCCGCGTGGGCGTGCGCATCTCGCCGTACGCGAAATACAACAACGTGCGTGACGCGGATCCGGATACGACGTACGCGTACGTCGGCCGCATGCTCGACGAAGCAGGCGTCGCCTATGTGCACGCGGCGGACACCAACGGCTGGAGCGGCGAGCCCGACCTGCCGCGCATCGTCGCGAACACGCGCAAGCATTTCGGCGGCACGCTGATCGTCAACGGCGGCATCGCGCCGGATGCAGCGAACGCGCTGATCGACGCGGGCGACGCCGATCTCGTCGCGTTCGCGCGGGCGTACATCGCGAACCCCGATCTGGTCGAACGCCTTGCGGCGAATGCACCGCTCGCCGCGCCGAAGGCAGTCGGCTGGTACGGCGGCGACCGCGCGGGCTACGCCGACTATGCGCGTCACGACGCGGCGGGCGTGAGTGCGTAAGCGCCCGGGTGCGCAGGCGCGCGAGCGCCTGTGCACCCGGCTCACGCCGCCGGAGTCAGCCGGAACCCGCAGGACGCCGTCAGGCGTCCTGCCAGCGTGCGCCGAGCACGCGCCCGCAGAAATTCAGCCGGTGGAAATCCGGATCGGCGCGTTCGAGCACGTCGGCGCTCCAGGTGCCGAACGTCGACGCCGGCCGGTGCGCGACGCCGCGCGCGACCGCATCGAGGAACGCGTCGCCGAAGCCTTCGCCGCGCGGGTAGGCGGCGAGCAGCGCGCGCCGCTCGTCGGCCGAATACGCGTCGAAATCGGTGGCCATCAGGTCGGTCGAGACGGCGGCCGCCAGCACGCGCGCGAGCGGCGACACGCGCGCGGCCACGCCGGGCGTCGTATGCAGCGCGATCGCGTGCCACACGTCGTCGCGCAGGCGCTGCGACGTCTGGTGGCGCAGCAGGAACGTATCGGCGGCATCGGCGCTGTCGAGCTCGTAGCGCGCGGCCGAGCGGCCATACGCGGTGCTCAGTCCCATGTTCGCGTACATCGCGGCCACGTACAGCGCATCGGCATCGCAGGTCTCGCCGGCACGCTGCGCGGCCAGCGACGCAAGCACGAACACCCGGCTCGCATGCCCGGTGATCGCCCGCGGCAGCGACGCGCGGGCTGCTTCGGCCGCTTCGATCGCCATCGGCGTCCGCGGAATGCGGACACCGGCGACTTCGTCGTCGGCCGACGCGCACGTGTGCGCAGAACTCATCTCGTCTCCTTCTGCCCCTCGCCGGGGGCGGAAAATTGTCCATGCCTCGCGCGGCCCGCGCCGACGCAGCCGGCGCGGGCTCGCCGGCGGCCGGTACGGCGTCGGCCTAGTACGCGAAACCGGGGTAACACGATGCTTCGCACTGCTCGGCGGTTTCCATCGCGGCCGCGTGCAGGCGCTGCACGAACGTGCGCCCGAGCCCGCGCGCGGCACCGGCCGCCAGCAGGCCCGCGCCGGCCGCGGCGCGCAGCGAAGCCGACTCGGCCGAACGACGCCGGCCCGCACCGCCGAATTCGGCGACCGGCGACCACGCGGGGCTGACCGCCGGCGGCGGCGGTGCGAGCGACGCGAACTCGTCGTCCGCATGCACGATCCTGCCGCCGACGACCGTCAGCACCGACGACAGCGACGTGATCCGCGCTTCGTCGATCGTGAAGTAGTCGTCCGTCAGCACCGCGAAATCGGCGTAGTGGCCGGGCACCAGCGCGCCCTTGCAGTCGTCCTCGCCGGAAAACCACGCGCTGCCGACCGTATAGCAGCGCAGCGCTTCCATCCGGCCGAGCCGGTTGCGCTCCGGATACAGCGCCGTGCCGCCGACCGTGCGCCCCGACACCATCCAGTACAGCGACACGAACGGGTTGTAGCTCGCGATGCGCGTTGCGTCGGTGCCCGCGCCGACCGGCAGCCCGGCCGCCAGCATCGCGCGGATCGGCGGCGTGCGCATCGCGGCTTGCGCGCCGTAACGCGCGATGAAGTACTCGCCCTGGAACGCCATCCGGTGCTGGACCGTCACGCCGCCGCCGAGCGCGGCAATGCGCGCGATGTTCGCATCGGTGATCGTCTCGCAGTGATCGAAGAACCAGCGCAGGCCGTCGAACGGCGTCTCGCGGTTCACGGCTTCGAGCACGTTCAGGAAGCGGCCGATCGATTCGTCGTAGGTCGCATGCAGCCGGAACGGCCAGCGGTGCCGCACCAGCAGCCGCACCACCGCGGCCAGTTCGGCCTCCAGTGCCGCCGGCAGATCGGGGCGCGGTTCGAGAAAATTGCCGAAATCGGCGGCCGAATACACCAGCAGCTCGCCGGCGCCGTTCATCCGCAGGAACGCGTCGCCGTCGCCGGGTTTCGCGAGCGTCACCCAGCGCGCGTAGTCGTCGAGCTCCCGCCCCGCATGCTGCACGAACAGGCTGTACGCGACGCGCACGGTCATTTCGCCGCGCCGCGCGAGTGCCAGGATCGCGCCGTAGTCATCCGGAAAGGCCTGGAAATCGCCGCCCGCGTCGATCGCGCTCGTCACGCCGAGCCGGTTCAGCTCGCGCATGAAATGCCGCATCGAATTCATCTGGTCGTCGTGGCCGAGCTTCGGGGCCCGTTCGAGCGCCTCGTGCAGCACGGCCATGTCCGGGCGCGCGATCAGCAGGCCGGTCGGCCGGCCGAGGCGATCGCGCTGGATCTCGCCGCCGGGCGGGTTCGACGTGTCGCGGCCGTAGCCGATCGCGCGCAGCGCGGCCGCGTTCAGCAGCGCGCTGTCGCCCAGGTGCATGATGAAGACCGGCGTGTCGGGCGCGATCTCGTTCAGTTCGGCCGCCGTCGGCCCGCGCTTTTCGGCGAACTGGAATTCGGTCCAGCCGCCGACCACGCGCACCCAGTGCGGCGCGGGCGTGCGCAGCACCTGGCGACGCAGCATCGCGAGCGCGTCGGCCAGCGTCGGCACGCCGTCCCAGCGCAGTTCCAGGTTGAAGTTCAGGCCGCCGCGGATCATGTGCAGGTGCGAATCGTTCAGCCCCGGGATCACGGTGCGGCCGTTCAGGTCGATGCACTGCGTGCCGGCATGCGCATGCCGCATCACGTCGTGCCCGCTGCCGGCCGCGAGGATCCGGCCGTCCTTCACGGCGAGCGCGGTCACGAACGACTGCCGGTCGTCCTGCGTCGCGATCTTGCCGTTGCATACGATGAGGTCCGCCGCCGCGGCGGATGCCGTCGCCCTAAGCACCGTCATGCCCTCCGCTTGTGCCGTGAGCCGGCACGCGGCCGCCTGCCGCCTGCCTCCGGTTCGACGATACACGGACCATCCACTCCCCCTTGAACATTGAACGATCGGACCGACGGGCCGCGGCGCGATGGCGCGGTGTCGTCCTGCGCGAACCGGGCATGCCGTTACGCCACCTGCTGCATCGCATCCGCCGCCTCGTGCCGCATGCGCGACCGGCCCGCCGGCAGTGCCGGCTCCGGGCGCACGAAGTTCTGCAGACGCGCGAGCCGGCGCACGTCGAACGCGCGCGATTGCGGGTCGAAATGCCCCGACAGGTTCGCCACCAGCGACGACGCCTGGCCCGTCCGCCCGCGCTCGATCAGGTGATCGGCGAGATCGAGCGTGCCGCGCAGCGCCCACATCGCGGCGCCTTGCCCGTTCGCGGTATGGATCCCGGTCAGCAGATGCCGGTGCCCTTCGACTTCGTACGCGAGCGCGGCATCGGGCTCCGCGGTGCGGGCCTGCTCGAGCATCGCGAGCCCCCGGACGCGCAGCAGTTCCGGCACGAACAGGTGCTCGCCGTGCGCGCGGCAGCGCGCGAGCGTCGCGTCGAGTTTCACGCATGCCTCGGCCGCGCGGCCGGTGCGCGTCAGCCCTTCCGCGTACGCGACGACCAGCGGCGCGAGCAGGCGCCGGAACCCGCTCGCCTCGATGCGCCGCAGCGCGGGTTCGAGCCGCGCGAGACCGGCGCCGGGATGCCCGGCCTGCATGTCGAACTGCCCGGCGAGGCCTTCCGCGTGGCTGAGCCAGATGTCGAACCCGTTCGCCTCCGCGGTCGAGCGCAGCGTGCCGAGATAGTCGGAAATCACGTCGTGATCGCCGTAGCGCAGCGCGATCGGCACGGCCGCGGCGCCGAGCACGACGCACAGCGCCAGCCCCGACCCGGTGCGGCGCGCGGATTCGACCGCCTGCGCGGCCAGCCGCATCGCGTATTCCGGATCGCCCTGCATCCAGACGAGCCGCATCAGCATCGTGCGGCCGAGCGTCGCGACGTCGACCCCGAGCGCGGCTTCCGCGCAGGACGGCTCGCCGGCCACGGCCAGCCCGGCGGTCGCGGCCTCCAGCCGCTCGCGGGCCTGCGCGTGTTCGCCGAAGTAATGCAGCGACGTCGCGACCATCGCGTTCGCCAGCAGCCGCTGCGGCCGGTCGCCGCGCCGTTCGGCCGCGCGCTCGAAGCGCGTCGCGTAGCGCAGCGATTCGTGGATGTCGGAGCGCGTCAGCATCGTGTTCCACAGCCCGACCAGCGCGCACGCGTCGAACGCCTCGTCGCCGATCCGGCCCGCGAGCACGAGCGTCCGATCCCACATCGCGGCCGCCGCGTGCGTATCGCCGTCGGTATGCAGCAGCGCCGTCGCATAAGCGGCGCGCAGACGCAGCTCGCGTGCCGCGTCGATGCCGCCGGTATCGCCGGTTCCAGCGGCCTCGATCGCGTCGAGCGCCCGCCGCGCCGGATGCGCGCATTCGCGCATCCGCGCCGGTTCCAGCAACGCGAGCGCCAGTGCGTCCGCTTCGTGCCCTCGCGGCTCGACCGCGACGGGCTCGCGCGGCGCCGGCGCCGGTGCGTCCGCGGCGACACGCGGGCTCGCGAGATCCGCGGCCGGCGCCGGCGCCTGCATTCGCGCCTCCCCCTGCTCGCGCTCGTAGCACGCATGACGCTCGGCGACGAGGTCGAATTCGCCTTCGTTGCGCAGTTTCTCGAGCGCATACGCGCGCGTCGATTCCGTTAACCGGTAACGCGCGTGCGCGCCGTGGAACTCGACGGTCACCAGCGACTTCGCGACCAGTTCGCCGAGCACCGCGATCGTCTCGGCGGCCGACATCCCGGGATCCATCGCGACCTCGCGCGCGGCATCGAACGTGAACGGGCCGGTGAAGCACGCCATCCGGCGAAACAGCGCGCGCGCGGCCGCATCCAGCAGCACGTAGCTCCAGTCGAACGTCGCCCGCAACGTCTGGTGGCGCGGCAGCGCCGATCGCAGCCCGCCGGTCAGCAGGTTCAGCCGGTCGTCCAGACGCGCGGCGACGGCCTCGAGCCCGAGCGTCGCGACGCGCGCGGCAGCCAGCTCGATCGCGAGCGGCAGCCCGTCCAGGCGCCGGCAGATGTCGCCGATCAGCCGGATGCCGGCCGCATCGACCGCGCAGTCGGGCGTGGCGGCGCGGATCCGCGCGAGGAACAGCTCGACGGCCGAATGACGCACGATCTCGTCGAGCGGCGCGTCGCTGTCCGGCACCGCCAGCGGGCTCACGCGAAACACGGCTTCGGCCGAGATATGCAGGGGTTCGCGGCTCGTCGCGAGCACGCGCAGCGACGGCGCGCGCGACGTCAGCGTATCGACGAGATCGGCCACCAGATCGACGACGTGTTCCGCGTTGTCGAGCACGATCAGGGCCGGCGATGCGGCGAACGCTCCGGCGATCCGGTCGATGCCCGGCACGCCGTCGGTCTCGAGGCCGAGTTCCGCGGCGATCGCGAGCAGCACGTCGTCGCGCGTCGCGGCGCTCGCGAGCGCGACGAACAGCACGCGTTCGCCGGACCGCTCGCGCAGCTCGTGGGCGACGCGGCCGGCCAGGCTCGTCTTGCCGATGCCGCCCGCCCCGACGAGCGTGACGACCGGTGCGCGCTCGATCATGTCGACGATCTGCCCGATCTCCGCCTGACGCCCGACGAGCGAAACCGGGCGGGCCGCCGCGACGGGATCGGCCGGCAACGCGGCCGCGCGCGGCGCGGGCTCGTGCGCGACGGCGGGAGGCGCGATCAGCAGGTAGCCGCGGCCCGGCACCGTCTTGATCAGGTCGCGGTCCGCGCCCAGCGCCTTGCGCAGCGTCGCGACGTGAACCTGCAACCGGTTTTCCTCGACGATCAGGCCCGGCCACACGGCATCCATGATGTCGTCCTTCGACACGACGGAACCGTTGGCGCGATGCAGCACTTCAAGTATGTCAAGCGCGCGTGCGCCGATACGCAGCGACGCGCCGTGGTGGCGAATGTCACGCTGCTCGAAATCCACCGACAACGTCCCGATCTGGATCATGGCCGCCTCCAGGTTCCCCACGATGACCGCCATGTGAACACGGCCGTTCACCAGGGCGGGAATGCACACCCGTCCAGCGCTGCCGGCCGGGCGCAAAGTCTCAAAATGTGGACTGAGTGTAAACACCGAATTAACAAAAATCTTGAAGGAAAATGCGCTGGCCTCCCGCACACCGGCGCGCCCGCGGGCGGGCGCCGCGCCGAATGAAAATGGGGTGACATCGGCCCCGCGTTGGCCATGGCGGCGCGCTCGCGTGCCCGTCGAGGCCGGCGCGGTGCGGGTCGGGCCGCTGGCAAGCATTTCGTCAGCAAGTGGACATTTATTCAAGTTAACTTGGGCCGGTCGAGTGCACCGTTTAAACTTCGCGTAAATATGTTCGCGCGCCGCCCCCCATCGAAGGATTGTTCCGCCATGCCAGATTCCCTCGTCGCGTCCCCGGCCGCACGGCCGAAAGACACGCTCGGCTGCCTGTCGAGCCTGCTGTCCAAGGACATCGAACGCCCGGTCGGCGGGCTCACGCTCCATCGCAAATGCATGCGCGACGAGCACTTCGAGCGCATCGAGATGGCGGCCAGCGATCGCGGCTTCCTGATCGGCGTGTCGCTCAACGGCGGGCACCGGCGCACGATCTACGGCGGCACCGGCCAATCCCGCTCCGAGCGGCGGTTCCAGCACAACTCGATCTACATTCGCGACTTCTCCCGGAATTTTCGTGCCGACCTGTACGGCAAGTTCGACTTCCTGCTGGTCGAGCTGTCGCACGCGTATCTCGACGGCCTCGGCCGCGAGCACGACGGCACCGAAATCGGCGGCCTGACCTGCGCGCCCGACGTACAGGACGAAGTGCTGGGCCATCTCGCGCACGCGGTGGCCGACAGCCTCGACGAGCCCGGCGTGCTGAACGCGCTGTTCGTCGAGCAGATGGGGCTCGCGATCGGCGCGCATCTCGCGCGCCAGTACGGCAACGCGGACGCGCGCGACCTGCAGCACAAGGGCCTGCTGTCGCCGGCGAAGACGGCGCTCGCGAAAGAGCTGCTGATGGAGAAGGCCGATCTCGGCGTGTCGATCGAGGAAGTCGCGCGCGAGTGCGATCTGTCGCGCGGCTATTTCATTCGAGCGTTCTCGCGCACGACGGGGCGCACGCCGCATCAATGGCTGCTCGAACAGCGCGTGATCCGCGCGCGGCAACTGATCGAGACGACCGACATGTCGCTCGCGGAAATCGCGGCCGCCTGCGGCTTCGCGGACCAGAGCCACCTGAACCGCGTGTTCGCGCGCATCGTCGGCCATCCGCCCGGCGCCTGGCGGCGCGAACTGACGCGCTGACGCGGCCGCGCGCCACCGCTACGCGCGCGCCCCGCACCTCACTGCACGACACGGCACATCACGGCGCGCATCGCCCGTCGCTCACCGGAGCGGCGTCGCGTCGTAATTGACCGGCACCCAGTCGTACTGGTCCCCGTCCCTGCGCAAATGCCCGAGCCCGGGAAACGCGATGTGCGCGGCGCCGACGAGGTAACGCTTGTCCGCGACGCGCTTCAGCGTATCGCGCCGGGTGCGGCGCGCCGCGTCCGCATCGCTGTCGTACTGGACCGTCGCGTCCGGGTCCTGCAGCTGGATCGCCGCGACGTGCACGATGTCGCCCCACGCGAGCAGCCCGGCGTCGCCGCTCTCGATCAGGTAGGCGGTATGGCCCGGCGTATGGCCTGGCATCGGCACCGCGCGAATGCCGGGCGCGAGCGTCGCTTCGCCGCGAAACGTCTTGAAGCGGCCCGCCGCGACGTACGGCGCGACCGACGCGGCAGCCGCATCGAAGAACGACGCGAGGAACGCCGGCGCCTGTGCCTTGTTGTCCGGATCGAGCCAGTAGTTCGCTTCGATCTCGTTCACGCGCACCACCGCGTTCGGGAAGGTCATCCTGCCGTTCGTCACAATGCCGCCGACATGATCCTTGTGCAGGTGCGTGAGCAGCACCTCGTCGATCTGCTCCGGCGCATAACCGGCCGCACGCAGGTTCGCGAGCAGCTTGCCGCAGCAATCGCCGTACAGCACGCCGGCCCCCGAATCGACGAGAATCCGCTTCGTGCCGGTATCGACCAGGAACGCGTTGATCGAGCCCTGCACGGGCGGCTCGAGAAACGCGCGGTCGAGATCGCGCCGGATGTCGTCCTTCGAGATGCCGCGGAACACCGTATCGACCGGAAACGGATGCGTGCCGTCGGACAGCGCGACGATCCGCAGGCTGCCGAGCTGCTGCCGATAAAAGCCGGGCGCCTGATCCGTGCCGCCCGGTCCGGCCGCACACGCGGCCGATGCGAGGATGCCGAAGCACCACGCGATGACCAGCATGCCGCCGGTACGCCAGTTCAGGTTCTTCATGTCCGCTCCCCGGTTGCGTATCGAGATATCGCGCGCGGTGCCGGCCCGGCCGGTCAGGCGCGCGACACCGAGCTTACCGGCCGGTTTCGCAATAATCCTGAGCGCAACATGAATCGTTCTGAAAGCCGGCACCCGCCGGCGCCGGCCCGGCTTACGCGGCCCGATCCCGCGCGCGCTGCGCGTCGAGCAATGCGGCGCGAAACACGTCGGCCGGCTGCGCGCCGCTGACGACCGTCGACCCGATGCGCGTCGACGGCACCGACGCGATGCCGTCGCGCACCGCCGCCTCCTCGAGCGCGACCACCGCGTCGAGCCCTTCGCCGGATGCGAGGAATGCACGCACCGCATCGCCGGCCAGGCCGGCGCCGGCCGCGATCTCGACCAGCACGTCCGCATCGCCGATATCGCGGCCGTCGCGGAAATACGCGGCAAACAGCGCATCGACGAGCGCGACCGCGCTGCCGCGCTGCTGCGCGAACCAGACGAGCCGGTGCGCGAGCCGCGTGTTCGGCGTGCGCGCGATCCGTGCGTGGTCGAACACAAGGCCCGCCGCGCGGCCGGCGTCGGCCACATGCGCGTCGAGCGCCTGCGAACGCGCCCAGCTGCCGAACTTCGCGCTCCGGTACGCCTTGCGGTCGATGCCGCCGGCCGGCATCGTCGGGTTCAGCTCGAACGGCACGAACCGCACGTTCACGGCGCCGGCCAGGCCGGCTGCTTCGATCGCCTCCGCGAGCCGGTGCTCCGCGATCCAGCACCACGGGCAGATCAGGTCGTAGGTCACGGTTACTTCGACGGATTTCATCGTCATCTCCTGTACATTGCAGTCCGGAAGATAACGCTTGCGCGGCGACGATAGAATGCGAACGGCACGCAACGCATCGTTGCGGCCTGCACAAAGACACAAAGACTCGAAGAGCACGACATGGACAAATTCTCCGCGCTGCGCGCGTTCGTCGAAGTAGCGGAAGCCGGCGGCTTCTCGAGCGCGGGGCGCCGCCTCGACCTCGCGGCATCGTCGGTGGTACGCGCGGTGGATGCGCTCGAGGCGTCGCTCGGCACCGTGCTGCTGAACCGCACGACGCGCCAGGTCACGCTGTCCGACGCGGGTGCCATGTACTACGCGCGCGCGAAGCAGCTGCTCGAGGAACTCGCGGAAGCCGACGCGCTGGTGTCCGATCGCGGCGACGAGCCGTCCGGGCCGCTGCGCGTGTCGGTGCCGGTCGCGTACGGCGTGCGCCGCATCGCGCCGCACGTCGCGGCGTTCCTCGCGCGCCACCCGAAGCTCGACCTCGACCTGCAGCTCACCGACGAACGCGTCGATCTCGTCGCGGGCCGCATCGACGTCGCGATCCGGCTCGGCGAAGCGGCACCGTCCGCCGAAGTCGTCGCGCGGACGCTCGGCACGTTCCACCGCTACGTCGTCGCGAGCCACGACTACCTCGCCGCGCACGGCACGCCGGCCGAGCCGGGCGAGCTCGTCGATCACGCGTGCCTGCGCTTTCACTTCGGCGGCGACCAGCAGGCGTGGTCGTTCGTCGACGCGCACGGCACGGCGCAGGTGCGCGTCACCGGGCGCCTGAAATCGAACCACAGCGAAGTGCTTCGCGATGCGGCGCTCGACGGCGCCGGCATCGCGCTGCTGCCCGACTGGCTGGTCGAGGCCGACGTCCAGTCGGGCCGCCTGCGCCGGCTCTTCGAGCAATACGACGTGACGCCCGGCACGGCCCGCTCGGTCGTCACCGCGCTCTACCTGCCGACCCAGCGCGGCTCGAAACGCGTGACCGCGTTCATCGATTTCGTCGAAACGCTGGTGCGCGCGCCGCACTGAGCCGTCCGGCGGCGTGCCGCGCGACGCGCGGCCGCGCTACCAACCGAACTTCGCTTCGACGCCTACGTAGTCGGCATTGCGCGCGCCGAGCGCGCGGATCGAGTCGGCGATCTGGAAGTGCACGGCCTCGACGGCCAGCGCCATGTTCGGATTGACGAGCCAGTCCACGCGGGCCTGCGCATACATCCCCGTGTACGAACCGCCCTTGCCGGCCGTGCCGGGCACCGCCGACATCCCCTGCCCGTAGATCGCGTCGGCCGTCGTCTCGCGCCACTGGAAACCGACCGCGGTCAGCACCGTCACGCTGCTCGACGGCTTGAACGTCAGCGACGGCTTCACGTGAATCAGGTTGCTGTAGCCGGTGTAGCCCGCGAGCGTGAAGTAATAACCATTCGGGAACAGCGGGTTGAAGGTGCCCATGCGTCCGTCGCCGGGATGCTTGTCGCCCGATGCGCCGTCGACCTGGATGCCGACGCGCGGCGTGCCCGGCGTCTTCGCGAACGTGTAGCCGCCCAGCGCGCCGAACGCCCACGCACCGATCGTGTCCTGGCCGATGTGCCCGGTCTGGAGCATCGCCTCGACGTCCCAGTCGAACCCGCTGGACTTGCCCGCGTAGCGCATGTCGAACACGTCGCGCCGCTCGGTGCCGGCCCCCGCGACGTAGCGCGCATTGTCGCGCGTATAACGCGACCAGTACGCCGACAGGTCGCCGGGGCCCGTGTTGGTGCGCTCGACACGCACGCCGTCGAACCGCAGGTGCCGGTTCGACACGTCGTCGAACGCCGCGTCGTTGCGATACTGCACCGGGCGCGTCACATAGCCGATCAGCCGCCACTTGCCGATTTCGTAATCCGCCCACAGCGCGTCGAACGCCTGGCGCACGTTCGGGCCGTCGCGCACCGACACGAACCGCTGCAGGTCGTACGCCATCTCCTGCCGGCCGATCCGCGCCTTGAACGTGCCGCCGCCGATCTGGTCGACATACGCGACGAACGCCTGCTCGATGTCGAACTGATCCTTGTCGACGGGCGACACCGTGTCCTTGCCGAACGGCCGCGCATCGACGAACTGGACGAACGCCTGGAAATGCCCGGCGTAACGCAGGTCCGCATGCACCGTCGCACGCTGGATCACGTAGTTGTCGTCGTGCGCGGCGCCGAGCCCGAACAGCGGCGCGTTGTTCAGCTCGAAGCGCTCGCGCAGGTTCGCGCCGAGCGACAGGTAGGTCGACGGGTCGCCGCCGAGCGGGATGTACTTCAGCGCATCGCCCGGCTGGCGCGGCACGCACGGGTTCGCGAGCACCGACCAGTCCTCCTGCCAGCGGTTGAACAGCACCGTGGGCCGCTTCGCGGTACACGTCGTGCCGGCGGCCGGGGCCGGCGAAGCTGTCGAAGCGGCATCCTCGGCCCCGGCCGCCGTACCCGCATAGCCCGCGACGCCGCCCGCCAGCACGGCGGCCGGCAGCACGCGGCGCCAGGCGCGCCCCATCGACCCGCGCTCCATCACTTCGACCGCGCGTGGATCTCGGCGACGTAGCCGCCCGGGAACTGCACGAGCGCCGCATCGCGCCCGTCCGACGTGAACGTCGGCACCAGCACGGTCACGCCCGCGGCCTGCGCCTGCTTCAGCGTCGCGGCCAGGTCCGGCACTTCATAGCCGGTCATCTCGCGGCCGAACGGGTAAGGCAGATGGCCGTCGGTGGCGAGCACGGTCATCTTGCCGAAACCCGATTCGATGCGGATGCGGCGATACGTATCGTTCGGCCGGCCGATCTCGATGCCCGGCGCCTTGCGCACGTCGGACACCACCTTGCCGCGCGAGAACGCGACGAAGTCGTGTACCAGCTTGCTCGCGCTTTCCGGCGACACGTACACGCGGTTTTCCGGCACCGTCTGCAGCGGGTCGTATTTCGGCGCCTGCGTGTGCCAGTAGAGCTGCATGTTCACGCCGCCCGGCCAGCGGATGATCGCGTCGCGGCCGATCGGGTCGGGGAACGTGTCGACGACGACGTCCGCGCCGTGCGCACGCGCCGATTTCATCGCGACGTCCATGTCGGTGACGAGGTAGCCGGTGCGCTCCTCGCAGAACGGATAGGGGATCGGCGTCTTGAAGCCGAACACCGAGATCGTGCCGGCCGGCGTGAACACGAGCTGCGACATCGTCTGGCTCGGCGTCGGCGTGACCTGGAACACGCCCTGCTTCGACTTGCTGCCGCCGAACGTCGCGACGAAGCTGTCGGTGAAGCGGTCGAAATCTTCCGGCGCGACGCACACGTGCGTCGTGTCGTACTGCGGGCCGACCGCGACGGCCGGCACCTTCGCGGACGTCGTCTCGAGCAGGCGCGTCTCGTCGGCATGGGCCGGCGCGGTGGCCAGCAATGCGCCGAGCACGGCCGCCGACGCGGCCGTCAGCCGCCATGCCTGTTGCAATTTCAGTGCGATCATCGGGTTCTCCTTGAAAGTGGCACGCGCGGCCACATGCCGCGCGCGCATTCAGCGTGACGTCGGCCGCTCGTCGGGCCGACCGGATTGATAGGCGAGGAAGCACAGCACCGCGAGCGGCAGCGCGAGCGCCCAGAACGCCGCGAACAGATAGGCCATCGCACCCGCGCCGGCGCCGAGCGCGAAGCCCGCGACCGGAGGCAGCGTGCGCCGCAGCCGCACGCGTGCGGCTTCGCGTTCGGCCGGCGCGGCGAGCGGCACCAGCCAGTCGAATGCATCGATCACCGCCTGCGTGACGTTGCCCGTCATCACCGTGTTGGCGACGACCGAGCGGGCCGTCAGCCGCGCGTGCGCGTTCTGGACGCCCATCGCCGCGGCGCCGAGGAGGCCGCACAGGATCGTCCTCGGCGCGTCGGCATCGGCGATCGGCGAGGCCATCACGCCGGCCAGCATGAAGCCGGCCAGCAGCACGGCCTGCAGCGCATACAGCGAACGCGCACGCACGCCGTGGCCCAGCTGGCGCATCCGGTGGTCGAGCACGCGCGCGACGACGATGCCCGCGATGAAGGACGGAAACGCGAGCCACTTGATCGCGAGCCCTTGCCCGACGCCGGCCAGGCCCGAGCCGATCAGGATGAAGTTGCCGGTGACGTGCGCGGTGAACAGGCCGAACAGCGCGACGAAGCCGAGCGTGTCGACATATCCCGCGATCGACGCGAGAAACACGTCCTCGCCGCGCACGCGGTCGGGCACGGCGCCCGCGGTTACCGGCTGCGACGGCATGACCCGGTTTCCTGGATGGTGGCGCCGGCGCCCGGCGAGATCTGATAACGCATGTTCCGCTCCGGTTGCGCCGACCGGCCCGGCTTGCCGACTGGCATCCGGCCCGTGCGGCGGTTCGGAAGCCAGACTAGTGAAGGCTGACCTTAATGTCATGGCGGCCGCCTGAATTTTTCTGAATCGGCGGCGGGCTCGCGTGGCCGAGGGGGCCGGGCCGGCACGACGCGGTTTGCGCCCCGCACCGGCCCCGCAGCGCGCCGAAAGCCCCGCCGCGCGCGGCATGCGGCCCGTCAATCGTGCTATTTTTCGATCGATAGTTAACGCAGGCGCACCATCGGGAGCCGATGCATGACCGAAAGAAAACGCAGCACGCCGGCCCGCGAGCGCGGGACGGACGCCGACGGCAACGCCGTCACGCCGGGCCGCCGGCTCGCGCCGGAAGCGCGCGAGCGGCAGATCGTCGAGAAGGCGATCGAGCACTTCGCGACGCACGGCTTTTCCGGCAGCACCCGAGAGCTCGCGCGGCAGATCGGCGTCACCCAGCCGCTGCTGTACCGGTACTTCCCGAGCAAGGAAGCGCTGATCGACCGCGTGTACGACGAGATCTACACGTGGAACCCCGACTGGGAAAAACTGATCGGCGACCGCACGGTGTCGCTGCAGGAGCGGCTCGTCGCGTTCTATCGCGACTATGCGCAAACCATCCTGCGGCGCGAATGGATCCGCACGTTCATCTTCGCGGGGCTCAGCCGCGAGGGGTTCAACACGCGTTACCTGTCGCGGCTGCGCGAACGCGTGTTCCTGCCGGTGCTGCGCGAGCTGCGGCACGAATACGACATCGCGACGCCCACCACCGAGGCCCAGCGCAATGCGGAAGTCGAGCTGGTCTGGAGCCTGCACGCGAGCATCTTCTATTTCGGCGTGCGCAAGTGGGTCTACGGCCTGCCGGTGCCCGACGATCTCGACACCGAGATCGAACGGCTGATCGACGCGTTCCTGCACGGCACGCCCGCCGCGCTGAAGCAGCTCACGTCGGACGCACCCGCGCGGCGGCGCCGGCGCGGCTGACACGGGTGGCAGGCATACCGGACGACGACGGTCGCATCGTCGTCCGGCATGTTCACGCTCGTGCGTCTTCGTCAGGCCCGCACGCGACGGGATGCCACCGGCCGAGCGAATCACACGGGGATCGGCAACCGCCTGCCACGGCCGGCCCGTGACCGGGCAAGCCGGTTCCGGCCGTGCGCGCAATCACGCGAATTCAGAACAATTTATCCGGCGCGCCGCACGATTCGCCTATTCTCGAAAGGCATTTGCGGCCGCGCCGGTTTCGCGCGGGCCGAACCGAACAGCGACCGACCCATGACCCTCTCCATGCCTTCGATCACCCATCACACCGTCACCGCGAACGGCATCCGCCAGCACTACATCGACGCCGGCAGCGGGCCTGCCGTCGTGCTGCTGCACGGCTTCCCCGAGACCAGCTTCGCGTGGCGCTTCCAGATTCCCGCGCTCGCGCAGCGCTACCGCGTGATCGCGCCCGACCTGCGCGGTTACGGCGAAACCGACAAGTCGGCCGCCGGTTACGACAAGCGCAACATGGCGCGCGACGTCGCCGGGCTGCTCGACGCGCTCGGCATCGGCCGCATCGCGCTCGTCGGGCACGACCGCGGCGCGCGCGTCGCGACGCGTTTCGCGAAGGACTTCCCCGAGCGCGTCGACCGGCTCGTCGTGATGGACAACGTGCCGACGCGCATCGTCGCGCAGAACATGACCGCGCAAACGGCGCGCGCGTACTGGTTCTTCCTGTTCCACCAGGTGCCGGATCTGCCCGAGGCGCTGATCGCCGGCAAGGAAGCCGAGTGGCTCAGCCACTTCTTCTCCGACTGGTGCTACAACCCGCACGCGATCTCCGGCGACGCGTTCGACACCTACGTGCGCGCGTACCGGCGCCCGGGCGCCGTGCGCGGCGCGCTGGCCGACTATCGCGCGAACGCCGAGGACGTGCAGCAGGATCTCGTCGACGCGGACGTCAAGATCGCGTGCCCGACGATGGCGCTCTGGGGCGAGGATTTCTACGCGGTCGGCAAGATGTTCGACATGAAATCCGTGTGGGAAAGCATGGCGACGGACCTGCGCGCCGAGCCGATCGCACAGTGCGGGCACCTGCCGCAAGAGGAGCAGCCGGAGCGCGTGAACGCGCTGCTGCTCGACTTCCTGCAGCACTGGGAAGGCTGATTCGATGCGCACGCAACGAACCATCGGGAGGCAGGCAGCATGAGCGACGTTTCGGGCCCGCTGGCGGTCGTGATCGGCGGATCGGTGGGCGGGCTGTTCACCGCCACTTCACTGCGGGCGGCCGGCTGGCGCGTCAAGGTCTTCGAGCAATCGCCGAACGAGCTCGACAGCCGCGGCGGCGGCATCGTGCTGCAAGCGCCGATCGAACGCGCGTTCGCGTTCGGCGGCGTGCCCGTGCCGCACGATGCGGGTGTCGATTCGGGCGACCGGATCTATCTCGACGCGCACGACCGGATCGTGCAGCGCCTGGCCATGCCGCAGACGCAGACCGCGTGGAACGTGATCTATACGGCGCTGAAGCGCGCGCTGCCCGCC
Source organism: Burkholderia sp. 22088 (assembly GCF_052045915.1). Classification (NCBI taxonomy): domain Bacteria; kingdom Pseudomonadati; phylum Pseudomonadota; class Betaproteobacteria; order Burkholderiales; family Burkholderiaceae; genus Burkholderia; species Burkholderia sp. 22088. Next base: position 57,540 of record NZ_JBQEPY010000031.1, read on the forward strand.
GGCGTCGTGCATGGCGGCGTGTCGTTCGAGCGCTTCGAGCAGGAGGGCGACCGCGTGATCGCGCACTTCGCGGACGGCCGCGTCGAGCCGGCCGACCTGCTGGTCGGCGCCGACGGCGGCCGCTCGAACGTGCGCGCGCAACTGCTGCCCGATGCGCGGCCCGCGTATGCGGGTTATGTCGCGTGGCGCGGGCTCGTCGACGAGCACTTGCTGCCGGCCCCGGTGCTCGACGTGCTGCGCGACCGCTTCACGTTCCAGCAAGGCGACGCGCACCTGTTCCTCACCTATCTGGTCCCCGGCCGCGACGGCGCGATCGAGCCGGGCAAGCGGCGCGTGAACTGGGTCTGGTACCGGCGGCTCGCACCTGCAAGCCTGCCGTCGCTGTTTCTCGCGCGAGACGGCACGCAGCGCGACGGTTCGCTGCCGCCCGGCGCGATGCGCGACGACAACCGGCTCGAACTCGTGGACGCGGGCCGCCGGATGCTGGCGCCCACGCTCGCCGCGCTCGTCGACGCGACGCAGGCGCCGTTCGCGCAGGCGATCCTCGATCTCTCGGTCGAGCGCATGGCGTTCGGCCGTGCGGTGCTGCTCGGCGACGCGGCCTGCCTCGTTCGGCCGCATACGGCCGCGGGCGTCGCGAAAGCGGCGGAGAATGCGGTCGGGCTCGCCGAGGCGCTGCGCGGCGTCGTGCACGGCCCCGCGTTCGACGCCGCGCTGGCGGGCTGGGAAAGCCGTCAGCTCGCGACCAACGCGTCGTTGTCCGACCTCGGCATCTCGCTCGGCACGCGGATCATGGGCCGCGCGTGACCGTCCGGCGGTGCGCGCCGCTCCGGTCGATCGCGCGTGCGGGCCGGGCCGTCACGCGTGGCGCACGACGATATCCCACGCGGTATGACACGCTTGCCCCGGAAGCGTCAGCGCGCGCAGCACCACCCGATCGCCCTGCTGCGTCGCGACGCTGAACTTATGCGGCGCCAGCAGCGCGACCGTCGCGCCGTTGTGCTCCAGTTGCAAGCCCGGCGCCGCAGGCTGGCCGCTCAGATGCGACAGCCAGATGTCCAGCACCAACCGGTCGCGCGTCACCGCGAATTCGACCGTGTGCGCCGCCCACGCATTCAGTGCATGGCCCTGCGGGTTGCGGAACGACGGCCCCGCGGCCAGACGCGGTACGTTCGCCAGCACGTCCTCGTGCGCGGCCAGCACCGACAACCCGCTCGCGACGAAGCGTTCGGGCTGAAGCAGGCCGGGATCGGCCGGCTGCGCCCGCTTGCCGGCTTCGGGCGCCAGCGCGAACGCCTGCCCGAGCGCGATCGCATGCTCGGCATGACGCGCCAGGTAGCGCCAGTGATTCAGGAAGCGCACGTCGCCCGTCATGTGCAGGCCACGGATCGGTTTGCCCTGATGCTCGAGCACGATGCGGACCGCGTCGAAATCGTGCCGCTCGTGCAGCCCCCATTTCGTGACGAAATTCTGCTCGCAGCCCACGAGCCGCACGTGGCCGCGGCCGCCCCACAGATGCAGGAAGGTCGTGTCCAGCCCGTAGATCGCCGCGAAGTCCCGGCCGATCCTGCCGGCCTGTTCGCGGACAAACCGCGCGAATCGCGCCCAGGGCTCGCGGCCGCCGACCACGAGCCCCGCCTGTAGCGGCTGCCCCAGCCGCTCGAGCACGTCCTGCACGCACTGGTGGATCAGCGCGTCGCGCCGTTCGCCGATGAGCGGCGTCATCACGAACGCGCAGAAGTGCGCATCGGGCGCGACGTGAAGGGCGTCGTCGTGCGGCACGACGTCGAAGATGTCGAACCGCGGCCCCGGGAACCAGATGTCGGCATCGTAGAGCGCGAGCGTCTGCAACGCCGGATCGATGTCGAAGATCGCGGCCGCGGAGATGTAGCGGTCCCAGGCAAGGTCGCCGACGCCCGCCGCCGCGTACACCTCGATCCCGTTCGCGCGCAGCCGCTGCTGCTTCTCGTCGGACAACCCGTAGCCGATGACGCCGATGCGCCCCCGGTAGTCCGTCGCGCGCAGCGAGACGATGAACGGGATGACCATTTCGTACCAGGCCTGCGTGTTGTCGTCGATCGCGAACGCGACGAGTTGATGGTGGTCGGTCTCGTTGTTGTCGGACGTGTTCATGCGTGTGGTGAGATTGGTCAGTCCGTCGTTCCGATCGGTCCGGCTGCCGGTGTTCCTTTACACGCGACGCCGATTATCGGAAGGCAGTCGAATACCCGTTATCGTCATACGATTGCGAGCGATATCCATTCGGCGGCGGCCCGTTCGCCGGGGCCGTTCGCCAGAAAATGGATGCACGATTTTTACCACGGCGCGATATTCCCGCGCGACCTGAAAATGCGTCGCGATTCCGAACATTTGTTAAATAGCTTGAATGACCGACAACCGGCCGGCAATTTGCCTTAACATCCGGCCGTCATCTCGACTGACGCCGATCACGGTTGACCGACCCTGGACTCCGGCCGTGGCTTTCATTTTTCAGGTGCCCGAACGCGGTGCCGATTTCATCCGGACGCTACGACCGATCATGTTCCAGACCCCGGGAGATTCATTCGTCAACGGCTCGTTGCTGGGCCTGTGCGTCGAGGTGCCGCTCGCCGCGCTGGTGTCGCTCGCCATGCACGGCGTCGACTGGAACGGGCAGCGCATCGCGATGCTGATCGCCACGCCGGTGCTGCTCGCCTGCATTGCGCTGCTGACCCGCCCGGTCGCATTCAGCACGGTGTGGAAGCACAAGCGCTCGCCGTTCGTGCTCGACGACAACGTGCGTGCGTCGATCTACGGCCGGCTCTGCGGGATCGCGCTCGGGCTCGTGTTCGGCATCATGGTCGCGACGACGTTCGCCTGATCCCGCCGAACCGGCGCGCCCGACGAAACCTGCGTCGGGCCTGAAGCCGCCGGGTCACGAGCGCATCTTCCCGGCGCATCGCGTCACGCCGACGCCACCAGCGTGTTGAACGACGTATCCCACAACGGCGCGACATTCGCCGGCCCATCCAGCACGCCGATCCGCGCGAACACATCCGCGACCTGCTGATGCTGCGCCACCACGTCGGGCGTCACCGGCAGCAGCGCATAGTCTTCGCTGCGCTGGTCGAACATCGCGACGAGATCGCCCGCCGGCACGCGCGTCTCCTGGTTCTGCACCCGCGCGTAGTCGCCGAAATGCCCGTTCGCCCACGCGTACGCGCGCCGGAACCGCAGCAGCAGATCGCCAGTCGCCGCACGACGGCGCGCATCGTCGAGCGTGCGCGGGTTCGCGTACACCGGGAAATTGCCCGACAGATAACCCTTGCCCGTCTTCAGCACGCGCGCCCCGTAGCGATTGCGCGCGAGCTGGCCGTTGTAGCCGTAGATCGCCCACGCGTCGATGTCGCCGCGATCGTAGGCCGACAACCCGTCGGTCGGCGACAGGTTGATCGGCTGGATGTCGTCGAAGCCCAGGCCCGCTTCCGTAAGCTGGCGATACAGGAAGTAGTGCGACGTCGTCGCGCGCACGTAGCCGACGCGCTTGCCCTTCAGGTCCGCGATGCTGCGGATCGGCGTGTCCTTGCGTGCGAGCGTGACCTGGTTGTTCAGGTCTTCGCGCACGGGGGTGATGAGCCGGACGCTGGCCTTCTGGCGCGCGGCGAACACGGCCGGAATTTCGCTGCCCGAACCGATATCGAGCGCATCTGCATTGAGCGCCTCGATGTGCAGCACGCCGTTGTTCAGTTCGCGCCAGTCGATCCGGTACGGTGTGTCGCCGAGGCCGGACGCCTGCAGCAGCGCGCGCCAGCCGCCCTTGTAGGTCGCGACGCGCAACGTCGTGCCGGCGAGATCGGTGTTGACGGCCGGCGTGGCGAACGCGGCCTTCGCGGCGAACGGCGCCGCCACGGCCGCGGCGCCGGCAAGAATCAGGCGGCGGCGTGCCGCCGACGTTGACGCCATCGAATCCTCCTGTCGATCGGTTGCGAATTGAGCGGAAGCCTGCGCGGCTGCATCAATGCAGCACCGGGAACCCGTGGCGCTCGGCCAGCAGCTCGAGGATGCGGCGCGCGTCGGTGACGAACCGCACGTCGCCGAGCGTCTGCGCGTCGTCCGGCGCCGGCTGGTCGCGACCGAGCACGAGGACCGGCAAGCCCTGGTGCGCATCGTCGAGCGCCTCGATCACCGCGTGGCGCGGCCGCTCGAAGCCGACGCGCTTCACGTCGATGCGGCCGGCATGCTCGGGCGCGCTCGCCAGCAGCCCCTCGATCGACAGTCCGTGCGGACAGACGAAACGCTGGCCCGGATGCTTCGGATCGGCAAAGCCCGGTTCCAGCAAAAACAGTACATCGCGACTCATGTCAAACGGCTCCCGTGTTCGTTGTTCAGCCGGGACGCATGCGCACGTCGGCGCAGTCATGGTCCCGGAGCAGGCCGGCCCGCGGCCGGATGCCCGACTCTACCGTTGCGCGTCGCACCGCCCTACCAACGTTTTGAGAAATCGATATGCCGGCGCGCGTAGCGCATCGATCGTGCGCCGCACAGACGGCCGTTGCGTAAATGCATCGTCCGTTGCATCGCGGACATTGCGGATATCGAACCATTTCATCGATCGATATGACGGCGGCTGCGGGTAGCCGGCGCCCGACGTTCGCCGTTCGAGCGATGCGTTCGCCGCAGCAGGGGTACCGGACGCGATCGCGACGCACATGCCGGACTTGCAGCAATGCACATTACAAATCGGCCGCGCAGCGATTTACAAACCACGGATCGACCGTTCGCCGGTTCAACCCGCGTCAATAGCATCGTGCTCCTTACAGTCTTACTCATAAAAACAGAGGAAAGTCATGATCAAAAAAACGGTAGTCCTGGGTTTGGTTTCGATCGGTTCGGTCAGCGCGCATGCGCAGAGTTCGGTCACGTTGTACGGCGTCGTCGATGCCGGTTTCGCCTATACGAACAACCAGGGCGGCGCGAGCAACATCCAGCAGACGAGCGGCAAGCTGAGCGGCAGCCGCTGGGGCCTGAAAGGCGTGGAAGATCTCGGTGGCGGCCTGCAGGCGGTCTTCACGCTCGAAAGCGGGTTCCGGCCGAGCGACGGCGGGCTCGGCCAGGGCGGCCGGCTGTTCGGCCGTTCCGCGTACGTCGGCGTGGCCAAGTCCGGCATCGGCACGCTGACCTTCGGCCGCCAGTACGAGCCGATCACCGATCTCGTCGCGCAGTACTCGGGGTCCGGCTTCTGGTCGCCGGCCACGCACGTGGGCGACAACGACAACATGAACCAGAGCTTCCGCCTGAACAACGCGGTGAAGTTCCGCAGCGACACGATCGCCGGCTTCACGGCCGACCTGCTCTATGCGTTCAGCAATCAGGCGAACGGCGGCGCCGGCACCGGCTTCTCGAACAACAATGCGTGGGGCGTGTCGGCGAACTACGTGAACGGGCCGCTGTCGGTCGGCGGCGGTTACGTGCGACTCAATCACCCGAATGCGACGTCGAATACGACCGGCGCGGTGGGCGGCGCGACCTCGACCACCGGCAACGACTACAGCGGCGCGTTCTTCTACGGGCTGAACGGCGGCGTGCTCAAGCAGCAGATCGGCGTGGCGGGCGCGAACTACGCGCTCGGCCGCGCGACGCTCGGCTTCGCGTGGAGCCACACGCAGCTCAACTATCTCGACGGCTCGTCGCGCAAGTTCAACAACTACGACGTGAACGCGCGTTACCAGATCACGCCGGCGGCTACGCTGATCGGCGTCTATACGTTCACCGACGGGCGCGCGAGCGGCCTGCCGGGCACCGGCGGCCAGACGCTGAAGCCGCGCTGGCACCAGTTCACGCTCGGGTTCGACTATGCGCTGTCGAAGCGCACCGACATCTACGTGTCGGGCATCTACCAGCTCGCGGCCGGCGATGCGAGCACGGCGACGGCGGGCGGTTATCGCAGGATCGCGGCGATCTCGAACATCGGCAGCGCGTCGTCGACGAACCGCCAGGTCGCGCTCGTCAGCGGGCTGCGCGTGAAGTTCTGACGGCATGCGCAGCGGGTGTGGTGCGGTGCGGCGCGATAAGCAAAGCGGGAATCGTTGTTTGCCGCGCCGTGCCCGGTTGCCGAGAATGTGCGTTTCCCGTGCGCTGCCCGCAGGCGCGATACGCGTTCGACGATGACCGACTCCCGCCCCGCGTGCCGCGCAGCAGCCGGCGTGCGGCACTGCGTCGGCACGCCGGCGCATCGGGCATCGCACCCGGGCGATTCGCCGCCGCACGTGCCCGCCGTTGTCGCGCGGTGCGTGCCCAACCCGCAAGGAAGCCATCATGAGCGCCCCCTCCGTCGCCGCTCCAGTCGCGACGTCACCGTTCGTCGACGTCCGCTCGCCGGCGGATTTCCCCGACAGCCCCGTGTCGCGCGTGCTCGCGCAGCCGCTGATGCTCGGGCTGTTCCTGCCGATCCAGGCCGGCGGCTGGAGCGCGTCGACGCTGCCGCGCACGACCGACTGGACGTTCGACTACAACGCCGAGCTGGTCGCGCGCGCGGAAGCGCTCGGCTTCGATCTCGTGTTCGCGCTGTCGCAATGGCTGCCGAAAGGCGGTTACGGCGGCGTGTTCGACGGCCACGCGCTCGACTCGTTCATGACGCTGGCCGCGCTGACCGCGCGCACCGAGCGGATCATCCTGGTCGCGACGAGCCATGTGCTGTACGGGCCGTGGCATCCGCTGCATTTCGCGAAGTTCACCGCGACGCTCGATCACATCTCGCGCGGGCGCTGGGGCATCAACGTCGTGACCGGTCATCGCGCCATCGAGCACGAGATGTTCGGCTGGAACCGGATCGAGCACGACCGGCGCTACGAGATGGCCGCCGAATTCGTCGACGCGGTGCAGCAGTTGTGGGCGCAACCGGACAATTTCAGCTACACGCCCGCGCTGTCGGGCTGGCGGCTGGGCGGCGCGTTCGTCACGCCGAAGCCACGCTACGGCCGCCCGCTGCTGATCAACGCGACCGGCTCCGACGCGGGCATCGAGTTCGCGGCGCGCTATTCGGACATCGTGTTCGTCACGAGCCCGGCCGGCCCCGACGCCGAACGCGCGATCGACGCCCTGCCCGCGCATACCGCGCGCGTGAAGGCGGCCGCCGCCGCGCGCGGCCGGACGATCCGCACGCTGCTCAACCCGCTCGTGATCTGCCGCGAAACGGCAGCCGAAGCGCGCGCGTATCGCGACGCGATCGTCGCGCATGCGGACGAAGGCAGCTTCCACCGTTTCGACAGCGACGCGCATGCGTGGCGAGGCGGCTTCGAACAACGCGCGCAGGCCGACGCGCGCGCGATCGGCGGCAACATCTCGATCACGGGTTCGCCGGAGGAAGTGGCGGACACCATCGTGCGGCTGCACCGCGCGGGCATCGACGGCATCCAGTTGAGCTTCTACGATTTCAAGCCCGATCTCGACTTCTTCGGCGAGCGCGTGCTGCCGCTGCTGCGCGACGCCGGCTTGCGGCGCTGACGCGGGCGGCGGACGCATCGCCCGCCGCGGCACTCATCGTTTCCACGCCGCGTGGTCAGAACACGCGGCCTTCGGTGAGGTGCGTCGTCACGCCGTTCAGGTCGTAGTCGCCGATCACGCGCGCCTTGTGCAGCAGCGGGTTGTGGCTGAAGATCGTGCGCAGGTTGCGCCAGTGCCGGTCGAAGTTGTGTTCGCGCGCCGTCGCCGATGCCCCGCCGACTTCGAACAGCCGCTCGGCCGCGTGCAGCGCGAGCTTGCTGACGATGAGCTGCGTACGCGCGGTTGCGAGCGCGCTGTCGAGCACGCGTGCATCCGCATCGGCATCGCCGGCCTCGATCGCGTCGGCGGAACGGTCGAGCGCCCGCGCGTTTTCGCGCACGAGCGCGTCGATCGCGTGACTGTGCGCGGACAGTTCGCCGACGACCTGCTGGATGAAGTGATCGTCGCGCGCGGTCTGCGCAGGGCTGTGCAGCACCGGGCGGCCGTGCGCGAGCACGTAACGACGCGCATCGGCAACCACGTTGCGCACGATGCCCGCGCCCGTCGCGACGAGATGCAGCTGGCGCAGCGCGCCGCAATGGCGGCCGACGAGCGTCGAGCCGTCGCGCGGGGCCACTTCGTCCGCGAACACCTGCACGTCGTCGAGCAGCAGGCTGCCGCTCGCGGTCATGCGCTGGCCCATGCCGTCCCAGTCGTCGAGCACCCGCACGCCGTCGCGCGCGACGGGAATGATCACGGCGACCGCGTCGCCCTGCTCGTTCTCCACGTTGATGCGCGCGAAATCGGCGAACGCGGTGCCGGTCGAATAGTATTTGCGCCCCGTCACGCGATAGTGCTCGCCGTCCCGGCGCAGCACGGTGGTGTTCTCGCCCGGCCGCGACGTGCCGCGCTCGGTCGACGCACCGCCGAAGATCGCGCCGGCCAGTGCCCGCTCGAGCTGCACGTCGTTGAACGGCGTGCGCGGCGACAGCCGCAGCGTCTCGGTCTGGTCGTAGTGGATCCGCAGCGCGTGCGCGAGATTCGAATCGGCGGCGGCCAGCGTCGCGATCGTGTCGAACAGGTCGACCAGCGTGCCGCCGAGGCCGCCGCGCGCGACCGGAATCCGCAGCACGCCCAGCGCCGAGCGCCGGAAGTGTGCGAAACCGTCGAACGGCAATTCGCGACGCGCCTCGCGTTGCGCGGCATCCTGCCCGATCGCGGTCGCGAGATCGGGCAGTGCGGCGAGCGCGTCGCGCGGATCGACGGCATCACGGGCGGTCATTCTGCGGTTCCTTGTACGAGAAGTTCGGGAATGCCGCTGCGCGGTGCGATCGCGGCATCCGCAAACCGGCGCACATACGGCACCGCAAAGTATAGGGACGCCCCCGGTGTGCGTGAAAAGCCGATTTCAGCTTTTGTTATGCGTGTGCCGGGAATGGTCGCGCGCCATCGCACCATCGCGCCGTTGCGCGATACCCCGGCGCGGCACGGTCGCGCGTGGCGACCGTCACGATTCCGTCGACGGGTCGGGTACGCGCACGATGCCCTCCGGATACCGGATGTCGATCAGCCCGTGCTTGTCGCGGATGCGGATCGGCGGCACGACCTCCACGCTCGCACGGTCGACGCCCTCGCACACGGCCAGGTTCGTATTGGTGCGGTAGTACACGCGCTGGTCGTCGACCGCAAAGGCCCAGTTCAGAAAGCGCAGGCTTCGTGCGTCGATCCCCGGCAACGGCTTGCGGTAGTTCTTCCCCCACAGCACGTGACCGTCGGCGTCGATCAGCATGTCGTGAAAGACGCCGCGCGCGGTCTCGACGTCGACGCGCCCCGGCTTCGTCACGATCTTGCCGTCGTAAAGGATCTGCGCGCCGAGCCGCGCATACCGGTAGCCGAGGCTCACCACGCCGGCCGGATCGTCGATGCCGCGCTTGCGCACACCGGCGCAGAACAGGTGCTTCGCATCCCGCGCGTACGCGCCGCCGATATGCGTGAGGCTGGCCACGTCGGCCTTGACGACGGTCAGGCGGCATGGGCCGCGATCGGGATCGTGGATGTCGCGCTCGACGTGGTAAGCCTGCCGTGCATCGCGATACCAGCCGCCGCCCAGGGGTTCCAGCGTGGCGGCATCGCCGTCGGCAACGAGCCCTTCGCCTGCGTCGTCGTAGCTGAACGCGGCGCCGCCCGCGTAGTAGCGCAGCCCCGACGCATCGACGGCAAAGTGGTCGACCAGGTGCCGGAAGCTGCCCAGATCGAAGTTGTTGAGCGCGCGATACTGATGCCCGCTGCCGGTGCGGGCCCAGACGCGTTCGCCATCGCTGTGGAACGGCCCGCCGAGCGGGGCAAGCGGCTCGTTGCGCGTGTCGCGCCGCCGCCGCGCTTCCGCCTCCTCACGGCGCTGTGCCTCCTCGGCGTCGTAGATGGCCTGCTGCTCCGGCGTGACCCGCGCCGCATCCTCGTACTGCTGCATGTGGCGCGCATGCAGCGACTGCACGGTCGCGATGCAGTACACCGAATGCGGAACCGAGCGCAGATACAGCGCCCAGTCCTCGTCGTCGCACCGGTAGAACCAGTGGATCGCCTCGCCGTCCCATCCGGCCGGGTCGGTGCGCGCGAGCAGCGCGGCCTTGACGTCCCGGACCTTGCCGGGCACGACGAAGGAAAGGCTGTAGCTGGTGTCACGGACGATGTCGAGGCTCTCATCCTCGAACAGGCTTCGCATCAGTTTTTCGAGTTCTTGCAAGGTCATGGGCGCGTGTCGACCCGGTGACGGGCCACGGAATGAACGGACGTGCGGCGGTCATTCTAACCATGGCGACGTGCGCTGCCCCGGCCTCCTTCGGGACATTCGGTCGATCCATCGCGTATCCGCCCGGATACGAACACGTCGACGATCGTCATTTCGCCGAATCCGGTTCCCGATCGGGAACGAAACGGGCATTCCGTTGCCGGCACGATCAATTCGTTTCCGTTCGGATACGAATTGATGCCTGCGCCAACGAGTTGTGCAATACTGTTCCCGATCAGATACGAAGCACGGAGGACGTCATGCACGAGATCCTGCCCGTCGGCACGATCGGCGCACTCGCCAACCTTATCCGCGCGGCACGGCTCCAGCAGGGATTTACGCGGGACGAACTCGCGAACGCCACGGGGCTTTCGCCGAAATTCATCAGCCAGGTGGAGGCCGGGAAACCCACCGCGCAGGTCGGCAAGATCCTGCTGCTGCTCGGCGAACTGGGCATCACCCTGCTCGCGCAATCGTCCATCGAGATTTCGGCGGCAAACGTGCTGAAGGCCGCACAACGCCGCAGGAGCCGCCATGGCGAGTAGAACGCTGATCGCCTCCGCGAACGGGTTGCGCATGGGCGCGCTGACCGACGACAAAGGCGTCTGGTCGTTCACGTACGACGCACAGTGGCTGGCATCGCCACGCGCGTACCCGCTGTCCCCCGCTTTCCCGCTGCGCGCCGGCACCTTCACCGATACCTCGACCGATCGCCCGGTCCAGTGGTTCTTCGACAACCTGCTGCCAGAAGAAGGCATGCGCACGTCGCTTGCGCGCGAGGCCAGGGTCGACGCCGCCGACGCGTGGGGCCTGCTCGCGTACTTCGGGCGCGAATCGGCCGGCGCGCTCACGCTGCTCGCGCAAGGCGAACAGGAAGCGGCCGGCAGCATGCAGCCGCTCCCGCTCGACGAACTCGAACGCCGCATCCAGGCGATGCCCGAGCGCGCGCTGACGGCCACCGCGCCCAAGCGCATGTCGGCGGCCGGCGCGCAGCAAAAGCTGCTGCTGATCCTGCGTGGCGACGCGCCGGACTACACGCTGTTCGAGCCGGTCGGCAGCGAGCCGTCGATGCATCTGCTGAAACCGGACATGCGCGCCGCCGGCTATCCGCATTCGGCGATCAACGAGTTCTTCTGCATGAAGCTCGCGAAGCGGATGGGCCTCGACGTGCCCGACGTGCACTTTCTGCGCGCGCCGTCCGCATGCTACGTGATCGACCGTTTCGACCGCGATACCGCATCGGAGCCGGCCGCACGCCTGCATACGATCGATGCGATGCAGTTGCTGAACTACGATCGCGGCTTCAAGTACCAGCGCGCGAACGCGGAAGAACTCGGCCGCGCGATCGGGCAGACCAGCACGCGCGCGCTGGCGCGCCTGTCGGTGTTCCGCTGGACGATCTTCAACGTGGTGGTCGGCAACGGCGACGCACACCTGAAGAACCTGTCGTTCTTCGTCGACGCGCGCGGCTACCGGCTCGCGCCGTTTTACGACATCGTCAGCACGGTCGTCTATCACACGCCCACGCACCGGCCCGATCATCGCGGCGATCATTGGCCGCACTGCGAGCTGACGATGCCGCTCGGCGCGGCGGCGCGCTTCGCCGACATCGACCTGGGCGCGCTGGTCGCGTTCGGCAATGCGCTCGGGCTCAGGGAGAAGGCAGCCGAAAACGAGCTGCGGCGCTTTCTCGAACCGCTCGATCGCAGCGTCGCGCAGACGCTCGACGAAGTGCGCGAGGTCACGCGCCCCGACGCCGGGGAAATGCGCCTGCTGAACTCGATCGTCTCGATGCCGATCGCGGAGATGGGCCGCGCGCTGCGACAGGGGCGCGGGTAAGCGGTTGCGCACGGGTCGCGTGCCGTCCGCTCACCGCGGCCGATGCCTGACGAACCGGCCCCGGCCCGTGGTGAATGCCCGTCACCGGCGCGTCACGCTGCGAGTCCGGTCGGCGACGCAACCGCGACATCCGGATTGAACCGGGTCATGCAGTTCAGGTCGAGTGCGCGTATCTGCTCGGTCATGAAGTCGACGAAGATACGAATGCGCGTCGGAAGATGTTGCCGGCTGAGATAGCAGATATAGTGGCCGCGATCTTCCGGCACATGCTGCGCGAGCGCGACGACGAGTTCGCTCGAAGCGATATGGTCGCGGATCTGGTAACCCGCCATCTGCGCGATGCCCGAACCGTTCAGGACCGCACGCAGCACCAGGTCCGCGTCGTTGAACGTCAGCCGCGACTTCGGCAGGTATTTCTGCACGCGGCCGTCGACGTTGAACTCCCATTCGAATATGCGGCCGCTCGCAAAGCGAAAGTTGATGCACTCGTGCCGGCCCAGATCCTCCAGACTCTGCGGAAGGCCGTGCGCGACCACATACGACGGCGACGCGCAGAGCGCCATCTGCATCGGGATCAGTTGCCGGGCGATGATGCTCGAATCCTCGATGCGTCCATTGCGGAACGACACGTCGATTCGTTCGGATACCAGATCGACCGGCCGATCGTCGAGCAGCAGATCGATGACGATGTCGGGGTAGGCTTTCGCAAACGTTTCCAGCAGCGGCGCAACGATCTTCCGGCCGAAACCCACCGCCGAGCTGATCCGGATGAGGCCGCGCGGCGGCCCCTCCCGCAGTTCCAGCATGTCGTTCATGGCTTCGACGATCTGCGCCACGCCCTGGTGGCAGTTCTCGAAGAATCGCTGGCCTTCGCAGGTCAGTTCCGTCATGCGCGTGGTCCGCTGGAACAGCCGCGTACTCAACTGCGCCTCCAGCTTCTGGACGTTGCGGCTCACAGCCGGCCGGCCGACGCCGAGACGTTCGGCGGCCTTGGTAAAGCTCCCCTCGCTCGCCACCGCGACGAACGCAAGGATGCCCGCGTAGCTTGCACCGAAGCTGGCCGACAACGCGTCGGCGCGCCCTGGCAAGTCGCGACGAACGCCGTGCTCCGACGTATCCGATCGATTCATTTCCGCTGCCCCCAGACATCCCGCCCATCCCGATTGCCCGTCGCAGGCGTACGCCTGCCCCCCACCTTCGACACGCGAATCAGCTTCCTGCGAGCCACCGGTCCAGGCCGATGGTGCCGAGTCGCGCTGCCCCGAGCGGCACGAGCGATCGTTCCTCGACACGGCCGCCGTAATAGCGGGCATCGCGATCGGTCACCACCGCACGCGTGTCGCCGACCGACTTCAGGTAGCGAGCGACGATCTCCGCGAACGGCGCGCGATCCGGGCCCGCGATCTCGACCGTGCCGTTCAGCGGCCCGGCCAGCGCGATCTGCGCGAGCAGCGCCGCGACGTCTTCCGCGGCAATCGGTTGAAACAGTCCGTCGCCGATGCGCACGGTCCCGTCTTCGGTGCCGGAATCCGCAATGCCGCCGATGAACTCCATGAATTGCGTGGCACGCACGATCGTGTACGGCACGCCGGCCGCCTCGATCGCCTGTTCCTGCGCGACCTTGGCCGCGAAATAGCCGTTCTCCGGCATCCGGTCGCAGCCGACGATCGACAGCGCGACGTGATGGCGCACGCCTGCGGCCACTTCGGCCTTGCCGAGATTGCGGGCCGACGTGCGGAAGAAATCCAGCACCGCCTGCGGTTCCCATGACGGCGCGTTCGCGACGTCCACGACGACGTCGGCGTCGGTCAATGCGTCGGTCAGGCCTTCGCCCGTGATGGAATTGACGCCGGTGCGCGGCGACGCCGCAAGCGCCTGGTGCCCTGCCTCGCCGAGCAACGTGACGACGCGTGAGCCGATCAGGCCCGAACCACCGATGACAACGATCTTCATCGCAAAATCTCCTGACGAAAGGGTTTTCCTGGAACGCGCGCGGCGTGTGACGCTCGCCGCCTCCGATGAAAACGGTCATGACCGTCGCATCGCATGGCGCAATTGTGGAAGAATCATGTCCTATCCATCAGTGCCAAGAATCGTCGATCGGACTGGTCCATACCGTCCGCTCCCGTCGCCCACGAGACCGTGATGCCCGCCCAAACGCCCGCCCTGACCATCGAAATCGACCGGCACCATCAGTTGCCGATCTACCTGCAGATCTGCGAGCGATTCAGAACCGCGATCGCGGCGGGCCATCTGCGCCCCGGCGATCGCGTGCCCGCGCTGCGCGGCCTCGCGACGCAGCTGAACACGGCGCGCGGCACCGTCGAGCAGGCGTACACGATCCTGGTCGACGAGGGCTATCTGCAAATGCGCGGCGCGGCCGGCACGTTCGTCTCGCCGTCCCTGCCGAAATCGCTGACGCGGCCGACGCCCGCGCGCGGCGACGAGCAGGCATGGCGCCCCGACGACGCCCCTCTCCGGGTGCCGGGCAAGTCGCGCGAGCTTCCGCCTCCGCGTCGCCCACAGCCGATCGCGGTCGCGCTGAGCGGCGAGCCGCGCCCGTTGCAACCGGGGCTCCCCGCACTGGACGCGTTTCCGCGCAAGGTGTGGCACCGGCTCGTGTCTCAACGTGCACGCAGCGCCGAACGCGCGTTGCTCGGCTACCCGAATCCGGCCGGCTACCGGCCGCTACGCGAGCACATCGCCACCTATCTCGGCTTGTCGCGCGGCGTCACCTGCGTGCCGGAACAGGTGTTCATCACCGGTGGCTATCGCGCCACGCTGGAACTCGTGCTGCGCAGCCTCGCGCGGCCGAACGATCGCGTATGGTTCGAGGATCCCGGCTACCTGCTGGCCCGCACCTTCCTGTCCGAGACCGGTGTGCAGCTCGTTCCGGTACCGGTGGACGCCGAGGGCATCGACGTCGAGCGCGGCAAGCAGCTCGACGCGCACGCGCGCTTCGCGCTGGTGACGCCGTCGCATCAGAGCCCGCTCGGGCACACCCTGTCGCTTGCCCGGCGCATCGCGCTGCTGGACTGGGCGGAAAAGACGTCGGGCTGGATCGTCGAGGACGACTACGACAGCGAGTTTCGCTATCTCGGCCGCCCGCTGCAGGCGCTGAAGAGTCTCGACCGCCGGGATCACGTGATCTATTGCAGTACCTTCAGCAAGGCGATGTATCCCGGTTTGCGGCTCGCCTACGCGGTCGTGCCCGAGCGCGCGGTAGAGCGTGTCGATCGCGTCGCATGCAGCATGAATGCCGGCTCGCCGACCCTGCTGCAGGCCGCCCTGGCGGATTTCATCGAACAGGGGCACTTTGCCCGGCACCTGAAGCGCATGCGTGCGTTGTACGGCGAGCGGCGCACGCTGATCGTGAACGCATTGCGGCAGGCATTCGGCGAGCGGCTGATCGTCGAGCTGCCGCCCGGCGGAATCCAGTTCGCGGTGCGGTTCACGGACGGGCCCGACGGGCCGGTCGACGACGTCGCCGTCGCCGCGCGCGCCCGCGAAGCGGGCCTTGCGATCCTGCCGCTCTCGATCTGGTATACGAACAGCCACACGCGGCAGACGCCGCGCGGGCTCGTCATCGGGTTCGCGAACATCGTCGATGCGGCCGAAGCGCACCGTCACGCGCACACGCTGCGCGCGTGCCTGGACCGCTGACGCACGAATTCGCGGCTGCGCCCGTCGCGCCGGGTTCCGGATTGGTGTCCGACGGGAAACAGACAATCGCCCTGAACGGCTATACCGCCGCCATGTGCACGCCTCTAGCATGGAAACGTCGTTCTTTCGTGGACGAACCAGGAATCAGGCTGCACCGGGCGATTGCCGTATTCGTCATACGATCGCTCGACACCCACCATTCGCGGCAGACGCAATTTGCGTGGGACGTGCAGCCCCCTTCGCAAGACGTTTCGACCGTCGAAGCGCGTCGCTGAACTCGAGCAAGCATCATGGATGACAAGAAGCTGCAGGCCCCCTCGCTGTCTCTCCTCGACAGGTATCGGGGCCGTGACTTTCAACCCCTTTACACGACGACCGTCACCGTTTCCGGCGGCGAGACGGGACACGGCCGCGCATCCGGCGTGGCCCGCTCCGACGACGGCAATCTCGCGGTCGACCTGCGCCTGCCCGCCGAGTTCGGCGGGCCCGGCAACGGGACCAATCCGGAGCAGTTGTTCGCGGCAGGGTTCGCCGCGTGCTTCCACGGCGCGCTCAATCTGCTCGGGAAACGCGCCGAAATGGAGGCTCCCGATACGGCCGTGGAAGTGCAGGTGTCGTTCGGCCGCGATCCGATGGACGGTGGCTTTGCATTGCTCGTCGACGTTCGGGTGCGGATGCCTGGCGTCGATCGCAGCCTCGCGGAGGAAATGGTCCGCACCGCCGAGCGCCTGTGCCCGTATGCAAAGATGGCGCGGCAAGGCACCGTCAACATCATGACCGTCGTCGACTGAATCGACGCCTTGCGTGCCGCGGCGGCGTCTTGTTCGCCGACACCCTTCAGCCGCCGCCGCGCGACTGCACGCCCCGCCGCGCATCTCGCGACACGCGCGGGGCGCCGTCCGATCAGCCGAACGATGCCAGCGGATTACCCGCTGCCAGCGCGTCGGCGCGATTCGGCGCCGGCGGGTAGATCCACTGCGTGTTGATCATCTGCTTGCGCGCCTTTCCTTCCGCGTGCGTCAGCTTGATCTGCCGATCCCAGCCTTCCGAGTAGACAGCGCCCCACTCGCCAAGGTCGACGCATGTCGCATAGAACGGCTGGCGGTACGTCAGCGTCGGCACACCGATCAGATCCGCGGCGACGTTGTGTCCGCCGAATTGCCCCATCACGATCGCGTGCTGGCACGACATCAATGCATCGTGCCCGTCGTCGTCGCACCGTGCCCGCGCCACGTCTCCCGCCACGAACACGTGCGGTGCGTCGGCGACCCGAAGATCGGCCGTGACCGCGACACGTCCGAGCGCATCGAGATGCGACGAGACTTGCGCCGCCAGCGGGCTGGCACGCATTCCGCCCGCCCAGATCACGGTCATCGCCTCGATATGCGTGCCGGATGCGGTGCGAACGCCGTCGGCCGCGATCGACACGACACGCGAACCGAGCACGGCTTCGACGCCCAGCGAATCGAAGGCTTCAGCGACGTACGGGCGAGGATTGGGCCCGAGATCGGGACCGATGTCGTCCTGCGCGCCGATCACGACGACACGGCTCTTCGCATCCGCGCCAAACCACTCGCGCAATCGCTTGGGCAACTCGGTGGCGACCTCGATACCCGTGAAGCCGCAGCCGACCACCGCGACCGTATTGCGTGCCGGCGAATCCGGCAGTTTCGCGAGCGCCGCGAAGTGCGCGTCGAGTGCGACCGCGTCCTCGATGCAGTCGACGGAGAACGCGTGTTCCGCGAGCCCCGGCACCGGCGGCCTGCTCAGCTTGCTGCCGCTGGTCAGCAACAGCCGGTCATACGCGATCATGCGCTTCTCGCCGTCGGCGCAAGCAACACCGGCCGTCTTCTCGCGAACGTCGATCTCCTCGACACTGCCCTCGAGAAATTTCACGCCGACGGCATCGAGCAGCGGCAGCAGCGGCGCGGCCATTTGCTGCGGCCCGCTTTCGTACAACCGCGGCCGGATCTGCAACTCCGGCTTCGGGGAAACCAGCGTGATTTCAACGTCACTGCTCGTGACGCCGGCACCGTCCAGCACGCGAGCCGCGCCCAGTGCGCCCCACACGCCGGCAAAACCGGCACCCACTATCAGGATTTTCTGCGACATGATCATTGCCCTCGGTTGATGTCGACCGCGGCCATCCGCCGCGCGAAATCATCGTAGGGGGATGCTGCCGCGTGCAGTAGATCCGCAACCGTGCTCACGATGTTGCCTCTGCGGCACCAATCGATCGCATGTCACCGGAATCGATCGCAGGCATGATGTGCGGCGAAGTTCGTGCGTTGCCGCCCCTTTCGTCACCCACCTGAATCGTCGATGAGGCAAATGAAATGCATCTCGGAAGATCGTACAAGCTATCGGAATTCCTGATCTGGACGCGCTGGAAGATCTACGAGCTGCTCATTTTCGGTTCCGTTCCGGTCGTGCTGTACAAGTTCTTTTCGATCACGTGGCTGTCGATCCCCCTGACGATCGTGGTGCTCCTCGGCACCGCGACGTCGTTCATCGTCGGCTTCAAGAACGTCCAGACGTACAACCGCGCAGCGGACGCGCTCGAAATCTGGACCGGCATCCTGAGCAAGAGCCGCCGCTGGGGACAAATTGCGCGCGACTTCGTCGCGGATGAAGAGGTTGCCCGAAAGCTGGTATACCGCCACCTCGCCTGGCTGACCGCGCTGCGATACGACCTGCGTCGCCCGCGGGTCTGGGAAAGCACGACCAAACGCTACAACGCGGAGTACCGCCGCTTCTATCGTGTTCCCGAATGGGAAAAGGACATCAGGGAACTGCTGCCCCAATACCTGTCTCCCGCGGAAACGGCGCAGGCGCTGTCGTCCTCCTCCATCACGACATGCGTGCTGAGCCTTCAAGGTACGTCGCTCAAGGCGCTTTACCTGGCCGGCCAGCTGAATTCGGGTTTTTACATGGAGCTTCAAAAGACGATCGGGGACTTCGTCGATCTCCAGTCGAGATCGGAGCGATTCAAGAACTTCCCCTATCCGCGTCAGTACGCGACCGTCAGCTCGCTGTTCGTGCGGTTCTTCTGCCTTTCGCTTCCGTTCGGTCTTCTGAACGAATTCAATCGGTTGAACGACAGCGTGAGCGGCTTCATGCACGGCAACATGGTATGGCTGGTCGTGCCGTGCAGCGTCGCCGTTTCGTGGATGTATACGTCGCTCGAACAGGTGGGCGAAAGCACCGAGAATCCGTTTGAAGGCGGCGCGAACGATGTACCCATTTCAACGCTGTGCAGCACGATCGAGCGCGACCTGAAGGCGATGCTCGGAGAACACGAAAGCGAATCGTCGAGCCGCACGATCATCGCGCTATAGGGCGTTCAGCGCCTTTCCGACGCCGCTCGGCACGAATTCACGCTGCACGTGCCGCCGTCGATCCCGTCGTTCGGGCCGCACCGCGTTCCCTGCCGGGCAATCCTCCTTTCGTCGATTGTTGTCGCCGAGACAACATGGTGAGGTCCTTCGCGGCGCTACTGCCGCGCGGCCACATCGCCTACGCTTGGCGCTGACGGTGGCCGTACATGCTGCCCGATGCGTTCCGGCACACAGGGACGACACCGCAAGCGCAACGCGCGAAACCACGTGGCGAATCTGCGCCGCGTCGCGTCTTCACGCGTCATTGGTCGCGACGGCAAACGCCGTCGCGACGGGTGCCCCCGGCACCTCACCTACCGAGGAACGATCCGTGACAGAAGAAGATATCCGCAGCAAAGCGTTCGCGATGCCCGTCCCCAACCCGGCGTATCCGCGTCCGCCCTTCCGCTTCGTCAATCGGGAGTACTTCATCATCTCGTATGAGACGGACCTGGATGCCCTCCGTGCCGTCGTGCCGGCACCGCTGACGGTCGACCATGCAGTCGTTCACTACGAGTTCATCCGCATGCCCGATTCGTCGGGATTCGGCGACTACACGGAAAGCGGTCAGGTGATCTCCGTTCTGGACGCGGACGGCAACCGGGCCAACTTCACGCACTCGATGTACCTCGACGACGAAGGCCCGATCGCAGCCGGACGGGAGATCTGGGGATTTCCGAAGAAACTGGCCTCGCCCAGGCTCTGCATCGACGGCAAGGACACGCTGCTCGGCACGCTCGACTACGGCACGCAGCGCATCGCCACCGGCACGATGGGCTACAAGTACCGCGCGCTCGACACGGCAGCGGAGCGCCGCAAGCTCGCCGACACGCCCAACTATCTGCTCAAGGTCATTCCGCACGTCGACGGCTCGGCGCGCATCTGCGAACTGGTGCGTTTCTTCCTGCGCGACGTCGACGTGATCGGCGCATGGGAAGGGCCCGCCGCGCTCGAGCTGCGTCCGCATGCGCTCGCATCGGTTGCCGATCTGCCGGTTCGCAAGGTGATCGGCGCGCGTCACGTCATGGCGAATCTCACACTCGATATCGGCGAAGTCGCCCATGACTACCTCGCCCCCGCCGAGCCGTTGAAGCTCGCGGTCAACCAGTAAGCTCCCGGAGGACATATGGCACTGAATGACAAGGTCGCGCTCGTAACGGGCGCAGCAAGCGGTATCGGCGAAATGTGCGCGCGCAAGCTCGCGGCGGACGGCGCGACGGTCGTGATCGCCGACCTGAATCTCGCGGCAGCACGACAGGTCGCCGACGACATCGTCGCCGGCGGCGGGAAAGCATCGGCGGTCGCGATGGACGTCACCAGCGAGGAAGCCGTCGATGCGGGCGTGGCCGACACCGTGAACCGGCTGGGCGGCATCGACGTGCTCGTGTCGAATGCGGGCATCCAGATCGTCAACCGGATCGAGGACTACACGTTCTCCGACTGGAAGAAAATGCTGGCCATTCACCTCGACGGGGCATTCCTGACGACCCGCGCCGCGCTGCGGCACATGTACGCGTCGAACAAGGGCGGCTCGGTGATCTACATGGGCTCGGTGCATTCGCACGAAGCGTCGCCGCTGAAGTCCGCCTATGTGACCGCGAAGCACGGGTTGCTCGGCCTCGCGCGCGTCGTCGCGAAAGAAGGCGGGTCGCGCGGCATCCGCGCGAACGTCGTGTGCCCGGGCTTCGTCAGGACCCCGCTGGTCGACAAGCAGATTCCCGAGCAGGCGAAAGTCCTGGGCATCTCGGAACAGCAGGTCGTCAAGGACGTGATGCTGAAGGAAACGGTCGACGGCGAATTCACGTCGGTGGCCGACGTCGCGAACACGGTTGCGTTCCTGGCCGGCTTCGAGTCGAACGCACTCACCGGACAATCGATCGTGGTCAGCCACGGCTGGTTCATGCAGTAAGGAGAACACCATGCAACCGAGCCAGCGAAACAAGCTGAAGCAGCCCCATCGGATCGAGCTCCCCGCCTATGACGAAATCGGGCTCGTGCTGCAGGGCGGCGGCGCCCTGGGCGCATACCAGGCCGGCGTCTATGAAGGCATGGCCGAGGTCGGCGTGGAACCGACGCAAATCGCCGGCGTCTCGATCGGCGCGCTGAATACCGCGATCATCGCGGGCAACGCGCCCGCCGATCGCACGGAAGCGTTGCGCGGCTTCTGGAACACCGTCAGCCAGCCGACCGACCCGCTCTCGCATGTCGGCGCGTACCTGTCGGCTTGGCCGGGGCTTGAAGACGTGGGGCGCAGGTGGTCGAGCGCATGGGCCGCCACGCGCACACTGATCGAAGGCCAGGGCGGATTCTTCGCTCCGCGCATGCATGCGCCTTTCGGCGGATTCGGCAGGAAGCGTCCCGACCAGGTCAGCTATTACGACACGTCGGCTTTGCGCGACACGCTTCTGCGGTACGCGAACTTCGATCGCATCAACGACGGGAACATTCGCGTCTCCGTCGGCGCGGTCAACGTGCGGACGGGCAATCTCGTCTATTTCGACAATTCGAAAATGCGTCTGGCGCCGGAGCATTTCATCGCGTCGGGCGCATTGCCGCCGGGCTTTCCCGCCGTCGAGATCGACGGCGAGTTTTACTGGGACGGCGGTCTGGTGTCCAACACGCCGCTCACCGAGATCATCCGGGAAAGCCAGCACAAGGACACGCTCGTGTTCCAGCTCGACCTGTGGAGCGCGCGAGGCAAGCTGCCGGGCGACTTTCTCGACGTCAGCGAGCGCACCAAGGACATTCAGTATTCGAGCCGCACGCGCGCCATCACCGCGTTCATGTCGCAGAACCAAAAGCACGCCCAGATGATCAAGGCGTTGCTCGAACACATTCCCGAACACGTTCGGCTTGCCCACCCGCTGCTGCGCGATGCGCAGAAAACAGCGGACGGCAGCGCCGTGAACGTCGTGCACCTGATCTACAAGAACAAGACGTTCGAGGGGCACTACAAGGACTACGAGTTCAGCAAGGACACGATGCGCGAGCATTGGGCAAGCGGCCTCGAGGATATTCGCCGTACGTTCGGGCACCCGGAGTGGTTCGAGATTCCGAGCCGGGAAATCGGCTTCGTCACGCGGGACGTGCACCGCTATCGGCAGGACGTCGACGAACCCGGCTGGTCGGGCAAGGATGCGTTGCCGGCACGGCAACATTCGCCGGAGCAGGAATCGTCCGTCGCCAGGTAACGCGCGCCGACACCCGCCACGGGGCAGCAAGGCGGTCGTTCAAGCGCCCGCATCGCGTGACGAGCGATCCGGCCGGCACTGCCCCCGACTCGACGTATCCGCCCTGCAAGACCGGATCAGGCGGCGCCGCGGCCGGCCTTCGGAACAGGCTACGCGGCAGCCTCAAGGAGAGCATCATGATGTCGCATGAATTGATCGCGCGGTACGGCACATGGGTCGTATTCCTGAACGTGCTCGGGTCTTCGCTCGGCCTCCCGTTGCCGGCCATACCGACGTTGATCACGGTAGGCGCGGGCACCGCGCTCGTCACGCATGTCGGGTCGTCGACGCTGCTGCATTTCCTGACGATACTGGGTGCCGCCGTGGTCGGCGGCCTGCTCGGCGATCTGGTCTGGTTCCAGGGAGGCAAACGGTACGGCAAGCGCACGCTTCACACCGTCTGCGGCCTGTCGCCGTCGCGCGAAGCGTGCGTCACGACGACCGAGCGCTTTTTCGGGCGCTGGGGCGTTCGCGTGCTCGTCGTTGCGCGGTTCGTACCCGGCCTTTCGCTCGTTGCCGTTCCGCTCTGCGGTGCGATGGCCGTCCGGGTGCGCGCCTTCGTCCTGCACGACTGCGCCGGCATTGCACTGTGGGCATCGATCGGCCTCGCCATCGGCACGCTGTTCGCCTCGCAGATCGATGCGATCTTCGCGACTGTCGCCCGGCTCGGCTGGCAAGCGCTCGTCGTGATCGGCATCGCCCCGGTGCTGTACTTTCTGTATGGCTACTGCCGCAGGCAGATGATGGCAAATGCGCTCGGGAAGGCGCGATCAGCGCGGGCGAATTGCATGCGTTGCTCGCGAACAAGCCGCGGCCGGCCGTGATCGATATCCGTTCCGCCGAATGGAGAACGCGCGATCCGTTTGTCATTCCGGGCGCGCTGATCGCCGATGAACGCCAGCCCCGCCAGATCATGGAGCGTTATGGAACGAACCGGACACTGGTCATCTATTGCGCGTGTCCGCACGAAGCGTCTGCTGCGTCGGTGGCCAGGCAGTTGCGGCTGTCCGGCGTCAAGCTCGCATTGCCGCTCATCGGCGGCATCGAGGCATGGCGTGTCGCGGGCTTCGACGTGGAACCGATGATCGCGATGAACGACACGGCAATCGGCGCCGCCGGGCAGCAGCTTTTCACGCAATGACTGCCATGGCGCCTTCATGCGCCGAAGCAGCGCGTATCGCCCTGCTCGTGCGGCGGACGACCGAATCGGCATCACGACTCTTGCTGCCCCGGCTTCGCGCGTCCCCCGCCCCGATCCTCGGCGAACCGTGCCTTGCGCTCCCGCGACTGTGCGCCTCGCGACAACCGGGCCGGTACTTTGCTCGGGTACACTCATGCCTCCGCCACACGCGCCGTCACAGCATGGACAGTCAGCTTTGGATCATTTGCGGGCTTACATTCGTCATCCATGTGATCGCGACACTGGCCTATGCGGTGCGGATCGCCGGCGTTCGAACGCGCCGGATCGCCTTGTCGTTTTCCTTGTTCGGGATCATCGCGCTGGTTTCCCGGACGGCCAACTCCTTTCAGGGGCCGTTCATCGCGAAACGGGTCGAAATGGATATTGCGCATCGGATGGGCAGCGGGCTGCTCACCGATTTTCGGCTCTTCCTGCTGAGCGCCACCGTGGCGAGCATTGCCGGCGCATTCCTGATCCCGACTTTCCAGCGTTATTTCAGCCGCGCCGTCGAACATTTCCAGGTGAATCGCTCGATTCCGCGGCTGCTGGTCGACGCCTGCAGTCGCGCCGGCGTCAACTATCTTCGCGTGGGCGCACGACTGCCTTCCCGCCACAACGTCACGCAACTGACCGCGAGCACCGGCGTGTCCTGGAAAGTCATCGTGCTGAACGTGGCAGCCATGGCGATCTGGACGGTCGGTGTGTTCGCGTCGCTGTATGCGGGTTACCTGAAACCCGACCTGAGGGTGACATGCGCGAACCTGTCGTCCGTCATCAACGGCTTCGCGACCGTGGTGCTGGCCGTCGTCATCGACCCGCAGGTTTCTGTCATGACCGACGATGTCATCGAAGGCCGGATATCGGAAAACAGCTTCCGGCGGGCCATCACGACGCTCGCCGGTGCGCGAGTTCTCGGCACGCTGTGCGCTCAGGCGGCGCTCGTTCCGGCGGCGTTGGTCATTGTCCGTGTTGCGGAAATCATTTAACCAGGAATGGTCGTCTGCAGATGCTGTATCGTAAGCACCCTCACAGTCGCGCAGACGGGCCCCACGATCTCCGCCGAGATGTCCCAGATGATTCCACTCCACCGCGATCCAGCGTTCTATCAGCTCCTTGCCGACAGCTACGCCCGGCTGCTTGGCCGCCCACTGGTGCCTCAGGCCATGCACGTGGACGAAGCTACCGAATGGCTCTATGAGCGTGCGCCGTTCGCGGTACTCGCGCACAACACCGATCGCGACCCGGTCTTCATTTACGGCAACAAGGCCGCGCAGCGCCGGTTCGGGTACAGCTGGGATGAAATCACCCGACTGCCGTCCCGGCTTTCAGCAGAAGCCCCGAATCGCGAGGAGCGGCAGCAATTCCTCGCACGCGTACAGCGGCTCGGCTACGAGGCGGGCTACAAGGGCGTGCGGGTCACCAAGTCAGGCCAGCGCTTCATGATCGAGGAAGCCACGCTGTGGCAACTGCTCGACGCCGACGGCACACTGCACGGCCAGGCGGTTGTCATCCCGCGCACGCGTGACATCTGATCGGACGACCCGGTGTCTGGACCAGGGTTTGGCCGCCCTGCACGCCCCACTCTTCCATCGACTGCATTGGTGCGGACCGGGCAACACCATGCATCCCGAGTCGATCTGGTGCGTCGGCTCGTCTTTGCCTAGCATGCAAGTACGTGTGGTCCATCGACGGGATGGCGCTCGTGGGGATTGACTGGCAGGCAAGCGCTGCGCCGTTGCGCTGATTCGCTTCGAAGAACAACGCAGCGCCTCGATATCCAAGGTTCGAGAGCCGCTCGCGTTGGCCATACCGGCAACCGGGAGGCATATGGAGAACGAGAGGTTGCAACCTCCGCCGCTGACACTGCTCGACAAATACCGCGGGAAGGAATTCGCCCCGCTCTACACGACCACGGTCACGGTCTCTGGCGGCACATCCAGGCACGGCCGTGCATCGGGCGTCGCGAAATCCGACGACGGCAGTCTCGTCCTCGATCTGCGCGTGCCCGCCGAACTGGGCGGCCCGGGCGGCGGCACCAATCCCGAGCAGCTTTTTGCCGCCGGTTACGCCGCGTGCTTTCATGGCGCACTGAGCCTGCTGGCGCAACGCGCGCGGGTCGATACCCGGGAGACGACCGTCACCGTCGAAGTCTCGTTCGGCCGCGATCCGGTAGATGGCGGATATGCGCTGGTTGCCAACGTCACCGTCCGCATGCCGGGTGTCGAGTTGCCCGTCGCGGAAGGTCTCGTACGCGACACGGAACGTCTCTGCCCTTATACGAAGATGGCACGACAAGGCATATGCGGCTTCATCGCCGTGTCGGCATGATGGGCGATTGGTTCGGAAGCGGCAACAGAGTGCGCACCTTGCCGGCACTACTAGCTCCCGGGACGCACGATTACGATGGTTGCCGGGCAGGTGCTGCGGCGAATCGCCATCCGACGCGCCCAAGGCCCCGCTTCAACCGATCAGGAGAACAGATCATGACGCAACGTATCAACTACTTTCAGCAATCGCCGGAACTGGTCAGGAAGCTCATCGAGCTGGACGGCTTGTTTCAGAAGACGACGATCGAGGCGCCGGTCCGCGAGCTCGTCGAGATCCGGGCATCGCAGCTCAACGGCTGCGCATTCTGCGTCGACATGCACATCAAGATGGCAAAGATTCATGGCGAGCGTGAATTGCGCCTGCATCACGTCGCGATCTGGCTCGAATCGACGCTGTTTTCACCCCGCGAGCGCGCCGCGCTGGAATGGACCGAGGTACTGACCCGCCTCCCTGCGCATGGCGTGCCGGACGATCTCTACGCACGCGTACGGGAACACTATTCCGAGCAGGAACTGTCGGATCTCACCGTCCTCGTGGGCGCCATCAATAGCTGGAACCGGCTGAATGTCGCATTCCGCATCGTGCCGGGATCGTTCGACAAGATGTTCGGGCTCGACAAGGCCAACCTGGAGTGACGACATGAAACGCATCATGCTCGTACTCGCGCCGCTGGTATCGTCGCTGCTGATGGCCGTTCAGCCGGCCGTCGCCGCACCGCAAGCGAAGGTCACGCCGCTGACCACGGAGCCGTTGCCCGAGTATCCGGGCAAGGAAGTCCAGATGATCGTCGTGGACTATCCGCCCGGCAGCGTCGACCCCGTTCATCGTCACGACGCACACGCGTTCGTCTACGTGCTCGACGGCAGCATCGTGATGGGCCTGAACGGCGGCAAGGAGGTCACGCTCCATGCCGGCGACACGTTCCACGAAGGCCCGGATGACGTCCACACGGTCGGGCGAAATGCCAGCAGCACGAAGTCGGCAAAATTCGTCGTGTTCCTGATCAAGAACAAAGGCGCGCCGGTCCTCACCCCCGTGAAGTAAGGTAATCGTCGTCGCGGCCCGGCAATGCCGGGCGTGTCGTTCGGGATCCTCCAGATGCGGGATGCCGTTG
>NZ_JBQEPY010000032.1:0-66690 GCF_052045915.1 Burkholderia sp. 22088
AATGGATGGGGTTTTCATCGGCGCACTGGTGCTCTTCACCACGCTGATCCTCGGTTTGGTTCGTGCGGCCCGCGCCCGCCAGCCCCCGAAAACCTGAAACCCTGAAGTCGCGCTACCGCGCTTCGTCGTAAGTCGTTCTCCGCAGCACCTCCGCTCTTCGCTGTCCCTTGCTCTTCGCTGCCCCTCGCTCTTCGCTGTCCCTCGCTCTTCGCAGCACCCCGTTCTTCGCAGTCCCTCGCTCTTCGCAGCACCCCGTTCTTCGCAGTCTCTCGCTCTTTTCCCGCGCCACGCCGGCAAGCGCGCACCGATTCCTCCGATTCCCGCGGCATGCGGCCACGAACGGCCGTCGCCCGTCCGTCTTGTTTACAGGAGCCTCGCCATGTCGCTCGCCGTGGTGCGCAGTCGCGCGCCCGCCTCCGGCCGTGCGCCGGACGTCACCGTCGAAGTCCATCTCGCCAACGGGCTGCCGTCGTTCTCGATCGTCGGCCTGCCCGATCTCGAGGTCCGCGAAAGCCGCGAGCGCGTGCGTGCCGCGCTGCAGAACTGCGGCTTCGAATTCCCCGTGCGCCGCATCACCGTCAACCTCGCGCCGGCCGACCTGCCGAAGGAGTCGGGGCGGTTCGACCTGCCGATCGCGCTCGGCATCCTCGCCGCGAACAGCCAGATCCCGGCCGACGCGCTGGCCGGCCGCGAATTCGCGGGCGAACTGTCGCTGACCGGCGCGCTGCGGCCGATGCGCGGCGCGTTCGCGATGGCGTGCGGGGTCGCGCGGGACTGGCAGGTCGCGGAAAGCGGTGCGGCTTCCGGTTCGGGCAACGGTAATCAACGGGCCGCCCCCGGTCCGGCCGCCGTCGCGTCAAACGCTCCCGAGCTGTACCTGCCGCTCACCAGCGCCGCCGAGGCGGCGCTCGTGCCGGGCGTCACCGTGTTCGGTGCGCCGGACCTGCCCGCGCTGTGCGCCCACCTCGCCGGGGCGCCCGACGCCCGGCTCGCACCGGTCGCGGCGCCATGCCTCGACGGCCTGCCGGTGCCGGCCGCCCCCGATCTCGCCGACGTGGTCGGCCAGCGCGGTGCGCGCCGCGCGCTGGAAGTCGCGGCCGCGGGCGGCCATCACATGCTGATGATCGGGCCGCCGGGCGCCGGCAAGTCGATGCTGGCCGCACGGCTGCCGGGCCTCCTGCCGCCGCTGACCGACGACGAGGCGCTGACGTCGGCGGCGCTCCTCTCCGCGAGCCGCCTCGGCTTTTCACCGGCACAGTGGCGCCGGCGGCCGTTCCGTGCCCCGCATCATTCGTCGAGCGCCGCCGCACTGGTCGGCGGCCGCAACCCGCCGCAACCGGGCGAAATCACGCTCGCCCATCTCGGCGTGCTGTTTCTCGACGAGCTCCCAGAATTCGACCGGCACGTGCTCGAAATGCTGCGCGAGCCGCTGGAAGCCGGCCGCATCACGATCTCGCGCGCGGCGCAGCAGGCCGACTTCCCGGCCGCATGCCAGCTGATCGCCGCGATGAATCCCTGCCCGTGCGGCTGGCACGGCGATCCGTCCGGACGCTGCCGCTGCACGCCGGACGTCGCCGCCCGCTACCTGCGCAAGCTGTCGGGGCCGCTCGTCGATCGCATCGACATCCAGATCGACCTGCCCGCGCTGTCGCCGGCCGAACTCGCGTCGCGCGCGACGGCGCCCGGCGAGCCGAGTGCCGCGGTGGCTGCACGGGTCGCGCACGCGCGTGCGCTGCAGCTCGACCGGCAGGGCAAGACGAATCACATGCTGAGCGGCCGAGAAACCGACGATCTCTGCCGGCCGACCGACGAAGGCGAGCGGTTGCTGCGCGAGGCCGGTGAACGTTTCGGCTGGTCGGCGCGCGCGTATTTCCGTGTGCTGAAGGTCGCACGGACGATCGCCGACCTGGCCGGCGACCCGCTGCCGACGGCCGCGCAGATCGCCGAAGCGATCCGCTACCGGCGCGCGCTCACGGCGCTGTGAGCGTCCTCGGAGGACAAAATCCGGCTGTCAAGACTTGACTTATGCACAATTCCACGAATCCGGCCCCGGATCGGGGCTCGGCGGGACCTTTGCAGCACGGAATCCGTATCTCGTTGTTTTGATTGACTTTTCACAAAACGCAAGCGAGCGACCAAATGGGCCGGAAGGCCGTCCCGCGCGGCTTGGCGGGAAATTCGGGAAACTTTTCAACAAAGTTATCCACATGCGCTGTGGATAGCCGAAAAAACCTCGCAAAATCCGGCGACTAGCGCCGAAAGTTGCGAACGAACTTTCAGTTGTCACGACGTGCCCCGGC
The DNA here is from genome assembly GCF_052045915.1 of Burkholderia sp. 22088. Lineage (NCBI taxonomy): Bacteria > Pseudomonadati > Pseudomonadota > Betaproteobacteria > Burkholderiales > Burkholderiaceae > Burkholderia > Burkholderia sp. 22088. The sequence continues at coordinate 2,301 of NZ_JBQEPY010000032.1, forward strand.
GCCCTCGCCGATGCCCTCAGTCGAGCTTGAACGACCCGAAAAACTGGTCGAGCTGCTCCTGGGCAAGCGGCCCGTCGGCAATCACGACGGCCTGGTACGCATGCCGGCCGCGAGCGACAAGCCGAGCGACGATCGTCTTGCGCGCGCGATCGCCGCCGGCGGCCGCGCCCGCGATGCGCAGCTCGAGCCCATTCACCGCGCCGCCGGTCGCAAGCGGCACCGGCACCGCAGCCGTCTGCGGCGCGCCGTCGAGGTTGCGCGACAGCCCGGTGCGCAGGAACTCGAGCGCCGCGCGGCGCGTGTCGTCGCTGTCGTCCGGCAGCGTCAGCGTGCCGACCGCGAACACCGCGCCGTCCACGTGCGCGGCCTGCATCCGCATCGGCATCGACGCGCCGCCGATCGCCACCGGCTGCTGCTCGACGGTCGGCTTCGCCGGCAGGTCGACGGTGTAGCCGGCGTCGTTGTGCAGCGTGCGCCAGTCATACGACGGCGAGCACGCGGTCAGCGCGACGCTCATGCACGCGAGCGCGGCGAAGTGTCGCAGCGGACGAAAAAGGGGGCGCAACGAATCGGTGACTTCCTTCGGCATGGCGTGGAGCGGGCAGGCAAAACGGGCATTATCCGCCGAACGTGAATTCCGGGATGCGTGGCCGCCGTCGGTGCACATCCCGCATTCGCGCTAAAATGAGCGCCGAATTTCGATGTCCTTTGCTTCGATCCGCGTCATCGACCGACTCCGAGAGCTCCAGATGAACACCACGCCTCCCGCCCGGCGCAGCGCCGGACCCGTCCGCTACATCGTCGCCGCCGCCGTCGTCGCGGCGATCGCCGTGGCCGGCTTCTTCGCGTTCAACGGCAAGTCCACCGTGCCGGACGCCACGTTCACGCTGCTGTCGGGCCAGAAGGTCTCGACCGCAGGCGACCTGAAAGGCAAGGTCTACCTCGTGAACTTCTGGGCGACGAGCTGCGCGACCTGCATGCAGGAAATGCCGCAGATGGTCGATACCTATAATCGCTTCAAGGGTCAGGGGCTGGAGTTCGTCGCCGTCGCGATGAACTACGATCCGCCGATGTACGTCGCGAACTATGCGCAGACGCGCCAGCTGCCGTTCAAGGTCGCGCTCGACGACGGCAGCGTCGCGAAGCAGTTCGGCAACGTGCAGCTCACGCCAACGACCTTCGTCGTCGACAAGGACGGCAAGATCCTGAAGCGCTACGTCGGCGCACCGCAGTTCGCGGAACTCGACGCACTGCTCAAGAAGGCACTCGACAGCAACGCGGCCTGAGCGCCTCCCGATCCGGCTCGAAGGGCCGCGCGCCGCGCCCTTCTCCGCACGACGGACCGCACGACCGGGCAACCCGGTTTCGCGGTCCGTTCGCTTTTCAGCGCTCGGTTTCGCCTTTCGCCGACAGCCCGTAGCGTTTCATCTTCTCGTACAGCGTCGCCTTGCCGACATGCAGCCGGTCGGCCGTCGCGGCAACCGCGCCGCCCGTCTGGTTCAGCGCCTCGGCGATCACCGCACGCTCGAATTGCTCGATGCGCTCCTTCAGCGTCTGCTCGTTGTCGGCGTCGCCGCCGTTCGCGCCCGTCTCCTGCGGCATGTCGGCCACGCCGAGCACGAAGCGGTCGGCCGCGTTGCGCAGCTCGCGCACGTTGCCGGGCCAGTCGCGCTGCATCAGGCTCGCGCGCTGCCGGTCGGTCAGCACCGGCGCCGGCCGCGCGTAACGCACGGCCGCATCGAGCATGAAGTGCTCGAACAGCGGCACGATGTCCTCGCGGCGCTCGGCAAGCGGCGGCAGCGCGATCGTCACGACGTTGAGCCGGTACAGCAGGTCGCGCCGGAACGTGCCGGCCGCGACGAGCTCGCTCATGTCGCCCTTCGCGGCCGCGACGACGCGGCAGTTCACGCGGATCGGCTGGTTCGAGCCGAGCCGCTCCAGCACGCCGTCCTGCAGCACGCGCAGCAGCTTCACCTGCAGCGCGAGCGGCATGCTTTCGATTTCATCGAGGAACAAGGTGCCGCCGGATGCGTACTCGAGCTTGCCGACCCGGCGCTTCGCGGCGCCGGTGAACGCGCCGGGCTCGTAGCCGAACATCTCCGATTCGAACATCGGCTCGGGCAGCGCGCCGCAGTTCACCGCGATGAACGGCTTGTCGCGACGCGGCGACAGCTCGTGCAGGCTGCGCGCGATCAGCTCCTTGCCGGCACCCGTGTCGCCGTTGATCAGCACCGACGCGTCGGTCGGCGCGACGTTCGCGATCAGCTTGCGCACCTGCTCGATCGCGGGGCTGCGGCCGATGATGCGCGGCGCGACCACGTTCTGCCCGGCCAGTTCGCGCCGCAGCGCGTGGTTCTCGAGCACGAGCTCGCGCCGCTCGAGCGCACGGCGCACCGTCTCGATCAGGCGCTCGGCCGCGAACGGTTTTTCGATGAAGTCGTACGCGCCGTCGCGCATCGCCTGCACGGCCATCGAGATGTCGCCGTGCCCCGTGACGAGAATCACGGGCACGTCGGGCACGCGCTCGCGGCACTGCGCGAGCACGTCGAGCCCGCTCGCGCCGGGCAGCCGGATGTCGCTGACGATCGCGCCGGCGGTATCCGCGACGATCGCCTTCTCGGCTGCCTCGGCCGACTCGAAGCCGGCGACGTCGAACCCCGCCAGCTGAAGGCTCTGCACGCTTGCCCGGCGAACGAGCGCATCGTCTTCGATATAGATCACTTGCAGGCGGTTGGCCATCGTACTCACTTGCTCCTGACGGGCCGCGCGGCGGCAGCGCGCGCGGCGGCGTTGATACCGATCGTGCACCGATCGGGCGGGCGGCATGGCGCGCCTAGCGCGAGCCCGCCGGCTCGGACACGGAGTCCGGATGATGCGTGCGGGCGCGCCGCAGCGTCAAGACGAACAGCGCGCCGCCCGACGGCGCGTTGCGCGCGGTCAGCGCCCCGCCCGCGTCGCTCGCGATCGACGACGAGATCGCGAGCCCGAGCCCGAGCCCGCGCCCCATTTCCTTGGTCGTGAAGAACGGCTCGAACAGGCGCGGCAGCAGGTCGGGCGCAATGCCGCAGCCGTTGTCGCGCACCTCGATCGCGAGCGTCGCCGCCGACACCCCGATCGTCACCTCGATCGCCGGCGCCGCCACGCCTGCGACCGCGTCGAGCGCGTTGCCGAGCAGGTTGATCAGCACCTGTTCGAGGCGCAGGTCCTCGCAGCGCGCGACGAGCTCGGGATAGTCGCGCGCCAGGTCGAGCGGCGCATCGTGCGCGGGCGATACGGTCGCATCCTGCAACGTCAGCGTGAGCGCGACGCCGCGCAGGCGCTCGTCGAGCAACGACAGCACGCTGCGCAGCGCACGCACGACGAGCGCCTGCTCGTTGCGCGGCTTCGCGCGGCCGACGAACAGCTTCAGCTGGTTCGTGATCTTGCCCATCCGCTCCGTGAGCGCGGCGATCGCCTCGAGGTTCTCGCGCGCGGCCGCCTGCTCGCCGCGATCGAGCAGCACACGCGTGTTGTCCGAGAAACTGCGCAGCGCCGCGAGCGGCTGGTTCAGTTCGTGCGTGATGCCGGCCGCCATCTGGCCAAGCGCGGCGAGCTTGCTCGCCTGGATCAGTTCGTCGTGCGCGGCGCGCAGTTCCTGTTCCGCGCGGATCCGGTCGCCGACCTCCTTCTGCAGTTGCTCGTTCGCTTCCGACAGGTCGGCCGTGCGCTCTTCGACGCGCCGGTTCAACTCCGCGTAAGCCTGCTGCAGCAGCGCGCGGCCGCGAATCATTTCGCGCACGCGCGCGCGGCGCATCCGCCAGTAGAACGCGAGCAGCGCGACCGACACGAAGCCGAAGCCCGTGACGATCGTCGCGTTGCGCGCGTCGGCGTCGACGGGCGCGATCGGTGCCAGCGTGACGAGCAGCCAGTCGGGCTCGCCGATCCGGCGCTTGCTCGCGAGGTAGCGCGGCGCGCGCAGGCCCGCGCCGAGACGCACGATCTCCGCATCGGGGCCCAATACCTGCTCGATGCGCAGCGGCAACGGCGTGACGGGCTGCTGCGCGTACTGGCGCGTCTCGTAGATCGATGCGGCGATGGGCCCCGTCAGCGGCCGCAGCGTGTGGTACTTCCAGGCGGGCACCGACGACAGGAACACGACGCCGTGGTCGTCCGCGACGACGAGCGGCTCGGACGCATCGGCGCCCTGGAACCACTCGAGGTTGAGCTTCACGACGACGACGCCCGCGATCCTGCCGTCGCGCCACACGGGCTGCGAGATGTAGTAGCCGGGATCGCGCGAGATCGTGCCGATCCCGAAGAAGCGGCCGACCTGGCCGTTCATCGCATCGAGGAAATACGGGCGGAAGCGGTATTCGATCCCGACGAAGCTGTCGGGTGCGCGCCAGTTGCTGGCGGCGACACACAGGCCGTCCGCGCCGATCACGTAGGTGACGGTCGCGTGCGCGTGTTCGTTGAGGTCTTCGAGATAGCGGTTGACGCGTGCGGTGTAGTCGGTGCGCTTCGGCTCGGCGAGCAGGTCCTGCACGTACGGATGGCTGCCGAGCAGATAAGGCAGCGATTCGTAGCGGTCGAGCGTGCTCTTGAGCGCGTTGGTGGTGCGGTCGACGCGCACCGCGGCGTTGCGCTGCAACTCTGCGACGCCGCGCCGCCAGGTGATTGTCCACGTCAGCGTGCACGCCGCGGCGAGCGCGGCGGCAAGCACGACGAGAATGAGCAGGCGGCGCGTCACGGTCGAGGCTTCCTGGCGATGCGGATCGCCTATTGTGTCATAGGCCTCCGCCTGCCCGCCCTGGCCGCCGCGGGCCGCACCGCCCGCGGGCGATGCCGCCGCCTGCTCCTTCATGACGTCAGACGCCGGCCGTCTCGGTCGGCGTGACTTCGCCGCCGCCCTTCAGCGCCTGGCGCAGCTTGTTGCGGTCGAGTTCCTTCTCCCATGCCGACACGACGACGGTCGCGACGCCGTTGCCGACGATGTTGGTCAGCGCGCGGCATTCGCTCATGAAGCGGTCGATGCCGAGGATCAGCACCATGCCCGACAGCGGGATCGTCGGCACGACGGCGAGCGTCGCGGCGAGCGTGATGAAGCCCGCGCCGGTGACGCCGCTCGCGCCCTTCGACGTCAGCATCGCGACCGCGAGCAGCGTGAGCTGCTGCATCCACGTCAGTTCGATGTTGGTCGCCTGCGCGATGAACAGCACGGCCATCGTCATGTAGATGTTGGTGCCGTCGAGGTTGAACGAATAGCCGGTCGGCACGACGAGGCCGACGACCGAACGCGAGCAGCCGGCCTTCTCGAGCTTTTCCATCAGCTGCGGCAGCGCGGCTTCCGACGAGCTCGTGCCGAGCACGATCAGCAGCTCTTCCTTGATGTAGGACACGAAGCGGATGATCGAGAAGCCCGTGACGCGGGCGATCGTGCCGAGCACGACGAGCACGAACACGACCGACGTCAGGTAGAACGTGCCGATCAGCTTGAGCAGCGGCACCAGCGAGCCGACGCCGTACTTGCCGATCGTGAACGCCATCGCGCCGAACGCGCCGATCGGTGCCAGCTTCGTGACGATGTGCACGATGCCGAACAGCACGCGCGTGAGCCCGTCGATGAAGTCGGTGACGACCTTGCCGCGCTCGCCGAGGTGCGCGAGCACGCTGCCGAACAGCAGTGCGATCAGCAGGATCTGCAGGATCTCGCCCTGCGCGAACGCATCGACCATCGTGTTCGGGATGATGTGCATCAGGAAGTCGACCGTCGACTGCCCGTGCGCCTTCGCCGCGTACGACGCGACGGCCTTGCCGTCGAGCGTCGCCGGATCGATGTTGAAGCCGACGCCCGGACGCAGGATGTGCGTGGCCGCGAGGCCGAGCACCAGCGCGAAGGTCGACACGATCTCGAAGTACAGGAGTGCCTTGCCGCCGACGCGGCCCACCTTCTTCATGTCCTCCATGCCGGCGATGCCGGTGACGACCGTACAGAAGATGATCGGGCCGATGACCATCTTGATCAGCTTGATGAAGCCGTCGCCGAGCGGCTTCATGTCGGTGGCGATCGACGGGTAGAAATGGCCGAGGATCACGCCGACGATGATGGCGAAGATCACCTGCACATAGAGCACTTTGTAGAAGGGTTTCTTCTTCACGATGGTTCCTGCTGAAGTAGATGAGCCGATGGAAACGGCGTCACGCGCGCGGACGAATGTCAGGGGAAACAAATCGCCCGCGCGGCTGCCGTGCCGCAACAAGCGATGCCTCAGGACGTCCGGAGGGGGAGGAAGGCAGTGGTCATCGATTGTCTCCTTGCTTGCTGTAGTAGTTCGGCCGGGGGGTTGGCCGTGCGCTTTATATCGCAAGGTCGATGCCAGGTTTCCGTAACCCCTCAAACCGTTGTTTTCATTGTATTTCTCATAATGCGGCAGGCAAGGAAATCCGGCTTTCCGGATTTCCGGAAAATATCCGTCCGGGGATTCGGACGGATGCGGGGGTTCCGGTGGAGCCTGAGCGACGGGAGCAAGCGCCTACATTCGCGATTTGCCGAAATGATGTGTCTCGTCAGATAGCGAATCCGACCCTGTTCATGCTCTAGAGGCCATCATGGCAGCAGTGACTTGGCCCCTGGTTCTTGTCTCACTCTTCAAGCAGTTTTATAGACTTGAGGATTTCCATAAAAATTTCGTAGCTCAACCCCTCATCCAGGTCGAAGTCTCCATCTCGACGCACCAGGCAATATTGACTCATTGCCACTGTTTCTTTCGCGTTTCCAATGACCAACCTGATACATCGGTGCCGATTGTCAAATCGCTCGCAGTGGTCACGACTCGATGCGACGTCTCGGCTTTTGTAAAAATCCTCCGCAATCCAACCGCTCCAATTCACCCCCGCGACCTCTGATATATGCGCCACCCCAGATAATCCACACTCTGCCTCTTCCAGTTCGCTTGTTGAGATGACAGATCCATTTGCAATTCGACGCAAGCCACTTCCATTCAACGAATTCAGAACATGATCGAGATCCCGCCTGTAGATGTGTAATGCTGGCAATTTCTCAAGTAGATCTGGGTTTTTCCGGCCACCAACTAAAGAACCAATCAGCATCGTTGCTCCACTTTCCTCTCGATACGAGTTCGCACAAGGACTGACCTCATAATCAACAACGGGAGCAAGGACACTCGGAAGGCTAAGTGACAGACCGCAGTTCTGATAAAAATCGTAACGCTGCATCGGCTCACTGCCCTCCGAGGCGGGGAGCCCCAAAAGGAACAGAAAAATGATTACCGAAAGGCGCGAAAAACATCGCCGCATATCAAGCAAATGCAATTCATTTTTGCGCATTGCCACTCCATGAAACCAATCAATAAGCAACATGAAGCTCAGTCCTCAACCTGTCTCTTTAAGGCCGAACTCAGTGGCATACTTTCCACATCATCAAGAATAAAGTGAATGTATTTAAAGAATTCCTGCCGCTCCTGTAATCCTGTACTTCCGCCGTTCACCGGAGTTGTAATGGCTGACACATTGATGTCGGCCGCACCTAGATCGGCTCGACGATGGATGTTCATCCCACTACGGAGAGCACCTGCATTTGGCGACACCATCACCTTGCTTGCCCAAAAGTATCCAGCCGAATCTGCCGCGACAGACGAATCTATTGACAACCGAGATGGGCTGGGATCTTTCGTGTAATCGACATTACGAAACTCGCCGTAGATTTTATAGCCATTCCGACCAGTAAGATGAATCAGCCCACGTCCCCGAAAGCGGGGGCCATCACCAAGCTGGACATTCCCCAAACTTTGAGCTTTTTCGCGAATTTCCCCAGGTCGCTGCAAGACATAAGTTGGACGATCCCTGCCCCTCAGAAACCCCATAGCCTGCAACCAAGCTCGCTTATTGTCGTAATCCTCACCAGCCTCTATTGGCGTTAAAGCTTCGTACATGGTCCGCAAGTAGCGCTCATCGCCTTTCTCCGCGGTCGATTTAAAAGCACCGCTTTCCTTGTATATTTGCGCCAAGAAATGAGCCTGCCGCAGCGGTGTAATAAATCCATATTTCAACCACATTCGATTTATAGCAATGTGCATGTTTTGTGGCATGAAGCCATCTCCGCTATTACCACACGTCCAGCGATCCCAAGCAACTGACCATGGGATCGCGCCCCCGGCATTCTGAGAGGAACGCCGAGGTAAAGTTTGTGCCAACTCACGTGTACTGCGCCAACTGCAACACTTCAATGCATCAACAAACCTCATCGGATGAAAGTGATAGTGCTCTTTATCAAGAGTCAGGCCGTTCTCCACCGCATCCTCCCAAAACGCTAATGCCTGGTGATGGCGCTTAAGCCTTTCATAGGCCGCATCGCCCAGACAAATCGGGAACAGGATATTGGCGACCGGGCTCTGCCCTTCGACGCCTTTCAGCCAATCCCAGCGCTTGTCGAAATCGTCCCGTGCCCATTCGCTGGGCATCTTGACCACGCAGTAGCTCAAGCGCTCGCGCATTTCGCCTCTCTGCGCTTTAGCGTAGGCGCGAATCAGCCGACCACGATGCTGGGTAGCGGCATCGATGACCGTGGCGGCGCCTTGCGCCACTTCGCTAGAGCCGGGCAAGTCCGGGACGGGAGGCTGCGTTGGGGAGCGGGGCTCGATCAGGTCGAGCAATTGCATCGAGTCGCAGCGGCTGTTTCCGTCGGTATCGTCATCGATAAAGGTCCAGCCTTGCCAGTGGGGAAAGTCGGCGTCGCTGTAGACCTTGACACCCGCGCAGTTGAGGTCGACGAAGGCGGTCGTGCTCGCGCCGACGGCGATCTTGCGAAAGTGCGGCAGGCGGCCTTCGTGCAGGTCGATCGCGGCAGGCGCGTCGGGCCCAAGAATGCGTCCGAAGCGCAGCATCTCGTAGCCGGCGCTGGGGCATCCCGGGTAGGTGCCCACCGCCGTCTTGTAAAGGTTGTAGCCCCCTTGGGCCTCAGATTCGCTACCCTTGCGCTCGCCGCCGATGTCACGCGTGGTCACGGTAATATCACCGCTCGCCTCGCTCAGGGTGACGATCAGGGCTTCCTTGGTTCGTCCGATGGGCTGTACCGTCCACTGCGCCCACACCTCGGCGGTCAGATCATCGGGTAGCGTCGCGGCCGCCGCCCCATAGACCGCGGGTACGCGGATAGTGCGTTGCGCGTCCGTGGGTACAGGGGGCCGCTTCGTGGCTGATGCCATCGCAATTTGGTAAGCGCCGGTGACCTTCGGCCACCACGTGCCGGCCTGCGCCGCTGTCTTGCCATTAAGCGCGAGAATGCGCGCTGGCGTAGTGTGGAAGCGCTGCGCGACGCTTTCGAGCGTATCGTTAGTGACGCCTACCGTGGAATTGAAGGCCCGCACCACATATTTCCGGGTTTCAGTGCGTGGATTGACCGCGTAGAGGGGCGCGCCGGCGGGAACCACGATGTGCATGTCGCCCCAGACACAGTTGCGCCGCCCTTCGGCGACCTCCAGCTTGCCTTCGCTACGCCCCATTAACCGCTCCACGTTCGCTTTGTCTGCGACGATTTCGAAGTGGATACGGTTGGACTTGCCATAAATGTCGCCGGCCTTGCCGATGGGGTCCTTGCGATACACCTTGTCACCGCTCTTCCAGTCCGCCTTCGCCACAGTGCTCAGGTGTTGGTAGATCGAATAGAACACAACCTCGACACCCTCGCCGACTTCAGTCCGGTGCTTGAGGATGACAACACCGTTGCTGGTCCAGCCAGCGTAGTAGTACAGCGGGTTGGCGTCGCGTTCTTCGCCGGTGGGCGTGGCCTTCGGTTTAGGGGTGCTGGGGCGCGCGTACACGATTTCGCCGTCGGCGATAGCGCGCACCGGCTCTGGATTCGCGTCGCCGCCCGGCGCCACCAGATGCACGCCACCGTGCCAGCCGAACTGGTGACTGACGGGAAATGTGCCTTTTCCGCTCTTTTCTCCCAGGCCAACGGTACCTTCATCCTGGGCCTCGTCTGTCTTCGGTTTTGGCGCGCGTAAGAATGGATAGCTGATGAGCATCGGTGGGTTCCTGGAGGTTACTCGGAGAGCGGCAGGTCAGTCGGATCGGTGAGCTCGCCAGACAGCGGGTCGCCGTCGATCCCGACGCGGTTGCCACGACCGACGCTGTCGGCTATCAGCGGACCCTTCAACCGAATCATCATGGTGTCGAAAGTGATACCGCCGTCATCCAGCGTGATCGTGCCGCCGGGGCCGCGCAGGCGGATTACCTCGCCGGCTTGCAACTCAACGACCTTGGTGCGATGCCGAATGGCCTGCCCCGCCTCCAGCTCGGCATGCCCCTGCACGCGCTGCGTCAGATGTCCGCCGATATCCATCGTGTGGTTAGCCGCCGTCTTGTCGCGACGATGGTTGCCGACTTCCTCGGTACGGTCCTTGCCCGTGTGGATCGTGTGGTTGCGACCAATGCTCAGGAAGTCGTCCTGCCCGATGTCGTGGCGGCGGTCCTGGCCGATGGTGACCTGCTCGTCGCGCCCCACGGTCTCTTTGCGATCGTTACCGATGGCGATGGTTTCGTCGTGTTCGACCTGCTCGCTGCGGTCATGCCCGACGAACGTGGTTTCGTCGTGGTTGACGTGGATGTTCTGGTCCTTCTGCGCATGGACGTAGATTTCCTCTTGATCCTTCTCGTCCTCAAAGCGCAGTTCGTTGTAGCCCTCGCCCTTGTGCGTCTGACTTTTGATCGTCATCCGCGTTTTGTGCCGCGGCAGTTCGTACGGCGGCAACTGCAAGCGGTTGTACGCCCGCCCGATGATGAGAGGCTGGTCCGGATCGCCATCCAGGTTGACCACGATCACTTTCTGCCCGATACGCGGGATCGCCATATGTCCCCAAGTCGCGCCCGCCCAGTTCTGCGCGACCTGGATCCAGCACGAGCTGTGCTCGTCGTACTTGCCTTCGCGATCCCACGGGAATTGCACCTTTACCCGGCCGTACGCGTCGGTATAGATCTCCTCGCCTTCGGGGCCGACCACCGTCGCCGGCTGCGGGCCGTCGATGCGCGGGCGCGGCAGCGGCTCGGCGCGCCATTCGGCATCGTCGGGCACCAGCACCGCTTCGTAACGATAGTGCGTGCCTTGTTGCGCGTCGGCGCCCTCCTCCGCCTGGCTGGTGTATTGCACGCCGTGATGGACGATGCTGACCGGACGCCAGCCGCGGTTCATGTCCTCACGCGGGTGGCTGGTGAGGTCGAACGCGACTCCCGGTTGCAGGCGCGCATCGTCACCGTTCACCCGCGCAATGCATGCGTCGCGGCGATGGCCGCGCAAGCGATCCTGCGTAAACGCCTTGCCACTGCCCTCGTGCTTGTAGCGGCCTGGATAGTCGTAGCGCGCGTAGCCGCGGCCCTGGTGATCGAGGCCTGTGCCTTCGCGCGGGTACTCGTGCGGATAGCGTGGACTCTTGAACGTGTAGTCGCGCTGCACCTGACGCGCGGTACGCACGTTCTCCGTATAGGCGAAGGTGCGCAGGCATGGCTGCGGCTGGTCGCCGCCGGGCGTCGGGTTGTAGATCACCGGCTCGCCCTGCTGACGGCCGAAGATAAACAGCCGATCGCAGTGGATCAACCGATGCCCATCGGCCTTGTGCTGGAAAGCGTAGAAGAAGCCTTCCTCGCGCAAGATACATTCGATGAACTCGTAGTCGGTGTCGCCTGCCTGCACGCAATACTCGCGCGCCAGATGCTCGTTGGTGACACGCTGCTCATAGTCCAGCGTTTGATGGTGTGCCTTGAGCACGGCCGTGGCGATTTCGGGCACGCTCAAAGTCTGGAAGATGCGCCAGTCGGAGGACAGCTTCAGACGCGCCAAACGCGGCTCGACCACCGCGGAATAGCGAGTGCGTCGAAAGCCCGTATCACGCTGAACGAACGATGAGATGGCGCCATGCACGTAACGCACCGGCTGCCCGCCCTGCCAAATCGTGAGCAGGCCATTGCGGTCGAGCACCTCGCCAAAGTCGATGGCGGGATTCGCGCTGGCCAATTCAACCTGCAAGAGAAAGGTCTCGGACAGGCCCTCGTGCAGAGTGAACTCGACGACCTCGAATGATTCGTTGCCCGCGGTGAAGGTAAAGCGCAGGTCAGATTGGATAGCCATAGTTAAGCTGCTCGCTGAACGCCCAGCGGCAACGATTAACTATTGCGAGATCCCCGTCTATTGGACGAATCTGAAAATAGCGCTTTCCCCCGACCTGGCCCCCACCATATCCGTGGGTTACCTTGGTCCTATCCGCGACCGAGCCAGACTGCCCCGGCCACCTTGTCGCAAATTCCGCCTCTACTGGCGATTACCTCTGCGCCTCGCCCCAAAAAAGCGAAACTCCGAAAGATCTCGATCCTCGGAGTTTCACTGCCCTCAACCACGAATCAGTGCTGCACGGCCTCGCCCGCCAGCACCCCCGTCTGCGCATAAAACTCCTGCTGCGCGAACGCAGCGCGCTCGCGCCGCGCACGCTCGCCGCGATCCGCGAGCGAGCCGACGACGATCCCGACGAACGCGAGCGGCACCGACACGAGCGCGGGGTTATCGAGGAACACCGCCGCGTGCGCGTGATGCAGCACGTCGACCCACACCGACTTCGACAGCACCGTGAGCGTGACCGCCGACACGAGGCCGAGGCCGCCGCCGAGCACCGCGCCGCGCGTCGTCATCCCGCGCCAGAAGATCGACATCGCGAGCACCGGGAAATTCGCGCTCGCGGCCACCGCCGCGACGAGGCCGACCATGAACGCGACATTCACGTGCTCGAACAGGATCGACAGCCCGATCGCGACCGCCGACAACGCGATCGTCGCCGCGCGCGAGATGCGCATCTCGAGGCGCTCGTCGGGCTTGCCGCGCGCCCACATTTGCGCGTACAGGTCATGCGAGATCGTCGTCGCGCCGGCGAGCGTGAGGCCCGCGACCACCGCAAGGATCGTCGCGAACGTAACCGCCGCGATGAAGCCGTAGAACCAGTTCCCGCCGACCGCCTGCGCGAGCTTCACCGCGACCATGTTCGAGCCGCCGAGCAGGTCGTGCGTCAGGTTGAAGGACCCGTCGGCGCCCAGCTTGAAGAATTCCGGATGCTGCGCGAGGAGCACGATCGCCGAGAAGCCGATCACGAAGGTCAGCAGGTAGAAGTAGCCGATGAAGCCGGTCGCATAGAGCACCGACTTGCGCGCCTCCTTCGCGTTCGGCACCGTGAAGAAGCGCATCAGGATGTGCGGGAAGCCGGCCGTGCCGAACATCAGCGCGATGCCGAGCGACAGCGCGTTGGCGGGATCGCGGATCAGCTTGCCGGGGCCCATGATCGACAGCGCGCCCGGATGCACGGCCACCGCGCGGCGGAACATCTCGTCGACGCTGAAGCCGAATTCGGCGAGCGCGAGCAGGACGAGCAGCGTCGCGCCGCACAGCAGCAGCACGGCCTTGATCACCTGCACCCAGGTGGTCGCGGTCATCCCGCCGAAGAACACGTAGACGACCATCAGCACGCCGACGATCAGCTCGGCCGTGCCGTACGACAGCCCGAACAGCAGCTGGATCAGTTTGCCCGCGCCGACCATCTGCACGACGAGGTACAGCACGACGATGGTCAGCGAATTCGCGGACGTCAGCAGCCGGATCGGCCGCTGTGCGAAGCGGTACGCAACGACGTCGACGAACGTGAACTTGCCGAGATTGCGCAGCGGTTCGGCGATCAGGAACATCACGAACGGCCAGCCGACGAGAAAGCCGATCGAGTAGATGAGCCCGTCGAAGCCGAACATGAACACCATCCCCGACAGCCCGAGGAACGACGCGGCCGACATATAGTCGCCCGCGATCGCGAGCCCGTTCTGCAGCCCGGTGATGCCGCCGCCGGCCGTGTAGAAGTCGCGCGTCGAGCGCGTGCGGCGCGCGGCCCAGCGCGTGAGCGCGAGCGTCGCGAACACGAACGCGAAGAACATCCCGATCGCGACCGGGTTCAGTTCGACCTTGTCGGGCATCGGGCCCGCGACCGATACCGCATGCGCGGCGGAGGACACGAGGGCCGCGGGAACGGCAAGCGCGCGGAGCGCGATCGAGATGCGTCGCATGTCGGCCTCCTTCACGAACGCTGCAGGAGCGCGTCGACGCGGCGGTCGAACGCACGGTTCGCGCGCAGCACGTAACACGCGGTCAGCCCGATCGCGACCAGGATGATCGCGACGCCCGCGGCGATCCCGACCGTCGTCGTCGCGCCGCGATACAGCGGCGCCGCGAGCACGTGCGGCGCGAGCGCGACGAACAGGATGAAGCCGTAGTACGTGGCGATCATCAGTGCCGTCAGCGTGAAGCTGAAACGGCGCCGCGCCCGCACGAGCTGCTGATAGTCGCGGCGCGCCGTGACCGATTCGATGAAGAAAAGCTCCATGGTGTCTCCTGTCGACCAGAGTTAGCGCTTTAGCGCTTACTCTGGTCCCATGCTTCGCGGTCGACCCGAGTTAGCGCTTTAGCGCTTACTCTGGTCCCATGCTTCGCGGTCGACCCGAGTTAGCGCTTTAGCGCTTACTCTGGTCCCATGCTTCGCGGTCGACCTGAGTTGGCGCTTCAGCGCCTACTCAGGCCCCCGCAGGGCAAACCAACTCGTCATTGCGAGGGTGTTGTGTGGAATGGTCGGCGCGCGTCGACTCCCCCGCCCGCGCCGTGGCGGCAAATCGAATTACACGACGCGATCCGCACGCAGCCGCGCGACCTCGTCGGCCGACATCCCGAGCCAGCCGCCGAGCACCGCGTCCGTATCGGCGCCCAGCACCGGCGGCGCGCTGCGCACCGGCAGCCGCGCGCCGTCGAACCGGTACGGCGGCGCCAGCACGTCGACGCCGCCCGCGACCGGATGCGGCTGCCGCGTCACGAGCCCCGCGCTCGTCGCGCGTTCCGACTTCAGCGCTTCGTGCAGCCCGAGCACTTCGCCGCACGGAATGCCCGCGTCGGCCAGCGCCGCGAGCAGAGTCGAGCGCGAACGGCGCGCGAGTTCGCGACGAATCTCGGGCAGCAGGTCGGCGCGGTTCTCCGAGCGGCCGAGGTTGGTCTTGTAGCGTTCGTCCGCGGCGAGGTCGGGCCGCTCGATCGCGTCGCAAAAGCGCGCGAACTGCGTGTTGTTGCCGACCGTGATCACGAGCGGGCCGTCGGCCGCGTCGAACACGCCGTACGGCACGATCGACGGATGCGCGTTGCCGTAGCGCGGCGGGTCCTCGCCCATCAGCAGCGCGTCGAGCCCGTAGTACGCGGTGATCATCAGCCCGCAGTCGAACAGCGCCATCTCGATGCGCCGCCCGCGCCCCGTCGCATGACGTTCGTACAGCGCCGCGAGAATCGCCTGCGCCGAATACATGCCGGTGAACAGGTCGACCGCCGCGACGCCGAACTTCAGCGGCGGCTGGCCGGCTTCGCCGTTCAGCGCCATCAGCCCGGCCTCGCCCTGCACGACGAGGTCGTAGCCGGGCCGCGCGGCCTCGGCGCCCGAGCGGTCGTAGCCGGAGATCGCGCAGTGCACGAGGCGCGGGTTCAGTTCGGCCAGCGCGTCGTAGCCGAGCCCGAGCTTCTCCGCGCCGCCGAACTTGAAGTTGTGAAGCACCACGTCGGCCTGCGCGGCCAGCTCGCGCGCGAGCCGCCGCCCTTCGTCGGTCTGCAGGTCGAGACAGATCGAGCGCTTGCTGCGGTTCACGCTGTTGAAGTAGGTCGTTTCGGTGTCGCCGATCCTCAGGCCCCAGTCGCGCGTATCGTCGCCGCGTGCCGGATGCTCGACCTTGATCACTTCCGCGCCGAAATCGGCGAGCACCATCGCGCACCACGGCCCCGCGAGCACGCGCGAGAAGTCGAGCACTTTCACGCCGGCCAGCGGCAAAACGCGCGATTCGTTCGTCATCCTTGTCTCCTCCATTCGCGTCGTTCGTCTTTACTGTTTCGACAGCGCGATGTAGCGCGCGAGATGGTGATCCTCGTCGCCGAGCTGGTGATCGATCATCACGAGGCGCTTCGCGTAGTGCGACAGCGGCAGCTCCCACGTCATCCCGATCCCGCCGTGCAACTGGATGCTCTCCTCCGCGACGAGCGTGCCGATCCGCCCGATGCTGAATTTCGCCGCGGCCAGCGCGCGTTCGCGCACCACGCGCGGCGCATCGAGCTGCGCGGCCGCGTTGATCACGGCCGAACGCGCCTGCTCGACTTCGAGCAGCAGGTCGGCCATTCGGTGCTGCAGCGCCTGGAAACTGCCGATCGGCAAACCGAACTGCTTGCGTGTGCGCAGGTACTCGAGCGTGTGCTCCTTCGCGACGTCCATCGCGCCGAGCGCTTCCGCCGACAGCGCGAGCAGCCCGTAGCCGAGCACGCGTTCGAGCAACTCGGCGCCCGCTTCGCCGTCGTGCGCGCCGAGCGCCGCATCGGCCGGCAGCACGACGCGCTCGAAGCGCACTTCGGCCGCGCGGCCGCCGTCGATCTTCCGGTAGTCGCGCAGCGACACGCCCGGCGCGTCGGCCGGCACGACGAACAGGCCGATGCCGGCCGCGTCGTCGTCCTGCCCGGACACGCGCGCGCTGACGACGAAGAACGCCGCCTGCGCGGCCTGGTCGACGACGCCCTTCGCGCCCGTGAGCACCCAGCCGTCGCCCGAGCGTTCGGCGCGCGTGCGCACGGTCGTCAGTTCGTAGTGCGAGCCCGGCTCGTCGTGCGCGAACGCGGCGCTCGCGCTGCCGTCGATCAGCGCGGCAAGCCTGTCGCGATGCGCGTCGCCGCCGGCGAGCGACAGCGCGCGGCCCGCGAGCAGCGCGCCGAGGAACGGCTCGACGACGAGCCCGCGCCCGAGGCATTCGAACACCACGGCGATGTCGAAGCCCGCGCCGCCGAAACCGCCGTCGGCTTCCGCGAACAGCGCGCCGACCGTGCCGAGTTCGGCAAAGCGCTGCCACATCGCGCGATCGAAGCCCTCGGCCGACTGCGCGATGCGGTCTCGCACCGGGAACGCATACTGTTCGGCGATGAAGCGGTTCAACGTGTCCGCCAGCATCCGGCGGTCTTCTGTGTGCTGGAAATCCATCGTCGCGCTCCTCGTTACAGCCCGAGCATCATCTTCGCGATGATGTTCTTCTGGATCTCGTTCGAGCCGCCGAAGATCGACAGCTTCCGGTTGTTGAAATACTGCTGCGCGGCGCTCGCCGCTTCGTCCGGGCCGACCGGCTCGCCGTCGTAGTCGGCATCGAGCGCCTCCTCGACGAACGGCTGCGCGTACGGCCCCATCGCACGCCGCATCAGCGCGGTGATCTCCTGGCGGATCTGCGTGCCGCGGATCTTCAGCATCGAGCTTTCTGCGCCCGGCACCCCGCCGCCCGCGACCGCCGCCAGCACGCGCAGGTTGGTCGTGTGCATGTTCTCGAGTTCGATCTCGACGCGCGCGATGCGCGCCGCGAAGAACGGGTCGTCGGCGAGCGGCCGGCCGTTCTTCGTGACCTTCGCGGCAACCGCGCGCAGCCGGTCGAGCGCGGCCGTCGAAAAACCGATTCCCGCGATGTTGGTGCGCTCGTACGTGAGCAGGTATTTCGCGTAGGTCCAGCCGCGGTTCTCTTCGCCGACGAGGTTCTCCGCCGGCACGCGCACGTCGGTGAAGAACACCTCGTTTACTTCGTGCTCGCCGTCGAGCGTGATGATCGGGCGGACCTCGACGCCCGGCGTGTTCATGTCGATCAGCAGGAAGCTGATGCCTTCCTGCTTGCGCACGTCGGTCGCGGTGCGCACGAGGCAGAAGATCATGTTCGCGTAGTGGCCGAGCGTGGTCCACGTCTTCTGGCCGTTCACGATGTAGTGCTCGCCCTGCGCGTCGAGCCCGCGCACCGCGCTCGTCTTCACCGACGCGAGATCGGAGCCGGCGCCCGGCTCCGAATAGCCCTGGCACCACCAGTCGGTGCCGTCGAGAATGCGCGGCAGCCAGCGGCGCTTCTGCGCTTCGTCGCCGTACTTGATCAGCACGGGGCCGAGCATGTTCACGCCGAACGGCACGATGCGCGGCGCACCCGCGAGCGCGCATTCGTTGTCGAACAGGAACTTCTGCGCGACGCTCCAGCCGGGGCCGCCGTACTCGCGCGGCCAGTGGCTCGCGAGCCAGCCGCGCGCGTTGAGTATCGCGTGCCATTCGCGCATGTCGTCGCGCGTGAGATGCAGGCCGCCCTTCACCTTGCGCGCGATGCGCCCAGGCAGTTCGGCTTGCAGGAAGCGCTGCACTTCCGTGCGGAAGGCTTCCTCTTCGGGAGTGAAATTGAGGTCCATCGTCAGTCCGTGGCGAATGCGGTTGGCGTTCAGTCGAGGCGGTTCAGGCTCGCGAAATCCGCGCCGCGCGCGACGAGATCGACGAGCAGCGGCGACGGCTTCCAGAACAGCGGATCTTCCTTCGCGAACGCGCGGATATCGGCGAGCACGTTCGCGAGGCCGACCGTGTCCGCGTAATGCATCGGGCCGCCGCGATAACGCGGGAAGCCGTAGCCGTACAGGAACACCGCGTCGACGTCGAGCGGGCGCAGCGCGATCTTCTCGTGCACGACGTTCGCGCCTTCGTTGATCATCGCCGCGAGGTAGCGGCGCATGATCTCGTCGTGGGTAAACGTGCGCGGCGCGATGCCCTTCTTCGCGCGCTCTTGCGCGACGATCGCCTCGACTTCCGGGTCCGGCGTGCCGACGCGCGCGCCGTCCGGATACAGGTAGTAGCCGCGCGCCGTCTTCTGCCCGAACCAGCCGCGCTCGCACAGCCGGTCGGAAATCTCCACGTAGCGCGCGCGCGGGTCGCGCGTCGCCGCGCGGCGCTTGCGGGTCGCCCAGCCGATGTCGCCGCCGGCGAGGTCGACGACCTGGAACGGCCCCATCGGGAAGCCGAATTCGCGCACCGCGCGATCGATCTGGTACGGTGACGCGCCGTCTTCCATCAGGTAGTCGGCCGCCGTGCGATAGACGGCGAGGATCCGGTTGCCGATGAAGCCATCGCACACGCCGGCGCGCACCGGCGTCTTCTTCAACTGCTTCGCGAGCGCGAACGCGGTCGCGACCACTTCGGCGCTCACGCGCGCCGGCACGACGATCTCGAGCAGCTTCATCACGTTGGCCGGCGAGAAGAAATGCAGGCCGATCACGTCGGCCGGCCGGTCGATGCTCGCGGCGATCTCGTCGATGTCCAGATACGACGTGTTGGTCGCGAGCACCGCACCCGGCTTGCACGCGCGCGCGAGTTCGGCGAACACGGCCTTTTTCACGGCCATGTCCTCGAACACGGCCTCGATCACGACGTCGGCCTGGGCGAGCGCGTCGTACGACGTGCTGCCCTTGAAACGCGCGAGCCGCGCGGCGTGCGCGGCCGGTGTCATCCGCCCTTTCGCGACGAGGCCGTCGTACACCTTCTCGACGTGCGCGCGGCCGCGCGCGAGCGACGCTTCGTCGCGTTCGATCATCGTCACCGGCAGCCCGGCATCGAGCGCCGCGACCGCGATGCCCGCGCCCATCGTGCCGCCGCCTACCACGCCGATCCGCTCGACCGGCCGCGCGCTCGCGCGACGCGCCTCAGGCACCTTCGCCGCTTCACGCTCCGCGAAAAAGGCGTGCACGAGGCCCGCGCGCTGCGGGCTGTCGATGCACTGCAGGAACAGGCTGCGTTCGAGCTTCATCCCCGCGTCGAACGACTGCGTGAGCGCGGCCTCGACCGCGTCGACGATCTTCGCGGGCGAGAAAAGGCCACGCGACTTCTTCGGCAGATCGGCCCGTGCCGCGTCGATCGCGGCCTGCGCGGCCGCACGGTCGGCCAGCCCCTGCGCGTCGCGCGTGCGGCGCACCGGTGCGCCGAGCGACACGAGTTCCTGCGCGTAGGCGAGGCCTTCGGCGAGCGTGTCGTCGCTGTGTGCGACGCGGTCGACGAGGCCGAGCGCGAGCGCTTCGTCCGCGCTCGCGTGGCGGCCCGTCAGCATCAGGTCGAGCGCGGCCTTCGCGCCGATCAGGCGCGGCGCGCGCTGCGTACCGCCCGCGCCGGGCAGCAGGCCGAGCGTGACTTCGGGCAGCCCGAGCTTCGCGCCGGGCACCGCGAGCCGGTAATGCGCGGCGAGCGCGACTTCGAGGCCGCCGCCGAGCGTCGCGCCGTGCAGCGCGACCACGACCGGCTTCGCGCTGGACTCGATCCGCTCGCACACGTCGGGCAGCGACGGCGGCACGGGCGGCTTGCCGAATTCGCGGATATCGGCGCCCGCGATGAAGTTGCGGCCGGCGCCGACGATCAGCACCGCGCGGATCGCGTCGTCGGCCTGCGCGGCGTCGAGCGCGTCGGCGAGGCCGCGCCGCACGTCGGCGGACAGCGCGTTGACGGGCGCATGGTCGATCGTGACGACGAGCACCTTGTCGCGCCGCTCGCGCGTGACGGTGCCGGCCGGGCCGGTGGGGGAAGCAGGTGAGTTCATCGTGTCTCCTTGACGCGGCGGCAGGCGCGTCGACGCCGGTTCGTAGCTCGCGGCCACGCGAGCGGCGCCGGGGCGCCTGCCCCGGTCCCGCACGAAGCGGGACAAGATCCGGCCGTACGCCGGGCATGACCCGATTCTCGATTGATCGAGATTCATTGACAATTCCCTCCCGCTTTTACAAGCTGTCAAGTCTGACTTGACACTGAATGCTTTCCGACCGTTAAACGGGACGGATCAGGAGACGCGACGCATGGACCTGAACGCGCTGACGCTGCTCGTCGAGATCCTCGACGCCGGCAATCTCAGCAAGGCCGCGCAGCGGCTCAAGATGAGCCGCGCGAACGTCAGCTACCGGCTGAACCAGCTCGAGCGCTCGATCGGCCAGCAGCTCGTGCGGCGCACGACGCGGCGCATCGAGCCGACCGAAATCGGGCTGAAGCTGTACGAGCACGGGCGGCGCATCCGCAACGAACTGCTCGCCGCGCAGGAATCGGTGACGACGCTCGGCCAGGACCTGCAGGGCCGCGTGCGGCTGTCGGTGCCGAGCGGCTACGGGCAGATGGTGATGTCCGACTGGCTGCTCGCGTTCAAGCGGCTGCATCCGGGCATCGTGCTCGACGTCGTGTTCGAGAACCGCGTGGAAGACCTGATGCGCGACGAAATCGACATCGCCGTGCGCGTGATGCCCGAGCCGCCGCAGAACCTCGTCGCGCGCGACATGGGCGCGGTGCGCTACGTCGCGTGCGCATCGGCCGCGTTCGCGGCCGAGCACGGGATGCCGGCGAGCCTCGGCGCGTTGTCGGCCTCCCCCGTCGTCACCGCGACGGTGATGGGCCGGCAGCTCAGGATCGCCGCGTATCTCGGCGACGAGCGCCACGAGGTGCTGCTCGAGCCCACGCTGATTTCGGAGAACTTCCTGTTCCTGCGGCAGGCGATCCTCGGCGGGATCGGCGTCGGCATCGTGCCCGACTACGTGGTGCAGGACGACATCCGGCGCGGCACGGTCGTCACGTCGCTCGACGCGTACCGGCTCAGCATCTTCGGCACGCACATGTACATGCTCTACATGCCGAACCGGCACCACACGCGCGCGACGTCGACGTTCATAGAGTTCATCCTCGAACAGGCCGGAAAGACCGGCCGGGGCGGGCCCGGCGCGATGCGTCAGGGTTTCCTGTCGGGTGACAACCCGCCGGCCGCGCGGCGACAATAGCGCGCCGGGGCGGGCAGCCGCGTTGCGCCGGCATCGTCGCCTCCTTCGAATTCACTGCTGCCGAGGGTTCAATGTTCGACCGGATTCGTCCGCATTCGCGCTCCTGGACGCTGCTCGCCGCCGTCGCGCTCGTCGCGTTCAACGCCGGCTGCACGTCCCCGTCCACGCCGCCGTCGGGCGCGGTGGTGCCCGTCGCCGCCGCATCGGGTGCCGCCGTGCCGCTGCCCGGCGTCCATGCGCCCGAGCTGTCGTCCGGCTGGACCGACAAGCCGGGCTGGACCTCTCAGCACTTCATGATCGCGGCCGCGAATCCGCTCGCGACGCAGGCCGGCTACGACATGCTGAAGGCGGGCGGCACCGCGATCGACGCGGCGATCGCCACGCAGATGGTGCTCGCGCTCGTCGAGCCGCAATCGTCGGGAATCGGCGGCGGCGCGTTCCTGCTGTACTTCGACGGCAAGGCGACGCAGGCGTACGACGGCCGCGAAACCGCGCCGGCCGCCGCGACCGACCGCCTGTTCTACGGGCCGACCGGCCAGCCGATGAGCTTCTACGAAGGTGTCGTCGGCGGGCGCTCGGTCGGCACGCCGGGCGTGCTGCGCATGCTCGACGCCGCGCACCGTGCGCACGGCAAGCTGCCGTGGCGCCGGCTGTTCCAGCCCGCGATCCGGCTCGCCGAGCGCGGCTTCACGATCAGCCCGCGGCTCGCGACGCTGATCGCGAACGACAAGTACCTGAAGAACGACCCGGCCGCGCGCGCGTACTTCTACAACCCGGACGGCACGCCGAAGGCGGCCGGCACGGTGCTGAAGAACCCGGCGCTCGCGACCGTGCTGCGACAAGTCGCCGACCGCGGCGCGAACGCGTTCTACAGCGGCGCGATCGCGCGCGACATCGTCACGAAGGTGCGCAGGCACCCGACCAACCCGGGCCTGCTGTCGCTCCAGGATCTCGCGCGCTACAAGGCGAAGGTGCGCGCGCCGCTGTGCGCGGATTACCGGCGCTCGGTGGTGTGCGGGATGCCGCCGCCGTCGTCGGGCGGCCTCGCGATCGCGCAGATGCTCGGCATCCTCGAAGCGATGCCCGACTGGCAGCAGATCGGCGCGCAGAAGCCGGTGCGCAACGACGTTGGCTACGAGCCGACGCCGTTCGCCGCACACCTGTTCAGCGAAGCCGGGCGGCTCGCGTATGCGGACCGCGCGCGCTATGTCGCCGATCCCGATTTCGTGCCGCTGCCGGGCGGCAGCTGGGCGAGCCTCACCGACAAGACCTATCTCGCGCAGCGCGCGCACCTGATCGGCGACAGCAGCATGGGCGTCGCGCAGGCCGGCACGCCGCAGGGCGCGACGCTCGCGATGGCCGACGACCGCAGCCCCGAGTTGCCGTCGACCTCCGACATCGCGATCGTCGACCGCTACGGCCAGGCGCTGTCGATGACGACGAGCATCGAGGATGCGTTCGGTTCGCGGCTGATGGTGCGCGGCTTCATGCTGAACAACCAGCTCACCGATTTCTCGTTCGTGTCGAACGACAACGGCCGGCCGGTCGCGAACCGCGTGCAGCCCGGCAAGCGGCCGCGCTCGGCGATGTCGCCGGAGCTCGTGTTCGACAAGAAGACGAAGCAGGTGACGATGATCGTCGGCTCGGCCGGCGGCCCCGCGATCATCAATCACGTCGCGAAGACGCTGGTCGGCGTGCTCGACTGGGGGATGACGATGCAGCAGGCGATCGCGCTGCCGAACTTCGGGTCGATGAACGGGCCGACGCAACTCGAACGCGGCCGCGTGTCCGATGCGCTCGCCGACGGGCTGAAGGGCCGCGGGCACGACGTGCGGGTGGTCGAGATGAACTCGGGGCTGCAGGGAATCCAGCGGCTGAACGTGCAGGGGCAGACGGTGTGGTTCGGCGGGGCGGATCCGCGGCGGGAAGGGATCGCGATGGGAGAGTGAGGGTGGCGGGCCGTGGCGGCACGCGGACGTCGTCCGCGCGCCTGCGTGGCGTCAGCCCCTTCCCTTCCACGGCACGATCCGCCGCTCGACCCACCGCATCGCGAGGTCGAACAGCCAAGCGATCGCGCCGATGATCAGGATGCCCATCACGACGATATCGGTGCGCAGGAAGCTCGATGCGTTGAGCACCATCTGCCCGAGCCCGGCTGTCGCGGCGACCATCTCGGCCGCGACGAGCGTCGTCCAGCCGAAGCCGATCGCGATCCGCAGCCCGGTGAGGATCTCCGGCAGCGCGGCCGGCAGCACCACGTGGCGCACGATCTGCGCGAAGCTCCCGCCGAGCGAATACGCGGCGTTGATCTGCTCGACCGTCGCCGCGCGCACGCCGGCGCGGGCCGCCATCGCGATCGGCGCGAAGCACGCGAGGAAGATCACGACGAGCTTCGCCGTTTCGTCGATGCCGAACCAGATCACGACGAGCGGCAGGTACGCGAGCGGCGGCAGCGGCCGGTAAAACTCCAGCAGCGGATCGAGCACGCCGCGCGCGATGCGGCTCACGCCCATCAGGATGCCGGCCGGCACGCCGATCGCGGTCGCGAGCAGGAATGCGCCGAACACGCGCGCGGCGCTCCACAACAAATGCTCGGACAACGGCAGGCCGCCCTGGATGCGGCCGTGCCACGCGTCGACGAATGCCGTCCACACGGCTTCCGGCGCGGGCAGGAACAGCGGCGGCAGCCACTGGCGATGGGTCGCGACCCACCACAGCAGTGCCAGTGCCGCGACCGTCGCCGCGCTCAGCCCGGCCGTCTTCCCCTGCCCCGGCAGCCGGTAGCGATGCGATGCGCGAGCCGGACGCGCCGCGTGACGCCGTTGCGTCGCGCGTTGATCCTGCCCGGGCTCCGCGGCCGTGCGATCGGCCGCCCAAGAATCCTGCGTGCTCATGCTGTCCTGCCTGTGCAAGGTGCTGATCCGACCGCGTCCGACCGACGCGCCCTGTCGCGCGAGTTCGTGCATCACGCCGCCGCCTCGGCGGCCTCGTCGCGATGCAGGTACGCGATCAGCCGTTCGCGCCATGCGATGAAATCCGGTGAAGACTTCACCGCGCGCGCATCGCGCGATTCGACGTAGCGGCGCGCGAACGGCAGTTCGAAGGTTTCCGCGATCCGGCCGGGGCCGGGCGTCATCACGACGAGGCGCGTCGCGAGAAACAGCGCCTCCTCGACATCGTGCGTAATGAAGAACACCGTCTTGCCGGTGCGTGCCCATACGTCGAGCACGAGCGCCTGCATCGTGCCGCGCGTCATCGCGTCGAGCGCGCCCATCGGCTCGTCCATCAGCAGCACGCGCGGGTCGCTCGCGAGCGCGCGCGCGATGCCGACGCGCTGCTGCATCCCGCCCGACAGCTCGTACACGCGCGCATGCGCGTGCTTGTCGAGCCGACGAGCGCGAGCATCTCCCGCGCCCGCGCTTCGCGTTCGGCCTTCGACACGCGTGCGAAGCGCAGCCCGAGCGCGACGTTGTCGAGCACGTCGAGCCACGGCAGCAGCGCGTATTTCTGGAACACGACACCGCGATCGGCGCCGGGGCCCGTGACCGGCACGCCGTCGACGCGCACGTCGCCCGTCGTCGGCGCGACGAAGCCGGCCATGCAGTTCAGCAGCGTTGTCTTGCCGCAGCCGGACGCGCCGAGCGCGACGACGAATTCACCGGCCTCGATGCGCAGGTCGACGCGCGCGAGCGCCTGCGTCGTCGGCCGGCCGCGTTCGCCCGGATAGTCGACCGATACCTGACGGACTTCCAGCGTGCTCATGTTCAGGACTCCGCGACGGGTGGGCTGAGTGGCCGCGCTCAGCGCGCCGCCTTCTGCACGAACTGCGGATCGACGCCGACCGAGTAGTCGGCGAGCACCGTCTGGATCGTGCCCTGCGATTTGAGGAACGTGGCCGTGGCCGCGAGCGATTTCGCGGCGCCCGACTGCGCACCGCCGCCGAGCCACGTCGGCGACGCCTGCTCGGCCGGCGTCGGGAACGCGTAGAGCGCGAGGCTGGCCGGTACGTCCTGCGCGTTCGCGCCCGACACCTTCGCGACCGCCGCGACCTGCGGCGAGCCGACCTTCCACGCGGCAGCGTGCGCGCGATAGTCGGCATCGGCGGCCGCGAGCACCTTCACGAAGCGCGTGACGAACTCGGGGTTCTCGCGCGCGAACTTGCGGCTCACGACGAAGCCGTCGAAGGTCGCCTTGCCGCTTTCCTTCGCAACCTGGCCCGACGTCGTGAGCACGGTGCCCGACTGCTTGACCTTCGCGAGCACCGGATCCCAGATGTAGGTCGCGTCGATGTCGCCGCGCGCCCACGCAGCCGCGACTTCGGGCGGACGCAGGTTGACGATCTTCACGTCGTTCGGATTGACGCCCGCGGCCTGCAGCGCGACGAGCGTATGGAAATGCGACGTCGACACGAACGGCACGCCGATCTTCTTGCCCTTCAGCGCGGCGATGTTGGTGACGCCCGAACCGTTGCGCGCGACGAGCGCCTCGGCGTCGTTGATGTTGTCGAGCACCCAGAACAGCGAGATGTCGAGCCCCTGCGACAGCCCGGCCGCGATCGGGCTCGAGCCGGCTTCGCCGAGCTGCACGGAGCCCGATGCGAGCGCACGGATCACGTCGGCGCCGCTGTCGAGCTTGCGGAACGTGACCTTGTAGCCGGTCGCCTTTTCGACTTCACCGCTCGCCTGCGCATAGCGCCACGGCACGACCATGTCCTGGTACGCGATCACGACTTCGCGCGATTCGGCGTGCGCCGCGCCCAGCGCGGCAAAGGCGGTCAGCGCGACGACGGCGCGGCGGATGAAGCTGAAACGGGACATGCGGCTCTCCTTCGAATGCGGGCATTGCTGCGGGAGAGCCGACTATAGGAGCTTTGCGCGCGGCGGGAGCGAACTTATCCTGCGAAGCTATCGATGCCGTTTCAGCTTTGCTTTCCATGCTCGAGTGAATGGAGGCGACGATCGAGCAGCAATTGGCGCATGAAAACATGCCCTCACCGTTCTCCCTTGACCACCCGCTGGAATCCTGCACGCTACTTCAAGCGTGCAACATTTCATACAAGTCCCATATCAATTCGCCAAAGAGAACGTTAGTTTTCCATATCGAACCGGGAGGATCGCCTCCTCAATTACCATCCAATAGAGCTCCATGAATACCAAGTACGGCTTACTGGAAATGAGGGATGTCTGGATCGATGCCTACGTGAACGGCGACATTGATCAACTAAATTTTGTAGAGAGCCCTCATTTCTTCGTCAAGCGAGGAAACCGGATACTAACCAGGCTCCAACAAATATCGTCTATACAACGGCACCTGTCCGAAAAAACTTGGCGCGGTTTTGCGTTGCATGTTCGTGATGAGATCACGGAATTCCAAGAAGGCCGGCTTTGGGCATCGATTTCAGGAACTGGCTCGATGCAACGTGACGGAAGGATACTTAGCCGGTTTGATTTCCTGGAGCTATGGATAATCAGCGACGATCGGTGGCAGATTGCCGCGCTTTGTTATGAAGAGAAGAAATGCCAAGGCTGGGTGACGACGGATCAATTAGAGCCCGGATAAACATAGGTGGACGCATGTTTCGATCGCTTGATTCGAAAACCGCGGCTTCGCCATATCTCCGGACAAAAAGCAAAAAAGCCCGCATCGCTGCGGGCTTTTTTCGACTGCATGAGACTGCCGCGCGAACGCGACGCTCAGACCACCCCTGCCCCATGCGCCTGCAGGTCGGCGTGATAGCTCGACCGCACCATCGCGCCGACGGCCGCGTGCGTGAAGCCCATCTTGTACGCCTCTTCCTCGTACATCTTGAACGTATCGGGATGCACGTACGCGCGCACCGGCAGGTGGTGCTCCGACGGCTGCAGGTACTGGCCGATCGTCAGCATGTCGACGTCGTGCGCGCGCAGGTCGCGCATCACCTGCAGGATTTCCTCTTCGGTCTCGCCGAGGCCGACCATCAGGCCCGACTTCGTCGCGACGTCCGGATGCAGCGCCTTGAAGTCCTTCAGGAGCTTCAGCGAGTGCGCGTAGTCCGAACCCGGGCGCGCTTCCTTGTACAGGCGCGGCACCGTTTCGAGGTTGTGGTTCATCACGTCCGGCGGCGCGGCGTTCAGGATCGAGATCGCGCGGTCGAGACGGCCGCGGAAGTCCGGCGTCAGGATCTCGATGCGCGTGTCCGGCGACTGCGCGCGCGTTTCGCGGATGCACTCGACGAAATGGGCGGCGCCGCCGTCGCGCAGGTCGTCGCGGTCGACGCTCGTGATCACCACGTACTTGAGCTTCAGCGCGGCGATCGTGCGCGCGAGGTTCTTCGGTTCATCCGCGTCGAGCGGATCGGGACGGCCGTGGCCGACGTCGCAGAACGGGCAGCGGCGCGTGCACTTGTCGCCCATGATCATGAACGTCGCGGTGCCCTTGCCGAAGCATTCGCCGATGTTCGGGCAGCTCGCTTCCTCGCACACCGTATGCAGGTTGTGCTCGCGCAGGATCGTCTTGATCTCGTTGAAGCGCGAGCTGCCGGTGGCCGCCTTCACGCGGATCCACTCGGGCTTCTTCAGCTTTTCGATCGGAATGACCTTGATCGGGATGCGCGCCGTCTTCGCCTGCGCCTTCTGCTTGGCGGTCGGATCGTAGGCAGGGGTCGCGGCCGGATCGGCCGGTGCGGGGGAAGCGGTAACGTCAGTCATTCGAATGTTGTTCCAGTGCCTGCGGCTTGTCGGCGGCCGCGGATGCGCCGTCGAGGTTGGCGATCAGACGGCGCACCAGCGTATGGGCGACGTCGTTCCAGTCGGCGGCAACCTCGAGGCTCGCCATGTCGACAGTTTCCAGTCCGGCATAGCCGCACGGGTTGATCGCAAGAAACGGGCGCAGATCCATCTTCACGTTCAGGCTCAGCCCGTGATAGCTGCAGCCGTTGCGGATCTTCAGGCCGAGGGCCGCGATTTTCGCGCCCTCGTGCGCGCCGGACGCCACGTAGATCCCGGGCGCGCCCGCCTTGCGGACCGAAGCGAGATTATACGCCGCGAGGGTTTCGATCACGGCCTCCTCGATCTTCGTCACGAGCGTACGCACCATCAGCTTGCGCCGGCGCAGGTCCAGCAGCAGGTAGGCGACGATCTGGCCGGGGCCGTGGTAGGTGATCTGCCCGCCGCGGTCGACCTTCACGAGCGGCACGCCGCTGTCGGCCACCAGCAGGTGGGCCGGGTCGCCGGCCTGGCCGAGCGTGTAGACGGGCGGATGCTCGACCAGCCAGATCTCGTCGCCGGTGTCGGCCGTGCGCGTGTCGGTGAACGCGCGCATCGCGTCGAAGCTCGTCTCGTAAGTCTCGACGCCCCGCCACCGCACGGTGACCGGCGGGGCCGGCTGATCCGGGGACCCGGCGGGCGATGCGGAAACGGCAACAGGCGTGGACACGATGGAAACCGGCGAAACGGACATGGGCGGTAGTTTACCGAAAACCCGTCGGTCTCGCCGGCCTCGGAGGGGGGACGGATCGCCGGTATCCGTCGGAGGAAATGATGGTCAGACGGTGCGCCATCCGTCGTGGAGCAGCGCGCTCACGCGTTCGCGCAGCCGTGCCAGCCCGCCGAGCGCGACTTCCCGGGGCGGCCGCGACACCGAGAACGCCACGCGCGCGCCCTCCCGGCCTTCCGCGCTGAGCCACAGCCGCTCGCCGCGGCGCAGCTTCAGCGTCTCGCCGTCGACCAGGAAGTAATCGTCGACGTCGTTGCTGCGCGTCGCCCACACCGGCCCGCACTGCACCACCAGCCGCGTGCTGCGTTGTACCTTCAACGGCACGGTTTCGCCCATCGGGATTTCGAACGTGATGCTTGAAGAAATTTCTTGCATGATCGACTCCGCCAATAAGTGCTTCGATGGCTACAATCGTAGTCACTTCAAGGCGTCCGACAAAACGACCAATTTTCACGTCGATGTGAGGAAAATTAGCAAATGGACCTCCGCCAGCTGCCTGCGCTGAACGCGATTCGCGCGTTCGAAGCCGCCGCCCGTCACGAGAATTTCTCGCGCGCCGCCGACGAGCTGTACGTCACGCACGGCGCGGTCAGCCACCAGGTGCGCGCGCTCGAGGAAGAGCTCGGCGTGCAGCTGTTCACGCGCAACGGCAAGCGGCTGTGCCTGACCGACGCCGGCATGCGCTACGCGCAGCAGATCCGCACCGCGCTGATGGTCATCGCCGACGCGACGCGCGACGTGCGCGCGAGCGACCGCGACCGGCGGCTCGTGGTGTCGATGCTGTCGTCGTTCGCCGCGCGCTTCATCACGCCGCGCATCGGCTCGTTCATCGAACGGCATCCGGAAATCGACGTCGAGCTGCAGTCGACCAACTCGCTCACCGATTTCGCGCGCGACGACGTCGATCTCGCGATCCGCTTCGGCCACGGCAGTTATCCGGGGCTGCATGTCGAGCCGCTGTTCGACGAAGTGTTCTTTCCGGCGTGCGCGCCGACGCTGAACGGCGGCAAGCTGCCGCAAACGCCCGCCGATCTCGTGCACTACAACCTGCTGCGCTCGGACGACGAGCTGTGGCGGCCGTGGTTCGACGCGGCCGGACTCAAGACGCTGACCGAGCCGAAACGGGGGATTCTGTACCAGGATTCGTCGAACCTGCTGCTGGCCGCGATCGACGGCCAGGGCATCGCGCTCGTGCGCCGCTCGCTCGCGGTGCACGACCTGCTCGACGGGCGCATCGTGCGCCTGTTCGACATCGACGGGCCGAGCCCGTGGCACTATTTTTTCGTGTGTCCGCCGCCGCTGCTGAACGCGCCGCGCGTGCAGGCGTTCAGGACCTGGCTGCTTGAGGAAGTCGCCGAATACAAGCGGCTGTGCGACGAGCTGGACGCGCGGCGCGCGGCGGGGAAGACCCCCGCCGAGTGCGCGCAGGAAGGAGGATGGAAGGCGCTTAAAGTACGACCTTGACCATCGGATGGCCGGTCAGTGCGCGGTAGATGTTGTCGAGCTGTTCCTGGCTGGTCGCCCGCACGGTGATCGTGATGCCCGTGTAATTGCCGCCGCTCGACGCACGCTCCTCGATCTTCTCGACGTCGATCTCGTTGTCGTGAACGGCCACGACCTTGAAGATCGTGTCCTTGAACTCGGGGTGCGCCTTGCCCATGATCTTGATCGGGAAATCGCACGGAAACTCCAGCAGCGACTCCTTCCGGGTATCGATCGCGCCGGTCACCTCGATGGTTTTGGTCGGTTCGCTCATCATTTTCTCCGGGTTAGGTCAAACTGTTCAAACTCGCGTGCCTTCGCACGCTGGTACGCGTCATACAACGCCGCGAATACGGGGCCCGGCTTGCCGCCATGGACGGGCAGATCGTCGAGCGACGTAACGGGCAGCACTTCCTTCGTGGCCGACGTGATCATGATCTCGTCGGCCGCGCGCAATTCCACTTCGCTGATCTCGCGCGCGACGAACGGGATCTTGCATTCGTCGGCCAGCTCCTCGATCAGCGCGTAGCGGATCCCTTCGAGGATCTTGTTGCTGCGCGGCGGCGCGAGCAGCTCGCCGTTCTTCACGATCCACACGTTCGACGACGAACCTTCCGTCAGGTTGCCGTCGCGCAGCTGCAGCGTCTCGAACGCATCGCGTTCGGCCGCATGCTGCGCCATCAGCACGTTGCCGAGCAGCGAGATCGACTTGATGTCGCAATGCAGCCAGCGGCGGTCCTCGGCCGTCACGCAGCGCACGCCCTGCGCGCGTTCGTCGGCGGACGGCAGGCGCAGCGGGCTCGTCATCACGAACACCGTCGGCACCGCGTTCGCCGGGAACGCGTGGCCGCGCTTCGCGACGCCGCGCGTCACCTGCAGGTAGACGAGCGCGTTGCCGTCGCCGAGCCCTTCGGCATTCGCCGCGACGACGCGCTCGATCAGCGCGCGCCAGCCCGCGTCGTCGTGCGGGCTGGCGATGCCGATCTTCTTCAGGCTGCGCTCGAGCCGCGCCAGATGCTGCTCGATCCGGAACGGCACGTGCGCGCCGTCGTGCGCATAAACGGGGACAACTTCATACACGCCATCGCCGAAGATGAACCCGCGGTCGAGCACCGGTACACGGGCTTCCGACAGCGGCACCATTTCCTCCTGCGACGACACGCTGAGGTAGACGATCGGTTCGAATTCGGCTTGGCTCATGGCTATGACAGATGGGGATGAAGTCGTGAAAACAAAGGCCCGTCGTGCTTACTTCTTCTTGCTGAACATCAGCAGGATCGAGTCCCAGATACGCCCGAAGATACCCGCTTCCGGCACGGCCTGCAGTGCGACGACCGGGAATTCGGACAGCGTCTTCCCGTCGGCGACGATCTTCACGGTGCCGACCTGCTGGCCTGCCGCGAGCGGCGCGATCAGCGGCGCGTTGACGTCGACTTCCGTCTTGACCTTGTCGCCGAGGCCGCGCGGCACGGTCGCCCACTGGTCGCCCTTCACGCCCACCTGCACGGTGTTTTCCTTGCCCTTGTAGATGCGCGGCGTCGACATCGCCTGGCCGCCCTTGAACAGGCGCACCGAATCGAACGCGCTGTAGCCGTAGTTCAGCATCTTCATGCTGTCCTGCGTGCGCTCGCTTTCCTTCTGCTCGCCCATCATCACCGACACCAGGCGGCGCTGGCCGTCCACACCCGGGATCGCGCGCTTCGCCGACGCGATCAGGCAGTAGCCGGCTGCCTGCGTATGGCCCGTCTTCAGGCCGTCGACCGTCGGATCCAGCCACAGCAGGCGGTTGCGGTTGCCCTGGCGGATGTTGTTGTACTTGAATTCCTTTTCCGAGAAGATGCTGTAGTACTGCGGAAAATCGCGGATCAGGTGGGCGGACAGCTTCGCGAGGTCGCCGGCCGTCGTGTAGTGGTTCGGGTCGGGCATGCCGTTCACGTCGGCGAAGTGCGTGCCCTTCATGCCGAGGCGCGCCGCCTCGTCGTTCATCATCGTGACGAACTGCCCTTCGCTGCCGCCGACCAGTTCGGCCAGCGCGATCGCGGCGTCGTTGCCCGACTGGATGATCATCCCGTACACGAGGTCGTGCACCGACACCGGCTTGTTCGCCTCGATGAACATGCGCGACTCGTCGCGGCCGACGCGGCGCACGGCTTCGCTCGGCGTGACGATCTGCTCCATCGAGATCTTCTTCTTGTCGAGCGCCTCGAACACGAGGTACGCCGTCATCAGCTTCGTCAGCGATGCGGGCTCGACGCGCTCATCGGCATTGCCCGACGCGAGCACCGTGTTGCTGGTCGCATCGACGAGCACCCACGAGCGCGCATTCACGCCCGGCGGCGGCACTGCGCCCGGCATGTAGGTCGCGGGCGCGCCGGTGAACTGCTCGGCGGCCGGCGCCGCATGCGCGGCCTTGGCCTTGGCGGCCGGCTTGGCCTCGGCAACGACGATCGTCGACGCGAGCGCGACAGGCAGCATCACGCCGAGCGCGACGTTGCGCGCGGCGGTGCCGAAGGCGATGGAGGAAGCGAGGGACTTGAGGCCTTGGGAAGACAGACGCATGATCGATTCAGGCTGATGGCAGAAAGTGCGGTGCGAAACGCGCAGGGTTGAACGGCAAGGCGGCGGGCGTTTCGGGCACTCGCCCGAAATCGTCGGGCGACGCGAAACGCGCCGGTTGGACTCGTGCGGACGCGTTCGGTTCGCGGCCGTCGCGAGCGGGCGGACAGGCGGCGAAACGAGCGCCGCATGGGCCCAGCCGGGCCGCGGGCGACGCGGAATCCGGCCATTATACGTGGCCGCGCAGCGCGTTTTCGCGAACCTGGCGCAGGATCGCCGTCCGTCTTCATCGGGCGCGGGGTGTCGGCAAGCTGCATGTCATCGCACGCGAAGGTGCGCGAAAGGTGTGCGCAGGCGAAGGAGAAGTCGGGTCGCGCCGCACGCCGCGGCGCGATGTCGCGAAAGGGAAAATGCGCATCCGGCGCCGGCCGGAGCGCGTGCATGCAACACCGTGCGGGCCGCCGGCGTCACGCCGGCCTCCCGCGCGTCGGCTAGCGCCAGGCGTCGACGATGATGCGTTTCAGCACGTGCAGCTTGCGATGCAGGAAATGCTCGGCGCCGGGGATCACGACGACCGGCAGTTCCTGCGGCCGCGCCCAGTCGTACACCGACGCGATCGGCACCGTGTCGTCGGTTTCGCCGTGGATCACGAGCGTGTTCTCGGGCACGTCGGCCACCTGCCAGCGGCTCGCTGCCGTGCCGACGAACACCATCCGTTCGATCGTCTCGCCCGCGTCGCGCAGCCGCTTCGCGACGTGCGACAGCACGAAGGTGCCGAACGAGAAGCCCGCGAGCACGAGCGGCAGGTCCGCGTATGCGGGCTGCGCGCGCATGTGCGCGAGCACCGCGAGCAGGTCGTCGGCCTCGCCGGTGCCGTTGTCGTGCACGCCCTCGGTCGCGCCGACGCCGCGGAAGTTCGACCGGAACACCACGTAGTTCAACTGCACGAGCGTGCGCGCGAGCGTTTGTGCGACCTTGTTGTCCATCGTGCCGCCGAACAGCGGATGCGGATGCGCGACGAGCGCGATGCCGCGCGGCGCGGCGCCGCCTTCGCGCACGGCATCGGGGAGGTCGACCGCGATTTCGATCTGCCCGACCGGGCCCGCGATCAGCGACTTCTGCGTGTGAACGTTCATTCGGCCCGCCCGCTCAGATCTTCAGGCGGTCGACGACCTTGCCGTCGCGCAGGTGCGATTCGACGATCTCGTCGATGTCGGCCTGGTCGACGTACGTGTACCACGTGCCTTCCGGATACACGACCATCACCGGCCCTTCCTCGCAGCGGTCGAGGCAGCCGGCCTTGTTGATGCGAACCTTGCCGGGCCCCGCGAGGCCGAGCTCCTTCACGCGCTTTTTCGCGTATTCCTGCATGGTCTGCGCGTCGCATTGCGCGCAGCTCGGGCGTTCGGCGCCCGGTTCGCGCTGGTTCAGGCAGAAGAAGACGTGGTGCTGGTAGTAGGAATCCATGGTGGTGGCGAGCTGCCCGGCGCGAGGCCGTGCGGAAAGAGGAGCGGTTGCCGCTGCGCGGGGCAACGGGCGTGTAGTGTTCGGTGCCCGGCGGCGCTTGCGTGCCGGCGGATTCGTGCTCGCGGCAACGCGCAAACCGCAGCGATGCCTGGCGGCATCGCGAGGATTTGCAACGCGGCCACGGGTGCGAAGGCGCCGCACACAAGTGCCGATTGGTGCCGAACACTGCACTCGTGCGGACGATTATAACGAGGGGCGCACGCCGCTGCCCGCGGTGCCGCCGCGGCCATCGCGGCGTAACCGCCGCAACCTTCGCGTCAGCGGCGCAGCACGGCCGGCAGCCACGCGTGCTCGACGCGCTGGCCGAGCCAGATCAGCGCCGCGTAGGGCCAGATCCACGCGAGCCAGCGTGCGAGGCTGTTGAAGTGCACGTAGCGGCCCTGCCGCCAGCCCGACAGCGTGAAGTCGAAGAACGGGTTGACGGGCAGCAGGTTCACGAGCGCCACGCCGGCCAGCAGCGCGAGCGCCGCCAGCGTCGCACGCCACGTCGCCGGCACGTGCAGCGCGACAAGCGCGGCCGCGAAGCCGAGCTCGATCCCGAGCCGCGCGCCGGGCGTCGCCCACACGACGACGAGGCCGGTGGCCGACTGCATGAAGGTCGCGGCCGCCTTCAGCACGAGCGTCGCGGCGACGAGCGCGATCAGCAGCCGGATGCGCGGCGCGCGCGGCCGCATCGCGAGCGACGCGATCGCCAGCGCGGCGAACAGCATCAGCCCACCGAGCGCGGCCTCCCACCCGGAGTCGGACAGCCAGCCGTCGACGCGCTCGGGCCATTCGCCCACGCGCCACGTGGCCGGCAGCCACGCGAGCAGCGCATCCTGCATCGACGCGTCGGCACGCTCCCACAGCGCGGCCGGCCAGTCGCCGATGCCGAACAGGAACGGCGACGGGAACAGGATCGCGAACGGCCACAGCCCGGCGAGCAGCAGCGGCGTCGCACCGTCGTCCTCGAACCACGCGAAGCGCAGCCGGCGCAGCGCGCCGCGATCGAGCAGCGCACCGGTGGCCGGCGCGACGAGCGCCGCCCCCAGCAGCGCGCCGAGCGCGTTGGCCGCGAGATCGAGATTCGACGCGACGCGCGCCGGCAGGTAGGTTTGCAGCGCCTCCATCGCGCCCGACAGCAGCACGCCGAGCCCGGCCACGATCAGCGTCGCGGCCACGCCGCGCCAGCGCGGGTGCAGCGCGAGCACGCCGAGCGCGCCGAACGGCAGGTAGCCGAGCACGTTCGTGACGACGTCGAATGCGGTCACGTAGCGCTGCATCGGCGCGAACAGGTAGTCGAACGGCCCGATGCCGAGCGACACCCAGCCTGCGAACGGATACAGCGACGCGTAGACGATGAGCGCCGCGTAAGCGGCAAAGGCCTGCCGCGCGAGCGGCGATGCGCGAGGCGTGCCGGTCGCGCTCATCGCGGCTGCGCGGCACGCGTCACGGCGTGCCCGCGTACGCCTGGACGCCGACCCATGCGGCGATCTGCGACACGAGCTCGTTGCTCGCCGCCGCGAGCGCGCGGGCGCCGCCCGCCGCGTCGGGCGTGCTCGACGGCGCGCGCGCGACGAACGTGCGCTGGCCGAGCACCTTGCCGTCCAGCGTCAGCGTCGCGCGCGCGGTGACGGCGCCGTAGCTCTGCGACTGGCCGTCGAACACCTGCTCGAATTCGTTCAGGTCGACCTTGAGGGTCGGCGCGCGCACGCCGTCGGCCCCTTCGAGCACCGTGCCGCGCGACGACAGCGCGCCGCGCAGCCGCTGCGTGAGCAGTTGTGCGGGCGGTGCCGTCCAGCGGCTGTCGCGATAGACGGCCACGTGCTGCGCGTCCACGTACGCGAGGCGGTACGCGAATTTGTCGGAGTCGAGCGCATCGGGCACGACGACGTCGAGCACCTTCAGCGCGGGGGCCGAGCCCGCGGTCGCGACCTGCGTGGCCGGCCCGAGGTCGTAGCGGACATTCGACAGCGCCGCGCTGTTGCCCGCGCAGCCGGCCGCGAGCGTCAGCGTCAGCACGGCAAGCGCGGCCGCGGCCGGACGCAGCGCGCGGTCAAGGAATCGTGGCATGGCGTGTTCCTGCATGATGTTTCCGGTTTCGATGAGTGTCACTGCCCGGCCGTCGCGCCCGGCCAGACGAAGCCCGGCTCGCCGGGCCCCGGCGCCGCGCCGGGCGAACCGAACAACAGACTGCGCGGGTTGCGGCCAAGTTCACCGGCCACGTCCTTCAATTGCCGCGACGCATCGCCGACGCTGCCGGCCAGCGCGTTGAAGCGCGGCAGCGTGTCGTACTGCACGCGCGCGTTGAGATCGTTCAGCGCGACGCCGACCTGCTCGGCGGCCGTGCCGGCCTTGTTCAGGTTCGACACGAGCGGCCCGTTCGGCTGCAGCAGCGTGTTCGCCGACGCCATCGCGCGGTTCACCTCGTGCATCGTTTCCGGCAGCGCGGTGACCGCCGGCCCGAGCTGCTTCGTCAGCGTGGCGGCACCGTCGGCCGCGTGCTGCAGGCTTTCGGCGGTCGCGCGCAACTGCTCGCGCATCTCGGGCGACATCAGCGCATTCGCGCTCTTCGCGGCCAGTTCGAGCTGCCGCAGCAGCACGTCGCCGCGCTCCTGGATCTGGTCGAACAGGCTCGGCCGCATCGGGATCTGCGCGATCGCCTTCGGCGACGACGGCAGCGGCGCCAGGTCGCGCCCCGTGTCCTCGAGCTGCACGAACGCGATCCCCGTCACGCCCTGGAAGCCGAGGCTGCCGTAGGTCGACTGCGTGATCGGCGCGTCGTGGTCGACGAGGATCCGGATCCGGATCTGCCCCGGGTGCGCGCGGTCGAAGCCGATCGACTGCACCTTGCCGACGTCGAGGCCGCGAAAGCGCACGGCCGCGTCCGGGAACAGCCCCGTCACGTTGGTGCGCGCGAGCAGGTCGTACGGCACGCGCACGGTGCGGTCGACGTTGAACCAGAACACGGTGCCCGCGATCGCGAGCGTCAGCGCGATCGTGAACAGGCCGGCCCAGAACGCATGTGATTTGTTTTCCATTCGCGGATTCCTTCGTTCCTACAGCTCGACGCTCGACAGCGCCGGTTCGAGGGCCGCCTTCGGCAGCTTCGCGCGCCGCTCGGGCGGCAGCGCCTGCAATGCGCGGCGCCCGCGCAGCCCCAGGAAATATTCGTGGATGAACGGATGGTCGACGTTCGCGGCCTCCTCCACCGGCGCGGCGACCAGCACCTTGCGGTCGGCCAGCACCGCGACGCGCGTCGACAGCGCGACCATCGTGTCGAGATCGTGCGTCACCATCACGACGGTCAGCCCGAGCGTGCGGTGGAGCGTCGCGATCAGCTCGACGAATTCGTCCGACGCCTGCGGATCGAGGCCGGCCGTCGGCTCGTCGAGGAACAGCAGCTCAGGCTCGAGCGCGATCGCGCGCGCGATGCCGACCCGCTTGACCATCCCGCCCGACAGCGCGGCCGGCATCTTCGACGCGTGCTTGCACGGCAACCCGACCATCTCGAGCTTGAGCATCACGATGTCGTGCAGCAGGTCCGGCGGCACGCGGCCGAGCTCGCGCAGCGGCTGCGCGACGTTGTCGAACACCGTCATCGACGAGAACAGCGCGCCCTGCTGGAACAGCATTCCGGAGCGCGTGCGCATCATCCGCGCGCTCGCGTCGTCGATCGTCGCCGTATCCTCGCCGAACACCTTGATCGTGCCCGACGTCGGCCGCTCGAGGCCGAGGATCTGCCGCACGAGCGTGGTCTTGCCGGAGCCCGAGCCGCCGACGATCGACACGATCTCGCCGCGCCGCACGTCGAAGTCGAGCTTCTGGTGAATGATGTTGCGCCCGTAGCGCTTGGTCAGGTTGCGCACCTCGATCACGAGATCGCCGGGAGCGGCCGCCGCGGCCGGCCGCTCGCCGACCGACCCGGCACCGATGGCCGCGGCGTGCGCGGTCGTTTCGTTCGATGCGTTCATCCGAGCCCCACGTTCTGGAACAGGATCGCGAACACCGCGTCGGCGAGGATCACGACCGTGATCGACGTCACGACCGACGTGGTCGTGCCTTCGCCGAGACTCTGCGAGTTCGCCTTGATCCGGAAGCCGAAATGGCAGGCGACCAGCGCGATCAGCATGCCGAACACGACGCCCTTGCCGACCCCAATGTACAGGTTCGCGATCGGCACGACGCCCGGCAGCGAGCGCACGAAATAGTTGACGTCGATCCCGAGCACGAGCTTCGCGGCGAGCGCGCCGCCCGTCAGCGCGATGATGTTGGTCCACATCACGAGCAGCGGCATCGCGACGCCGAGCGCGAGCACGCGCGGCAGGATCAGCCGCAGCCCGTGCGGGATGCCCATCACGCGCATCGCGTCGAGCTCCTCGGTCACGCGCATCACGCCGATCTGCGCGGTGATCGCCGAGCCGGAGCGGCCCGCGACGAGAATGGCCGACAGCACCGGGCCGAGCTCGCGGATCACCGACAGCCCGAGGATGTTCACGATGTAGCGGTTCGCGCCGAACATCTGCAGCTGCTGCGCGGACAGGTAGCTGAGCACGATGCCGATCAGGAACGCGACGAGCGCGGTGATCGGCAGTGCCTGGGCGCCCGCGCTGTAGATGTTCGCGGAGGTCTCCTTCCACGGCATCGTCTGCGGACGGCGCAACACCGACAGCGCATCGAGGATCACGAGGCCGAACAGCGCGATGCCGCCCTGCAGATGCTCGCCGAACCGGAAGATCGCCTGGCCGAGCCGCGTGACGGGATCGACGCGCACGACGCGCTCGGGCGCCTCGCGCTCGCTGTCGAGCCGCTCGATGCGCTCGAAGATCGTGCGCTGCGTGGCGCTCAATGCGACGCCGTCCGGCAGCTTGCGGCCCCACACGCGCCACAGCGCCTGGCCGCCGACGTGGTCGAGCCGCTCGATGCCGGACAGATCCCATTCGCTCACGCGCCCGGACGCGATGCTCGCGACACGGCGCGCCACCGCGCCGCGATTGCGTGCAAGCGAGAGCGCGGTCCACTGGCCGGTCAGGCGCACCGTCTGGCCCTGGCCGCCGGCGTCGACCGACAGGCCGGGAGGAGTCTCGAAGTCCAAGGGCAGGTTGTTTGCAAAAAGGTGACAGCGGCCATTGTAGCGAACCGCCCGGCGCCGCGACGTGAGGATTTCCGTGCGGGCGGCGATCTCGGGGCGCGCAGCCGGGGGCGGCCGGGCGCCCGCCCCCGCGTGCGCGGGGAAGCCGCCGCTCGCCGCCCGATGCCGACGTCACCACCTTTCATTCTTCCGTCACGTTTCCTTTCGATACTCTCTCGCGCCGCACATCAGGCCGTCGGCGCTCCGCGCCGCCAATCGTTGCGCACCTCGCGTTTCATAAAACAGAACACCGAACAGGACAACCGATGCGTCTCCCCCTGCTTTCCCGCCGTCGCGTGCCGGCCATCGCCGCGCTCGCCAGCCTCGCCTTCATCTTCGCCGCCTGCGGCGGCGACGACGTCAACTCGCCGCCGTCGACGCCGCCGGCAGCCCAGGCGCCCGTCGGCACGACGGCCACGCTCGCCCTGCTCGAGACGACCGACCTGCACACCAACGTGCTGTCGTACGACTATTTCAAGCTCGCCGCCGACAATTCGCTCGGCTTCGAACGCGTGTCGACGCTGATCGCGCAGGCGCGCAAGCAGTACCCGAACACGCTGCTGCTCGACAACGGCGACACGATCCAGGGCACCGCGCTGTCCGACTACCAGGCGCTCGTGAAGCCGGTCGGCTGCGACCAGACGCTCGCGATCTACAAGGTGATGAACGCCGCGAAATTCGACGGCGGCGGGATCGGCAACCACGAATTCAACTACGGGCTGCCGTACCTGTCGCAGGTGACCGGCAACACGTTCGAGGTCGACGGCCTGCCGGCGCCGGCCCAGCAGAAGAAATGCGCGGGCCCGAACTTCCCGCAGGTGCTCGCGAACGTGATCAGCGCGAAGACCAACGCGCCGCTGTTCACGCCGTACACGATCCTGACCCGCACCGTGACCGCCACGACGCCGGACGGCAAGACGGTCAGCGCGCCCGTGAAGATCGGCATCATCGGCTTCACGCCGCCCGCGATCATGAACTGGGACAAGCGCTGGCTCGACGGCAAGGTCTACACGACCGGCCTGAAGGAAGCGGCCGAGAAGTACATTCCGGAGATGCGCGCGAAGGGCGCCGATCTCGTCGTCGCGATCTCGCACGGCGGCCTCGACAATTCCGCGTATTCGCCGACGATGGAGAACGGCAGCTGGTGGCTGTCGAAGGTGACCGGCATCGACGCGATGCTGATCGGCCACTCGCACCAGGTGTTCCCGGACGCGAACAGCACCGTGTCGCAGTTCAACCTGCCGGGCGTCGACAAGGTCAAGGGCACCGTCAACGGCGTGCCGACCGTGATGGCCAACTACTGGGGCAAGCACCTCGGCGTGATCAAGCTCGGCCTGAAGTTCGACGGCAAGACGTGGAGTGTCGACAAGTCGCAGACGACCGTCGAGGCGCGGCCGATCCAGAACGCCGACAAGAGCTACGTGGCGGCCGATCCGTCGGTTTCCGCCGCGATCGCCGCCGAGCACCAGGCGACGATCGACTACGTGAAGACGCCGATCGGCTCGACCGACTACCGGATGAACTCGTACTTCGCCGATGTCGGCGATCCGGGCGCGATCCAGATCGTCAACGAGGCGCAGGCCGACTACGTGAAGACCTACGTGCAGGCGAACCTGCCGCAATACGCGTCGCTGCCGGTGCTGTCGGTCAGCGCGCCGTTCAAGAGCGGCTTCGGCGGCGGCACCGACTACACCGACGTCGCACCGGGCGCGCTCGCGATCAACAACGCGGCCGACCTGTACCTGTATCCGAACACCGTGTATGCGGTGAAGGTCAGCGGCGCCGACGTGAA
The DNA here is from genome assembly GCF_052045915.1 of Burkholderia sp. 22088. Taxonomy (NCBI): domain Bacteria; kingdom Pseudomonadati; phylum Pseudomonadota; class Betaproteobacteria; order Burkholderiales; family Burkholderiaceae; genus Burkholderia; species Burkholderia sp. 22088. The sequence goes on from NZ_JBQEPY010000032.1 coordinate 43,902, forward strand.
GAACTGGCTCGAAACCGCCGCGAAGCGCTTCAACCGGATCGACCCGACCAAGGCGACCGTGCAGCCGCTCGTCAGCACCTTCCCCGGCTACAACTTCGACATGTTCACGTCGGCCGATCTCGCGTATGAAATCGACGTCACGCAGCCGGTCGGCAGCCGGATCAGGAACCTGACGTACAAGGGTGCGCCGATCGACCCGAACGCGCAGTTCATCGTCGCGACCAACAACTACCGCGCGAGCGGCGGCGGCAACTTCCCGGGCCTCGACGGCAGCAAGACGATCTTCGCGTCGCCCGATGCGAACCGCGACGTGCTGATCGCGTTCATCAAGAAGCGCGGCGCGATCACGCGCACGGCGGACGGCGCGCAGCGCAGCTGGCGCTTCACGAAGCTCGCGAGCTCGGTCGCGCACGTGCAGTTCGCGTCCGCACCGAACCGCCTCGGCGACGCGGCGGCGGCCGGCCTGACCGGCATCACGCAGGTCGCGGCCGACGACGGCTCGGGCAAGAACCTCGCCACCTACGAGATCGACCTCACGCAATGAGACACGCGATGCAACCGATCCGGACGATGCGGCCGGCCGAATCCGGCCTCGCCGCTGCCGCGCGGCGCGTGCTGCGCGCGAAACTTCCGCCGGCCGCGCTCCTCACGGCGGCGGCCGTGACCGTCGCGGCCGTCGTCGCGGCGACCGGCCTGCGCGGCGCGGGCTCCACGCCGAGCGCCGCGCAGCTCGACGAGTGGCAGGCAATGGTCACGCAGGCCACCGAGCCGCACGCGCTCGCGCAATTGCGCACGCTGGCGCGCCGCGGCTCGGGCGACGCGCAGGCGGCGCTCGGCATCGCGCTCGTCGACGCGCGCGAACCGGGGCTGCGCGACGAGGGGCGCGGCTGGCTGGAAACGGCCGCGACGGCGAACGGCAAGGCCGACGCGCCGGCCGCCCGGCGGGCGCAGCTCGCGCTCGGCAAGGCGTTGCTGCTCGGCAGCAGCGACATGCCGAAGGACTATGCACGCGCCCGCACGCTGCTCGGCGAAGCGGCCGCGCAGGGCGACCCGGCCGCCGCGTATTACCTCGGGCTGATCTATCGCAGCGGCTACGGGATCGCCGCCGATCCCGTGCAGGCCGCGCACTGGTTCGAGGTCGCGTCGCGCGCGGACATCCCGGCCGCGGACTTCATGCTCGCGAACGCGTACCGCGACGGCAGCGGCGTGCCGCGCGACGACGCACGCGCGCTCGCGCTGTATCGCCGGGCCGCCGAGCACGAGTTGCCGGAGGCCGTGCAGACGCTCGCGATGGCCTACCGCAACGGCGAGCTCGGGCTCAAGCCCGACGCGGACGAATTCCACGCGCAGTGGATCGAGACCGCGCATGCGCTGAAGCATCCGGTCGTCGCGCCGTAACGCGAACCCGCATCGCACCGGCTGCCTGACGGGCAAGCCCCGACGCTCCGCGCATCGATCATCCGGCAACGGAATCGATCGCGGCGCGCGGGCGCGGGCCTGTTGCATTGCCGCCACCCGGCCGCTCCCCGTCGATCGGCCGGCGTGCGGCGATGCATTAACATGCAGCCTCACAATAAAACCTGAGAGAACTGCATTCATGTCCCTTCGCCTGTCCGGGCGTCGCGCCGCTGCCGTCGGCGCCGCCGCCATTGCCATTGCCCTCTCCGCCGTGCCGCTCGCTGCATTCGCCGCGCCGCCCGCCCAACCCGACATCTTCAACGCCGCGATCTGCAATCCGCCGTTCACGTCGGACCTGATGGACTCGATCTACAACACCGTCAAGGCCACCGATCCGAAGCCGGACGAATCGATGCTGGGCGCCGCGGTCTTCCGACTGCCGGAGCCGATCCACCGGGACGGCTTCACGACGCAGCACGTCGTGTTCACCAGCACCGGGATCGGCGTGCTCGTGGACGGCGAAGTCGCCGGCCAGCTCGCGCAACGCTACAAGCTCGCGCCTGAAAAGGGGCATCTGCTGGGCGCGTCGTCGGCAGGCTATTCGCGCCGCCTGACGGTGCGCGGCCCGGGCGGCGCGCTGATCCTCGTGTCGGCCCGCCAGGGCCCGGCGCTGAAGGGCAAGACGCTGCTCGCGTGCGAAATGACGTCCGAAGAAGACATCAAGGCGCTGGAGCAGATGGAAAAGCATTGAGTCGCGCGGCGGCACGCCGGCGCCGCGCGTATGCGGGCGGCCGTGCGCCGCCTTGGTGGTGGATGCTGGTCGGGCACTGCCGGTTGGTCACTGCCGGTTCGTCGCTACCGGTCGGTCGCTGCCGATTGGTCGCTGCCGATTGGCCACTGCCGATCGGTCGCTGCCGGTCGATCACTGCCAGTCGATCGCTGCCAATCGATCGCTGCCGGTCGATCACTGCCGATCGGTCGCTGCCGGTCGATCACTGCCAATCGACCACTGCCAATCGATCACTGCCGGTGGCGCGCGCCGCTCGACGCGCGCCACCGCCCCCTGTCGCTACAATAGGCGCCATGAACGCCCCCACCTCCTCCGACACGCCCGATTCCGGCGACGCGCACATCGCGCGCAACCGGCTCGAGGCGCACCTGGACGCCGCGCCGCGTGCGTGGCCGCTCGACATCGTCGCCGCCACCGGCTCGACCAACGCCGACGTCGCCACCCGGCTCAAGGCGCTGCCGCGCCACGCGAACGCGCTGCCCGCGCCGCTCGTGCGCGTGGCGTTCGAGCAGACGGCCGGCCGCGGCCGGCAGGGCCGCCCGTGGTTCGCACAGCCCGGCAACGCGCTGCTGTGCTCGGTCGGCTGCATCGTGCCGCGCCCCGTCGACGCGCTCGGCGGCCTCAGCATCGCGATCGGCGTCGCGCTTGCGGAAGGGCTGGCCACGCTGCCGCTCGACGCCCGCTCGCGCGTTGCGCTCAAATGGCCGAACGACCTGCTGCTGACGGCCACCGACGACGGCACGCCGCGCATCGTCGGCAAGCTCGGCGGGATCCTGATCGAAACCGCCTGGGCCAGCGCCGACGCGACCGCCGTCGTGATCGGCTTCGGCATCAACGTCCGCGGCGCGGAAGCCGTCGCCGCGCAGGTCGATGCGCTGCGCGCGCGCGAAGCGACGCTCGCGAGCGGGCTGCCGCCTGCTGCGCTGTCGATCGCGTGCGCCTCGGCCAACCTCACCGATACGCTCGCCGCGTCGCTGAACGCGCTCACGCCCGCGCTCGCGCAGTTCGGCGCCGAAGGGCTCGCGCCGTTCGTGCCGCGCTGGCATGCGTTGCACGCGTATGCGGGGCGCGAAGTCGTCCTGCTCGAACAGGGCGTCGAACGCGCGCGCGGCATCGCGACGGGCATCGACGCGACCGGCCAGCTGCTCCTCGACACGCCGGACGGCATCCAGGCGATCGCGGCCGGCGACGTGTCGCTGCGCGAAGCGCAATGAACGAGCCGCACCTGCTGATCGACGCCGGCAACAGCCGGATCAAGTGGGCGCTCGCCGATGCGCAGCGCACGCTCGTCGAGACGGGCGCATTCGGCCACACGCGCGACGGCGGCGCCGATCCCGACTGGTCGAACCTGCCGCATCCGCGCGGCGCGTGGATCTCGAACGTCGCGGGCGCCGACGTGGCCGCCCGGCTCGACGCGCTGCTCGACGCGCGCTGGCCGGGCCTGCCGCGCACGACGATACGCTCGCGTCACACGCAATGCGGCGTGACGAACGGCTATACGACACCCGAACAGCTCGGCAGCGACCGCTGGGCCGGCCTGATCGGCGCGCACGCGGCGTTTCCGGGCGAGCACCTGCTGATCGCGACGTTCGGCACCGCGACGACACTCGAGGCGCTGCGCGCGGACGGCCGCTTCACCGGCGGGCTGATCGCACCGGGCTGGGCGCTGATGATGCGTGCGCTCGGCACGCACACCGCGCAGCTGCCGACGCTGACCACCGATATCGCGAGCGGCCTGCTCGCGGGTGCGCAGGCCGATCCGTTCCAGGTCGATACGCCGCGCTCGCTGTCGACCGGCTGCCTGTACGCGCAGGCCGGGCTGATCGAGCGCGCGTGGCGCGACCTTGCCGACGCGTGGCACGCACCCGTGCGGCTCGTGCTGGCCGGCGGCGCGGCGGACGACGTCGCGCGCGCGCTGACGGTGCCGCATACGCGACACGACGCACTGATCCTGTCCGGGCTTGCGCTGATTGCGGCCGAAGCCGCGCAGGATTGACGGAACCGGCGCGGGCATCGCGCCGGCGTGCGGCGACGCGGGTCCGCACGGACATGCGGCACGCTGACGAAGCGGTACGCGCGGGGCGGCTGCAACAGCCCGTGCAATCGACCGGCGGAAGCCATGAAAAAGCCGGCCATGCGGCCGGCTCGACTGAATGACGTGAACGACGTCGATGACGACAAGGAGGTTCGACGATGCTGCGCTGGCTGATCGCTGTTCTCTTTCTCGCCAACATGCTCGCGTTCGTGGTGGCGCGCGGCGTGTTCGGGCCGCTGCCGTCGGCCGGCCCGCGCGAACCCGGCGTGCTGTCGCGGCAGGTCCGGCCCGATGCGCTGCGCGTGACGCCGCTCGCGCAGGCGACCGACCAACCCGTCGTCGGTGGCCCGATCGCGCCGCCGGCCGTCACGACCGCCCCGCTCGCGGCGTCCGCGCCCTGACGGCGCCGGGCCGTACTCAGGACTGCTGCGCGCGCACCTTCTTCAGCAGCGCGGTGGTCGAGCGGTCGTGCTCGAACGGAATCGCCAGCGCACGGCCGCCCCAGCCGCGCACCAGCGCCGATTCCGGCAGCGCGTCCATGTCGTAGTCGCCGCCCTTCACGAGGATGTCCGGACGGACGGCCTCGATCAGCGACACCGGCGTCTTTTCCCCGAACGTCACGACCCAGTCGACGCTTTCCAGCGCCGCGAGCAGTGCCGCGCGGTCTTCCTCGCGATTGATCGGCCGGTCGTCGCCCTTGCCGAGCATGCGCACCGACGCATCGCTGTTCACGCCGACGATCAGGCACGCGCCGAGCGCTTTCGCGTCGGCGAGATACGTGACGTGGCCGCGGTGCAGGATGTCGAATACGCCGTTGGTGAACACGACGGGCGACGGCAGCGACGCACGCAGCGCGACGAGGGCATCACGGGTGATCAGCTTGCGTTCGAAGGTGGCGGACATGGTGGAGATCGGACGAAATGAGCAACGGCGCGCGCGACGGCGGCGCCAGATAAAAAGCCCGCCGGGCTGGCCAGGCGGGCTTCATGCAACGGATACGGCACGGCGGCGCTACCGGCCGGCGCGATTCACGCCGGCGGCGGCGCCTGCCGGCCTCAGGCCGGCTGCGCGGCCGACGACGGGCCGCTTTCGGCCTGCAGGCGGCCGGTGACTTCCTTGCGGTAGCGGTTCAGCTCCTGCGCGGTCGCGAACGTGCGCTCGAACAGGATCGACAGGTTGTGCAGGATCCGCTCGACGACCTTCTTTTCCCACTCGCCGTCGAACCGGATCTGTTCGTCGAGCCAGCGCTCGAGCCATTCCGGATCGGGCAGGCGCGACTGCACGGTATCGCGCGGGAACAGCGCCTGGTTCACGTGCAGGTTGGTCGGGTGCAGCGGCTTCTCGGTGCGGCGCGCCGACGCCATCAGCACGCCGATCTTCGCGAACGCCGCGCGCGCGACGTCGCCGCAGTTGTTCAGCGCCTTCTTCATGTAGCGCAGGTAGGCGCCGCCATGGCGCGCTTCATCGCGCGAAATCGTTTCGTAGATCTGCTTGATGACCGGCTCGGTGTGCCAGTCGGCCGCGCAGCGGTACCAGTGGTTCAGGCGGATCTCGCCGCAGAAGTGCAGCATCAGCGTCTCGAGCGGCGGCGCCGGGTCGAATTCGAAGCGCACCGCGTGCAGTTCCTCTTCGGTCGGCACCATCTCCGGCCGGAAGCGGCGCAGGTATTCCATCAGCACGAGCGAATGCTTCTGCTCCTCGAAGAACCACACGCTCATGAACGCGGAAAAGTCGCTGTCGTGCTGGTTGTCGCGCAGGAACATCTCCGTCGCGGGCAGCGCCGACCATTCGGTGATCGCGTTCATCTTGATCGTCTTCGCCTGCTCGTCGGTGAGCAGCGAAGCGTCGAACTTGTCCCACGGAATGTCCTTCTCCATGTCCCAGCGGACAGCTTCGAGCGACCTGTAAAGTTCCGGATAAAGCATGGTGTTCATGATGGTCCCACCCCTGTTCTGCGCAATGCGACTTCTCTAAACGTGACTGTTGCCGCAAAGGCGCGCCAAGCGCGCTTTTTGCGGCCAAGACTGTAATTTTACGCGTGAAACCGACCGGCCGGACGCCGATTGCTCGTCCGGCAGCCGGGCGGCCGCGCCGCCGTTGCGGCATGCCGCAGCCACGCTCCGTGCGAACGGAACCGGCTACGCGCTTGCCTGAGTGGGGGCCGGCGCTGGCCGGCTCGCTGACGAGCCCGTCCCCTGCCCCAGGCGGGTTCCCCGTAGGGCCCCGTGCGGATGCCGGATCGGCGGGCTGTTCGATATGGTGTATACGGCGGCGGCCATGATAGCACGCGTGCATGACGGTTCCGAGACGCCTGCCCGGTCGCGCGCCGCCAATCGCGGTGCGGCGATCGGTCGCGGCCGGCCGTCGCGAAAATGCAACCCCGCCACCCTCCCGGCGCATCAGACCCGTATTTCGCCGGTCGCGAGACCGTCGTCCCGCGGCATGCCGGCAGCCGGCGCGCTGCCGCCGTCCGCCAGCGCGATCCAGCCGGCCAGCGTGTCGCGCTGCGCGCGCCCGTCGCGGTAGCCGAGCTCGATCAGTTCGCGCGTGAACGCCTCCTCGAACAGCAGGTAGCTTGCAAACGACGCGCCGGCCGGCTGGCTGCCGCCGATCGCGCCGAGCAGCCCGCGCATCGTCGCCGGCATCTGCTTCAGGTGTTTCGCGGCGATCAGCTCGATACGCTCGGACGGCGCGATCGCGAGCACGTCGACGTGCCGCCAGCCGCTGTCCACCTCGACCTGGTGCGGCAGGTGCTCGATCATCCGGTTGATGTGCTCGATGCGCTCGATGTCCGAGCCGATCGAGTCGAGGAACACGCTCGCGAGCACCTGCTGGCCGATCTGCGCGAGCGTCGGGTAGCCGCGTACCAGCCCCGTGCCGTTCGCGGCCGGAATCTCGGGCCGCGGGTCGGCCGCACCGACCACGACGATCCGGTGCGCGCCGAAGTGGATCGCCGGCGACAGCGGCGCGATCTGCCGGATCGACCCGTCGCCGAAGTACTCGATCTGCCCGTCGAGCACGAGCGGCACGGCCGGGAACACGAACGGAATCGCCGACGATGCGAGCAGGTGCGACGCCGACAGGTCGACGAGCCGCGCGGTGCGCTGCGCGCGCCGCCACGCCTGGATCGGCTCGGCCGCCTGGTAGAACGTGAGGTGCCGGCCGCTCGAATAGCTGAGCGCCGTGATCGACAGCGCGTGCAGCAGGCGCGCCTCGAGCATCTGCTCGATCCGGTGGAAGCTCAGCTCGCGCTGCAGCAGGTGCGCGAGCGGCGCGTTGTCGAGCAGCCCGCGCGGCGAGCGGCGGGCCGCCCAGCCGAACGTCATCGTCGCGAGCCAGCGCGCACCGGCGGCAGCGATGCCGAGCCAGTCGGTGCGATACACGTAGTCGGCACGCAACGGCTCCCAGAATTCGAGCAGGCGCCGCACGCCATGGGAAAAGTCGTCCGCGTGGCTCGCGATCGACGTCGCGTTGATCGCGCCGGCCGACGAGCCGCACACGACCGCGAACGGCAGCGTATGCCGCTGCGGATCGGCCTCGCGCGCGATCTCGGCCAGTGCCTTGAGCACGCCGACCTGATAGGCGGCACGTGCGCCGCCTCCCATCAGAACGAGCGCGAGCCGCATGATCGACCTGCTATCTGCGCCGCGTCACGTCGAACGCTTCGGCGGACGGGTTTCGGGCGACGATGCGGCCGCCGCGCGCGCCGCGGCCGAACCGGTCGCGTCGGCCGCGCCGGTCGCGCCGGTCGCGCCGGTCGATTTGGCACGCTTCGCGGCGGGCTTGCGCGGCGCGGCGGCGGCCGGTGCCGGCTTCGCGGCCTGCTCCGGCGCAGCGGCCGCGTCCGGCGGCGCATCGCCCGGCGCGGCGGGCTGCATGCCCGGCTGCGCCATCGCGAGGCTCGCGAGCTGGTTGAACTGCGACTGCAGCAGGTTCCACCAGCCGGCAGGATCGAAGGCCTGCGCGGCGTCGCCCGCGGCTGCATCCGCGGCGGAAGCATCGGCATCCTCCGCCGCCGGCGCATCGCCCGGCGCAGCCGACGCGGATTTCGCCGCATGCGCCGCCGCGACGGCCGCTTCCTCGGCCGCCGACATCGAGCTCTGCGCGAACGCGCCGAACGCACGCAGCGTCGCGAGCGTCGCGCGCTGCACCTCGAGCGCCTGGATCGCCGACTGCAGCATCCCGAGATTGAGCTTCAGCCACTGCTCGACCGCGCGCAGGTCGGTGATGCGCTTGTCGAGTTCCTCGACGCTCGTGAGCGGCGCCATCATGTCGGACATGCTCGACAGCGACGGCGGCAGCCCATGCGCGCCGCCCGGAAACGGCGTCATCGCGCCGAACGGCGACATCCGCATCATGTCCCACATCCGGTCCATCATGTCGGCGGGCTTGAAGCCGGCAAAGCCGGCGAAAGGATTGGAGCCGGGGGCATCGGTCGTCATACGGGCATCCTGGTTGACTGGGTGAGGACGAGGCGGCCGCCATGGGTCGCGCGAGCCGCGCCTGGATCGATCATAGCGCCGGCGCGTGTCAGAACGGGGCGTCGCCGGGGAACTCGGGTGGGCGCCGCTCGCGCAACGACCGGAGGCCTTCCTGCACGTCGGGCCCGGCAAACCCCATGAATTCGAGCGCAAGCGACGTATCGAAGGTCGGCCCGGCCGTGCGCAGCCAGTTGTTCAATGCGTACTTGGTCCAGCGGATCGCCGACTGCGAACCGTGCGCGAGCCGTTCGGCCACTTCGTACGCCTTCGGCAGCAGGTCGGCCGGCTCGACCGCGAGCGACACCAGCCCGATCCGCTCGGCCTCCTCGCCGCTCACCGGTTCGCACAGCAGCAGGTAGTACTTCGCCTTCGCCATCCCGCACAGCAGCGGCCACACGATCGCCGCGTGGTCGCCGGCCGCGACGCCGAGGCGCGTGTGGCCGTCGATGATGCGTGCGTCCTTCGCGGCGATCGAGATGTCGGCGAGCAGCCCGGCGACGAGCCCCGCGCCGACGGCCGGGCCATGCATCGCCGATACGATCGGCTTGCTGCAGTTGATCACGTTGTAGACGAGGTCGCGCGCCTCGCGCCACACGCGGGAGCGCACGTCGAAGTCGTTCGCCATGTCCTCGACGAGCGCGAGATCGCCGCCCGCCGAGAAGCCCTTGCCTTCGCCGCGGATCACCGCGACGCGCGTGTCGGGATCGCGGTCGACGTCGCGCCAGATGTCGGCGAGCTCGCGATGCATGCGCGCGTTCGCGGTCGCGAGGCCGCTGCGGTTCGCACCCTCGCCGCTCATCACGATGTCGAGCACGCCATGGTCGCGGCGCGTCACCTTCAGTGCTTCGTAACCGCCGTATGCGGCGAGATCGGCCATGTGCCGCTCCTTCGAGTCGAGGCTCTTGAATCGAGTGTAGCCAAGCCCGCGCGGGCAAACATCAGGCGAAACCCGGCGCGCAGGCCGAAGCCGGGTTTCGCGCAAGCGCCGCGCGGCTTACGCCGCGCCGTCGGGCGGGGCGACCGACTGCTCGATCGCACCGAAGATCGACTTGCCGGCCGCGTCGAACATCTCGATGCGCACGGTATCGCCGTAGCGCATGAATCCGGTCTGCGGCGCGCCGTGCTCGATCGTCTCGAGGCAGCGCTTCTCGGCGATGCAGCAGTAGCCGCGCTTCGCGTCCTTGTTCGACACCGTGCCCGAGCCGACGATCGACCCGGCGCGCAGGTTGCGCGTCTTCGCCGCGTGCGCGACCAGCTGGCCGAAGTGAAACACCATGTCGGTGCCCGCATCGGGCTGGCCGACCTTCCTGCCGTTCCAGTGGACGATCATCGGCCGGTGCACGCGGCCTTCGCGCCATTCGTCACCGAGCTCGTCGGGCGTCACGGCGACCGGCGCGAATGCGGTGGCCGGCTTGCTCTGGAAGAAGCCGAAGCCCTTCGCGAGCTCGGCCGGAATCAGGTTGCGCAGCGACACGTCGTTCACCAGCGTGACGAGCCGGACGGCCTTCAGCGCTTCGTCGGGCGACGCGCTCATCCGCACGTCGCCGGTGATCACCGCGACTTCCGCCTCGAAATCGATGCCCCATTCCTCCGACGGGCACACGACGTCGTCGCGCGCGCCGAGGAAATCGTCGCTGCCGCCCTGGTACATCAGCGGGTCGGTCCAGAATTCGGGCGGCATCTCGGCGCCGCGCGCGCGGCGCACGAGCTCGACGTGGTTCACGTACGCGGAGCCGTCGGCCCACTGGAACGCGCGCGGCAGCGGCGCCATGCAGTTGGCCGGATCGAATGCGAACGCATTGCGCGCGCGGCCGTGGTTCAGCGCGTCGTACAGGTCGCGCAGCTGCGGCGCGTAGAACGCCCAGTCGTCGAGGACACGCTGCAACGTCGGTGCGATCGCGTCGGCGATCGCCGCGGTGTGCAGGTCGCGCGACACGACGATCAGCTGGCCGTCGCGCGTGCCGTCCTTCAGCGAAGCAAGTTTCATAAGGGGGACTCTGCCGTTGTAGTGACGATGGAGGGAATCTATTTTACGATGGTGAATCCCGGCGGCGCGCCACGATCGTGCACGCCGTTTTCGCCCCGATTTTTCGCCCCCGATTTTTCACCCCCATACCTGCCGCATTTTCGCGCACCCGCCGCCCATGCCCGCCAGCCCGCTTCCCGATGACGATCTCGCCGACTCCGACACCGACGACGCCGCTTCCGGCGAGCACGGCGAAAACAGCGAGAAAGTCCGTTCCGGCATCCAGTCGATCGAGGTCGGCTTCCGGCTGCTCGACGTGCTGACGAGCGAGCCGCGCGCGATGATGCTGCGCGACCTCGCGCAGCGCGCGGGCATGAGTCCTGCGAAGGCGCACCGCTACCTGGTCAGCTTCTCGCGTCTCGGCGTGGTGTCGCAGGATCCCGTCTCGGGCCGCTACGAGCTCGGCGGCTTCGCGCTGCAGATGGGGCTCGCGCGGCTCGCGCGCGTCGACGGCGTGAAGCTCGCGCGGATCGCGCTGACCGAATTCCGCGACCGCCTCGACCAGACGGTCGGCATCGCGGTGTGGGGCAACCAGGGGCCGACGATCGTGCACTGGATGGAATCGAGCCACCCGGCGAAGGCGTCGCTGAAGCTCGGCGACGTGATGCCGCTGCTCGGCTCCGCGACGGGCCTGCTGTTCGCCGCGTACCTGCCGCGCAGCAAGACCGCCGCGATGCTCGAGCGCGAACTCGCCGATACGCGCCGCTCGCCGCACCATGGCGGCCCGCGCACGCTCGACGAGGTCGAGGCGGTGCTCGCCGACGTGCGCAAGCACGAGGCCGCGCGCGTCGAGGGGATGCTGCTGCCGACGATCCACGCGTTCTGCATGCCCGTGTTCGATGCGGTCGGCGAACTCGCGCTCGCCATCGTCGCACTCGGCCAGGAAGGCTCGTTCGACATTGCATGGGGCGGCGAGATCGACACGGCGTTGCGCGCATGCACGCAGAAACTGTCTTACGAACTCGGCTATAGTCCCGACGCGCGCGACGCCTGACGCATTCCGCCCCCGTCACGGCACGCGCGCGAACGCGCGGCGCATTCGACAGTCCGATTCCTGTGGCGCGCGCCGCGCGCCCGACATCACGCGAGCGCCCCGATCCTGTTCCGATGCCCATGCAGCCTGCCGACATCCGCCCGAGTCACGCCTTGCCCCGCCGCTGGCTGCGCGTGGGCATCGCGCTCGTCGTCGTGCTGGTGCTGCACGCGCTCGCCGCGTTCTGGCTGATGCGCAACCGCGACGCGTTCACGCCGCCCGCGCCCGCCGAAATCCCCGTGCAGATCGAGCTGCTGAAACCGCAGCCGATCGAGCGCCAGCCCGCGCCACCAGCGCCGAAGCCGGTCGAGCATCCGGCCGCGCCCGCACCGGCCGCCCCCAGGGCCGCCGCGCCGAAACCCGCGCCGGAGCCGATCCTCACGTCGACGCAAACGGCCGAACACGGCGAGCCGCCGGCCGCCGCGTCCGCGGCGAGTGGCGTACCGGGCGCCTCGGGCGCGCTCGCTGCGTCGGCCGCGGGTGCCGCCAGCGCCACGACACCGGGCCCCGCGACGAACGGCGTGAAGTTCATCGCGCCGCCCTCCGGCGACCTGCAGTACGACACGTTCTACAACGGCATGCAGAACATGATCGGCACGATCCACTGGCGTACCGACGGGCGCACCTACGACCTGTCGGTGTCGATGCCCGTGCCGTTCGTCGGCCCGTTCTCCTATCGCAGCGCAGGCCGCATCGACGCGTTCGGCGTCGCGCCCGACCGTTACGTCGAGAAGCGCGGCAAGCGTCCGGAAGACATCGCGATCTTCAATCGCGAGATCCGGCAGGTCGTGTTCACGCGCACGCCGAACAACGCACCGTTGCCCGACGGCATACAGGACCGCTTCAGCATGCTGATGCAGCTGTCGGGGCTCGTGCGCGGCAATCCGTCTGCGTACAAGCCGGGCGTCACGCAGCAGTTCTTCGTGATCGACAACAACAGCGGCGAGACCTGGCCGATCACCGTGATCGGCGACGAGCAGGTGCAGACGCAGGCCGGCATCATCGGCGCGCGGCACTTCATGCGCCTGCCGCGGCGCGACGGCGACACGCGCCGCATCGACATGTGGCTCGCACCGTCGCTCGGCTGGCTGCCCGCGCGGCTCGTGCAGACCGAACCGAACGGCGCGCAGATCGAACTGTTGTGGCACGGCCCGCTCGCGGCGCCGGGCGCGCCGTCCGACGAGACACCGACAGGCGGCGCCATGCATGCGCCCGCCGCTGCACCGGCGCCCGAACCGTCGGCCGCACCGGCCGCCGAACCGGCACAACCCGCGCCGCCCGCCGCCGTGCAACCGCCGGCGCCACCGACTGCACAACCGGCTGCACCGCCCGCATCTTCGCCTGTCACATCGCCTGTCACACAGTGAACTCGCGCGCGAATGCGCGTGATTCGGCAATTTCGACCGATTACAGATTTCCGTGAAATCGCCGATGACACTCTTTAACAACTATTTCAGTCCACCGGTCGACAATGGGAAACGTTTCATAGACATCGGCTTCTAACCGATACACCCCACGCAAACGGGAACGGGGTGTGCAGCGCAAGCCCCTTGAAACCGGCAAGGCTCGCCCCACCTAGGGGACAACAAGGCCAGATGCCACTGCGAAGAGGAGTGCCGCCATGCAAATGATCTACAACAGCCCCAACTACTGCGTCGTCGAATTCGCGCCGCAGGCCGGCCACCACCTGATGAATGCCGGCGGATACGAAATCGTCGACAAGAACGCACAGCGCGAGATCTTCATCGACGGCGAACTTGCCGAACGATTCCGTGCACACGTGAAGCAGCTGATCGAAGATGAACCGTCGCTCGATGAAGTCGACGAATTCCTCGGACAATTCGACAGCCTGATGATGATGCCCGTCGTACTGCACTGACGACCCGCGGCCCGGCGCCTCGCGCGGCCGGGCCATTCGCCGCGCATCGACGCGGCGCCGCGAGCACTCCGATCATGCCCCTGCCCGGTTCGCCGGGCGGGGGTTTTCATTTGGCGGCCCGGCCGGCGCCGCGCAAGGCCGGGCGGCGCCCATGCGCACCGGCTACAATGACGGTTTTCCCGTCTTCGCCGGTCTTTCGCCCATGTCTGCGACTCCTCTCGCCGCTTCCGTCCCGCTCGACGCGCACTACACGCGCGGCGCCGCTCTGCCTGCGCTGCTGAAATCGCGCATCCTGATCCTCGACGGCGCGATGGGCACGATGATCCAGCGCTACAAACTCGACGAAGCCGCGTATCGCGGCGAGCGCTTCAAGGATTTCCCGCGCGACATCAAGGGCAACAACGAGCTGCTGTCGATCACGCAGCCGCAGATCATCCGCGAGATCCACGACCAGTACTTCGCGGCCGGCGCCGACATCGTCGAGACCAACACGTTCGGCGCGACGACCGTCGCGCAGGCCGACTACGAGATGGAAGATCTCGTCGTCGAGATGAACATCGAATCGGCGAAGCTCGCGCGCGAGGCGGCCGCGAAATATGCGACGCCGGACAAGCCGCGCTTCGTCGCGGGCGCGATCGGGCCGACGCCGAAAACGGCCAGCATCTCGCCGGACGTCAACGACCCGGGCGCCCGCAACGTCACGTTCGACGAGCTGCGCGCGTCGTACTACCAGCAGGCGAAAGCACTGCTCGACGGCGGCGTCGACCTGTTCCTCGTCGAGACGATCTTCGACACGCTGAACGCGAAGGCCGCACTGTTCGCGCTCGACGAACTGTTCGAGGACACCGGCGAGCGCCTGCCGATCATGATCTCGGGCACCGTCACCGATGCGTCGGGCCGGATCCTGTCGGGCCAGACCGTCGAGGCGTTCTGGAACTCGCTGCGTCACGCGAAGCCGCTGACGTTCGGCCTGAACTGCGCGCTCGGCGCGGCGCTGATGCGCCCGTACATCGCCGAGCTCGCAAAGCTGTGCGACACCTACGTGTCGTGCTACCCGAACGCGGGCCTGCCGAACCCGATGGCCGAGACCGGCTTCGACGAGACGCCGGACGTCACGTCGGGGCTCCTGAAGGAATTCGCGCAAGCCGGGCTCGTGAACCTCGCGGGCGGCTGCTGCGGCACGACGCCCGAACACATCGCCGAGATCGCGAAGGCGCTCGCCGACGTGAAGCCGCGCCGCTGGCCGAACCAGTACAGCGACAACGCCTGACCCGACCGCCCCACGCCCTTCATCACCAGAATTCGCACCGCCATGACCGATCACATGATGCGCCTCGCCGGCCTCGAGCCGTTCAACGTCACGTCCGGAACGCTCTTCATCAACGTCGGTGAGCGCACCAACGTCACCGGCTCGAAGGCGTTCGCACGCATGATCCTCAACGGCCAGTTCGACGAGGCGCTCGCCGTCGCGCGCCAGCAGGTCGAGAACGGCGCGCAGGTGATCGACATCAACATGGACGAGGCGATGCTCGATTCGAAGGCGGCGATGGTGCGCTTCCTGAACCTGATCGCGTCGGAACCGGACATCGCGCGCGTGCCGATCATGATCGACTCGTCGAAGTGGGAAGTCATCGAGGCGGGCCTGAAGTGCGTGCAGGGCAAGGCAATCGTGAACTCGATCTCGCTGAAGGAAGGCGAGGAGGCGTTCGTCCATCATGCGAAGCTGATCCGCCGCTACGGCGCCGCGGCCGTCGTGATGGCGTTCGACGAGCAGGGCCAGGCCGACACGTTCGCGCGCAAGACCGAGATCTGCAAGCGCTCGTACGATGTGCTCGTGAACCAGTGCGGCTTCCCGCCAGAAGACATCATCTTCGACCCGAACATCTTCGCGGTCGCGACCGGCATCGAGGAGCACAACAACTACGCGGTCGACTTCATCGAGGCGACCCGCTGGATCAAGCAGAACCTGCCGTACGCAAAGGTGAGCGGCGGCGTGTCGAACGTGTCGTTCTCGTTCCGCGGCAACGACCCGGTGCGCGAGGCAATCCACACCGTGTTCCTGTACCACGCGATCCAGGCGGGGATGGACATGGGCATCGTGAACGCAGGCCAGCTCGGCGTGTACGCCGAGCTCGACGCGGAACTGCGCGAGCGCGTCGAGGACGTGATCCTGAACCGCCGCGACGACTCGACCGACCGCCTGCTCGAAATCGCCGACAAGTTCAAGGCGGGCGGCGCGAAGAAGGAAGAGAACCTCGAGTGGCGCAACCAGCCGGTCGAGAAGCGGCTCTCGCATGCGCTCGTGCACGGCATCACGAACTTCATCGTCGAGGATACGGAAGAAGTCCGCGCGAAGATCGCCGCGGCCGGCGGCCGCCCGATCAACGTGATCGAAGGCCCGCTGATGGACGGGATGAACATCGTCGGCGACCTGTTCGGCCAGGGCAAGATGTTCCTGCCGCAGGTCGTGAAATCGGCGCGCGTGATGAAGCAGGCGGTCGCGCACCTGATCCCGTTCATCGAGGAAGAAAAGCGCCTGCTCGCGGAAGCGGGCGGCGACGTGCGCGCGAAGGGCAAGATCGTCATCGCGACCGTGAAGGGCGACGTGCACGACATCGGCAAGAACATCGTGTCGGTCGTGCTCCAGTGCAACAACTTCGAAGTCGTCAACATGGGCGTGATGGTCCCGTGCAACGAGATTCTCGCGAAGGCGAAGGTCGAGGGTGCGGACATCATCGGGCTGTCGGGCCTCATTACGCCGAGCCTCGAGGAAATGGCGTACGTCGCGTCGGAAATGCAGCGCGACGACTACTTCCGCGTGAAGAAGATCCCGCTGCTGATCGGCGGCGCAACGACCTCGCGCGTGCACACGGCCGTCAAGATCGCGCCGCACTACGAAGGCCCGGTGGTCTACGTGCCCGACGCGTCGCGCTCGGTGTCGGTCGCATCGAGCCTGCTGTCCGACGAAGGCGCGGCGAAGTACCTCGACGAACTGAAGTCCGACTACGAACGCATCCGCGACCAGCACGCGAACCGCAAGGCGCAGCCGATGGTCACGCTCGCCGAGGCGCGCGCGAACAAGACCCGGGTCGACTGGGCGAGCTACCAGCCGGTGAAGCCGAAGTTCATCGGCCGCCGCGTGTTCAAGAACTACGACCTGAACGAGCTCGCGAACTATATCGACTGGGGCCCGTTCTTCCAGACCTGGGATCTCGCGGGCCCGTACCCGGCGATCCTGAACGACGAGATCGTCGGCGAATCGGCGCGCCGCGTGTTCTCCGACGCGAAATCGATGCTCGCGCGCCTGATCCAGGGACGCTGGCTGACCGCGAGCGGCGTGATCTCGCTGCTGCCGGCGAATACCGTCAACGACGACGACATCGAGATCTACAGCGACGAGTCGCGCAGCGAGGTGCTGCTCACGTGGCGCAACCTGCGCCAGCAGAGCGTGCGTCCGGTGGTCGACGGCGTGATGCGGCCGAACCGCTCGCTCGCCGACTTCATCGCGCCGAAGGAATCGGGCGTCGCCGACTACATCGGGATGTTCGCGGTGACGGCCGGCCTGGGTGTCGACGTGAAGGAGAAGCAGTTCGAAGCCGACCACGACGACTACAGCGCGATCATGCTGAAGGCGCTCGCCGACCGCTTCGCGGAAGCGTTCGCGGAAGCGATGCACGCGCGCGTGCGGCGCGAGCTGTGGGGTTATGCGAGCGGCGAGACGCTCGACAACGATGCGCTGATCGCGGAAAAGTACGCGGGCATCCGCCCGGCACCCGGCTACCCGGCCTGCCCCGACCACCTCGTGAAGCGCGACATGTTCGACGTGCTGCACGCGGACGAGATCGGCATGAGCGTGACCGACTCGCTGGCGATGCTGCCGGCCGCGAGCGTGTCGGGCTTCTATCTCGCGCATCCGGACAGCACGTATTTCTCGGTCGGGAAAATCGGACAGGATCAGCTCGAGGACTACGCGCAGCGCATGGCGCTGTCGCTCGACGACGCGCGCCGCGCGCTTGCGCCGCAGCTCTGACCAGCCCTTCGGCGGACGCACCGCCGCCCGCTATCGTCAGACAAAAGAAAAAGCCCGCTCGGAAGCGGGCTTTTTTCTGCCTTTCGATCCTTTCGGACCGCCGGGCAAGGACGCTCAGAAGCCCCAGTGCACGTCGGCTTCGCCGGCTTTCGCTTCGCGCAGCATCGTGAGGAACGGCGCGACGCGCTGTGCCAGGCTCGGCGGCACTTCGTGGTGCGCGTGGTCGGCTTCGTCCTCGTGGAAATGGCCGGCATGCTCGGCGCGCTCCTGCTTCGCCTGCGCAACGGCGCCTTCCAGCTTGGCGATCGCGTGGTCCAGTTCGTCGTGCGTAATCACGCCGCGCTCGCCCAGCTGCTTGCCGACGAGACCCAGCACATACACGGCGAAATCCTTCAGCACGTCGAGATCCTGTGCCGCCTTGCTCTTGAACGTAATCATGACAATTCCCTTTTCATCTTGTTGTGCCTGCGCGGCGAGGTTGGGGAACGCCGGCAGACCGGCGTCCGGCCTCGCGGACGCGGGCCGCCTGAGCGGCATATTAGCACCTGTTAAAATTCTGCGATCCCTGAAACGCGCGCTTAAAAAGCGCGCCGGCGGGCCGGCGTTTCCGGCCGCCACCAACGAAGCCTTCTACCAGCATGCTGCCAGCACACAAACAGACCCTCGAAGCCCTGCTCGCGGATAGCGTCAAGCAGGTCGCACACGCGCTGAAAGGCGCCGACGCTGCATTCGTCGCCCCGACCATCACGCTGGAGCGCCCGAAGGTCGCCGCGCACGGCGACGTCGCGTGCAACGTCGCGATGCAGCTCGCCAAGCCGCTCGGCACGAACCCGCGCCAGCTCGCCGAGCAGATCGTCGCCGCCCTGACCGCCCAGCCGGGCGCGCAAGGCCTCGTCGAAGCCGCCGAGATCGCCGGCCCCGGCTTCATCAACCTGCGCCTGTCGGCCGCCGCGAAGCAGGCGGTGATCGCCGCCGTGTTCGACCAGGGCCGCGCGTTCGGCACGTCGGATCGCGAGAAAGGCAAGCAGGTGCTGCTCGAATTCGTGTCGGCGAACCCGACCGGCCCGCTGCACGTCGGCCACGGCCGCCAGGCCGCGCTCGGCGACGTGCTCGCGAACGTGATCGCGAGCCAGGGCTACGCGGTGCACCGCGAGTTCTACTACAACGACGCAGGCGTGCAGATCGGCAACCTCGCGATCTCGACGCAGGCGCGCGCACGCGGGCTGAAGCCGGGCGACGCGGGCTGGCCGGAAGCCGCGTACAACGGCGAATACATCGCCGACATCGCACGCGACTTCCTGGCAGGCGAAACGGTCGCCGCGTCGGACGGCGAGCCGGTCAAGGGCACGGGCGACGTCGAGGATCTCGACGCGATCCGCAAGTTCGCGGTCACGTACCTGCGCCGCGAGCAGGACATGGACCTGCAGGCGTTCGGCGTGAAGTTCGACCAGTACTACCTCGAGTCGTCGCTGTACAGCGAAGGCCGCGTCGAGAAGACGGTCGACGCGCTGATCAAGGCCGGCATGACCTACGAACAGGACGGCGCGCTGTGGCTGCGCACGACCGACGAAGGCGACGACAAGGATCGCGTGATGCGCAAGTCGGACGGCACGTACACGTACTTCGTGCCGGACGTCGCGTACCACGTGACGAAGTGGGAGCGCGGCTTCACGAAGGTGATCAACATCCAGGGTTCGGACCACCATGGCACGATCGCGCGCGTGCGCGCCGGCCTGCAGGGCCTGCACATCGGGATCCCGAAGGGCTACCCCGACTACGTGCTGCACAAGATGGTCACCGTGATGCGCGACGGCCAGGAAGTGAAGATCTCGAAGCGCGCGGGCAGCTACGTGACGGTGCGCGACCTGATCGAATGGTCGGGCGGCGCGGCGGCGGGCCAGGAAGCGGCGCCCGACCTGATCGACGAAGCGACCATCACGCGCGGCCGTGACGCGGTGCGGTTCTTCCTGATCTCGCGCAAGGCCGATACCGAGTTCGTGTTCGACATCGACCTCGCGCTGAAACAGAACGACGAGAACCCGGTCTATTACGTCCAGTACGCGCATGCGCGGATCTGCTCGGTGCTCAACGAACTGAAGGCGCGCTACAACGTCGACGCCGCGCAGCTGCCGGGTGCCGACCTGTCGCAGCTGACGAGCGCGCAGGCGGCGTCGCTGATGCAGAAGCTGGCCGAGTACCCGGACATGCTCACGCACGCGGCGAACGAGCTGGCGCCGCACGCGGTCGCGTTCTACCTGCGCGACCTCGCTGGTGAATTCCACTCGTTCTACAATGCGGAGCGCGTGCTGGTGGACGACGAAGCGCCGCGCAATGCGCGCGCCGCGCTGCTCGCCGCGACCCGGCAGGTGCTCGAGAACGGTCTGGCGGTGCTCGGCGTGTCCGCGCCCGCCAAGATGTAACGACGCAAGCGGCCCGAACCGGGCAGCGAATGGCCGTGGCAGCGCCCGCCGTCGGATGCCCGCCGTCGGACGCCCGCCGCAGCCTTTTCACGATTCTTTTTGCAGGTGACTCAAGCAATGGCACAACCACGCCGCACTTCGAAACAATCGAAACAAGCCGGAGGGACATTTCTTGGAATCGTGCTGGGCCTGATCGTCGGCCTCGCGATCGCGGTGGTGGTGGCGCTCTACATCACGCGTTCCCCGTCGCCGTTCGTGTCGAAGGTCGCGCCGCCGCCGGCCGACAACGGCGCGAGCCAGCCGCAGCAGTTCGATCCGAACCGCGCGCTGCAGGGCAAGACGCCCGGCCAGCCGGTGCCGCAGGCCGCGCAGCCGGCGCCGCCGAACACCGCGCCGGGCCAGGCCGCGAACCAGACCCAGGGCGGCCTGCTGCCCGAACCGCAGATCGTCGAAGTGCCGCCGTCGGCCAACGGGTCGAGCGGCTCGAACAATACCGGCAGCTCGAACGGCACGACCGCGTCGAACAACACGTCGTCGAACAATGCGTCGTCGGGCAACGGCGTCGCCGTCGCGCCGAAGCCGGCCGACACCACGCCGCCGCCGAAGAAGACGCAGCAGGCGCAACAGCAGCAGCAAGGCGGCGAGGACGACCTCGCACGTTTCGCCGCGCAGAAGCAGGCGCAGCAAGCCGCCGCACAAAAGCAGCAACAGCAGCAACTGGCCGCGAACACGCCGAAGCCGACCTCGTCGGCCACGGCCGCCGCGGCAGCGAAGCCGCCGACCGCGAACGACGCGAATACCGGCTACTTCCTGCAGGTGGGCGCGTACAAGACGGAAGGCGACGCCGAGCAGCAGCGCGCGCGCCTCGGCTTCCAGGGCTTCGAGTCGAAGGTGTCGAAGCGCGATGTCAGCGGTGTGACGTACTTCCGCGTGCGCGTCGGCCCGTTCTCGAAGTTCGAGGATATGAACTCGGCCCGCCAGCGCCTGTCCGATGCAGGTGTCGACACGGCGGTGATCCGTTTCACGAAG
This sequence comes from Burkholderia sp. 22088, assembly GCF_052045915.1. Lineage (NCBI taxonomy): Bacteria > Pseudomonadati > Pseudomonadota > Betaproteobacteria > Burkholderiales > Burkholderiaceae > Burkholderia > Burkholderia sp. 22088. The sequence continues at coordinate 65,023 of NZ_JBQEPY010000032.1, forward strand.
CAGTAAGCAACCGGCCGAGCCCACTCAGAACCCGTTACGTTCCGTAACCCGAGCAACTGATTCGACGTTCACAATATGAAAAAACTGCTTAGCACGCTCCTTCTTTCCCTGGGCCTGGCCGCCGGTCTCGCGCAGGCTTCGCCCGCCGCGCCGGTCGCCGGCAAGGACTTCGAGGTGATGAAGTCGCCGCAGCCGGTGTCCGCACCGGCCGGCAAGGTCGAGGTGATCGAGTTCTTCTGGTACGGCTGCCCGCACTGCTACGAATTCGAGCCGACGATCGAGGCCTGGGTGAAGAAGCAGGGCAGCAACATCGACTTCAAGCGCATCCCGGTCGCATTCCGTGACGATTTCGTCCCGCACTCGAAGCTGTTCTACGCGGTGTCCGCGCTCGGCATCTCCGAGAAGGTCACGCCGGCGATCTTCAACGCGATCCACAAACAGAAGAACTACCTGCTGACGCCGCAGGCGCAGGCCGACTTCCTGGCCACGCAGGGCGTCGACAAGAAGCAGTTCATGGACGCGTACAACTCGTTCAGCGTGCAGGGCGAAGTGAACCAGTCGGCCAAGCTGCTGAAGGACTACGCGATCGACGGCGTGCCGACGGTCGTCGTCCAGGGCAAGTACAAGACGGGCCCCGCTTACGCGAACAGCATCCCGGGTACCGCCCAGGTGCTCGACTTCCTCGTGAAGCAGGTTCAGGACAAGAAGCTCTGATCCCCGCCCGCGCGCCGGCATGACTACTCCGCTGAAGGTCTTCATCACCGGCGCATCGAGCGGCCTCGGCCTCGCGATGGCCGAGGAATACGCCCGCCAGGGCGCCACGCTCGCACTCGTCGCGCGACGCACCGATGCCCTCGACGCGTTCGCGCGACGCTTCCCGAAGCTGTCCATCTCCGTCTACTCCGCCGACGTGCGCGACGCCGACGCGCTCGCGACGGCCGCCGCGTCGTTCATCGCGACGCACGGCTGCCCCGACGTCGTGATCGCGAACGCAGGCATCAGCCAGGGCGCCGTCACGGGCCAGGGCGATCTCGCGACGTTCCGCGACGTGATGGACATCAACTACTACGGGATGGTCGCGACGTTCGAGCCGTTCGTCGGCCCGATGACGGCCGCGCGCCACGGCACGCTGGTCGGTGTCGCGAGCGTCGCCGGCGTGCGCGGGCTGCCGGGCTCCGGCGCGTACAGCGCGTCGAAATCGGCCGCGATGAAGTACCTCGAAGCGCTGCGCGTCGAGCTGCGGCCGGCCGGCGTCGGCGTCGTGACGATCGCGCCCGGCTACATCCGCACGCCGATGACCGCGCACAATCCGTACCGGATGCCGTTCCTGATGGACGCCGACCGCTTCGCCGCACGTGCGGCCCGGGCGATCGCGCGGCAGCACGCGTTCCGCGTGATTCCGTGGCAGATGGGTGTCGTCGCGAAGGTGCTGCACGTGCTGCCGCGCTGGCTCTACGACCGCCTGTTCGAGAAGGCGCCGCGCAAGCCGAAGGCCGGCGCGCACTGATCGGCCAAACGGCCCGCGTGACGCATCGCGGGCCGCTTCTCCGCTTCTCCGCTTCTCCGCTTCTCCGCTTCTCCGCTTCTCCGCTTCTCCGCTTCTCCGCTTCTCCGCTTCTCCGCTTCTCCGCTTCTCCGCTTCTCCGCTTCTCCGCTTCTCCGCTTCTC
>NZ_JBQEPY010000033.1:0-50109 GCF_052045915.1 Burkholderia sp. 22088
ACGTCCGCTTGACGCCCGCATTGCGTCTGCACGACAACGGCGCGCGATCGACAGGTTTTGTTACATCGCGTGCCATTCGACTTACAGTCCGGCCGGCCGGGCGCGCGGCTTCACCCGCTACTCACCCGATACGCCGCCATGACCAAACCCTCGAATCTCGTCACCTCGATCACCGTCGACATCGACGCACCGACCTCCGTCGTCTGGGAAGTGCTGACCGACTTCCCGCGCTACGGCGAATGGAACACGTTCTGCGTCGGCTTCGAAACGACCGGCAGGCTCGGCGATTTCGTGCACATGCAGGTGCGCATTCCCGGCACGGAAACCGTGATTCCCGTCAACGAGATCCTCGTCGCGTGCGAACCGGAACGCCTGCTGTCGTGGGAGCAGCGCCCGACCGACGACAACAAGGACGCCGCGCGCCGCGACCAGTACATCGACGCGATCGGCGCGGAACGCTGCCGTTATTTCACGACCGACCAGTTCCTCGGCATCAACGCGGACGCGATCATGCAGAACCACGGTGCGTGGGTGAAACAGGGTTTCGACCAGTGCGCGCGCGACGTGAAGCGGCGCGCCGAAGCGCTCCATGCGGCACGCCGGCGCAACGGCGCCTGACCGGGAGCCGCCGATGCCCGATCTGCAAACGCTGTCCGACCATCACGACATCCGCGAACTGATCGTCGCGTATTCGACCGCGATCGACTATCGCGCGATGGGCGGCGTCGCGGGCCGTCGCATCAATCGAGCCGGAACGCCGCCTCGAACCGCTCGGCGAACGCGTCGAACTCGGTTTCCGGCAGGTGATTGATGCCGCCCGCGCGCTTGCGCCCGCCGCCGGTCGGAAAGCCGCGACAGAACTCGTCGGCGCCGAGCGGCCGGCCGTCGGGCACGCGCACGCTGACGACGAGCCCGCCGTCCGCGCGCGGCGACAGCACCGCGAGCGCCGCATGCGGCGCGTTGCGCATCCGCTCGTTCGCGAGCATGCCCGTCGCGCGCCGCGCCCATGGATGATCGGGCATCCGGACCAGCGTCGCGCCGGGCACCTCGCGCAGCGGCGCGAGTGCGCACGCCCGTGCCATGTCGTCGCGGTAGCCGTCGCGCAGCGCGGCGAATACGGCGGTCTCGCGCACGAACTCGAGCGGGTCGACGCACGGCAGCATCGCATCGGCAAGTGCCGCCGGGTCGAAATGCAGATCGCCGACACACTCGCCGTACGCGTTGTAGTTCAGGTAGAGGCCCAGTTCGGCGAGCGTGTCGCGCGCCGCGTCGTCGATCCCGTGCTCGCGCGCGAGCGCGCCGCCGAGCGCCGGCAGCTCGTCGCCGAATGCCGCGACGATCGCCCAGCGCACGTGCCGGCCGCCGAGATAACGGTTCACGATCGCGCTCGTGCAGACGTCGGCCGCCGTGTCGATATGCGCGTCGAAGCGCGGATCGTCGGGAAGCTCGCCCGCGAAGTGATGGTCGAAATAGCGGACCGTCGCGCCGTCGCGCAGCAGCCGCGCGCACGCATCGCGATTCTGGTCGTGCGACACGTCGAGCACGGTGACGATGTCGCCCGCGTGCGCGTCGATCCGCTCGAGCAGCTTGATGTCGCGCTTCACGCCGGTCACGAGCGTGCCGCGCACGCCCTCCGCGAGCCGCAGTTGCTGAAGCGCGCACAGGCCGTCCGCGTCGCCGTTGAACGCAAGGAAGTGTCGTTCGTCGTGGTTGTCCTGCATGATCCTTTGCTCCGTCGTCAGGGCATGAAATCGCCGCCATTTGCGTCGAGCGTCGCGCCCGTCACCGCGTTCGCGTAGTCCGACGCGAGGAACAGCGCCGCGCGCGCGCAATCGTCGTCGGTCGGCAGCTTCGCGAGCGCGATGTTCGACGCGACCGGCGCGATGACCTGCTCTTCCGTCATCCCGTATTCGGCCGCCGCCTGCCGGAAATACGTCCGGGTCGGTACGCCCCACATCCACCCCATGTGGATGCTGTTCGCGCGAATGCCGTGCACGCCGAGTTCGCGCGCCAGGTATTTTGCCGCAACGGCGAGCGCCCCCTTCGATACAGCGTAGCCGCCTTCCCCTGCAAACGGCTTGCGGGTCGCCTGCGTGTTGATCATCACGATCGCGCCGCGCTTGTGCCGCTTCATGTGCGGCACGACTTCCTGCGTAAGCGCCATCGTGCCGAACACGTTGGTGTCGAACACCGCGCGCCAGCCGTCGAGGTCGGCGTCCTCCACCGGTTCGGGAAACCTGCCGTGCACGAATGCGCTGTTCACGAGCGCATCGATCCGGCCGAAGCGCTCGACGGCCTGCGTCGCGAGCTGCCGGCATTGCGCGCGATCGGTGATGTCGGTCTTCACCTTCAGCACGTCGCAATCGACGCCGAGTGCACGGATCCGCGTTTCGGCGTCGTCGAGCTTTTCCGTCGTGCGCGCCGCGACGACCACGCCGCGCGCGCCCTCGCGCGCGGCCTCGACGGCGAGCTTCACGCCGAGCCCCGGCCCGATCCCGGAAATCACGACGATCTTGTCCTTCAGCAACATGGCTTGTCTCCTGGTTGTCGTTGGTCTCGCGAGCCGGGCCGTCAGCCGGCCGCCCGCAGGTGCCGCGCGCGATACGCGGCGAAGTCGCGCGCGAGCTGCGCATCGGTGAAGCCGAAGCGCGCGATCGAATAGTCGTGCGCGGCACGCTTGTCGCGGCCGTTGCGCGCCATCCAGTCGGTCATCGCCGTGCGCCGCCGCGCATCGAGCGGCAGGCCGGCAAACGCGTACACGGCCTCGGCCACGCCGAGCGGATTCGACACCGTGTCCTCGAAACGCACGTCGAGGAAGCGGCCGGCCGGCAGCGCATCGCGCGCGGCCATTGCGGCACCGATTGCGCGGGCCATCCCCGCGTTCCACTGCGCACCGACGGCAAGCGGATCGGGATCGTCCGCATACATCTGCCACAGCGTGTGCGCCATGCTGGCCATCGACGGAATCGTCTGCGCCGGGTCGCGGTGCGTAAGCACGACCTGCGCGCGCGGGAACACGCGGCACAGCACGTCGAGCGCATGCAGGTGCTGCGGCGTCTTCAGCAGCCAGCGCGCGGCCGGCGCGCCCCCGCGCTGCGCCTTCTGCCATTGCAGGAACTGCAGCATCCGCTTCAGGTACGTATAGACCGGCGTGAGATCCTGCCGTGCGAGCCACGCCGTATAACGCGGCACGTTGGCGTACGAATCCATCGCGCACACGAACGAGTGTTCCATCAGCATGAACTCCTCGTCGGCGAGCATCGCATCGAGCGGATGAATCGTCAGGATCTGCGGAATGCAGTCGATCATCGTCGCGACTTCGGCCTGCGCGCGGGCGATGCGCACCGCCGGCTCGGCCAGCGTCTCGCCCGCGAGCGGCGCCGGGTAGCGGGTTTCCCACCACGCGGCAGTATGGAAGCGCGGATCGACGGCCAGCAGCCGCTGCAACAGCGTCGTACCCGTGCGCGGCAGGCCGACGATCACGAGCGGATCGTCGATCGCGATGTCCGCGATCTCCGGATGGCGCCGGAAGTAATCCTCGACGACGAGCCGGTTCACGAGTTGCCCGACGAGCTTCTCGCGCATCATCGTCGCGCCGCGTTCGGACAGCTTCGCTTCGTCGATCAGCGACGCGCACATCACGTCGAGCGCCTCGCGATACGGTCCGTCGCCGAACGCGGTGAGCCCGCCCGTGCGCGACACGGCCTCGGCGATCAGTCCGTCGGCGTCGAGCCGCGTGCGGATCAGGTCGATCGGCGCGTTCATGCGGCCTCCTTCAGCGCGGCGAGCTTCACGACCCGCGTGCGCGGATGCACCGGCTGCGCGGCGCCGACCCAGCGCCAGCAGATCGTGCCGGTGCGATGCCCGGCCGTATCGAGCCAGTTCGCGTCGCCCGGCCGCGCGGCCGCGACGACCACCGTCACGCCACCGTCCGCATTCCGTCGCGCGCCGTGCTTGTTCACGCAGATATCGAAGTGCCGGTAGTCGAGCGACTCCATCCAGTAGTTGTTGAGCTGCACGTTCCAGAAATCGCAGTCGGGCACCGTGTCGACGTCGATCACGAGCGCCTCGTCGTCGGCCAGCTCCCAGCACGAGTGGTAGTAGTAGATGTTCGGGTCGCCGCCGACCGACTGGCACAGCGCCTGGTCGGCGGGCGGCAGCGCGTTCACGTGCGACCGGTAGCCCGCGGCCCAGTCGGCGAACAGCTTCGCCGTCTGCTCGACGAACTGCGCGGCGCGCGTGAGGCCGCCCTCCAACGCGAGCGGATCGAGCGGCGCCGGGCGGTCGTGTGCGCCGATGCGTTCGATCTTCAGTTGCGCGGGCGTCTCCGTGCGCCGGTCGAGGAAGGTCTGGCGCACCAGCAACGCGTTGGTGCCGGGCTCCATGCGTACCCAGTTGCCCGCGCGCGGTGTGTCGCCGAGCACGATCTCGAAGCTGCCGTCCGGTGCGATCTCGAGCTGCTTCGCATCGAGAAAGCCCGTCTGCAGCATCTTGCCGTCGGTCTCGTAGCCGCCCTTCTGCGTGCCGAAGCTCAGGTAGGCCACCGTGCCGCGCCGCCCCGTCACGCGGTATTCGCAACGGCCGTCGAGCCGCGCGTACTGGTACAGGTTGTCGGGATTGTCGGCGCCGATCTTCGCGGTCTCGTGCGACGGCGAGAAAAAGCCGGGCCACGCGCCGTCCGCGAATTCGACGTGCATTTCGAGCGCGATGCGCATCAGCCGGCTCAGGTAACGAAAGCCTTCCGCGCGTGTCAGCGGATCGTCCGGCGCCTCGGCGCGCAGGATCTGTTCGCCGCTGCGTTTCAGGGTGTCGCAGAAATCGGCCCAGGTCTGGCCCGAAAGCAATTGCGTGGCACGTGTGTCGTCCGTCATGTGTCGTCTCCGCCGATGGTCGAGCGCTCACCTTAAGCGCCGGCGTCGCGCACCTCCTCGTCCGGGTGGACTAAGGAAAGATCCGCTCCACGGCCGCGCCGCGGTTTAGTCCACCCGGACGAAGAGCGGCATGCCGCTCGCTCGATACCGTTGGCGTCATGCACGAAACGCCGCACATGTCGCGCGGCGCCGGCATGAAACAAGGAGACGAACGATGTTGACCCACTTGGAGCGACTGGAGGCCGAAAGCATCCACATCATGCGCGAGGTGGTGGCCGAGAGCGAGAACCCGGTGATGCTGTATTCGATCGGCAAGGACAGCTCGGTCATGCTGCATCTCGCGATGAAGGCGTTCTACCCGGCGAAGCCGCCCTTTCCGCTGCTGCACGTCGATACGACGTGGAAATTCCGCGAGATGATCGCGTTTCGCGACGAGACGGCCGCGCGCCTCGGCCTCGACCTGCGCGTGCACGTGAACCCCGACGGCATCGCGAACGACATCAATCCGTTCACGCACGGCTCGGCCATGCACACCGACGTGTGGAAGACGCAGGGGCTCAAGCAGGCGCTCGATCATTACGGCTTCGATGCCGCGTTCGGCGGCGCGCGCCGCGACGAGGAGAAATCGCGCGCGAAGGAACGCATCGTGTCGCTGCGCTCGGAGCAGCACCGCTGGGACCCGAAGCGCCAGCGTCCCGAACTCTGGTCGCTGTACAACGCGCGCAAGCGCAAGGGCGAAAGCCTGCGGGTGTTCCCGATCTCGAACTGGACCGAACTCGACATCTGGCAGTACATCCAGCTTCACGACATTCCGATCGTGCCGCTCTACTTCGCGAAGGAACGGCCCGTCGTCGAACGCGACGGCGCGCTGATCATGGTCGACGACGAACGCATGCCGCTGCGCAAAGGCGAAGTGCCGCAGATGCGCAAGGTGCGCTTTCGCACGCTCGGCTGCTACCCGCTGACGGGCGCGATCGACAGCGACGCGAGCTCGCTCGACGACATCCTTCGGGAAATGCGCGAGACGCGCACGTCGGAACGACAAGGACGCCTGATCGACAGCGATTCGGCCGGCTCGATGGAAAAGAAGAAACAGGAGGGATATTTCTGATGGCACACGTTCTCACCGCGCCCGAGGCGCCCGCACACGCGACGCCCAACATGCACGCCGCCGATGCGCAGACGAAGGACCTGCTGCGCTTCATCACGTGCGGCAGCGTCGACGACGGCAAGAGCACGCTGATCGGCCGCCTGCTCTACGAATCGAACATGCTGTTCGACGACCAGCTCACGCAGCTCGAAGCCGATTCGAAGAAGGTCGGCACGCAGGGCGGCGAGCTCGATTTCGCGCTGCTCGTCGACGGCCTGTCGGCCGAGCGCGAACAAGGGATCACGATCGACGTCGCGTACCGCTTCTTCGCGACCGCGCGCCGCAAGTTCATCGTCGCCGACACGCCCGGCCACGAGCAGTACACGCGCAACATGATCACCGGCGCGTCGACCGCCGATCTCGCCGTGATCCTGATCGACGCGCGCAAGGGCGTGCTCACGCAGACGCGCCGTCATAGCCATCTCGTCGCGCTGATCGGCATCAGGCGCGTGGTGCTCGCGATCAACAAGATGGACCTGGTCGACTACGACCGGGCCGTGTTCGAGCGCATCGACGCCGACTATCGCGCGTTCGCGGCCGAGCTCGGGCTGGCGGAGATCGTCAGCATCCCGATGTCGGCGCTGCGCGGCGACAACGTGATCGCGCCGGGCACGCGGATGCCGTGGTACGCGGGCCCGACGCTGATGCAGCATCTCGACACGCTGCCGCTTGCCGCGCGCGTGACGCGCGACGAGCCGTTCCGGCTGCCGGTGCAGTGGGTCAACCGCCCGCACCTGAATTTCCGCGGCTACGCGGGCAGCATCGCATCGGGCGAGATCCGCGTCGGCGAGCGCGTGCGCGTGCTGCCGTCCGGCAAGGAGAGCCGCGTCGCGTCGGTGATCACGCAACGCGGCGAAAGCGGCATCGCGCACGCCGGCGACGCGGTGACGCTCACGCTCGCCGACGAGATCGACATCAGCCGCGGCGACATGATCGCGCGCGCGGACGCGCCGCCCGAGGTGGCCGACCAGTTCGAGGCGACGCTCGTGTGGATGCACGACGCGCCGCTGCTGCCCGGCCGCCCGTATCTCGTGAAACTCGGCACGCAGACGGTCGGCGCGACCTGCGCGACGCCGAAGTACAAGGTCGACGTGAACACGCGCGAGCATCTCGCGGCGCGCACGCTCGCGCTCAACGAAATCGGCGTGTGCAACCTGAGCTTCGACCGGCCCGTGGCGTTCGATCCGTACGACCGCAACCGCCACACGGGCGGCTTCATCGTGATCGACCGTTTCACCAACGACACGGTCGGTGCCGGGATGCTGCACTTCGCGCTGCGCCGCGCGCACAACGTGCACTGGCAGGCCGTCGACGTCGACCGCGCCGCGCGTGCCGCGCAGAAGGCGCAGACGCCGCGCATCGTGTGGCTGACGGGGCTGTCGGGCGCCGGCAAGTCGACGATCGCGAACCTCGTCGAGAAGCGGCTGCACGCGCTCGGCAAGCACACGTACCTGCTCGACGGCGACAACGTGCGGCACGGGCTCAATCGCGATCTCGGCTTCACCGAGGCCGATCGCGTGGAGAACACCCGGCGCGTCGCCGAAGTCGCGCGGCTGATGCTCGACGCGGGGCTCATCACGCTCGTGTCGTTCATCTCGCCGTTCCGCTCGGAACGCGAGATGGCGCGTGCGCTCGCCGGCCCCGACGAGTTCGTCGAGGTGTTCGTCGACACGCCGCTCGCGGTCGCCGAGGAGCGCGACCCGAAGGGCCTGTACAAGAAGGCGCGGCGCGGCGAGCTGAAGCATTTCACGGGCATCGATTCGCCGTACGAGCCGCCCGCGCGGCCCGAACTGCGCGTCGATACGGTCGCCGAGTCCCCCGACGAAGCGGCCGGGCGCATCGTCGCTTACCTGCTGCGCGAGCGCGCGGCGTAGGCGCCGCAGGCGGGCAGCCCGGCGGTTGCCCGCCGGCCCGCCCGGGCGCGCCGCCTCCTCCGTTCGGATGACGCGGGCCGCCGGGCGGCCGGTATGCTGGCTCGGGAACCCTTCACCCCGATCCAGGAGAACACGAGCATGCCCATCGCGCTGGCACCCGGCGATCCGGCCGCGCACGACGGCTTCGACGACGCGGCGTGGACGGCGCGCGAACTCAGCGCGTGGCTCGGGCTCGTCTACCAGGGCCCGTCGGAAGCGACCCCGTGGGCCGGCTTCCTCGAAGCGGTCCGCGTGCGGCTCGACGCGCGCTTCACGACACTGGTGCTGCGCAACCCGGGCGGCGCACGGCACGGGCTCATCATCAACGCGTCGGCGCACGGCCCGCTGCTGCCCGGCGAACCGTCGTACAGCGAGCAGTTCTATGCGCTGTGCCCGTTTCTCGATCAGCCGCCCGGCCAGGTCTTCACGGCCGACCGGCTGTTCGGCGAAACCGCGTGGCGCGCGCACGATTTCTACCGGCAATACCTGCAGCCGCTCGACCTGCGCTACATCCTCGGCGCGAACCTGCGCGGCGAACGCGGCGTCGAATGCGCGTTCTTCGTGAGCCGCGCGCACGGCGGGCGGGACTTCGACGCGACCGAACGCGCGCAGGTCGCGACGCTGCTGCCGCACCTGCAGCGGGCAGTCGAGCTGCACGCGGCGTTCGACGTGCTCGATGCCGAACGCGCGCTGTACGCGGGCACCGTCGACCGGCTCGATGTCGGCACGGCGATCGTCGACGAGGACGGCCGCGTGATCAAGCGCAACCGCATCGCCGAGCGGCTGATCGAGCAGCAGGACGGGCTGTGCGTGCGCCACGAGCGGCTCCACGCATCGTGCCCGCTCGACGAGCGCCGGCTGCAGAAGGCATTGCAGGCCGCGCTCGAGCATTTCCGCGCGGGCGCGCTCGCCCGCATCGAAGCCACCACGCTGTCGCGCCCCGGCGGCGCGATGCCGTTGAGCGTGCTGCTGCGCCCGCTCGCCCCCTACCGCGGCGCCGAGGACCGCCGGCACCGGCCGGCCGTCGCGGTGTTCGTGCGCGATCCCGTGTCGTCGCCGCAGACGTCGCGCGACATGCTGCACCGGCTGTTCCGGCTCACGCCGATGGAAACCGAAATCGCGCTGCTGCTCGTCGACGGGCTGACGCTCGACGAGGCCGCCGCCGCGACCGGCATCACGAAGAACACCGCACGCGCGCACCTGCGCGGCATCTTCGCGAAAACGGGCGCAACGCGGCAGGCCGTGCTCGTGAAGACGCTGCTCAACAGCGTCGTGTCGATGGCGTAGCGGCCGCGAGCGCAGCCGCCGGACGGGTTGCCTAGGAGATGCACCACGCGCGCGGGTCGCCACCGGGTATCCCGGCGATTGGCACACACTCGTTTCATGTCATATGTCATCAGACATTGACGGCCGCCCGAAGAATCTCATGAAATTCCCCAATATCCGGGTAATTCCCGGGTAAACCCGCGACGTCTCCATCGGCACTCAGGCGTACCATGTCATACGACGACATACTACACAGCCCCGCCCGACCGGAGACACGCTTGAACCCGCCCTCGCCCGCCCTGCCCGGACGCGACCCGCTCGCGTCCGCCGTCTCGAAAGTGAAGTGGCATGTGCTGCCGCTCGTGCTGATCATGTTCATCGCGAACTACATCGACCGCGTGAACGTCGGCTTCGTCGATCGCCACCTCGAAGCGTCGATCGGCATCGGCGCGGCCGCGTACGGCCTCGGTGCCGGGTTGTTCTTCGTCGGCTATGCGCTGTTCGAGGTGCCGTCGAACCTGCTGATGCAGCGCTACGGCGCCCGCGTGTGGCTCGCGCGGATCATGGCGACGTGGGGCATCGTCGCGGCCGCGATGGCGTTCGTGTGGAACGACACGTCGTTCTATGCCCTGCGCTTCCTGCTCGGCGCGGCCGAGGCCGGTTTCTTCCCCGGCGTCGTGCTGTACCTGTCGCAATGGCTGCCGCCGCAGGAACGCGGCAAGGCGATGGCGATCTTCCTCGGCGGCTCCGCGTTCGCGTCGGTGCTGTCCGGGCCGGTCACCGGTGCGCTGCTGTCGATCCGCGGCTTCGGCCTCGAAGGCTGGCAGTGGATGTTCCTGATCGAAGGACTGTTCTCCGTCGCGCTGTGCGGTGCGAGCTGGCTGCTGCTGAAATCGCACATCCGCGACGCGACGTGGCTCACCGCCGAGGAACGCACGGCACTGCAGAACGCGCTCGACGAGGAACGCTCGGCGCGCGACGTCCGTTCGAACGTGCCGGTGCGCGCCACCGCGCTGCTGCGCGATCCGCAGATCATGCTGTTCTGCTTCCTGTATTTCTCGATCCAGCTGACGATCTACGCGGCCACGTTCTGGCTGCCGACGATCATCCGCAAGATGGGCGGCCTCACCGATTTCCAGGTCGGCCTGTACAACACGATTCCGTGGATGATCGCGATCGGCGCGATGTACGGCTTCGCGGTGCTGTCGTCGAAATGGAAGCATCCGCAGCGCTGGCTCGCGTTCGCGCTCGTGCTCGCCGCGTGCGGGCTGTTCGCGTCGACGTCGCACGATCCGGCCTGGTCGTTCGCGTCGATCTGCTTCGCCGCGCTCGGCTTCAAGGCCGCGGCGTCACTGTTCTGGCCGATCCCGCAGGGCTATCTCGACACGCGCGTGGCCGCGGCCGTGATCGCGCTGATCAACTCGGTCGGCAACCTCGGCGGCTTCGTCGCGCCGACGGCCTTCGGCTATCTGAAGCAACATACGGGTTCGATCACGGGCGGGCTGTATGCGCTCGCGATCGCTTCGCTCGTCGCCGCCGTGGCCGCGCTGTTCGCGCGCACGCACCGGCGCAGCGATCCGCCGCGCGGCCTGCCGGCCGACACCGCCCCGACGAACGCATCGATGCTCCGCCATGCCGAACACTGATCGCCTGACCGTCGTCGTCTCGAACGCCGCCGACGCCGACCTCGCCACGTTTTCGCTCGCGGCCGACGGCACGCTCGCGCCGCTCGCCCGCTATCCCGCAGCCGACGTCGCGATGCCGATCGCCGTGCAGGCCGACCGCGCGCGGCTCTACGTCGCGACGCGCGGCGAACAGCCGACGATCGTCGCGTTCCGCGTCGTGCCGGCCACCGGCGCGCTCGTGCGCATCGGCGCGACCGCGATCGACGCGAGCCATGCGTACCTGTCGCTCGACCGCGACGGCCGCTGGCTGCTCGGCGCGTCGTACGGCGGAAATTCGCTGAGCCTCTACGACGCCGCGCGCGTGCGCGACGGCGACGGCACGCCGCTGCAGGTCGTGGGCGGCATCGCGAACGCGCACTCGGTGATCGTGTCGCCGGACAACCGTTTCGCCTATGTCAGCTCGCTCGGCTCGGATCGCGTGTTCAGCTTCGCGCTGGTCGAGGACGCGGCCGGCCTGCGCGCGCTCGAACACGGCGAAACGCGCGTGCCGGCCGGGTTCGGCCCGCGCCACCTGCAGTTCGCGCGCGACGGCCGAGTGCTCGTCGTCGTCAGCGAATTCCAGGCCACGCTCGCCACGTTCGCGCGCGACCCCGATACCGGCCGGCTCGGCGAGGCGCACGTGAGTGCGCGCCATCCGGCCGTCGCCGAACTCGCGCCGGGCCATGCGCGGCCGCCCGCGCCCACCGAGCCCTCCGTCTGGGCCGCCGACCTGCACCTGAGCCCCGACGAGCGTTTCGCCTACGTCAGCGAACGCACGTCGAGCCGCCTGCTCTGCTATCGCCGCACCGCAGACGGCACGTTCGAGCCCGCGCATGCAACGGCCACCGAAACGCAACCGCGCGGGTTCGCGATCGACCCGTCGGGGCGCTGGCTCGTCGCGTGCGGCGAACAGTCGGAATACGTGTCGGTGTATGCGATCTCGCAGGACGATGGCGCGCTGTCGCCGCACGCACGCGTGCCGGGCGGGCGCGGCGCGAACTGGGTCGAGATCGTCTGAAGAAGGGATACGTGGAGCATGAACCGGCAGTCCCGCCACGCGGGCCGGCGCATGCCCGCGTTCAGCGCCGCTCGCTCGGCGCGACACCCGTCCAGCGCTTGAACGCACGCGTGAAGTTCGCGCGATCCGTATAACCGACGCGCGCGGCGATCTCGTCCACCGGCAGCCGCGTCCCCTCGAGCAGCCGCAGCGCGTCGCGCAACCGGATCTCGTCGAGCAGCGCCGAATAGGTCGCACCGTATTCGGCGAGCTTGCGCTTGAGCGTACGCGCCGATACATGCAGCTCGCGCGCGACGTCGTCGACCGCCGGATAGCCGCCCTCGCCGCAGATCAGCAGGTTGCGCACGCGCTCGACGATGCTCTCCGCATACCCGAGCCGCGCGAGTTCGGCCTCGCACTGCTGCACGATCATCTGCGCGGTGTGCGCGTTCGCGGTGCCGATCGGTTCGTCGAGCAGCGCGGCATCGCAACGGATGCGGTTCGCGCTCGCGTCGAAATGGCAGCGCGGCAGGCGCGCGCGATAACGCTCGAACCACGGCGGCTCGGGCCATTCGAAGTGGAGTTCGGCGCGCGACTGCAGCGTGCGCGCCGGCACCGGATACAGCAGCGAATTGAACAGGATCGCCGTCTCGACCAGGAAGTTCTCGACCGCGAACTGCCGCAGCCGGCCGAGCGGAAACGCTTCGAGCACGTCGATGTCGACGGTCCCGTCGAGCCGCGCGAGCCGCACCGAGAAGAACGGCACGCGCGTCGGCAGGTAGCGGATGCCGAGCGAGATCGCCTCGCCGAGCGTCGCGCAGCTCATCAGCCCGAAGCCGATCAGTCCCGCTTTCGTCAGGCTGCTGCGCAGGCCGATCTCGATCGCGATCGACGGATCGTCCGTCGCGTCGAGCAGGTTGAACACGATCGCCGCCTGTTGCAGCGGCGTGATGCGCGCATCGGGCTGCGCGAGCCGGTCGCGCTCGACACCCGAGCCCGCGAGAATGCGGCCGCCGTCGATACCGCGCTCCTCGGCCAGCATCAGCATGAACAGCGCATACGCGGACGACACCGTCGCCTTGTTCAACTGGCGCGCGGCATCCGGGACGGACAGGGCCATGCGGAGGACTCCGGAGCGGTTTCGGCGGATTGTAGCGCCGCTGGCCCGCAATGACACCGGGGCGAGACTCTAGCCGCGCCGGCCGGCCAACGTGGCCCGAAATGACACCGCCATTGGCACCCGCGGCCCTCGCGGGCGGCCCGGTGCGCGCCTATGCTTGTCACATCGGCATAACGCCCCACTCTTTCCGCAGGAATCCGGTCGATGAGCCAACCCGCACGAACCGCCTTTCGCCACGACGCGGACAAGGTCGCGTACGTCCGCCGCGAGGTCAACGCCGCGAGCGACGCGATCCGCGCGCGCTTTCCGCTGCTCGACAACCAGAACCTCGTCGGCGCGACCGTGATGGCCGTGTCGGTGAGCGCAATGCTCGCGATCGCCTGGCTGTATGCGCGCGGGGCGATCGCGTGGTACGTCGCGCTGCCGCTCGCCGCGTTCGTCACGTCGCTGATCCACGAGCTCGAGCACGACCTGATCCACCTGATGTACTTCAAGAAGACGCCGTGGGCCTATCACCTGATGATGGCGCTGTGCTGGCTCACGCGGCCCGGCACGATCAACCCGTGGACGCGGCGGCGCATGCACCTGCATCACCACAAGGTGTCGGGCGGCGAATCGGATCTCGAGGAATTCGGCATCACCAACGGCGAGCGCTGGGGCGTGAAGCGCCTGCTGATGATCGCCGACGGCATGCTCGCCGTCGTGCTGCGGCCGGCCGCGATGCGCCGCAAGGTGAAGCAGTACGTGGCAGCGCAACCGGTGCAGGACCCGTCCGAACGCATGCAGTTGCGCGTCGAGCAGGTGTCGTCGTACATGCCGGTCGGTCACGTGTATTACGTGCTGTGGCATGCGTTCATCGTCTATCACGCCGGCCTGTTCGCGCTGCATGCGTTCGGCTACGCGGTGACGGTGCCGGCCATCGTCGCGCGCGCGATGAGCGTCGTCGATTTCCTGGCCGTGGTGTGGCTCGGGCCGAATTTCGTGCGCAGCTTCTGCATCAACTTCGTCAGCTCGAACATGCATTACTTCGGCGATATCGATTCACGCAACGTGATCCAGCAGACGCAGGTGCTCAACCCGTGGTGGATGCTGCCGTTCCAGCTGTTCTGCTTCAACTTCGGCAGCACGCATGCGATCCATCACTTCGTGGTGCGCGACCCGTTCTACATTCGCCAGCTGACCGCGCGCACTGCGCATGCGGCGCTGCGTGAAGTCGGCGTGCGCTTCAACGACGTCGGCACCTTCGCGCGTGCGAATCGCTGGGGCCCGTATCGACCGTCGCGCCGCGCTCGCCACGCGCAAGCCGACGCGTGATGTAAAACCGGCGCCGCGCCGGCTCAGCCGCCGATCGGCGGCATCGGCCCTTGCCCGCGGATCCACGACCAGTTCGCGAGCTCGGCCATTTCCTTGTCGCCGCGGCTGTCGCCGTACGCGAACAGCTGTTTC
Organism: Burkholderia sp. 22088; assembly: GCF_052045915.1. NCBI lineage: Bacteria > Pseudomonadati > Pseudomonadota > Betaproteobacteria > Burkholderiales > Burkholderiaceae > Burkholderia > Burkholderia sp. 22088. The sequence continues at coordinate 14,428 of NZ_JBQEPY010000033.1, forward strand.
GGCGGCCGGCTGCCCCACCACCCGCGCAGCCGCACGACCTTCTGCGGCCCCCAGCAGTTTTCGCCGTCGAGCCGGCCGGCAAACGTGCCGCGCTCGAACGCGAGCCGCGTCGCGAGCACCGCATCGAAGCCGGCCGTCTTCGCCCACTTCTCCAGGTACAGCGACGGCGACGCGCTCACCAGCACGACTTCGTGCCCGCGTGCCCGGTGCTCGCGAATGCGTTCGAGCATTTCCGGACGCACGAGGCCCGGCAGATAGGTGTCGACGAACGTACGCGCCTGCGCATCGAGTGCGTCCTCGCGCACGGGCCCGAACGCGAACGACGCGAACTTCGCTTTCGCATCGCCACGCGACAGCAGCCCGGCCTTCATCGCGACGATCCACGGCAGCGCACGCAGCCCGGCCCATGCGAAGCGCGGCGTGCCGACCGCATAGCGGACGAAATGGCGAAAGCTGTCGGTCGTCGTGATGGTGCCGTCGAAATCGAATGCGGCAACGATGCGGTCGGTCATGGAGAATCGGCGGGAAAGCAATGAGATGCCCGGGAAGATAGCAGACTCGCGCCGGTGCACGTGAAATGGCGTGACGCGGCGTGGCCTGCGCAGCGAACGCGCGCGCCGCGGCGCGCGCATCCGTGCGCTTCGTGCCCTATGCGCCGTTCGCTCAGCGCTGCGGCCGCGCCGCCAGCGCCGCCGGCAGCACGACGTTCATCAGGTGATCGGCGCGCGACAGCAGATCGGTCACGCGCTCGTCGAGCCCGCGCAATTGCGCGGGTTGCATGCGGATCTGCTGCACCGCCTGCCCGACGATGTTGCGGCGGTCGAACAGCGTGCGCTCGATGCCCGCATCGTCCGGTGCGCGCACGACGTCCGACACCGCGCTCAGCGCCGCGAGTACGACCACGAGATTTTCTTCCGCATGGCGAACCTTCGCGGCGAGTTCCTCGGTGCGGCGCGGAAAGAAACCGAGCGACTGCTTGAGCGCACCGAGCGCCGCCCGGTAGTCGACATGGCCCGCCGCCCCGCCGAACCAGCGTTCGAACATGCCGGCCTTGCGCGTCGCCTGCGCGAGCATGCCGGCCATCATGTCGGCCGCGCCGAGTTCGTTGAATTCGCGCGTGGTGGCCGCGACGGCTTCGACGAGGTTGCCTGCCGTCTCCAGCGCGCCGTCGCCGATCGTCGCGACCGTCGTGAGCTTCAGCGGTACCAGTTGCCGGATGTGCCGCTCGATGCGCGGCGCGTAGTCGGGATAGAGATTCGGGAAGCTGGCCTGCGCGGCGCGGAAGCATGCTTCGAGCTGCGGATGGTTCGACTCGCCGAACACCGCGCGGCCGACCGCCTCGGCCGGCGCGGTGCGCACGGGCCTGTCGGGCGCCGGCCCGAAGTCGAGCGCCTGCGGTGCCGGCCGCTCGGGCGCGCGCGCGCCCTGCGTCGCGGCCGCGGGCGGCGCGTCGAACGCAAGACGCCCGGGCGTGCGCTCGGGCGTCGTATCGAACTCGAGCCGCTTCGGCTCGTCGGACGGATTCGTCATCGCTGCTTCCTGCCCGGCGCGGCGGTGTCCCGCCGGCCGGACTGCCGCCAGTCAGACCGCGCCGCCGTACGCGCGCACGAAGTCGCCCAGGCCGCGGTTGTAGCCGGCGCCGACCGCCTTGAACATGAAGTGGCCGTCGCGGCGATAGAAGCTGCCCACCTGCACCGACGTCTCCATCGAGAAGTCCTCCTCGAGTGCGTACTTCGCGATCACCGCGCCCGACACCTCGTCGGCGATCTGGATGTAGCTGTTGCGCACCTGGCCGAAATTCTGGCGGCGCGCTTCGGCCTGGTCGATCGTCACGACCACCGAGATTTCCTCGATGTCCGCGGCGAGCTTCGTCACGTCGATGAAGATCACTTCGTCGTCGCCGCCGCCGCTGCCCGTGCGGTTGTCGCCGCTGTGCACGACACCCAGGCACTTCGACGCGGGCATCCCGCGCTTCGGGAAATCGTCGCCCGGCTGGATGAAGGTTTCCTTGCGCTCCATCGTGCGCACTTCGCTGTTGTAGAACACGAAATGCTGATCCGAGATCAGCTTCGGATTGCTCTGCGCGTCGTACTTGCACAGGAACACCGACACGTCGAGATCGAAATCCGTGCCCGTGTCCGTCGCGTTCGCGTCCCAACCGAGACCGATGCGGAATTTCTGCGTGCCGGGCGCTTCCTTCGACAGGTTGACGCGACCGCCTTTCGACAAATTGATCATCTGAACCTCTTCTGCTGGAACCGCCGTTGCGCCGGCGGCAATGCCGGGCCGCCCTGCGCGGCCCCCTCGTTGATGGTTTGCGTGCCGCGCGCGGCGCGTGCTTATTCGCCGGCCACCGCGGTGCGGTCTTCCTTGCGCTGCACGACGATCGACGACCACACGGCCGCGGCGATCATCGCCGCGCCGACCAGGCCCGTGATGACCTCCGGCACCTCGAATTTCACGCCGAGGAACATGATCGTTGCGAGCGCACCGATCGCCCAGAATGCGCCGTGCTCGAGATAGCGATATTGCGCGAGCGTGCCCTTCTTCAGCAGCACGAGCGTCATCTCCCGGATATAGGCCGCGCCGACGCCGAGGCCGAGCGCGATCAGGAAGATGTTGTTCGACAGCGCGAATGCGCCGATCACGCCGTCGAAGCTGAACGACGAATCGAGCACCTCGAGATACATGAAACCCGCGACGCCTTCGCGCACCACGCGCGTGCCCGTTTCCTCGCCGCCGATCAGGTCGCCGATACCGTGCGCGATCACGAAGCTGATCACGCCGAACGCGCCTGCCAGCAGGAAGGCGACCTGTTCCGCCGACGGCACGTAGAACGACGCGATGATCACGATCGCGAGCGTCAGCGCCACTTCCAGCGCGGTGATGCGGCCGAGATGGCGCATCGGGCCTTCGAGGAAGCCGATCCAGTGCTCGTCCTTCTCGGTGTCGAGCATGAACTTGAAGAACACCATCAGCAGGAACGCGCCGCCGAACGCCGACACCTGGTGATGCGCGGAAGTCAGGATCGCCGCGTACTTCTCCGGCGACTCGATCGCGAGCGTCAGCGCATCCCACATGCCGATGTGGCCGATCACCGCGACGATCAGCAGCGGGAACACGAGCCGCATGCCGAACACGGCGACCGGCAGGCCGAACACCATGAAGCGGTTGCGCCACTTCTCCGACCAGTTCTTGAGCACGGAGGCGTTGACGACCGCGTTGTCGAGCGACAACGAGATTTCGAGCACGCACAGGACCGCGACGATCAGCATGTCTTTCACGCCGCCGAGGAAATACGCGGCGACCAGTGCGAGCGCCGTGAGCGACAGCGGGATCTTGAAGTCTTTCAACATGATGTGGAGTTTCGAGTTTCGGGAAAAAATGACGTGCGGGTCGCGCTTACTTCGCGCGCACCCAGTCGCAGAATTCCTGCGTGATCAACTGTTCGTAGATCTGTTCGTCGCTGATGTCGAGCGATTCGAGATGCAGGAAGCCGACGTTCGGCATCTCTTCCGCGATTTCCGCGAGGAAGCCGAATTCGCTCGGGTCGCCGACGCCGACGAGCGACCAGTACAGCGGGTAGTGCTGCGACTCGGCCAGCAACTGGCGCACGCGCTTGCGATCGTTCTTCGGGTTCTGCCCGTCGGTGACGAACAGCACCCATGCGGGCAGATGGCCGTTGACCGGCGCGGAAGCCGCTGGTGCCGGCGTCTCGTCCGCGCCGCCGAACAGCCGGCTCAGGAACCCGCGCTTCTCTTCGCGTTGCGGCGACGGCTGCGGCGCGCGGAAGAAGAAGTCGACGATGTCGTTCATCACCGGCGCGTACTGCGTGCCGCCCCATTTGTCGATCCGCGCTTCGAGCACGTGGTCGGAAATGTACGAGCCGTAGTTGTCCGGCGTCGCGGTCGGCAGCCGGTTGTAGCCTTCGGTGAAGGTCCACGTGTCGACTTCGCCGTTGTCGTCGAACTTCAGTGCGATGCCGAGGATCCGGTCGTGCGTCTCCTGGATCACGCCCGACTGGTAGAGCGGCTTCGCGGAGCCGGAGATGTCGAGCGCCGCGCCGACGCGCACGACGGGCGGCTTCAGGATCTGGCGTTTTTCGAGGACGATCGCGACCTTCGCCGCGCGTTTCTCAAGCGTAATCATGCGGTGTTCTCTCAGTTCTCTCAGTTGTGCTTCGGAGCGAATCGGGTGATCAGGTCCTGTTCGAGCTGGCGCAGGCGCGGCGCGTCCTGCTCGCGCTGGCGCTTGCCGTCGGCGATGATCTGCGTGATGTCGTCGAATGCGCCGAACAGCTGCTGCTGCGCGTATTCGAACGTGTCGGTCGAGATCACCGGGCGCTGGCCGAGCTTCGCGACTTCCTGCGCGTTCTGGCGGTTCAGGTCGGCCTGCGCGCGGATCGCCTCGTCGGCCGCGTCGTACGTCGCGTTCGCGAGTGCCGCCGCGCGCTTCGTGCTGAGCTGCTCGAGGTAGAGCGCGAACGCATTGGTCCACGCGGGGATCAGCACGGTCTTGATCGTCATGAACTTCGACGTCAGCGTGCGTTTCTGGTCCTGCTCCATGCGGATCTGCGGCGCGAGCTGCTTCGACATCAGCATCGCGCGGTCGAGGTCGTCGAGCTTGCTTTCGAGCGCGTCGACCTTGCGCTTCACGTCGAGCAGGCGTTGTGCGGCGAACGCGTCGTCCGCCGGCTGCTGGCCGGCCGCGAGATGCGCACGCAGCGTCGCGAGCGCCGTTTCGCCGTGCGCCTTCGACTGCGCGAGCTCCTGGTGCAGCGCGTAGTTGTCGTTGTACATCCGCTCGAGCTCGTCGATGCCGGCCTTCTGGCGCCGCGCATGGCTCTCGAGCTCGACGACGAGCGTGTCCATCCGCTTGCTCACCGATTCGTATTGCGACAGCAGCTTCTCCTTGGTCGAGCGAAACAGCCGCGTGACCTGCGTGAGCAGCCCGCCCTTGTCGGCGCCGCGCGGATCGAGCCCCTTCGCGGTCGCGATCAGTTCGTTGAGCTTGTCACCGAACTGGTCGGCATCCGACGCGCGGACGCTCGCGAGAATCTGCTGGGAAAAAGCGGCGATCCGCGTGCCCTGCGTCGCGCCGAGCTGGTCGATCTCGTCGACGGTGATCAGGCGGACATTCTCCGCCGGGCGCGCGGCCGGCACAGTGACGGCGGCGGCAGGCACGGCGACGGGTGACGAAGACGGGGTGGAAGGACGATCGCTGACCGCATCGGAGTTCTTGTCATCGAATAGCGGCTTCATGTGGCTACCACGTTTCCTTTTCTGCTTTCTGCTGCGTGTTGTCGTGCGCGCGTGGCGCGCATCCGCGATTGCCGCCGTGCTCTCTCACGGGCGGCAGACGGACAATAAATGGCCCGAGCGCCTTGCGTCAAGGGAAGGAATTCTTTCAATTTCCATTCATTTTGTAAGGTGGCGGACGGACGTCATGCAGGAGCGCCGCCACTCCTGCCGCGATGCGGGCTGGCCACGCGAGATTCGGACGCGCCGAAACTTACATGTCGGATCAATGCGAAAGAGAAATGAAACCGCCTGTTTGAGCGGGTTTCAGACGGCGCGCACACGTGGCCAAGCCCCTCTTGGGCACCGATCGCGCATTACCGATCCCGCACGCGATTCATCCCGAGCCTGGGCAGGATGAACGGCACCGATCGGTCACGAATCGTAAAATCCCATCGTCCGTCGATGTCCACGAACGTCGCGCTGAAATGCCGGTCGTCGGCCCACGCGAGGTCGTCCAGATGGCACGACGCATACATCGCGCCGACCGTGCGCCGCGCAATTTCCTTCAATGGATCCTTCGACACGAGCGTGAACGTGACGGCCTCCTCGAACAGGCAGTCGTAGTCGGTGACGAGCAGATAAGCGGCCGGCGTCTCGAACTGGCGAAGCAGTACGTAACCGGAAACCGTGAGGCCGGAGCGCTCGCCGTTCACGAGCACGGCGGTACGCGACGGCCACGTTTCGTACGGACCGTCGTGCGTTTCGAGCGCGAAACGCTCGATCGGCTTCATCGCCGGGCCGGTTGGCCGAGATCGTGTGCCGGAAGCATCGGCGCGTCAGTTCGCGGCCTTGCGGTACAACGCGACATATCCCGCGAGAATCAGCAGCAGCGCCCCGCTGACGCGGTTCAGCCACTTCTCGCCGGCCGCTTTCCACACGCGCACCGAGTGCACGCCGAGCAGCGCGTAGCCGGTCATCCCGACGACGTCGATCGCGACGATCGTCGCTGCGAGGATCGCGTACTGCGGCGCGATCGCGTGCGACCGGTCGACGAACTGCGGCAGCAGCGCGGACATGAACAGGTAATACTTCGGGTTGCTCATTGCGACGAAAAAACTCTTCAGGAACGCGGTCCGGCGATCGGGCATCGCCTGATCGACTGCCTGCGCGGCAGCACGACCACCGGACGAGAGCAGCATCCGCACACCGACATAGGCAAGCCACGCGGCACCGGCCAGCTTCAGCGTGACGAACGCCGTTTCCGATGCTTCGAGCAGCATCCCGAGACCGAACCCGACCAGCGCAACCATCACGACATCGGCGGTGACGGCACCGAGCATGCCGACCAGTGCGTGACGCAATCCGTACCGTGAGCCGTTGCTCATCGCGAGCAACACCGTCGGGCCGGGCGTCGCGACGCCGACGGAGAGGATCAGGGCAAAAGCGAGCAAGGCGGACAACGACATGGCGTGGCGTTCCTTCTGAAGGGAGCTTGCGAACGGGATGGCGTCGCCGTCTTCGGCCGCGCGGGCCGCTGCCGGCGCGCGCGAATCATGACGACGCATTCGAACGACCGATGATCGCATGTTCGCCCCGAGGTCCGCTCGGCGGTTGCGTGGCGTCGATCCCAGCGAGGGACCGCTACGATCTCGGTGCGTGTTGTGCGACGGCGCTGTTCGGCGGGAAGACGACGTTCCGTGCGACCGTGCGCAACGTCACGAACAAGTCGTACTGGTCGTCGACGACCGGCGGGCACCTGATACAAGGCGAGCCGCGGTCGGTATGGCTGTCGATGACGACGGATTTCTGACGATTGCCGAAGGGAGTGGCGGGCTGCCGCCAGAGTTTGCTATACTCTCGGTCTTCCGGAGAGATGGATGAGTGGTTTAAGTCGCACGCCTGGAAAGCGTGTATAGGTTAATCGCCTATCGGGGGTTCGAATCCCCCTCTCTCCGCCAGGATGTCAGCAAAAACGGGCCGCTCGGCCCGTTTTTCGTTTCTGCACGCCCAAGCGCCCGACAATCGTCGCTGCGCCGACATGCCCGCCATCATGCGCTTCGCATCGACTTCCGCCTTCAGGCATCGGGCAAGCGGGTCAGCCATGCAGTTCAATACTGCGACTCATCGCTTCATCGTTTTTCTCGACGCGACGACAGCGCCATTCAATCCATCGTTCCGAACTCGATAACGATCGCGTTTCGGCATCGCCGACAAGGATGCCGACTCGTTTTTCATCCCGTGTCGACTGTCCGCCACTGCGCGAAAACCTGCGTGCGCAGTTCATGACCATGATGCAACCGAACATGGCGCATTCGCCCGCCATGAACGGAAATGCATTCGCCGGCCCGGGAATGATGATGGCCATGGGCTTTGCGAATCAGGTCATCGACACGGCGGTTTCGCCGGCACCCATCGCACATCGCCCCCCCGCACCCCGCTCGCTAAAGATGTGTATTCTTCTGACGATATCCGAGGTTTCAGCTCCGCGAGTCAGATCCATGCGATTCAATCCAGGGTTCGCCATGACGATTGTCGCTTCGACGATGCTGTCAGCTTGCGCAACGGCATTTTCGCCGCCGTCGATCACCACCACCGTCGCGGTGACCTCTCCCCCGCCGGCCGACAAGGCGCTGCGCGACGGCGGATCGTCTACCGACCTGTCGGTCATCGGTCAGCCTGCATCCCCGTTTCGCACGCTGCTTTCCGTTCGCGAGTGCACTGCCGGCAAATGCGCGGCGGGAATCGCCATGCCGACGCTTGCGGTCACGGTTCAACGCGTGTCCGAAGGACAGGCGGCGATACGCTTCTCGGTCAGCGGTGAGATCGGCAGCAGCCAGACGCTGAAATCGCAAACCGGGAACGCCGCGTCGGAAGTGACGATGTCGATCCCGTCGAGCGCGACACCGATCAACGATCGCTTTGCCGTTGACCGGGTCGCGACGATCAAGGTCGGCGAGTTTCGCCACGTGGCGCTGCCGCATGGCATCCGTGCGTATGTGTGCGTCGCGATACCGAACGCCAAGGGGATGACGGACGGCAGCTGCGATTTCAGCCGGGTACAGACGACCAAGGGCGCCGAGCTCGGCATTTCCGCGCTCTGACCCGCCCGTCACGGCGCCGGCACTGGCTGCCCAGGCACGCGAGCATGCCGAACGACACCCGCGTCACGGATGCCGGATGTAATCCACCAGCGCCCGCGTATAGTCATCCGGCTTTCGATCGAGCAGACTCACGACGATCGCCACCGCGAACCCCGCCGGCACCCCGAACACGCCCGAACTGATCGACTCGATCCCGAACCACGTGCGCCCCGCGAATCCCGTCAGCTGCGTGAAGTACGGATAGGTCGACACGATGTAGTACACGCACACCGCGAGCCCGGTCACCATCCCGGCGATCGCACCGCGCGTCGTCGTGCGCTTCCAGAACACGCCGAGCACCAGCACCGGAAAGAAGCTCGAGGCCGCCAGCGAGAACGCGGCGCCGACGAGAAACAGGATCTTCCCCGTATTGAGCGACGCGACATACGACGCGAACAGGGCGACGCCGAGCAGCAGCACCTTCGAGATCGTCACGCGCCGCTGGCTCGATGCGTCGGGCGCGACCATGCAGTAGTAGACGTCGTGCGACAGCGCGTTGGCGATCGTCAGCAGCAGCCCGTCCGCGGTCGACAGCGCCGCGGCAAGCGCACCGGCCGCGATCAGTCCCGACACGACGTACGGCAGCCCGGCAATCTCCGGCGCGGCCAGCACGACCATGTCCGGCTGCATCTGGATTTCCGACCAGTGCACGATGCCATCGCGAATCACCTCGACGACGCTGATCAGGTCGGGCTCGAAGTGATGCCATTGCGTGACCCACGCCGGCAATTCGGCGAACGGCCGCCCGACGAGGTTCGCGAGGATCTCGTACTTGATCAGCACCGCGAGCACCGGCACGCTGAGGTAGAACAGCGCGATGAAGAACAGGGTCCACCCGACCGAGCGCCGCGCCGACGCGACCGACGTGGTCGTGTTGTAACGCGTCAGGATGTGCGGCAGGCTCGCGGTGCCGAGCGACAGGCACAGCAGCAGCGCGAGGAAATTCCGCTCGCGCGGCTTGCGTTCGTCATCGCTCGCGGCGGGAAACGGTTCGTGCATCGGCACGGGCGGCTCGGCACGGGCCAGCAGGTCGTCACGCGCCTGCGTCCACGCGACCCGCGCCGCCGCCGGATCGCGCGGAAAGTCCGCCAGCTCGCGCTCGCGCTGGCTGATCTCGCGCAGCGGTCCGTTGTGGCGCCGCAGGTCGGCCAACTGGTCGGCGAGATGCCGGCGTGCATCCGCATACGACGAAGGCAGCAGGTCGAGCCGCGTCTGGATGTCCGCGGCTTGTCGTCGATATGCGTCGCGCACCTGCTGTTCGTCGGACGCATCGCGCACCTGCGCCTCGCGCGCCGCGACGCGCTCCATCAGCTTGCCGTAGCTGAACTGCGGCACCGGGCCGAGCCCGTTCTTCATCGCGATCAGCGACACCGGAATCAGGATCGCGCTGATCAGGATGATGTACTGCGCGACCTGCGTCCAGGTGACCGCGCGCATCCCGCCGAGAAACGAGCACACGAGAATGCCCGCGAGCCCGCAGAAGATCCCGATCGCGAAATCGACGCCGATGAAGCGCGTCGCGATCAGGCCGATCCCCTGGATCTGCGCGACCAGGTACACGAACGAACACAGGATCGCCGCGCCGGCCGCGAGCGCACGCACGGCCGTGCTCGAAAAGCGCGTACCGAGAAAATCGGGAATCGTGTAGCGCGCGAGCTTGCGCACATACGGCGCAAGCAGGAACGCGACGAGGCAGAACCCGCCCGTCCAGCCCATCACGTACGCGAGCGCATCGTAGCCGGTCGTATAGAGCGAGCCGGCCAGGCCGATGAACGACGCGGCCGACAGCCAGTCGGCCGCCGTCGCCATCCCGTTGAACGCGGACGGCACGCGCCGCCCGGCCACGTAGTATTCGACGAGATCGGACGTGCGCGACAGCAACCCGATCACCGCGTACACCGCGATCGGCACGAACAGAAACACGTAGCCGATCCAGACGCCGGAGCCGGTGGCGCGCTCGATCCGCCACATCAGCAGCACGAATCCGAGAAACCCCAGCGTGTAGAGCGCATACGCGCGGATCAGTCGATGCGTCAGCATGAATCAGCGCCCGCCGTTCGGATGGCCGGTACGCGCCGCATGATCGTCGTACGCGCGGCGCAGCGTGCGGTCGGCGCGCTGCATCAGCCCGATATACGCGACGATCAGCACGAGATACACGAGAATCGCGCCCTGCGCACCGACGTAGAACGGCAGGCTGAACCCGGCGAAGCGCACACTCGCGAGCGCGGGCCCGAAGAACGGCACGATGAACGACACGGCGAAACCGATCGCCATCAGCACCGCGATCAGCGCGACATTGAAGCGCCAGTAGCGTGCGTGGGCACGCTCGAGCGGCTCGGGAACGGGCGGTGGCGCGGCAGGCGCGGATCGGGTCGGAACGGTCATGCCGTTATGTAACAAAAAGCCCCTGCGCGGGCAATCGGGATTGCCGCGCAGGGGCTCGTGCGCGTGATGCGCAACCGGTACGGTCAGCGCACTTCGGCGAGCTGCTCGAGGATGGCCGGATTCTCGAGCGTGGACGTGTCCTGCGTGATCGCTTCGCCCTTGGCGAGCGAGCGCAGCAGGCGCCGCATGATCTTGCCCGAGCGCGTCTTCGGCAGGTTGTCGCCGAAGCGGATGTCCTTCGGCTTCGCGATCGGCCCGATCTGCTTGCCGACCCAGTCGCGCAGCGTCTTCGCGAGCGCCGCGGCCTCTTCGCCTTCCGGACGCGCACGCTTGAGCACCACGAACGCGACCACCGCCTCGCCCGTCGTGTCGTCAGGACGGCCGACCACGGCCGCCTCGGCCACCAGCTCGTGCGAGACCAGCGCCGATTCGATCTCCATCGTGCCGAGCCGGTGGCCCGACACGTTCAGCACGTCGTCGATCCGGCCCATGATCGTGAAGTAGCCGGTGTCCTTGTCGCGCACGGTGCCGTCGCCGGCGAGATAGAGCGTGCCGCCGAGTTCCTCGGGGTAATAGCTCTTCTTGAAGCGTTCCGGGTCGCCCCAGATCGTGCGGATCATCGCGGGCCACGGGCGCTTGACGACGAGAATGCCGCCTTGCCCGTTCGGCACGTCCTGGCCGGTTTCGTCGACCACCGCGGCCATGATGCCCGGCAGCGGCAGCGTGCACGAACCGGGCACGGTCGGCGTCGCGCCCGGCAGCGGCGTGATCATGTGGCCGCCCGTCTCGGTCTGCCACCACGTATCGACGATCGGGCAGCGCTCCTGGCCGACGTGCTTGTGATACCACATCCACGCTTCCGGATTGATCGGCTCGCCGACCGTGCCGATGATGCGCAGGCTCGACAGGTCGTAGCTCTTCGGATGTACCTTGTCGTCGGCCTCGGCGGCCTTGATCAGCGAACGGATCGCGGTCGGCGCGGTGTAGAACACGCTGACCTTGTGGTCGCCGATCATCTTCCAGAAGCGGCCGGCGTCCGGGTAGGTCGGCACGCCCTCGAACACGACCTGCGTGCCGCCGCAGGCGAGCGGGCCGTACGTGATGTACGTGTGGCCGGTGACCCAGCCGATGTCGGCCGTGCACCAGAACACGTCGGTGGGCTTCCAGTCGAAGGTCCACTTCATCGTCTGCGCGGCCCACAGCAGGTAGCCGCCGGTGCTGTGCTGCACGCCCTTCGGCTTGCCGGTCGAGCCCGACGTGTACAGGATGAACAGCGGATGCTCGGCGCTCACCCATTCCGGCTCGCAGGTGTCGGATTCGGTGGCCGTCAGTTCGTGCATCCACAGGTCGCGGTCGGCATGCCAGTCGATCTTGCCGCCGGTGCGGCGATAGACGATCACGCTCTTCACCGCTTCGCAGCCGCCCAGCGCGAGCGCCTCGTCGGCGATGCTCTTGAGCGGCAGCGTCTTGCCGCCGCGCGCCTGCTCGTCGGCCGTGATCAGCGCCGTCGCGCCGACGTCGACGAGCCGCTCGTTCAGCGACTTCGCGGAGAAGCCGCCGAACACGACCGAGTGCGTCGCGCCGATGCGCGCGCAGGCCTGCATCGCGACGATGCCTTCGATCGACATCGGGATATAGATGACGACGCGGTCGCCCTTGCCGATGCCGCGCTTCTTCAGCGCGTTCGCGAAACGCGACACGCGGGAGAGGAGATCCGCATAGGTGACGCGCGTGACGGTGCCGTCGTCGGCTTCGAAGATCACCGCGACGCGCTCGCCGTTGCCGGCTTCGACGTGACGGTCGAGGCAGTTGTACGACGCGTTGAGCTCGCCGTCGTCGAACCACTTGTAGAACGGCGCGTTGGACTCGTCGAGCACGTTGGTGAACGGCTTGTGCCACGCGAGACCCTCGCGCGCGAGGCGCGCCCAGAAGCCTTCGTAATCGCGCTCGGCCTCGGCGACGAGCGCCCGATAGGCCGGCATGCCGGAAATGGTCGCCGCCTGCTCGAGCGCCGCGGGCGGCGCAAACTGGCGGGTTTCGTGAAGAACCGATTCAATCGCAGACATCGACTACCCCTTGGTGAACATGAATCCTCTGCATGGCGGCGCGATCGTGCACGCCGCGCGTCTTGGCCGGCGCATGCGCGCCGCTGTCTCCTACCCACCATCCGCGCACGGCCCGAAGGCCGCTGCGCGATGCTGCGCCGCACCACGTCGCACGATGGCGACCGGGCGACCCGACAGTGTCCACAATAAGCGCTCCAACTTACCCGTCACTTACGCGGCACGGCCGTTTCGCCCGCCGGGCGGCGCCGCTTGCAGCTTTACGCTGTAACGAGCGCGACCCTACAATCCTAACTGAACTCGCCTTCCGGATTCCAGCTTGAATCGCTATGCTTTCTTTCTCGTTCTGTCGATGCTGTTCGTCGGCAGCAATGTCGGTATCGGCAAATCGATCGTCGTCTTCGTTCCCGTCGCCATCCTCGCCACGCTGCGCTTCGTGATTGCGATCGCCGTGCTGTGGCCGCTGTTCAGCCCGGTGAAGATGCGCACCGTCAAGCGCGGCGAATGGCTGAACCTGTTCCTGCAGGCGTTCTTCGGCACCTTCATGTTCACGCTGCTGATGCTGAACGGCGTGCAGCGCACGAGCGCGGTCGCGGCCGGCGTGATCACCAGCACGATTCCGGCGATCGTCGCGCTGTTCGCGTGGCTGATCCTGCGTGAAAAACCGAACGGCCGTGCGCTCGTGTCGATCGCGCTCGCAATCGCCGGCGTCGTGACGATCAACCTCGCGAACGGCAGCGCCGCCGGGCACAGCGCATCGTCGTCGCTGACCGGCAACCTGCTGATCCTCGGCGCGGTGTGCTGCGAATCGATCTACGTGATCCTGTCGCGCCGCCTCACGCAGACGCTCGCGCCGATCGACATCTGCGCGTACACGCACCTGTTCGGCCTGTGCCTGATGCTGCCGCTCGGCGCGACGGCCATGTGGCATTTCGATTACGCGAGCGTGCCGGCCGGCACCTGGGCGCTCGTCGTCTGGTACGGCCTGTCGGCCAGCATCTTCTCGTTCTGGCTGTGGATGAAAGGCATCCGGCACGTGCCGGGCAGCCTCGCCGGCGTGTTCAGCGCGGTGCTGCCGGTCGCCGCGGCCGCGTATGGCATCGCGTTCCTCGGCGAGCGGCCGACCCTCGCCCACGGCATCGCGCTCGCGTGCGTCGTCACCGGCATCGTGCTCGCGAGCCTGCGCGTGAAACGCGTGCCCGCCGCCGCGTCCTGATCCGTCCCCGGCTGTGCCGGCGCGTCACTGCAGTCGCGCCGGCCGACGCGTTACAATAGCGCGCCTTTTCAAGATTACCCCCGATACCTGCGCACCGCGCCCGAGTCTCCATCATGTCCGCCCCGCATTCGCCCGGCCGCCCCGCCCGTCGCCCGCTTCGCCCGCTTCCCGCGCTGATTTTCATGAGCCGCTGGCTCCAGGTTCCGCTTTACCTCGGCCTGATCGTCGCGCAGGCCGTCTACGTGTTCCTGTTCCTGAAGGAAGTCTGGCACCTGCTGTCGCATGCGACCAGCCTCGACGAAATCAGCGTGATGCTCGCGGTGCTCGGCCTGATCGACGTGGTGATGATCTCGAACCTGCTGATCATGGTGATCGTCGGCGGTTACGAAACGTTCGTGTCGCGCCTCGGCATCGAGGGCCACCCCGACGAGCCCGAATGGCTCGACCACGTGAACGCGGGCGTGCTGAAGGTCAAGCTGTCGATGGCGCTGATCAGCATTTCGTCGATCCACCTGCTGAAGACGTTCATCAACCCCGACCAGCACACGATGCACGCGATCATGTGGCAGGTAATCATCCACGTGTCGTTCCTGGTGTCGGCGCTCGTGATGGCGTGGGTCGACCGCCTGACGACGCACACGCACCCGGCCCATTTCCACGAGACGCACGCGCCGCACGCGAGCGCCGTGCCCGCGTCCCGCAAGCCGGCCGAAACAGCCGCCAACGCATAAACGCATTCCCCACTGTCCCCACAGAGTCTCAGCCATGACCGTCATCAAACAGGAAGACCTGATCCAGAGCATCGCGGATTCGCTGCAGTACATCAGCTACTACCACCCGCTCGACTACATCCAGGCCCTCGGCCGCGCGTACGAGCTGGAAGAAAGCCCGGCCGCGAAGGATGCGATCGCGCAGATCCTCACGAACAGCCGCATGTGCGCGGAAGGCAAGCGTCCGATCTGCCAGGACACCGGCATCGTCACGATCTTCGTGAAGGTCGGCATGGACGTGCGCTGGGACGGCGCGACGATGGGCCTCACCGACATGATCAACGAAGGCGTGCGCCGCGGTTACACGCACCCGGACAACGTGCTGCGCGCGTCGATCGTCAATCCGCCGGAAGGCGCCCGCAAGAACACGAAGGACAACACGCCGGCCGTGATCCACTACGAGATCGTGCCGGGCGACAAGGTCGACGTGCAGGTCGCGGCGAAGGGCGGCGGCTCGGAGAACAAGTCGAAGTTCGTGATGCTGAACCCGTCCGACTCGATCGTCGACTGGGTGCTGAAGACGGTCCCGACGATGGGCGCGGGCTGGTGCCCGCCGGGCATGCTCGGGATCGGCATCGGCGGCACCGCCGAGAAGGCGATGCTGATGGCGAAGGAATCGCTGATGGAGCCGATCGACATCCAGGAAATCATCGCGCGCGGCCCGAAGGACTGGGTCGAGGAACTGCGTGTCGAACTGCACGAGAAGGTCAACGCTCTCGGCATCGGCGCCCAGGGCCTCGGTGGCCTCGCAACGGTGCTCGACGTGAAGATCATGGCGGCACCGACGCACGCGGCATCGAAGCCGGTCGCGCTGATCCCGAACTGCGCGGCCACGCGCCACGCGCACTTCGTGCTCGACGGCTCGGGCCCGGCCAAGCTTGAAGCACCGTCGCTCGACGCATGGCCGAAGGTCCAGTGGGAACCCAACACGGAAACCAGCAAGCGCGTCGACCTGAACACGCTGACGCCGGAAGAAGTCGCCAGCTGGACGCCGGGCCAGACGCTGCTGCTGTCGGGCAAGATGCTCACCGGCCGCGACGCTGCGCACAAGCGCATCGCCGACATGCTCGCGAAGGGCGAGAAGCTGCCGGTCGACTTCACCAACCGCGTGATCTACTACGTCGGCCCGGTCGATCCGGTGCGCGACGAAGTGGTCGGCCCGGCAGGCCCGACGACGGCCACGCGCATGGACAAGTTCACCGAGACGATGCTCGCGCAAACCGGCCTGATCTCGATGGTCGGCAAGGCCGAGCGCGGCCCGGTCGCAATCGACGCGATCAAGAAGCACAAGGCGGCCTACCTGATGGCCGTCGGCGGCGCCGCATACCTCGTGTCGAAGGCGATCCGCGGCGCGAAGGTGCTCGCATTCGAGGACCTCGGCATGGAAGCGATCTACGAGTTCGACGTGCAGGACATGCCGGTGACGGTTGCCGTCGATTCGTCGGGCACGTCGGTGCACCAGACCGGCCCGAAGGAGTGGCAGGCGAAGATCGGCAAGATCCCGGTCGCAACCGCTTGAGCGCGATCGAATGCAAGGCCGGACGCAAGTCCGGCCTTTTTGCTTCTCGTTCTCATTCCTGCATGCGGCCGGTTATTCGAGGCTGATTCTCATTACATGCAAAAGGCAGGCCCGGCAAGGCTTCGAGGCTTGGCTTTTCTCGTACGAGCGATTATCTTTCGGTTTCTGAAGCTCCACTGAACAAGGAACAAGCCATGCAAGGCGACAAGAAAGTCATCGAATATCTGAACGCCCAGTTGAAGAATGAACTCACGGCGATCAACCAGTACTTCCTGCATGCGCGCATGTACAAGCACTGGGGCCTCGAGAAACTCGGCAAGCACGAGTACGACGAGTCGATCGGCGAAATGAAGCACGCCGACTGGCTGATCGAGCGCGTCTTCATGCTCGACGGCCTGCCGAACCTGCAGGACCTGCACAAGCTGCTCATCGGCGAGGAAACCGAAGAGATCCTGAAGTGCGACCTGAAGCTCGAGCAGATCTCGCAGTCCACCTGCAAGGAAGCGATCGCCTATTGCGAATCGGTTCGTGACTACGTGTCGCGCGAGATCTTCGAAAAGATTCTCGACGACACCGAAGAGCACATCGACTGGCTGGAAACGCAGATCGACCTGATCGGCAAGGTCGGCCTGCAGAACTACCAGCAAACGATGATGGGTTCGCCGGAGTAAGCGCGCTCCGCCCTTCCCGCCATCGCCACCCGTCCTTTCATGTCGACACATTCCGTTATCGCCGCGACGTCCACGACCGCTGCCCCCATCGGCATCTTCGATTCAGGGCTGGGTGGCCTGTCGGTACTGCGCGCCGCGCGCGCGCAGCTGCCCGACGAATCGTTCATCTACGTCGCCGATTCGCACCACGCACCTTATGGTCCGCGCGATGAGGCGTTCATTACGGAACGCACGCTGGCAATCGGCGAGTGGCTGGCCCGCGAAGGGGCGAAGGCGCTCGTCATCGCCTGCAACACCGCAACCGCACGCGCGATCGCCGCGATCCGCGAACACCTGCCGATGCCGCTCGTCGGTGTCGAGCCGGGCATCAAGCCGGCCGCCGCCGTGTCCGCGAGCGGCGTCGCGGGCGTCCTCGCCACGCAGTCGACGCTGAACAGCCCGCGCTTCCAGGCGCTGCTCGACCGCTACGGCGCCGGCCGCCGCTTCATCTGCCAGCCCGGCCACGGGCTCGTCGAGGCCATCGAGCGCGGCGACACGAATTCGCCCGCATTGCGCGCGTTGCTCGACAGCTACCTGCAGCCGATGCTCGACGACGGCGCCGATACGCTGGTACTCGGCTGCACGCATTACCCGTTCTTCACGGAAACGATTCGTGACCTTGTGGGCGACCGCCTGACGATCGTCGACACGAGCGACGCAATCGCGCGCCAGCTCGCCCGGATTCTCGACGAGCGCAGCCTGCGTGCGCCGGCCGGCACGCGCGCGGCGCCGCCCCGCTTCTGCTCGACCAGCGACGGCCGCCAGTTGCAGGTACTCGCATCGACACTGCTCGGCCTCGCCGCACCGGTCGAATCCGTCACCATTTCCTCGCCGAACGCGCGCGCCTGCGCGACCGCCTGACACGAGCCGGCACGCGCGCTTCCGCGTGCCGCTCCACCGCCCCCATCGCTTCAAGGGTCTGATGACCTTAAAAAAAGCCTGACCCGCGCTTGTCAACGTCCGCAAAATTAATGATAATAATTCGCATTAACGTTAGCTATCGCAACTCACCATGATCGTCTGCGTGTGCAAGTCTGTTTCCGATCGCAAGATTCGCGCGTCCCTCGCAGAGGGCGTGAACTCTTTCGATGAACTCCAGTTCGAGCTCGGCGTGGCCACGTGCTGCGGCAAGTGCGAGGAGTCCGTACGCGACCTCATGGCCGAACAAGGCGTCTGCGCGAGCCAGTGCGGTGTCGAGCACCACGCTCATCCGATCCCGGTCACGTTCTACGAACGCAAGGCTGCCTGACCGGCGCCGGGTGTGTACATGCGGCCCAGGCCGCATTTTTGTTTTGACCGTCAGCAAGCCACCGTATGCGCGAGCCAGCGGCTTACCTGCCAAGGAGCCTGTCATGGAATTGCTGATCGGATTTGTGACCACCGTTTGCATCTCGCTGCTGATCTTCCGCAAGTGATGCCGATTCACCCGCCGCGCCCCGGGTGCGACATCGTTCTTTCAAGCTAACATGCAGGCTTCGCATTCCACTCCCGCCAGCATCTTGCCGGCTGCACCACGTATGAATCCCCGAGTGATCGTCGCCGCGGTCGGTGTGCTTGCCGCACATGCGATCATGCTGACGGCCGCCTGGCTCCATCGCAACGCGCCGCCGCCGGCGAAGGAGATCGAGGTTCAGTCGATCACCGCACAGCTCATTCCGCCCGCGCCCCCTGCCCAGCCGGTCGCGGTCCAATCGGCCGCGCAGCAGCCCACGCCCCCCAAGCCCACGCCGCGCGTGAAGCCGAAGGTCGAGCCGAAGCCGGTACAGAAAGCCGTCCCGACGCCTCAGCCGGTCGCGCAGGCACCGTCGCCGACGCCCGCGCCGGCAGTGGTCGATCCGACGCCGGCTCCCGCCGCGCCGGCGCCTGCCGCACCGGCTGCAGCACCCGGCCCGGCGCGCGAGACAATGCAGGTCAGCGCACCGAAGAACGTCACGGCGCTCAGCTGCAATTTCGTGAAGCCCGCCTATCCGACGATGTCGAAGCGTCGCGGCGAAACGGGCACGGCTTATGTTCACTTCATCATCGGCGTGACGGGCAAGATCGAAAGCGTCCAGCTGCAGAAGAGCAGCGGCTACCCGCGTCTCGACGAAGCCGCGCTCGAGGCGACGCGCGCCAGCACCTGCCCGCCGTATATCGAGAACGGCCAGGCGATCCGCGCCGCCCATACGCTGCCCTTCAACTTCACGCTCGACGACTAACCCGTCATATTCGGTAGATTCAAAGGAAACAAGAAAATGCAAAGCTACGGTATCGCGCACGTCTGGGCGCAAGGTGATTTCGTCACGCGCGCCATCGCGATCACGCTGCTCGTGATGTCGGTCCTGTCGTGGATCGTGATCGTCATCAAGGGCTGGAACGTGATCCGCCTGAACCGCCTGACGAAGAACGCCGAACAGGCGTTCTGGCATTCGGACAACTTCGACGACGGCATCAAGAAGCTCGGGCTCGCCGCCTCGACGCCGAACGACAACCCGTTCCTCGCGCTCGCGCTGTCGGGCAAGGAAGCCGCCGATCACCACCACCAGACGCAACCGCACCTGCACGACCGCATGGACGTGTCGGACTGGGTCACGCGCTGCCTGAAGGACACGATGGACGAAGGCATCTCGCGCATGCAAAGCGGCCTCGCGATCCTCGCGTCGGTCGGCAGCACGGCGCCGTTCGTCGGCCTGTTCGGTACGGTCTGGGGGATCTACCACGCACTGCTCGCGATCGGCGCATCCGGCCAGACGTCGATCGACCAGGTCGCGGGCCCGGTCGGCGAATCGCTGATCATGACCGCATTCGGCCTGTTCGTCGCGATCCCGGCCGTGCTCGGCTACAACGCACTCACCCGTGCGAACAAGGGCGTCGTCAGCAAGCTGCGCCGCTTCGCGCACGGCCTGCACGCGTATTTCGTGACGGGCGCGAGCCTCGCATCGTCGTCGACGCGCGACGGCCTGCGTCTCGCGACGCGCGCCAGCTGAGACGGGGTGAACCATGGCAATGAACACCGGTTTCAGCGACGATGACGACGATGCAGTGATGAGCGAGATCAACATGACGCCGCTCGTCGACGTCATGCTCGTACTCCTGATCATTTTCCTCGTGACGATCCCGGCGATGCAGCACGCGGTTAAGATCGACCTGCCGCATGCCAGCAGCCAGCCTGTCGACGAAAAACCGCAGACGGTCGACGTCGCGATCCAGGGCGACGGCACGATCCTGTGGGACGACCATACGGTCACGCGCGAACAATTGCAGGAACGCATCGCGGAAGCGGCAAAACGCACGCCGCAGCCGGAGTTGCACCTGCGCGCGGACCGCAAGGTTGCCTACGAACACGTCGCCGAAGTGATGTCGGATGCGCAGGCCGGCGGTTTGACGAAGCTCGGCTTCGTGACCGAGCCGACCGCAAAAGCGAAGTAACGCACGCGCAATCAGGCGCTCGCCGGCTGCACCTGGCCGGCCGCGCCTAGCCGGCCGCGCACAAAGTAAAAGGCCTTCATCGCCAGATGAAGGCCTTTTTTCATGCGCACGCGGGCGCCTTCGGGCGGCGGGCTCTTTGGCGGTATCGGTTACGCCTCGAGCAACGCAAATGCGACTCTGCCGTGGTCTGCACGGACTGCGCGTTCTGCCCTATCTGGCTCACAATATATGCGGCCACCTGATTTCGCTCAGAACTTCCTTCACGAAATGGGATTTCAATATAGGCTCGCACGCACGCGCATTCAAGGTTCCGGCGATTGAAACTTGCGATTGCAGGCGACGCTTCAATGACAAAACAAATTTGCCTCGCCGTGCACGTCGTGTTCAGGTCGCCGAAACATCGGCCGCCGCTTCCTTCTTCGCACGCTCCGGACACCCCGGTTCCTTGTAGGCGCCGTGATCGAGCTTCTCGACCAGATAGTCGACAAACGCACGCACCGCAGGCGGCATCCCCTGCCGCGACACGAACACCGCGTACAGTTGCGGCACGGGCAGCGTCCAGCCCGGCATCACCGGCGACAGTTGCCCCGCGCGCAGCGCGTTGCCGTACATCATCTCCGGCAGCGCCGCGATGCCGAGGCCATCGAGCACGGCTTCGCGGATCGTCATCAGGTCGGCCGTCACCAGCCGCGGGTCGTGTTCGTGCACGTGACGCGTACCGTCCGGCGCGATCAGGTTGAACACGTGCCGCCCGTCGACGCTCGGCGTATCGAGCGTTTCGAATCCGCTCAGGTCGTCCGGTACCAGCGGCGGCGCATTCTGGCTCAGCAGGCTCGGCGCACCGACCAGCATCTGCTCGGTGCGCCATAGCGGCCGCACGACGATATTCGCGTTCTGCGGCGGCTCCGAGCGCACACGCAGCGCGACGTCGATCGAATCCTCGAACAGGTCGATCACGCGATTCGTCACGCGGACGTGCACCTTCACCTCGGGATAGCGGCGCAGGAATTCGGGCAGGATGCGCGACAGCATCGTCTGCGACAGCGTCACGGGCACACTGACACGCACCGAGCCGCGCGGCGATGCGCGCAACTGCTGGACCGCGTTCATCGCAGCCTGCGCTTCGGCCAGCATCGCCTGGCAGTGCTGGTAGAACAGCTCCCCCGCCTCGGTCAGCGCGAGCTTGCGTGTGGAGCGCTGCAGCAGGCGCACGCCGAGCGCCGCCTCGAGTTCGGTCAGGCGCCGCGACAGGCGCGATTTCGAGATGCCCAGCACGCGCTCCGCGGCCGAGAAACCGCCATGTTCGACGACCTGCGAAAAGTACATGAGGTCGTTCAGGTTGTGTGCATCGATATTCATCTCATCGTTCCAATTTCAGAACAATCCATTGCGAACCGTCGCGAATCGCGCGGTAAAACGCCCAATATAATAGCGCTATGTTTCAAAAATAACGCTATTCCAATGATTTCGAGGGTATCCGCATGACGACCGCTCGCTCGCTTGACCGCACGTACCCCGCACTTCGCACGACCGAAGGCGGCGGCTTCGTGGTTCACCGCCCGTTCCCGACCCGGCTGCTGATGGATTTCGATCCGTTCCTGCTGCTCGACGAAATGGGCCCCGTCGACTACGCGCCCGGCGAAGCCAAGGGCGCCCCCGACCATCCGCATCGCGGCTTCGAGACCGTGACCTATGCACTCGACGGGCGCTTCCGTCATCGCGACTCGTCCGGCCATGCCGGCACGCTCGGCCCGGGCGACGTGCAATGGATGACGGCGGGCGCCGGCGTCGTGCACAGCGAGATGCCGGATCCTGAATTCGCGCAGGCAGGCGGCCGCTCCCACGGCTTCCAGCTGTGGGTCAACCTGCCGCGGCGCGACAAGCTGATCGCGCCGCGCTACCAGGAAATCCCGGCCGATCGCATCCCGAGCGCCACGTCGCCGGACGGTCTCGTGCGCGTGCGCGTCATCGCCGGCGAAGCGTTCGGTGTCCGGGCGGCGATCGAGACGCGCACGCCGATCCTCTACCAGCATTTCACGCTGCAACCCGGTGCAACGGTCACGCAGCCCGTCCCGGCAGGCTATCGTGTATTCGCCTATCCGATCGACGGAACGGGCCTCTACGGGCCCGACAGGCAGGCAGTCGACGCACGGCACATGGTCGTGTATGGCGACGACGGCGACACGGTCACGTTCGCTGCCGGCGACACGCCGCTCGACCTGCTGCTGATCGGCGGCGTACCGCTCAACGAGCCGATCGTCCGCTACGGCCCGTTCGTGATGAATACCGAGGAAGAGATCCGGCAGGCGGTCGTCGACTACCAGACGGGGCGCATGGGCCGTATCGAGGCATGAGGCGTGGACGCACGGGCAGGTGCCGCGAAACCGCCCGTTTTGCGTCACAATGACTTCTTGAGCCATGTGGCCGCCCGCCACCAGAAGGAACCCGTCCCCTTGAACTTCGAACATCTGATCCAGATCAACTCCGACGATCCGGCCGTGCCCACCCTCACCCGCGACCAGCTCTGGGAAGGTCTCGTGCTGCGCGCCGAACAGCCGCAACTGTTCGTGCTCGGTCTCGACAGCTGCGTCGTCCACGAACGGACGGAGACGACGCTCGAACGCGAACTGCACTACGGTCACGCGACCGTGCGCGATCACGTCACGTTCACGCCGAATCAGCAGGTCCGCTACGACATCCGCGCCGCCGACGGCGAGATCGGCGGCTCGCTGACGATGACGATCGAGGAACGTGACGACCACGAGCTGTTCCTGCGTTTCGAATACCGCACGACGCTGGTCGTCACCGACGACAGCGAAGACGCGCGCCAGACGCACGGGATCGTCAAGGAGGCGTACCGCACGTCGGATATCGACACGGTTCGCCTGATCCGCGAGTACGCGCAGGGCCGCAAGGATCCCGATCCGCTGCACTGAACCCGGCGGCGGCCTGCGGGCCGCCCCTTTGATTCAAGCTATCAGATTCACCATTCCGATCGATAAAGAGTTTTTGTAAATGGGAATAGTTATCATTTAGAATTCATTCCATCGTATCGACAGTCACCGATCAACCGAATGACCGACACCATGCGCCCGACCACGCTGACCTTGCGCCGCCCGACCGGCACCGCAGGCAGCAGCCGCCAGAAGACGGCAGCGGTCACCACGCCGGCGAAGCCCGCCGGCAACCGCGATGCAGGCACGCGGGTCGTCAGCAGCGATGCGCTGCTGCAAGGCCAAAGCCACGTCAGCATCGCGCATAACGGAGAGACCTATCAGTTGCGCGCCACACGGCTCGGCAAACTGATCCTGACGAAGTAACGACAGAGTATTGTGGGGACCACCTCCCTGAGAGGTGTTGGGCATTAGCCAGCGTAACGGCTTGCACGCGAGATCTAGACCCCTTCGTGCAAACACACTCAAGCAGCCGTTGCAGCAAGCCAAGCCACTTTTTTGGTTCTCGCACAAGGAAGAAAAAAGCGACACGTCCTTCGACGTGTCGCTTTTTTATTTGGGCGGCCAATGCGCGAAGCAAGTCCCCGAGATTCGTTACCGCGTAAGTGCATGACCGCCGAAGCGGCGCGCGAGCCGCTTCAGAAACCCCAGAACATCAGCCACCATGCGCTGTCGATGACGGCAAGCGCGACAGCGAACCACGCGAATGCCGCAAGCCGGCGCGGCAAGGCCGCATAACGCCCCGTCACTTTCCATGCGAGCCACGCACTCCATGCGTTGGCGCCGACCAGGATCGCGATGCGTACATCGGTTGCCCAACCGAGCGGCACATGCTCGGCACGAAGCAGCGACAGCGTCGTGGCCGACAAGCCAAGAAACACGCCCGCGCCCGCGATAGGGATCAAAGCCTGCGCGAGATGATGGAGCCGCACGCGCTCGAAGCGGCCGAGCATCAGCGTGGCGCCGGCCAACAGCACCAGCAGCGCCGTGCCGTACACGAGCCCCGTGCCGACGATGTAGCTGACGACCAGCCCGCCGTCGAGCCAGGAGAAGACGTCGTTGCGATCCGGATAATGCGTGAGCAGGAACCACGGTGCATTGGTTTCGAGCGGCCACGTGATGTCATGGTCGATCAGCCAGCCCGCGAGCCATTGCTTGATCTGCACGAACCATGGGCTGACGGTCCAGTGGAACGCACCGATCGCGACGCCGAGCAGGCCGTACAGGATCAGCGCGGTGTCCCACGGGTTCGCCTTTTGCGCGCCGAGGTTCACGACTTCGTCGGACGGCGAGCGCGACGACAACGAGATTGCATCCCGGTGCCCGCTGCAGCGACCGCACATATGGCAGTCCGCCGCGCCCTGCATGTTGCGCAACGGCACGAGCGGTGCGCAGTTGATCGGAATCACGCGATGGCCATGCTCGCCGTTCTTGTACGAACGACGCCATGCCTCCTCGTCGACCTTGTAGCGCATCGGCGCAAGCCGCGCGAGCAGCCCGAACACGCCGTTGACCGGGCACAGGTACTTGCACCACACGCGCTTCTCGCGGCCGTACAGCACGCCGATCACGATCGCGCCGACGGTCGAGCCGCCGAGCACGAACAGCACCGCGAGCGGGTACTGGTACACGCTCACCATCTGCCCGTAGATCGTCGTGAGTCCGAACGCGACGAACGGCCAGCCACCCCACCGTATCCAGCGCGGAATCGGACCGCCCCGGCCAAACTTGCTCGCGAATTCGGTGAGCGCGCCCTCCGGACACAGCACGCCGCACCAGACACGGCCGAGCATCACCATCGACAGCAGCACGAACGGCCACCAGATGCCCCAGAACGTGAATTGCGCGATCAGCGTGAGGTTGCTCCACAGGTGCGCGGAGTCGTCCGGCAGCGGCAACACCGCCGGCACGATGATCAGGAACGCATAGATGGCGACGACGGCCCACTGGATGCCGCGGATCAGCGCGCCGTGGCGCTGCATCCACTGGCCCGCCTGCGCGAGCCAGCCCGGCTTGGCTGCGGCGGCAACGCTCATGCCGCGCGACCCGCAGCGACGGCCGGGCGACGGCTCGCACGCTTCATCAGCAACCAGACCACCGCCCAGTACACCGCGTACGCAACCAGGTTGGTCAGTGCCGGGTGCGCGCGATAACCGGTCAGCGTCGCGACGAGCGAGCCGAACGTGCCCGAATCATCGAGGATCGCGGACGTGTCCCACACCTGCGAAATGCCGAGCGGCAGGATTTCCTTGTCGATCAGCTTGTCGACGCCGGTCTGGAACAGGCCTGCGCCGAGGAACAGCAGCATCACTTCGGTGACGCGGAAGAAATGCCGCCACGAGAAGTACTTGCCGCCGAGCTGCAGCAGATAGAACGTGAAGAACGCAAGGCCGAGGCCGATCACGACCGCGAGCATCTGGCTGCCGTCGACGTGGCCCGACTGGCCGAAACCGAGACCGTACAGGAAGATCACCGTCTCGCTGCCCTCGCGCGCGATCGCAAGCGCGACCAGCACCGCGACGCCCCACCAGTTCGAATCGCGCGTGCTCTGCTGAAGCGATTGCTCCATGTCGCGCTTCAGCGTGCGGCCGTGCCGGCGCATCCACAGCACCATCTGCACGATCAGCACGCATGCGATCAGCACCATCGCAGTCTGGAAGTAGTCCTGCGCGTCACCGGACAGCACTTCGGTGAAACCGACCAGCGCGGCGCCGAGGCCCACGGCCATCAGCAAGCCGACACCGACGCCGGCCCACAGGAAAGGCAGGCCGCGGCGCGCGTCGTCGTCGCCGTTTTTCAGCCATGCATAGAGAATGCCGACGACGAGCAGCGCTTCGACGCTCTCCCGCCAGACGATGAACAAGATCTGACCCATCGATACCTCCTGACGCGCAGAACATCGGGCAGGTGAGCCTGCGCGCAGATAAAACGTGTTACTTCGCGACGATCACGCCCTGCGCCTGCTGGTGGAAATCGTCGAAAAACTTGTATTCGCCCGGCGACAGCGGCGCGACGACCACGAACGAATCGGCACCCGGCGCAAGCACCTTCTCCTTGCGCAGCTGGACGCTCTCGAATTCGGCTGCGCCCTTGCCGGTGTTCTTGATCTCGATCTTGAAACGCTGGCCGGCCGGCACTTCGATGCGGGCGGGATTCAGCTTGCCGTCCGCCATTTCGAGCTTGAACGTCGGCAGATCGGCAGCGTACGCTGCGCCGGCAAGCCACAACGCAGCGGCTGCGGCAACGATTTTCTGGGGAATTTTCATTCTGGGTTCTCTACGCCGACGGCGCGCCGAAGCGCGCCGTCCGTGATGCTACCAATCAGTAACCGCCCTTCTTGCCGATACCGGCGAACGGGAAGTCGTATTCGAGGGTAATGGGCTTGAACCATGCGCCCACGCCCGTTTCCTTGTCGATGTGACGACCGAACGCCATGTGGCCCGTCTGCATCGGCGGCTTGACGACCATCGTCAGGTGATACTTGCCCGGGCCGTTCAGCTTCACGTTGTCGCCGTAGTGCGGACCATCGCTCGCGACCATGCCCATCAGGTCGCCTTCGGCCTTCCACTTCGTGTCACCCTGCTTCGTCAGCTTGTACGTGACCTGCAGGTACGGCATCCAGTCGCCTTCCGCGAAACCCGTCGGGTTGTTCTTGACCGCATGGATGTCGGCCTCGAGGTGGATGTCGGAATCCGACGCCTTGCGCATCATCCCTTCCGGGTCCATCGTGATCGGCTGCAGGTACACCGCGCCGATTTCCATGCCGCCCTGGATCTGCTGCTTGCCGATCGGATATTCGGCTGCCGAGGCCGACATCGCGGCAAGCGCCGCTGCTACCGCAACCGTCGTGCGGATGAACGAAGAACCCAACATGGACACTCCTTGTTATTTGATCTGGAACCATGCGAACCGACCGTCAGGCCTGCCCGCCGAAAACACTAACGCGACGAATAACGTTAATGCGAACAATTCTCAATAATTGCGAAGTTTAGCACCGAACCTGTTCCGGAACAAACGACGAGCCATG
Organism: Burkholderia sp. 22088; assembly: GCF_052045915.1. Lineage (NCBI taxonomy): Bacteria > Pseudomonadati > Pseudomonadota > Betaproteobacteria > Burkholderiales > Burkholderiaceae > Burkholderia > Burkholderia sp. 22088. The sequence continues at coordinate 41,863 of NZ_JBQEPY010000033.1, forward strand.
TAAACCCCTGATCCGACAAGGCTTACAGGCTCGTTACCGCAAGGTTTCTGTGACGCTTGGAAAGATTTACCGGCCGCCGCTGACGTGATCGCCGACGTTCGCGCCGAACACGCGCTCACGCAACAGCGCAAGCTGGTCGCGGGTCGCGGCAGCCTTCTCGAACTCGAGGTTCTTCGCGTAGTCGGCCATCTGCTTCTCGAGGCGCTTGATTTCCTTGGCGAGCTGCTTTTCCGACATGTCCTCGAATTTCGCACGCTGCTGGGCTTCCTTCAGCTCGGCGCGTGCCTCGTCCGCGTTGTAGACGCCGTCGATGATGTCCTTGATGCGCTTCACGACACCGCGCGGCGTGATGCCCATCTGCTCGTTGTAGGCAATCTGCTTCGCGCGGCGCCGCTCGGTCTCGCCGATCGCGCGCTTCATCGACTCGGTCATGTTGTCCGCGTAGAGGATCGCCTTGCCGTTCACGTTCCGCGCGGCCCGGCCAATCGTCTGGATCAGCGAGCGTTCCGCGCGCAGGAAGCCTTCCTTGTCCGCGTCGAGGATCGCGACCAGCGACACCTCGGGAATGTCGAGCCCTTCGCGCAGCAGGTTGATCCCGACCAGCACGTCGAACGTGCCGAGCCGCAGGTCACGGATGATTTCGACACGCTCGACCGTGTCGATGTCGCTGTGCAGGTAACGCACCTTGACCCCGTGGTCGGCCAGGAACTCGGTGAGCTGTTCGGCCATGCGCTTCGTCAGCACGGTGATCAGCACGCGCTCCTCGGCTTTCACGCGCGCATTGATCTCGGCGAGCACGTCGTCGACCTGCGAGCTCGCCGGCCGCACTTCGATTTCCGGATCGACGAGCCCCGTCGGCCGCACGACCTGTTCGGCGATCTGCCCGGTCACGCGCTTCTCGTAGTCGGCCGGCGTGGCCGACACGAACACGACCTGGCGCATCTTGCGCTCGAACTCGGGAAACTTGAGCGGCCGGTTGTCCAGCGCCGACGGCAGCCGGAAGCCATAGTTGACGAGGTTTTCCTTGCGTGCGCGGTCGCCGTTGTACATGCCGTTCAGCTGGCCGATCAGCACGTGCGATTCGTCGAGCAGCATCAGCGCGTCGGGCGGCAGGTAGTCGACGAGCGTCGGCGGCGGATCGCCGGGCTCCGCCCCCGAGAAATGCCGCGAGTAGTTCTCGATGCCCTTGCAGAAGCCGAGTTCCTGCAGCATCTCGAGATCGAAACGCGTGCGCTGTTCGAGGCGCTGCGCCTCGACGAGCTTGCCGTCGCTGTGAAAGAACTCGAGCCGCTCGCGCAGTTCGTCCTTGATCGTCTCGACCGCGCGCATCACGGTATCGCGCGGCGTCACGTAGTGCGACGACGGATACACGGTGAAGCGTGGAATCTTCTGCCGCACGCGGCCGGTCAGCGGGTCGAACAGCTGCAGCGTCTCGACCTCGTCGTCGAACAGCTCGACGCGCACGGCCAGCTCGGCGTGCTCGGCCGGGAAGATGTCGATCGTGTCGCCGCGCACGCGGAACGTGCCGCGCTGGAAATCCTGCTCGTTGCGCGTGTACTGCATCGCGATCAGCCGCGCGATCACGTCGCGCTGGCCGAGCTTGTCGCCGGCGCGCAGCGTCAGGATCATCTGGTGGTATTCGGACGGATTGCCGATACCGTAGATCGCCGACACCGTCGCGACGATCACGACGTCGCGGCGCTCCATCAGGCTCTTCGTCGCCGACAGCCGCATCTGCTCGATGTGCTCGTTGATCGACGAGTCCTTCTCGATGAACAGGTCGCGCTGCGGCACGTAGGCTTCAGGCTGGTAATAGTCGTAGTAAGAGACGAAATACTCGACCGCGTTGCGCGGGAAGAACTCCCGGAATTCCGAGTAGAGTTGCGCGGCAAGCGTCTTGTTCGGCGCGAACACGATCGCCGGGCGGCCGAGCCGCGCGATCGTGTTCGCCATCGTGAAGGTCTTGCCCGAGCCCGTCACGCCGAGCAGCGTCTGGAACGACAGGCCGTCCTCGACCCCTTCGACGAGCGTGTCGATCGCGGTCGGCTGGTCGCCTGCGGGCGGATACGGTTGGTACAGCTGGAACGGCGACCCTTCGAAGGTCACGAATTTCGATTCGTCGAGCGCGTCGCCGGTTTCGGCATGATGTTCGGACATGGAATGCGGCCGGAGCGAGGGCAAAAGAGTCATTCTAGCGCTTCGCGGCCGGGCGAACTGCTGTCGGCTCCTGACGCGCGACGGCTGCCGGGAATCGCGGTTCCCGGCCGAATTTCGCCGCCGAAACGCCGCCCCCGCCAGCGCGAATTCGCTACAATGTCAGGCTGCTGCGCTTTCCGGCGTCGTGCCTGCCTGCGCGCGGTCCCCCGCGCCCGCCCCGCCCGTTGAAAGCCTGACCCTCTTTTCACTACTGCCGAATCATCATGTCGCTCTTCTCTGCTGTCCAGCTTGCTCCCCGCGACCCGATCCTGGGCCTGAACGAAGCCTTCAACGCCGATGCGCGTCCGACCAAGGTCAACCTCGGCGTCGGTGTGTACACGAACGAAGAAGGCAAGATCCCGCTGCTGCGCGCGGTTCGCGAAGCAGAGAAGGTGCGCGTTGAAGCGGGCCTGCCGCGCGGCTACCTGCCGATCGACGGCATCGCCGCCTACGATGCGGCCGTGCAGAAGCTGCTGCTCGGCAACGATTCGCCGCTGATCGCAGCGGGCCGCGTGGTCACGGCCCAGGCACTGGGCGGCACGGGCGCGCTGAAGATCGGCGCCGATTTCCTGCGCACCGTGAACCCGAACGTGAAGGTCGCGATCAGCGATCCGAGCTGGGAAAACCACCGCGCGCTGTTCGAAGCGGCCGGCTTCGAAGTCGTTGCGTACCCGTATTACGACGCGGCCACCAACGGCGTGAACTTCGAAGGCATGCTGTCGGCGCTGAACGGTTACGAAGCCGGCACGGTCGTCGTGCTGCACGCGTGCTGCCACAACCCGACCGGCGTGGACCTGACCGAAGCGCAATGGCAACAGGTCGTCGACGTCGTGAAGGCACGCAACCTCGTGCCGTTCCTCGACATGGCCTACCAGGGCTTCGGCGAGAACATCGAGGCCGACGCTGCCGCCGTGCGCCTGTTTGCCGCGGCCGACCTGAACGCATTCGTGTCGTCGTCGTTCTCGAAGTCGTTCTCGCTGTACGGCGAACGCGTCGGCGCCCTGTCGATCATCACGTCGAGCAAGGAAGAAGCGACGCGCGTGCTGTCGCAACTGAAGCGCGTGATCCGCACGAACTACTCGAACCCGCCGACCCATGGCGGCGCCGTGGTCGCAGCGGTGCTCGCATCGCCGGAACTGTACGCTTCGTGGGTGCAGGAACTCGGTGAAATGCGCGACCGCATCCGCGCGATGCGCAACGGTCTCGTCGAGCGCCTGAAGGCAAGCGGCGTCGATCGCGACTTCAGCTTCATCAACGCGCAGCGCGGGATGTTCTCGTATTCGGGCCTGACCTCGGCGCAAGTCGATCGCCTGCGCGACGAGTTCGGCATCTACGCGGTCGGCACGGGCCGGATCTGCGTCGCCGCGCTGAACACGCGCAACCTCGACGCGGTTGCCAATGCCGTTGCAGCGGTTCTGAAGTAAGTCGGCGCCAACGGACGGCAGCCATCACCGGCCCCGTCCTGCCGAAACGAAAAACGCGCTCCCCGGAGCGCGTTTTTTTGTGCGATTCTCCGGACTTGCCGGGGAATCGTCGCCCGGGCAGCACGTGTCGCGACCGCCCGTGCCGGAAGCCTTTACTGCATGAACCAGCCGTGGCTGACGACAACTGACTGGCCCGTGAGCGCGGCGCTCGGGAACGCCGACAGGAACAGCACCGTCTGCGCGACGTCCTGCACCGTCGTGAACACGCCGTCGACCGTATTGCCGAGCATCACCTTCTTCACCACTTCTTCTTCGCTGATCCCGAGCTCCTTCGCCTGCTCCGGAATCTGCTTGTCGACCAGCGGCGTGCGCACGAAGCCCGGACACACGACGTGCGAGCGCACGTTGTGCTTCGCGCCTTCCTTCGCCAGCACACGGGCCAGGCCGAGCAGGCCGTGCTTGGCCGTCACGTACGCCGATTTCAGCGGCGACGCTTCGTGCGAGTGCACCGAACCCATGTAGATCACGACACCGCCGCGATCGTCCTTGTACATGTGCTTGAGCGCGGCCTTGGTCGTCAGGAATGCACCGTCGACGTGGATCGCCTGCATCTTCTTCCAGTCGGAGAACGAGTAGTTCTCGATCGGGTTGACGATCTGGATGCCCGCGTTCGACACGAGGATGTCGACCGAGCCGAACGTTTCGGCCACCTTGTCGATACCGCTGTTCACGGCTTCCTCGTTCGTCACGTCCATCGCGACGCCGATCGCCTTGCCGCCCGCCTTGACGATCTCGTCGGCAACGGCGTTCGCGCCGTCCTGGTTCAGGTCGGCGATCGCGACGGCCGCGCCCGCTTTCGCGAGCTCGAGTGCGATTTCCTTGCCGATGCCGCTCGCGGCGCCCGTGACGACTGCGGTCTTGCCATTCAGATCTGCTGCCATGTCCGTCTCCTCCCGTTTTCGGATCGAAAAAGTACGTGCCCGTCACCTCGGCGTTCATCGCATGATCGACGCGGCGGGCCAGCCGCCATTGTGCACGATCGGCCCCGCCGTTCGCGCGCAAAACGTCTAAGCTTAAGGTCGGTTCTGTCACGCAGGAGATTCGCATGCACTATCGACGGCTAGGCCGCTCCGGCCTGCAGATCAGCGAGCTTTCGCTCGGCTCGTGGGTGACGTACGGCAACCAGGTCGACCAGCGAGTCGCGCGCGAATGCCTTGCCGCGGCACGCGACGCGGGCGTCAATTTCTTCGACAACGCCGAGGTGTACGCCGGCGGCAAATCCGAGGAAATCATGGGTCATGCGCTCAAGTCCCTCGATTGGCCGCGTGTCAGCTATATCGTGTCCACCAAGTTCTTCTGGGGGCTCGCCGAAGCGCCGAACCAGTATCACACGCTGAACCGGAAATACCTGCTGAACGCCATCGACGGCTCACTGCGCCGGCTTCAGCTCGACTACGTCGATCTCGTCTATTGCCACCGCCCCGATCCGAACACGCCGATCGAGGAAACCGTCTGGGCAATGAGCGACATGATCGTGCGCGGCAAGGCGCTGTACTGGGGCACGTCGGAATGGAGCGCCGACGAGATCCGTGCTGCCTGCGAGATCGCCGAACGGCATCACCTGCACAAGCCGGTTGTCGAGCAGCCGCAGTACAACCTGTTCCACCGCACGCGGGTCGAAAAGGAATATGCACGGCTCTACGACGACTACGGTCTCGGCCTCACGACCTGGAGCCCGCTGGCATCGGGCCTGCTCACCGGCAAGTACCGTAACGGCGTACCGCCCGGCAGCCGCGCGCAGTTACAGGGGTACGACTGGATGCGCGACCGCCTGACCGACCAGGCCGCCAACGACATCGTCGAACGGCTCGGCGAAATTGCGACGGAGCTCGGCTGCAGCACCGGCCAGCTCGCGATCGCGTGGGTGCTCGCGAATCCTCACGTGAGCTCGGTCATCACGGGCGCGTCGCGAGTCGAACAGATCAGCGACAACATGCGCGCGCTCGACGTTGCCGCGAAGCTGACACCGAATGTGAAACAACGCATCGAAGAGGTGGTCGGCGATGCGTACGAATGAGGCAATGCACGGCCACTCGCGTACAATACGCGGCCCGCATCGGCGCCCGGCCTGACGGCCGCGCCCGATCGACCGCTTTCATCGATTCACCTTTCGTTTCAGGCAGCCCGCCATGCTCAGTTATCGTCACGGTTTTCACGCAGGCAACCACGCGGACGTGCTCAAGCACGCCGTCGTCGTCCAGCTGCTGCGCTACCTGAACAAGAAAGACAAGTCGTACTGGTACATCGACACGCATGCAGGTGCCGGCGTGTACTCGCTGCGCGACGGTTACGCGGCAAAGACGTCGGAATTCGACACCGGCATCGGCCGGCTGTGGAACGAAAAGAACCTGCCGGAAGCGCTGGGCGACTATGTGGATGAAGTCCGCGCGCTGAACGACGACGGCGAACTGCGCTTCTACCCGGGGTCCCCATACATCGCATGGCGATCGATGCGCGAGCAGGACCGGATGCGGCTGTTCGAAATGCACACGACGGAAATCGACGTGCTGCGCCACAATTTCCGCGATGCGGGGCGACGCGCGATGATCTTTGCCGGAGACGGCTTCGAAGGCATCAAGGCACTGCTGCCGCCGCCGCCGCGACGCGCACTCGTGCTGATCGACCCGTCCTACGAGGACAAGAAGGATTACGCGCGCACGGTGACTTGCGTGACGGAGTGTCTGAAGCGTTTCGCGACGGGCTGCTATGCCGTCTGGTACCCGCAGGTGACCCGAACGGAATCGCAGCGCTTTCCCGAGCAGTTGAAGCGCCTGCAACCGAACAACTGGCTGCACCTGACACTGACGGTGTCGAATCCGCCCACTGACGGGCTGGGTCTCTACGGCAGCGGGATGTTCATCCTGAATCCGCCGTACACCCTCGCCCAGAGCATGAACGAGGCACTGCCCTATCTGGTCGAGATGCTGGGACAGGATAGCGGCGCCCGCTGCCAGATCGAGCACCGCGGAAACTGATCACGCGACTGCGCGTTACGGCTGCGGTCTGGGCGCAAGCCTTGGCTGGTTGGCCGGCTGCCCACCCCACGCGGGTACATTGATATACGGCGCGACGAACAGCGGAACCGACGTGTTCGGCGCCTGCCCGGCCGGAACTCGCATGCCTGCCGGCTCGACGATCGGCTCAGGAGACAACGGCGCCGTCTGCAGCACCAACCCGCCCTTGCCGTCCTGGATGCCGCGTTGCGTATCGAGAATCAGCGGTTTGGACGATGTCGCGGCAGCGGCCGCGAGTCCGTGAACAAGCGCCACCGCGCCGAAAACGAGACGCGCGCGGGTACTGCGACGCACATCGAGACGCAAACGCATGATCGTGTCCTTCGGGATGAAAAGCAGGCCCATACCATAGCGCTGCACTGATGATTGCGCCAGATCCGGCGCACAAAAAAACAAAGCCCCGTCAATACGGGGCTTGCTTATCGTTCGGTGCCACGTGGCACCTGACGGTGACTCCGATTACAGCGAGTAGCCGTTGGTTTCGAGCGAGCGGATACGGCTTTCGAGCTGGACGATGTCCGACGACGTGGCGAGGTAAGCCTCACGGCGTTCACGTTCTGCGGATTCGAACCAGTTGCTCAGCTTTTCAACGATGTAGGCGATCATGACGTTCTCCAAGGAAGGGGGACCCCTGGTGAATCGAGATTCAGGGATTTCCCGTATAGGGTTATCCCGAATTATAGCGATGCCGCACCAAGATGCTAGTGAAATACTTGCATGGAAGCCATTCCTGTTTGGAATGGCCGAACGTCAATTTCACGTAACATATTGATTTTTATGGAAATCGATTCGAGGCCCGTCTTGAGCCTCGAGTACGCGCACTAATTTGGTTCACTGACGGGGTCGGATAGACGCGCCAAAATCGGGCATTCTGGACGCCCATCACCATGACAGTGCGCAGCAAGATCGGCCAGCGTGTCGCGCATGTCGCTCAGTTCCGCGATGCGCTTGTCGAGTTCGGCCACGTGCTCGAGCGCGATCGACTTCACTTCTGAGCTCGCGCGGGAACGATCTTGCCAGAGCGTTAGCAGCTTGCGGATGTCCTCGACGAGAAAGCCTAGGCGTCGCGCCTGACGGATGAAGCGCAGGATATGAATTTCGTCCGCGCCGTAGATCCGGTAGCCGGCGTCGGTACGTTTGCTCGGCGCAAGCAGGCCAACCTGTTCGTAGTACCGGATCATTTTTGCGCTGACTCCGGATTCGCGCGACGCGTCGCCGATATTCATTCCCGCCCTCTCCATCAAGCCCTGGTTTCGAACATGAACGTCGACGAGTGCAATCGCCGGCGCCGCTTCGATCGTATCAAATCGCGTGGTTTCGTTTCGGGGCAGGGTTTGACTGCAGGATTGCAGCTGAGTGATCGGGCCGGCGCGCCAGGTAGAGGGGATGAATAACGTGCCCTTTCTCCAAACGCAGATATATTTTCGTCGCCGAAATGCAAAAACCCCCGCCTTTCGGGCGGGGGTTCTTGGCTTAGGGAGCCTGACGATTACCTACTTTCACACGGGAATCCGCACTATCATCGGCGTAGAGTCGTTTCACGGTCCTGTTCG
>NZ_JBQEPY010000034.1:0-46250 GCF_052045915.1 Burkholderia sp. 22088
ACAAGTTGCGACTGCGCATGTCTGGCCGTGCCTTCGATTATGGCCGTGGCACCCTGGAGCACATGATTTCCTTCGCCGATCAATGCTTCTTCCAGTGCCCCGCCAAGGACGAAGTCGCCGAGCATTGGGGGGCGATCAACCACGTATATCGCACGGAATTCGGTGTCGACCCGCGAGAATGCCAACCCCGTCCGCAATGCGTCGAGTGCAATCTCGCTTCCGTCGACGGCGAATAGCATCCGCCGTGGCACGTGCTCGGCAACCGACGCGAAACCTTCCGGAACGATGAGCAGCGGGCACCCGACGAGTTTGCCGAGCGGGCCGGAAACCGTCCCTTCGACCCATCCGAGCAAGCCATGATGCTGACGTGCACCGACGATCATGAGTTCGGCCTGCCAGGTTTGCGCGCTGTCGGCCAGTGCATTCACGACATCCCCGCCATGGGCGGCCAGGTCGACGACTTCCGTGTCGATGACGAGGTCGTCGCGATCCAGTGCGGCTTTCGCGCGCGACAGCGCATCAGAAGCATCCCTGAGCAATTCGACGCGCGCGGATTCGAGGAACGCCATGGTTTTCGATCCGAGCGGGAAGAGCGTTCTCGGATTTTCCGCAACGCTGACGATGTGCACCGCTGCATTCGATGGGGAGAGCGCTTTGGCATACGCGAGTGCATGGGCGGATGCGGTCGAACCGTCGACGGCGATCAGCACTCGCTGAGGAGCGCGGATGGCCTGGACGGGTGACGTGCTGGTGTTCATGAATGTCTCCCTATGGCGACTGACGTTCTCGTACACGGTAATTTTTCGCACGGGCGGTTTCTGACAGGTTGACCTTCGTCAACTACTGTAGGCGTTCATTATTAGTGCTAGCCGCGTTCAGAAACGTTGCTAGCGGAAATTCTCAAAGAAGCCTTGGCGAACAGGGGCTTTTTGAAGTTTTCTGGCGGCGGCTTAGCCGTTGCGTTTCTGCAACAGAAATTTGGCCAATGTTCACTAACGTTGCTAGCACGTTGCATGTGTTCTTTAATACTGCTAGCAAACGTTTCGCGTAGATTGATAGGAATCCATATGGCTTCGATCGACGAGCGGGCCGCTCGAGCAGCGAAGATTGCGTCCGTGCTTCGACCGCTTGGCAACGGCGTGCTTTCCCGACAGCAGGCTGAACGAGCAGCACAGCTATTAGGCGTTCACTGCACCACCGTATATCGCCTGCGTCGACGTTTCCTCGCAGATCCGGTCGCCAGCACATTAGAGCCAAGGCAGCCGGGTAGGGCGACCGGGGGCAGACTGGACGCCGCCTTCGAACGCGTCAGCGACGAGGCTGAGCACGAATGGCTCCTGAATTAGCGCCACCTTGCGTATCCTGCAACTGATCTTGTGCTTGAGTGTTCTGAACGACGCCGATGTCACTGCATCACGGTGGAAGAGGGAGTGGCTCGATCCGTCAGCCGACTACTGCCGGGTGCACCACAGCCTGCTCGAGACTGTTCCACAATCGATTTTTGCCAGAGCTCCGAATTTCGACGCCGCGCTGCGGGCGATATCACGTTATCGATGCCCACCGCTCAGGCTGAGCAAAACATTGCGCTAGCAGTATTAGTGAACATTGCTAGCACTCCTTTGGGCGCGGCTAGCATTGATTGTGAACTTCTACAGCATCTGTTCGAGGAACGTTGTTATTTCGGCGTCGCTCCAAAGCTCGCCGGTATACCACTGGTCGGATCGATTGAACAGGTCGAGGCAAAGGTCGAAGATCAGTGGCGCATCGAAATTCGCCCGCGAAAGTGCCACCGCCTCTTCATGAAGGGTTTGTCGTGTCCCAGAGGAATTGAGCAATTCCGCGTCAAGCCCCGGGGCGTCGTCGTCTTGCAGGCAGAAGAAGTGCACATCGCTGACGAGTCCGCGTATCACCGCGGGGGCAATGAACGAGTCATAGCGGATCCAGGTGCCTTCGCGGATCATCGCGTCGAGCTCGGGTAGTCCTGCCGCCAGCAGCGCGTCTCGTTGTTGCGCGTTCTGGTAGAAGTCGTTGATAGCATCCCAGTGAAAATCCGCGTGCACGAGCGAGTACGGTCGGATGCCGTGCGTATGCGCAAATTGCTCCCACACTAGCAGTGCCCAGCGATGATCGTCCATCAGCCAGATGTCCTGGCTCAGCGCGACAAGATAGTTGTCGTCCGGCTGCAGTTGCGCAATTTCGCTTGCGTCCATCTCGTTCCTCGGCCGTTGTGGCGCATCATTGGGCATCGATCTAGCGCCGTGGTGTTCGCTTTCGCAGCAACTCAGATGAGAGCCAATGCGTACATTGGTCGCACCGTCCCCTATTCGATGGGTTGCCGTTGAGGTGCAGATCCCGAATCGCCTCGTTCCGGCATAGTTCTGCGATCGCGTCGCGAACCGAGGTGAGCTCTTCTAGCGTATCGGTCATTGCCCCGGCGCGTCCCGCGCTTGGGCCGCTGGCCTCGAGAGCGACCCGCAGCCAGGTCTGGTGGACCGATGTGGCAGCATCGATGGCGGTATCGAGAAATCTCTCGCTGATCAACGCCATCGCGCCGGTCGACCGCTTGCGTTCGCCCCACAGTCCCGGGTTGGATGCGAACTGGGGTCGCATTGGCGACTAATGCAGAGCGACAGAAGTCGGCTCCAACGCAGTCAGTACTATGCGCCGAAGTTGGGCGGCCGTGGGCTGCGAGCATCGCAGTTGTCGATGAATTTCCGCAACGGTTAGATGACCGAAGGGCTGACGAAACTCGACGCGGCGGGCATCTGCGTCGTGTGATCAGGGAGAACAGCTCTCGGTTCAGTGGCACTTAGTGCTACACTTGCAGTTCGGAGAGCTTTGTTTGGCTACGTTACTGATAAGGGAGTAAAGCGTGGTTTCAATGCACAGCAAAAGGTCACCCGTTATCGAAGCCAAGAGCGAAACGACCAAAGGTCTGCACAAGACAGGTGTACTCGATCAGATTACGCTACGCGAATTCGATCCGCTCTGGCTACCACCGATAGAGCCATTGGAGCCGGCCGAGATCAAACGCATCCGTGAAGGTGCGCATGTCAGCCAGGCAGTTTTCGCGCGCCTGCTCAACACCAGTCTTTCGACAGTTCAGAAGTGGGAGATCGGTCAAAAGAAGCCTGCGGGCACAGCACTCAAGTTGCTGCATCTGGTTCAGAAGCGCGGCCTAGAGGTTATCGCGTGATCGCGGTGCTCCGGCAACACCCGGTCAGGGCGCAAAAGTACAATCCGACCTGTCGCAATCGGGTTCAGCCTGTTGGTGTATCAGCACTTGTCCGGCGGCTCGCAAGAATGGGTGAAATCGCATGAATGCCGATATTCTAAAGAGAGTGGTACGAGCCATCGCCGATGGTTCACAAACGGACCTAGACCGGCTTGCCGGCAAGATCGTCGAAGCGGAACGCAAGACCGGGCACGTCCGGCTTGCCGAACAGCTTGAGGCTATCCTGAAGCAGCCAAAGCCCAAGCGGCCAGCCGCGCCGCTGTCGACGCCCGACATCGACCGCACGCTTAAAGAGCTTCCGTTAAGCCGCCGCCATGGCGAGACGCTGGCTACTTTGGTACCGCACGATCAGCTTGAACATCACATGGTGCTTCCTGAAGTGGTCGAGCAACGCTTCGCGCGCATCGAAGCGGAGTACGCTGCTCGCGATCGGCTTCGCACCTTCGGGCTCAAGCCTCGCAAGACTGTATTGCTCTACGGCCCTCCGGGCTGTGGCAAATCCCTAGGCGCCAAGCGGCTCGCTTGGAACACGGGTTTGCCGCTGATGAAGGTGCGCTTTGATGTTCTGATCTCTTCGTTCTTCGGGGAGTCGGCTCAGAACCTGCGATCGATCTTCAGCAGTGCCCGAGAGAAACCATGCGTTCTGCTGCTCGACGAATGCGACTTCATCGCGCGATCGCGCACGGCCTCCAAGGACATTGGCGAAGTTTCACGCATCGTCAACTCGCTGCTGCAATTGATGGAGGAGTACGACGCTCCTGGCTTGCTTGTGGCGACAACGAACTTGGAGTCAGCTTTGGACCCTGCGCTTTTCAGGCGCTTCGACGATGTCTTCGCCATTCCGTTGCCAGGCCCAGCGGAGATTGAAAAGCTTCTGAAGCTGACGTTGTCCAGTGTGCGGCTGGACAGTCCCATCGCCTGGGAGCCACTAGTAGCCAAGCTAGAAGGTTCATCGGCTGCGATGGTCGTGAAGGCGGCGCAGGATGCCGCGAAGGCCGCCGTGCTGGCCGGCCATAGATCTTTGTCGCAAGACAAGCTCCTGAAGGCTGTTGACGAACTGCAACGGCACGACGCGGCGCAGAGGGCGTAATCAATGCCAGCAGCACACAACTTTGAACACCTTCCGCTGCTCCTTCGCTACCAAGGTAAGGCGCGACTGCGCGGGGGCGGCGACCCCTCGCCGCAAACGCTCGCCAACAAAGGTGTGCAGCGCCAAGCGCACAGCGTCGTGCTTGAAACTGCGGCCCAAGCGATCAGCGCGAATTGGCAGGCGCGCAAGGCACAACGCCAAGCAGCTGGGGAGTCCTTGCCGGACATCCCCGCAGGCATTCCCATCCTATTGCAGATTGACACCGGCCTTGACCTCGATGTCCTGCGGGCCAAGTTTGAATTTGAGATCGTCGCGGAGCAAGAAGAGGGCTATGTGATCGTGGCGTCTGAAGACATTCAGCTCGCCGCGTTCCGGGCAATGGTCCAAGGCTTCGCCGTCACAGTACACGGCTCGGCGACCATCGCCCAAGTCCACACGCTGTTCGATGATCCCGACCAAACAGACCGGCTGGGTCGCATCCTCTCCGAACATCTCATGGCGTCGTGGGGCAATATCGACGACGATCAGCTCTACATCGTCGATATCGGCATCGCCTGCGCCGGCACTCAGGAGATTCCGGCTCGCCCCACCCGCGGCAAGCGGGCGACGGACGCGCAATGGGCGGCCAAAGAGTTCGAGTGGTCGGAAAAGCGTACCAGCGCCTATAACGAATGGGACGACATCAAGTTCGAACGAGAAACTTCCATCCAGAAGTTCACCGAGTTTTACCAAGCGGAAATTCTGCATCTTATCGACAGCGCCGACTTCGATGCAGGCGTTCTTCCTGACAGCTTCACGGTCCGGCTGAAGATCTCGGGGAAGGGGCTCAAGGACTTCGTTCTCAACTACCCCTACATCTTCGAGGTCGTCGAGCCGGAAGACATCGCACTGCCCCAGAACCAGATCCAGCAGGGCGCACAAGCGGCACCAGCTGTAACGCCGGTCGCGCCCGATGTGGACGCGCCCGCCGTCTGCGTCATCGATAGCGGTATTCAAGAAGCCCACGTCCTGCTTCAGCCCGGCATCGATCAAGCCACTTCCCATTGCTTTCTGCCGGGCGAGGCCCCGACGGCCGTCGCGGATGAAGTCGCACCCGGCGGACATGGCACACGCATCGCAGGTGCCGTGCTGTACGGCGAGGACGTGCCAGCCGAAGGTGCGCCTCAGTTATCGTTTTGGATTCAAAACGCCCGCGTGCTGGACGCACAGAACGCGATGCCTGTCGAGTTGTTCCCTCCGGAGGCACTGCGCAAGGCCGTAGAGCGCTTCAACGACGGCCCTCGCCAAACCCGCATATTCAACCACTCGATCAATGCGCGTGGCTACTGCCGCACGCGCTATATGTCCTCCTGGGCCGCAGAGATTGATCAGTTGTGCAACGAGCGGGACATTCTCGTTGTGCAAAGCGCCGGCAATCTCCCGCTGCAGGGCACGTCCCCCTTTTTGGGGATCGCCGACCATCTGAGTGCAGGCCGGGACTACCCCGGGTATCTTGAAGAAAACGCGGCCCGCGTTGCCAATCCCGGCCAGAGCCTGCAGGCGCTGACGGTCGGGTCAATCGCTTACGACACCGCCGAGCTGGGTGCATGGCGGACTTTCGCCACGCAGCCCGCAGGCCCCTCGGCGTTTTCGCGGTCTGGTCCAGGCATCTGGAACGTCATCAAGCCCGAAGTCGTCGAGTACGGCGGCGACGCCGTTCGGACGAACAACGTGCCGCCTGATATACAAGCCGGCGGCCGCATCCCCACGGCTTGTCCGAACCTCGTCCGGTCAACGTTGCATGGGCCCGGACCCGCAGCCGATCGCGACGCCGCGGGCACATCCTACGCGGCACCCAAGGTGGCGCGCATTGCGGCCCAGATCCAGCGCGTATTGCCCCTGGAACCGGCGTTGCTGTATCGCGCCCTCGTCGTGCAATCGGCGCAATGGCCGGCTTGGGCTGAAGACCTCTTGACGCGTCTGCGCAATCCATCGCCGGACATGCCCCAAGCGGAAAAGCAGGCCTTGTTCGCCGCAGCGTCAAGCGCCTTCCGATGCCTCGGCTTTGGCATACCGGACGAAGGGCGGGCCACCACGAACACGGATCATCGAACGACGCTCATCACGAGCCGCGACACTGAGATTCACGCGGGCGGATGCCACATTTATCAGGTGCCGATTCCGGCCGAATTGCGCCAGCAGGCCGACGATTTTGACATCCGCATCGATGTGACGCTTTCCTACGTCGCGCAGCCGCGGCGCACGAGACGCAATCTGCGCCGCTATCTCTCGACATGGGTTGATTGGAAGGCCAGCAAGCTGGGCGAGGGGCTGCGCGACTTCCGTGTGCGTGCCATGAAGAACGCGACGAACGATGAGGCACCGCTGCCTGGCTCGACGCTGCCCTGGGTGCTGCACGACAAGCCGCAGGACGGCCTAATTAGGGACTTCAAGCGCAACAGCGGGACAGTGCAGAAGGACTGGGCCGTCGTTCGCTCGAACAGCTTGCCCGACCACTTCTGCATCGCGGTGGTCGGCCATCAAGGCTGGAGCCATGACCCGGACTCGACTGCTCGCTACGTACTCGCCGTAACCTTTGAAATCTTGGGAAGCGAAATCACGATATACGAACCGCTGCGTGCGGCGATCGCTGAACTTCAAGCTCAAACCGAAGCCGAGATCGAGGCCGACGAAGTACAAGTGGAAATCGAAGCGACCGAATGATGCATGCCCACGCCTGATTGGCCAGGTCGATTTTCATGCGGCGCAGCAGATGTTGCCGTTCGCAGTTTCTGCTAACAGTGACCACAGATACTGCTAATGGGTAAACTCGTGGTAGCGCCGTCAGCAAAGGCTGAGAGCGATGTTCCTTTCGTGTCCGCACGCGTTGCCGGAATGCAACAAAGGGGGGATGTATGTGCGAAGATTTTGCTAATGCACCTTCAAGAGCTTGCAATGTCGGATGTGGCTCACGGGCGGCGCAATGATGAAAGTCGCTCGTGACGAGAGCATGGTGTGCACGTAACCGATGATCAACAACTTGGGTGCATGCGCAACAATATACCTCTCGTCAAAAGGACGGAGGTGCGACTTTAATGCCTGTTTTCCGGGGTGGGGGAGGTTGTCGACATTGAGCCGTGGTGCACGCCCATGTCGCGCTTCAACTCCATCGTTTGGAATTCAGCGCACGTCGACGAAATACCTCGCCAGCGACCTGCCGCTGCTCACTTCCTCAGCTTGACGTTCGCCGCCCCGCATTAGCGGAATTAATGGACACGATTAGCGCACGAACGGACACCATTAGCGGTATCTACGAACTTCAACACCAGTATGCACGTCGCCGCGCTTTCGCGCGTGCGAGGTGCATCGTGTGGGGCCTCGGTCAGGCTCGTCCATGCAATCTGCATGCCCCGTATCGACGTCTGAAGTGACATTTTTACTTCGCGAACGTTGACGACTTTGCTTTGGCCGACGGCTCGACGACGATCAGGCGAAGCAGATGAAAGTCGATCCCGATCCGATCGTCCGGCATTTGGCGCTGTCTCCGAACGACCGCCTCGAATCGGCGCGCGGTTCGGCAATGGACCGCCGACAGGACATCGTACATCAGCAAAACTCTGGCAGTTTTTGCAGATGCGTTGTCATCTTCCACAAATTCATGCTGGCTGGATGTCGATAAAGTACGCATCACGCAGACGCTTCAAAGCACCGACGTGCCGGGTTCCCGTGCTTCGAGCCGGTAGTGAACAAGCGTTGTGCGATGTCGATGGCCCCGATGCGTCATGAACCCATGATGCAGCGCTTCGAGCGCTGCTCAGCACCATCGACGGATTGCCGAGAGATCGACCGTAAGGTCGGGTCAGATTGGGGAGTCAATCATCATGAAACTTGTCATTTCGAAAGTCGCAAAGGCAATCGTGTCCGCGTGCGCCATTCAGAGGGCCGACGTCATGGTCTGCAATTCGGCGGGACAGCAGATCCCGTACGTCATGTTGTTCACCATGTATGGCTTCGTCTGAGCGCGGCGCCACGGCTTCACAAGGAAGGAGATTCTCATGCGCACGACAATTGCAGCGATACTCTGGTTCGTCACGTGCATCCCGTTTGCCGCGAGCGCCGGTGTAGTCGATGCGGGCTGCGCCGCGGCCGTGGTCACGAGCGGAAAGACGCGCGCCGAAGTGCGGGCCGAACTCGTTCAGGCAGAACGCGACGGCTGGATTTCGACTCACTCGCCCAGGCAGCGGACCTATCCGCCCGATATGGCGCAGGCTCGCCGGAATCGGGATGTCCGCGATGCAGGCGCGGTGGCGACGCCATCCTTGCAGGCGTCGAACCAGCAGCCTTGAACAATGACCCTGGCGTCCGCATGCTGGTGCTGCAATATCGCTGCATCGTCATGTAGGCTCCAGGGCGAACCACGCTCAGAACTTATGTCGTATAGCGAGCCGATAAACCATCTGGTGGTTATTCGACGAATCTCCGGAGCCGCCGATGTTGGCGACGGCTGGCGCGCCCGTCGACGATGTGCCCGAAGCGCGCTGCCAGCCGCCGGAGAAGTACACGTCGGTACGCTTCGACAGCAGATAGTCCAGCGTGAACGCCACCTGATTGTAGTGCTGGTTGCCGACGGCATTGCCTTGTGCCGTCGTGACGCTCCGCGCGTTCATGTAGTCGTACGCGACGCCGACGAAAAAGACCGGCGTGACACGGTAGTTCAACCCGATGTCGTAGTTGTTGAAGACGGCGGTACCGTTCATGAACCCCGCACCGAGATTGGCGTATTGAACGTTCGAATACGATGCGCTGATCGTCGCGTTTCCGATCGTGTAGGCCGCCGCGATGACGGCGTCCTGATAGGCCTGCGCGACCTGATAGGCCGAGTTCAGAGAGGAGGCCAGCAGATTGAAGCCGCTTGCATAGTTGGTGAACCATCCGTTGCCTGGCGTCGAGGTCGGGTGTTTGAAGTAATCGAACGCCGCGCCGATCTGAAGCGGACCGTGTGTGTAACCGACTCCAAGCGAATAGCCCGACATCGACGTGAAGTCGCCGGGTACGCCGCCAAGGCTATATTCGACGCCAAAGGAGAAGCCGCGGAAGTCCGGGCTCATGTAGCGCACGGAGTTGTTGAATCGCACGCTGTTGCTGGTGTTGTCGAAATCTCCCGGATGCGCGCTCGGCAGGTCGCCAACCGCCGCGGATCCGGCAAGAAACTCGGGAAAATACCACACCATGTCGTATTGACGGCCGGCGGTGAGAGAGCCGTAAGTGTCGCTGCTCAGTCCGACGAAAGCCTGCCGGCCGAACGCCGTGCCGCCCTGGGCAAACTGTCCGTTGTTCACGTTGATGCCGGACTCGAGCGTAAAAATCGCCTTGAGACCGCCACCCAGGTCTTCCTTGCCGGTCAGCCCCCAGCGGCTGCCGTCGATGCCGTCCAGCGAGTCCATGTAGACGGCTTTGCCGCCGCCTACGTTGGTCTGGTAATGAATGCCGTTGTCGATCTCGCCATAGAGTGTGACGCTGCTCTGGCTATGCGCGACGGAACTGGCCAGCCCCACGAGCGAGCCGACAATGATTTCGATTTTTTTGGTTTTCATGAGATCTCCGCAATCAAAAGGCCATACAAAAGAACGGTTCACTTGACGTTCATCGATTCAGCGAGCGGTACCGGTCAGGCCGAAAAGGATTTCTTCAGGCCGTTCTTCGTCAGGCCATAGCAAGCGCCCATCAGCGCCACGCAAGCCGCTGCAATGAGGATTGGCGCGGCTGCCACGCGAAACATCGCGTCGACGCTCCAGTTGTTCGCGTACAGGACGCCCGCGAGGTAAGTGCCGCCCGCGGCGCCGAGCCGACCGAATCCGTAGGCCCACGCGACGCCCGGGGCGCGCAATTCCGGGCTATAGAACAGCGTGCACAACGCGATCGCGCAGGTTTGTCCGCCGCTGATGCAAAAGCCGCAAAAGAAGATCGTCGTGAGTAAAGCGAGATGCGATGAGCCGATCGCGATGGAGATTGCGTACATCGACACGGCGCCGCCGACGTAGACCGCGGACAGAATTCTGTAAGGGCTCGTGCGATCCATGATGGGTCCCATCAGCAGACTGGCCACCATGCCGCCGATGATCACGGTGATGGTCGCCCAGACCACGAGCGCGGGTGGGAACGAGATGGACGCGAGAACGGTCGGCAGCCAGCTCTGCAGAAAATAGAACGCGGCCAGGTTGATGGCGAATACGGCCCACAGCAGGAATGTCCCCACGCGGAATTGTGCGGAGAACAACCCGAGCACACTTGCGTCTGCCGGCTTCTCTTCGTGAGTGACCAGTTCGCTGTCCGCTTGCAGCGTGAAATCGGGAAAGAGGCGCTTGGTTGCACGAAGCAATTCACCGGGCTGCGCGTTTGCCGACAGGTAGGCCACGGATTCTGGCAGCAGCGGGACGAGCAACACCGTCAAGCCGACTGCCGCGAGCCCGCCCAGCCACAGTGGGCCTTCCCAGCCGAACCGCGGGATCAACGCGCTGCTGCAGATGCCCGCGAAGATGAACCCCAGCGCATATCCCATGTAGACGAGAATGACGAAAGTCGCGCGGGTTCTCTTCGGGCTGAATTCCGAAACGAGGCCCACCGCGCAAGGCGTGGCCGCTCCGAGCCCGATGCCGGTGAGGAACCTCAAGGCGATCAGCTGCGGCACGCTGGTGGCAAAGACGGTCAGGACGGTGAACAGGCCGAAAGCAGCGGTTGCCACGAAAGCGATCTTCTTCGTGCCGAAGCGTCGGGTCGCGAACGGAATGCCGAAATTGCCGATCAGCAACCCGAAGAACACCGCTGAAAAAATCGCGCCGAATACCGCCTTGGGCAGTTGCCATTCTTTCGCGAGAACGGGCACGATGAAGCTGATGACCTGGGTGTCGAAGCCGTCGAAAAGCATCAGCAGCGCGCAGAAGGCGACGATGAAATACTGCCTCCTGCCGATTCTGCGACTGTCGATGATGTCGTAGACGTTGATTTTCCGTATTTCCACATCGTTCTCCTCGCGTTAAAAGAAAAGGTTTTACTTCGGGTATTGCATTTTCTTGCCGGGGTAAAGGTGGTGGCGCGAATGGGCGAGCATTCGGTGCCATTAAAATGTGATTGAAGAATCGACGATTAATGCGACGAATACTTGATTAATTTGCGAAGCTGATTGTTGATGCAAATGCGGCGGCCCGGCGGATTCGATCGACGATCGTGCCGTCCCGTCCCGAACGGGGCAAGCGCCATGCACAATGGTGCGGCGCCATCGTCCGTTCAGTATTGGTGTGAAAGAACTGTCTCGCTTGATTTATTATTCCGTCGCTCCGTATTTCATTGCATTTGAAGAAATCCGGGGCGCCGGGATCGTGAAGTCATCTTGATTGCACGGAGAAATATTGCCGCAGTCCAGGCAGTATTTATTATTCTTGTGTTGCCGCGGCGGTGCTCCGTTCGGCAGATTGTGCGGTGAGAGCGGTCGATCGAAGCGTAATTCGCGGTCGGTGGCCCGCTGAACTTCGCGGTGCCGTCCACGCCGATCTGTTCGACGCCATCGTGGGGTTCGCCCGGCTCGTCGAGCGTGCACGTGACGCGCCACAGCCCATGTACGAAGCACAATCGGGGCCAAACCGGACTGCATGGGCATCGACACCGTCGAACCGCTCACGCGCGAGCCCGGACGTCGGGCGTCCGGGAAGGGGCGGTCTCGCGCAATGAAGTCGTGGCGCCATTCCAGCGTGGCACGTGATGCGGCTGTGCCTGCTTATGCTTCGCATCGTTCGCCACAATTTCAACATGTCGCTAGAATGCCCGATATGAACCGTTACGTTAGCCTTCCTGATTTTGCGGATCCGGACGCGATCGATCGGCCGGCGGTAGCGATGTGCATGCACGTCGACGAGCATGCTGCCGAAATTCCGGTTCACAAGCATCAGAAGGGGCAGCTGGTGCTGGCGTTGCACGGCGCCGTGACCTGCCGGGTCGCGGGCGCGTTCTGGATCGTCCCGCCGCAATGCGGCGTCTGGATTCCCGGCGAGATGCCGCACAGTAACCATGCGACACCCAATGCCCGGCTTTGCTATCTGTTCGCCGAGCCCGGTGTCGTCGACTTGCCGACGGAGTGCTGCACGCTGTCCATTTCGCCGATGCTGCGCGAAATGATTCTGCATCTGGCCGGTGCGCCGCTCGACTACGAGCGGGGCGGCCATACCGACCGGCTTGCGCGCGTGCTGTTGCATGAGCTGACGTTGATGCCGGTCGAGCGCCTCTATCTGCCGGTTACGGATCATCCGCGCATCCGGCAGATGGCGGACGCATTGAACGCCAATCCCGGCGATCGCAGCACCGTCGCGCAATGGGCGAAGCGTCTCGCCATGAGCGAGCGTTCGCTGGCAAGATTCGTCGTCAGTGAAACGGGACTGACCTTCGGCCGCTGGCGGCAGCAGTTGCAACTGCTCGTTGCGGTGCGCGAGCTTGCCGGCGGCGCTTCCGTGCAACGCGTGTCGGACGAGCT
This sequence comes from Burkholderia sp. 22088, assembly GCF_052045915.1. NCBI lineage: Bacteria > Pseudomonadati > Pseudomonadota > Betaproteobacteria > Burkholderiales > Burkholderiaceae > Burkholderia > Burkholderia sp. 22088. The sequence goes on from NZ_JBQEPY010000034.1 coordinate 12,826, forward strand.
CGGCTATGAGTCGGTAACCGCCTTCATCACCATGTTCAAGAAAGCGCTCGGGCATTCGCCAGGCCGCTATTTCGCCGCGCTGGCTCGCACGCAATCGGAGGCCGGGCTCGCGCCGGCGGCTGCGACCGAGATGGACGACCGAGCGGATGGCGCAGCGGACGTTGTGGGCGATGCATGAAGCCGCGCCTTCGCCCATTTTCCCGTCCGTGACGCCGGGTTCTCCATGCGAGACCGCGCGCATCGAATAGAAATGCTGTAGATCGCGCATTCCGCAGAAGGCACTGCAGCCGATACCGCTTTGGCGGCCTTCAATACGACCACACATTCTGCGGCATCCCCCGTAATCTTTGCGCACTCGCCACTGAACTCGCATTGCTTTTACGGAGTTGCAAGATGACCGACTTATCGACGGGGACACCCTCGATCCTTTCCCTGGGCCAGACGAAAGTCGACGACGACCCACTCGAAACCGCCGAATGGCTTGATGCGCTCGATGGCGTGGTTCGGCATGCCGGTGCCGAACGGGCTCAGTACCTGTTCGATCGGCTCGCGGCCCACGCGTCGTCCAACGGTATCGCAACGGCGCGCCTCAATGTCACGCCCTACGTGAATACGATCGCCGTCGCTCAGCAGCCGCCGTATCCGGGAGACTTCGATATCGAAGAAAAGCTTGCCGCCGCGCTGCGCTGGAATGCGCTGGCCATGGTCGTGCGGGCCAATCGCGCCTACGGTGAACTCGGCGGGCATATTGCCAGCTATGCGTCGGCGGCCGACCTGTTCGAAGTGGGCTTCAATCATTTCTTTCGCGGCGCGAACGATGCCAACGGTGGCGATCTCGTCTATTTTCAACCCCATTCCGCGCCGGGCGTTTACGCGCGGGCTTACCTCGAAGGTTTTCTCGACGAAGCGCATCTCGAGCATTACCGACAGGAAATCACCGGTGCGGGCCTGTGTTCCTACCCGCATCCGTGGCTGATGCCGGACTTCTGGCAGTTCCCGACCGGCTCGATGGGCATTGGGCCGATCAACTCGATCTACCAGGCGCGCTTCATGCGCTATCTGCAGAACCGCGGACTGCAACGCACGGAAGGCCGCAAGGTGTGGGGCTATTTCGGCGATGGCGAAATGGACGAACCCGAGGCGATCGGCGCGCTGTCGCTGGCCGCGCGCGAGCGGCTCGACAATCTCGTGTTCGTGATCAACTGCAATTTGCAGCGGCTCGACGGACCGGTGCGCAGCAATGGCCGCATCATCGACGAACTCGAGGCGCAGTTTACGGGGGCGGGCTGGAACGTCATCAAGGTGTTGTGGGGTTCGGACTGGGATCCCCTGTTCGCACGCGATCGCAGTGGGGCGCTGTTGCGCGCGTTCGCGCACACCGTGGACGGCCAGTTCCAGACTTTTTCCGCCAACGACGGTGCCTACAATCGTGACCGCTTTTTCGGTCAGAACGCCGAACTGGCCGCACTCGCCGCGCATCTGAGCAACGACGATATCGACCGCCTGCGGCGCGGCGGCCACGATGTGCGCAAATTGCACGCTGCCTACGACAAGGCGTCGAAACACAGCGGGCAACCTACGGTGATTCTCGCGAAGACGATGAAGGGCTTCGGCATGGGCTCGATCGGCCAGGGGCGCATGACCACACATCAGCAAAAGAAGCTCGACATCGAACAGTTGAAGGCGTTTCGCGACCGCTTTCGCCTGCCGCTCTCCGACGACGATGTCGAACAACTCAAGTTCTACAAGCCGGACGAAAGCAGTGCCGTCATGCAGTATCTGCACGCGCGCCGTGCGGCGCTGGGCGGCTACCTTCCGCGCAGGCGCACAGCGGCGTCGCACGCGCCGGCCGTGCCCGCGATGTCGTCGTGGGGACGATTCGCGCTCGATACCAACGACAAGGAAATGTCGACCACGATGGCGTTCGTGCGCATGCTCGGCAACCTGTTGAAGGACGCCGAGCTGGGGCCGCGTGTGGTGCCCGTCGTCGCCGACGAGGCGCGCACCTTCGGCATGGCGAATCTGTTCCGGCAAATCGGCATCTATTCTCCGCTCGGTCAACTGTACGAGCCGGAAGACATGGGTTCGATGCTTTATTACCGTGAGGATACCGGCGGCCAGATTCTGGAAGAGGGCATCTCCGAGGCGGGCGCGGTGTCGTCGTGGATTGCCGCGGCGACGTCATACAGCGTGCACGATCTGACGATGCTGCCGTTCTATATCTACTACTCGATGTTCGGTTTTCAGCGCATCGGCGACCTGATCTGGGCGGCTGCCGATCAGCGCGCGCGCGGTTTCCTGATCGGCGCGACGGCCGGCAAGACGACGCTCGGCGGTGAAGGTCTGCAGCATCAAGACGGCACGAGCCACCTCGCGGCCTCGACGATACCGAACTGCCGCGCGTACGATCCGGCCTTCGCGTACGAAGTGGCGATGATCGTCGACGAGGGCATGCAGGAGATGATCGCGCGTCAGCGCGACGTCTTTTACTACATGACGGTCACCAACGAAAACTACGCACAACGTTCGTTGACTGAAGCGGATCTCGATCGCGTCCGTAGCGGCGTGCTCAAGGGGATGTACGTGCTGGAGCCCGCACAGATCGAGATCGCGCAGGTGCAGTTGCTCGGCTCGGGCGCGATTCTCGGTGAGGTCCAGGCCGCGGCACGGATGTTGAAAGACGACTGGAATATCGACGCGGCCGTCTGGAGCGTGACGAGCTTTACCGAATTGCATCGCGACGGCGTGTCCGCGGAGCGTGCGCAGCGGCTACTGGATCACGGCGAGCCTGCGGTGGCCTACGTGACGGCCGCCCTGGGCGCCGCACGTGGACCGGTGATCGCCGCGACCGACTATGTGCGCGCCGTGCCCGAGCTGATCCGCGCGTATGTACCGTCCCGCTACGTCGTGCTCGGCACCGACGGCTTCGGGCGCAGCGATACACGTGCGGCGTTGCGTGCGTTCTTCGAAGTGGACCGTGCGTCGATCGTTATCGCCGCGCTGAAAGCACTCGTCGACGAGGGCCGGCAGGACCCTGACGTCGTGCGTCAGGCGATCGACCGATACGGGCGAAGCGGAACCGGGCTGACCGAACCCTGGCTGGTCTAGCCCGTTGACCGGTGAGCGTCGTGCGAGCGGCGCGCGAAGTGGCTGCTCGAAGGCCTTGCGCGTCCATCGGTCCATCGCGGGAAATCCGATCGAATCAAGTGCGTCCGACCTGATGAAGAGGGGGCGTTGACTGTTGAAATGCTTGCTGTTGGAGACGAATGTGCGGGTGACACGAATAGAAGTGCCGGATATCGGCGATTACAAGAACATCCCCGTGACCGAAGTTCTGGTGGGAGTCGGACAACGCGTCGAACGGGAGCAGTCGCTCGTCGTGCTCGAGTCGGACAAGGCGACGATGGATGTGCCCAGTCCCACCGCTGGCGTGATCAAGGAGATGAAGGTCGCCGTCGGCGAGACGGTGTCGCAAGGCACGTTGATCGCGCTGCTCGACAGCGACGGCGAGCGGCAGGACGACGCGGCGCCTGTGCCTGCGGCCGCCTCGGCTGCGCGCGATCTCGCGTGTCCGTCGGCGAATGTCGCGACAGGGCTGGTGCCGGCGCTTGCGCCGGCGCCCGAACTGAACTCCGCATCCGCGCCATTGCATCGCGCGCCGGCGCGCGAAGGCGAGCCGTCTCGCGCCAGCCACGCATCGCCGTCGGTGCGCAAGTTCGCGCGCGAGCTCGGCGTCGACGTCGCGCGCGTGTCGGGCAGCGGCCCGAAGGGCCGCATCACCAAGGACGACATCACGGGCTTCGTGAAGGGCGTGATGTCGGGCCAGCGCGCGGCGCCGGGCGCGGCAGCCGCGCCGGCAGGCGGCGGCGAGCTGAACCTGCTGCCGTGGCCGAAGGTCGACTTCGCGAAGTTCGGCCCGTTCGAGCCGAAGCCGCTGTCGCGCATCAAGAAGATCTCGGGCGCGAACCTGCATCGCAACTGGGTGATGATCCCGCACGTCACGAACAACGACGAAGCGGACATCACCGAGCTCGAAGCGCTGCGCGTGCAGCTGAACAAGGAGCACGAAAAGGCGGGCGTGAAGTTCACGATGCTCGCGTTCGTGATCAAGGCGGTGGTGGCCGCGCTGAAGAAATTCCCGACCTTCAACGCGAGCCTCGACGGCGACAACCTGGTGTTCAAGCAGTACTACCACATCGGGTTCGCGGCCGACACGCCGAACGGTCTGGTCGTGCCGGTGATCCGCGATGCGGACAAGAAGGGCCTCGTCGACATCGCGAAGGAAATGGCCGAGCTGTCGAAGGCCGCGCGCGACGGCAAGCTCAAGCCCGATCAGATGCAGGGTGGCTGCTTCTCGATCTCGTCGCTCGGCGGGATCGGCGGCACGCACTTCACGCCGATCATCAACGCGCCGGAAGTGGCGATCCTCGGGTTGTCGCGCGGGCAGATGAAGCCGGTGTGGGACGGCAAGCAGTTCGTGCCGCGGTTGACGATGCCGCTTTCCCTGGCGTTCGATCATCGCGTGATCGATGGCGCCGAAGCCGCGCGGTTCAATGCTTATCTTGGCGCGTTGCTCGCGGATTTCCGTCGCATCATTCTTTGATGAGAAGAGGGGCTCGCGGGGGCGTGCGTTTTTGTCGGTGCGCCCCGTACTGTCGTTGAACCTGTTTTGCATACGGTCTGCTAGCGTCGCCCCTGCGCGGGGCGGCGGTTACTTTTCTTTGTCTTCCAAAGAAAAGTAACCAAAAGAAAGGCGCGTCCTTGGGCGGACAGCAAAGGTGGTTCTGCCCAGGTTCGCGTTCTCTTGTCAGGCCGTGGCCGGTTCATCGTGCGAGTTTCCATTCCCTCTCTCCGTAGCCAACAAGAAGGGGACGTACATGAGTCTCATCGAAGTCAAAGTTCCAGATATCGGCGATTTCAACGGCATCGATGTCATCGAAGTCAACATCAAACCCGGCGACGTGATCGAAAAAGAGCAAACGCTCCTCACGCTCGAATCCGATAAGGCATCCATGGAAGTGCCCAGCCACATCGCAGGCACCATCAAGGAAATCAAAGTCAAAGCCGGCGACAAAGTCTCCCAAGGCACCGTGATCGCACTCGTCGAAGCGTCCGCAAACGCCACCGCACCGGCGAAAGCACCAGAGCCCGCCAAGCCCGTCGCGGCCGCGGCACCGGCAGCGGCTCCGGCACAGGCCGCAGCCGCTGCCGCTCCGGCGCCGCAAGCCGGCAGCTACGGCGGCTCAGCCGACATCGAGTGCGACATGCTCGTGCTCGGCGCCGGCCCCGGCGGCTACTCGGCCGCGTTCCGCGCCGCCGACCTCGGCATGAAGACGGTGCTCGTCGAACGCTATTCGACACTCGGCGGCGTATGCCTGAACGTCGGCTGCATCCCGTCGAAAGCGCTGCTGCACACGGCGCTGGTCGTCGAGGAAGCCGCAGCGCTCGCGTCGCACGGCATCACGTTCGGCAAGCCCCAAGTCGACCTCGACAAGCTGCGCGACTTCAAGGGCGGCGTCGTCAAGAAGCTGACCAGCGGCCTCGCCGGCATGGCGAGGGCGCGTAAGGTCGAAGTCGTGACCGGCATCGGCGCATTCGTCGACCCGTTCCACATGGAAGTGCAGGGCGACAACGGCAAGAAGATCGTCAAGTTCAAGCAGGCCATCATCGCCGCCGGCTCTCAAGCAGTGAAGCTGCCGTTCATGCCGGAAGACCCGCGCGTCGTCGATTCGACCGGTGCACTCGAGCTGCGCCAGCTGCCCAAGCGGATGCTCGTGATCGGCGGCGGCATCATCGGCCTCGAAATGGCGACGGTGTACTCGACGCTCGGCGCCGAGATCGACGTCGTCGAAATGATGGACGGCCTGATGATGGGCGCCGACCGCGATCTCGTGAAGGTCTGGGAAAAGTTCAACGCGAAGCGCTTCGGCAACGTGATGCTGAAGACCAAGACGGTCGGCGCGGAAGCGAAGGAAGACGGTATCTACGTGAAGTTCGAAGGCGAGAAGGCACCCGCGGAAGCGCAGCGCTACGACCTCGTGCTCGTCGCGGTAGGCCGCAGCCCGAACGGCAAGAAGATCGGCGCGGACAAGGCGGGCGTCGCGGTCACCGAGCGCGGCTTCATCGACGTCGACAAGCAGATGCGCACGAACGTGCCGCACATCTTCGCGATCGGCGATATCGTCGGCCAGCCGATGCTCGCGCACAAGGCCGTGCATGAAGGCCACGTCGCAGCCGAAGCCGCGCACGGCGAAAAGGCGTACTTCGACGCGCTGCAGATTCCGTCGGTGGCATACACCGATCCGGAAGTGGCATGGGCCGGCAAGACGGAAGATCAGTGCAAGGCCGAAGGCATCAAGTACGGCGAGGCGGTGTTCCCGTGGGCCGCATCGGGCCGCGCGATCGCGAACGGCCGCGACGAAGGCTTCACGAAGCTGATCTTCGACGAGGAAACTCATCGCGTGATCGGCGGCGGCATCGTGGGCCTGAACGCGGGCGACCTGATCAGCGAAGTGTGTCTCGCAGTCGAAATGGGCGCGGACGCCGAAGACATCGGCAAGACGATTCACCCGCACCCGACGCTCGGCGAATCGGTCGGCATGGCCGCCGAATTGTATGAAGGCGTCTGCACGGACTTGCCGCCGCCCAGAAAGGCCTGATCGCCATCTCGGCTTGCGTGTCGCAAGTATGACGAGTTGCGGGTTTTCCCGAACGTGCGGCGACAATGACCGTTTTTGGTGATAACTCGACTTTTTATCAGAATTTTCCGCGGAGCTGCCAGGCATAAACTTGTTCATCAGGTGATGTTGTTCGAATGCCTGCTGGAGCGGAAATCGATGTTCTGCCGCGCAAGCGAGCGTTCGAACTTCAGGGCACCGGAGCCTTGTGCAAAGAGGAGACGCGGGCTATGAACGTTGCGCTGGACAGGATAGACCTTAGCATCCTGAGTGAACTTCAGGAGGACTCAAGTTTGACGAATCTCGAACTGGCGGCTCGAGTCAACCTGTCGCCCTCTCCCTGTCTCGTCAGGGTCAGAAATCTGGAGCGTCTCGGTGTAATCAGCCGACGCGTCGCCGTGCTCAATGCGTCCCTGCTCGGCCTGGGCATCATGGCCATCGTCGAGATCAGTCTGGAGCGGCAGGGCATGCAGGCGCGGGAGAGTTTTGCCGACACGGTCAGAGGCATCACCGAAGTCATGGACTGCTTCATGATGACCGGGCAAACCGACTATCTGCTGCGGGTGGTGGCGAGAGATCTCGTCGAACTCGAACACATCATCACGCACAAGCTGACGTCGCTTCCCGGTGTGGCCAGCGTTCGCTCGAACGTCGTCCTGAAACGGCTTGCCAACAAGACGACGCTTCCCATCGACAAGACGCGGCCTATCCAGATTCATGGACTGGCGCAGGCGTCGTGATCACATCGCGTAAGGTGCTCTCATGAGTAACGCAATGTCCGCCGGCCGGCCGGCAGATTCGCGCGCCGACATCGCAACGGCGTTGGAGATTATCGAAGAAGCGCGCGCCGGGCGGATGTTCATTCTGGTCGACGACGAGGACCGTGAGAACGAAGGCGACCTCGTCATTCCCGCGCAATTCGCCACGCCCGACGCCGTCAACTTCATGGCGACGCATGCGCGCGGCTTGATCTGTCTCGCGATGACTCGCTCGCGCTGCGAATCGCTGGGTTTGCATTTGATGAGCCGAATCAACGGTTCGCGGCACGAGACGGCCTTCACGGTGTCGATCGAGGCGCGTGACGGTGTGAGCACCGGCATCTCGGCGGCCGACCGCTCCCGCACGATTTCGCTGGCGATCAATCCGGAAACGGGGCGAGACGAGCTCGTTTCTCCCGGACACGTCTTTCCGCTCATGGCGCGCGACGGCGGCACGCTCGTGCGCGCGGGCCACACCGAGGCGGCGGTAGATATCGCCCGGCTGGCCGGGCTCGCACCGGCCGGTGCGATCTGCGAAATCATGAACGACGACGGCACCATGGCGAGGCTGCCGGACCTCATCGCCTTTTCACGGAGGCATCAGCTGAAGCTGGGCACGATCGCCGATCTCATCGCGTATCGCCGACGAACGGAACGGCTCGTCGAGGCCGTTGAACACGGGAGCTTCACCGAGCCGAATGGACGGCATTGGCGGATCGTGGTCTACCGGAACCGGATCGATCAGGTCGAGCATATCGCCTTCGTCATGGGCGATCTACGGGGCGCCGACCCCGTTCTCGTGCGCATGCATGCGATGGATACCATGAACGACGTCATCGGCGGTCACCACCTCGCGTCCCTGCGCGGCGCGGCGCGTTTGCTGGAGAACGAGAATCGCGGCGTCATCGTGGTGATCCGCGAATCCCGCCCGACGGCCGTGTCCGAGCGGGTGCGTGCCATGATGCATCCCAAGCCTGCCGAGCCGGAACTGCGCGATTACGGAATAGGCGCGCAAATTCTCACCGAACTCGGCGTGAAGAACATGATCCTGCTCTCCAATCATGAAAGAACGATCGTGGGCCTGGAGGGCTACGGTTTGAACATGGTCGAGCAGAGAAAAATAGAGCGAATTCACGACGATCAGGAAGTTTGACGCCATCCGGTCGCGCCGCCGTGCCGATGCAGAAATCGGGTCGTCCCGTTCCGATCGCGGGAGCGTTGTTCCGGATGAAGTCGTGACGCTCATCGCAGGGCGTTTCGTGACCATAAATGCAACTGGAGGAGAGATGAGACACGCAGAAAACCCCGACATCGTCGGCGCGCGCGCGAGCGCCGTGGCCGCGGGGCGGCCCGCATGAAAACGACGGCGGAAAATCCCTATACGATCGGACTCGAGCGCGACCCGGCGAACTTCATTGCCTTGTCGCCGCTGACGTTTCTCGAACGCGCCGCGTCCGTCTGGCCGGAGCGCACGGCCATCGTGCACGGCACGATACGCCGCGACTGGGCCGAAACCTACCGGCGGTGCCGGATGCTCGCCGGCGCGCTGCGCGGGCGCGGCATCGGCAACGGCGATACGGTGGCGATGATCGCGGCCAATACGCCCGAACTGTTCGAGGCACATTTCGGTGTACCGCTTTGCGGCGCTGTCCTGAACACCATCAACACACGGCTCGATGCCGACACGATCGCGTTCATTCTCGGCCACGGCGACGCGAAGCTGCTGATCACCGACCGCGAATTCTCCTCGACGGTGAAGAAGGCCCTGGCGCGGCTCGGCCGCGCCATTCAGGTCATCGACATCGACGACCCACAGTTCGGAGAAGGCGATCTGCTCGGCGAAAAAGACTACGAGGCGTTGCTGCAGGAGGCCGCGCACACAGAATTTTCTGTCGCGATGCCGGAAGACGAATGGCAGGCCATATCGCTGAACTACACATCCGGCACGACGGGCAATCCCAAGGGCGTCGTGTATCACCATCGCGGCGCATATCTGAACGCAGTATCGAACGCACTATCGTGGCATCTGGACGAGGACACGACCTATCTATGGACCTTGCCGATGTTTCACTGCAATGGCTGGTGCTTTCCGTGGACCATGGCGTTGGTGGCCGGCACCAGTGTTTTTCTGCGCCATACGCGGGCCGAGCGGATTCTCGCCGCCATCCGCACCGAGGCGGTTACGCATTTTTGTGCGGCGTCCGTAGTGTTGAACATGATCAATAACGCCGCGCCGGAGCTGAAAGCCAGCATCCGTCATGGAGTCAAGGTCATGACCGGCGGTGCGCCGCCGCCCGCTTCGGTGATCGCCGGCATGGAGCGCATGGGCTGGGACGTGACGCACGCCTACGGGTTGACCGAGTCCTATGGGCCGGTCGTGCAATGCGTGTGGCGCGACTCGTGGAATGCACTCGATCTCGATGCGAAAGCGCGGCTCAAGGCCCGCCAGGGAGTGCGCGGCCCCGCTCTCGAGGCAGTGATGGTAGCCAGCCCCGATACGCTGGAGCCTGTTCCAAAAGACGGGCAAACGCTCGGCGAGGTATTTCTGCGCGGCAACAACGTGATGAAGGGCTACCTGAAGAATTCGGACGCCACCGTGGAGGCATTTTCCGGCGGGTGGTTTCACACGGGCGATCTCGCGGTATGGCATCCCGATGGCTACCTGGAAATCAAGGATCGCTCGAAGGACATCATCATCTCGGGAGGCGAAAACATTTCGTCGATCGAGATCGAGGACATACTGTATTCCCATCCCGCCGTTCTGGAGGCGGCAATCGTCGCGCGTCCCGACGACAAGTGGGGCGAGACACCTTGTGCTTTCATCGCGCTCAAAGACGATTCGGCGGTGACCGAAGCGGACATCATCGCGTTTTGCCGCGAGCGGCTGGCACATTTCAAGGTGCCCAAGACCATCGTGTTCTCGCCGCTGCCGAAGACAGCGACCGGCAAGATCCAGAAGTTCCACTTGAGGGAGCGGGCGCGCCAGCTGTGAAAGGGGCGGCGGCGTAGCGCCAGCCGCCGCGTTTCGATCAGCGCGAGGACGCCTCCTTCTGGTCCACGCGAAACTTGCCGGGACTTTGTCCCATGGTCTTCTTGAACATGGTGATGAACGAGTTCGGACCTTCATAGCCGAGCTCGAGCGCCACTGCGTGAACCGACGCGCCTGCCGACAATCGCTGAAGCGCAATGATGATATGCAGACGCTCGCGCCAGCGCCCGAAGGTCATGCCGGTTTCGCTGCGTACCAGCCGCGCGAGCGTACGTTCGCTCATCGCATATCGGCGCCCCCATTCCGCGATCGTGCTGCGGTCGGCGGGGTTGTCGAGCAACGCCGAAGCGATCTGTTGAAGACGGGGATTGTCGGAGATCGGGAGAAAGACGTCGTCGGGCGCCAGCAGCGCGAGCTGATCCAGCAGCACTCTGGCGAGCCGGCCCACCGGGCCGTCCTTCGGATAGTCGGGCGGAAACCTGGCCAGTGAACGGATCAACTCGCGGATGAGCGGCGTGATCGTAAAGCTGCGGCAGTCGGTGGGCAGGCCGGCCTCGTCGGGCGGAATGAAGATGACGTACAGCTTGGCGAAATCGGAAGCATGATTGCTGTGCGGAATGCCGCCCGGAATCCACACCGCGCCGTTGGGCGGGACGATCCACCATCCGCTCGGCGATCGGCACATGACCGACCCGCTCAATGCGACGACCAATTGCCCCTTGCGATGAACGTGCATCGGCAGCTCATCCTCTTTTCCGCTCGTCTCCAGGAGAACGGAAATGACCGGCAAATCGACGGAGTCCGGATCGAACGGCTGATAGTTGATCTTCACCGGGTCTGTCATGGCTCGCGAAGCGGACATGCCGATTTCAGGATTGTTGGGTTCCACGGTTCACTCGCTTTCTGCGCCTGCCTGGCCTCGGTGAATTCACGTATCGCCGCCCTCGGTGCAACATACGGTGGGCCATCCGACTGACGCGATTTTAATCCGCCGAATCAACGATGGCGCCGGCAAATCAAAATTAAATTTGGCCCCGTCGGACCTACACTGACTCGATGTAAATTCACGAGACATCAGGTATGAAAACCGACGAATTGATTTGCACACGGATCGACGCGGACGTCGTGCAACTGACGATCGACCGGCCGCCGGCGAACGCACTGAACGAACCGCTCATCACCGCATTGATGTCCGTCTTCCGCGACTTCGCTCGACACGACGTGCCACCCGGCATCGTGCTCACCGGGGCGGGAGAGAAGTTCTTTTGTGCCGGCGGCGATATCAATGAAGTGGCGGACCATGAGCTCGCCCTGTCGCGCATGGAAGCGTTCCACGCGTTCCTGGCGCAACTCGAGCAGTATCCGAGCCCGCTCGTGTGCGCGGTCAACGGCTATGCAGTGGGTGCCGGATTCGAAATGGCGCTGCATGCGGACTACGTCGTCGCGTCCGCTGAATCCCGGCTAGGATTTCCCGAGATCAATCACGGCCTGTTGCCCGCGGCAAAAGGCATGCGCCACGCAGCGGCCCTGCTGGGTCGGCGTGCCGCGCGTTCACTGCTTTTCTCCGGTGAACTGATCACGGCCGGAGAAGCGTTGGCGATAGGCGCGGTGGACGCGATCTCCCCGCACGATGAAACGCTGAGAGACGCGCTGGCCAAATGCCGCGCGCTTTGCGCCAAAGATCGCCAGCTGTTCGCCGCCATCAAGCGAACGCTGCGCGAGAGTCCACGGATGAACGACGAAGCTCTGCTGCAGATGACGCTCGATGACCTGCGTGGATATCTCGGCAACGCGCGGACCGCGGACGCAAGATCCATATTTCTGAACCGCAATAAGAAGGCCTGATCGTGAGCAATCTCAAACTGTCGGAAACGCTGCATCTTGCGCGCATGACGTATGAGGGCGTGGCGGCCGCATTGGCCACGCAGTTCGATCGCGTCATCATTCCTTGCGGCGCAATCGAGCAGCACGGCCCCCATCTGCCGCTGAGCATGGATGCCGATCATGCTGACGCGCTGGCCGTGGAAATCGCCACGTTGCTGGGGCGAACCCTGATCGCGCCGACGATACGAGTGGGATGCTCGAAGCACCACATGGCCTTCCCGGGCACGATCTCGTTGCAGGAGCACACGTATGCCGCGCTCTGCCACGATTACTGCGTGAGCCTCGCGGCACATGGATTCAAGTGCATCTATCTGTTCTCGGCGCATGTCGGTAACTTCAATGCCCTTCATGCGATGTTGCCGGAATTGCGACAGGCCGTCGGGCCAGACGTCCAGGTGCTTGCCTATACGGATCATCAGGCGTGGCTGCGCGAATGGCGACTGGCCGTCGAGGAAGCCGGCGGCGATCCGGAATCCGTGGGCGGACACGCAGACATCGCCGAAACCTCCCTGATGATCCACCTTGATCCGGACAGTGTGCGACTCGCTCGACTCACGGCCGGCCACGTGGGTGCCATGACGACCGAGCAATTGAACCGGATGTGGAAGGAAGGCGTGGCGTCGATCTCCCGAAACGGCGTGCTGGGCGATGCGCGAGGATCGTCACGCGAGATCGGCGAGGCCTGTTTGCGTGCGACCGCGAGGCTTCTCGCGTCGGCATTTGCGGCCGAATCGTCGACCTAGAAAAAGACGGAGAGCCGGCAGCATGATCTGCCGGTATCGGCAAGGTTGCGGCATGAAAAGAATAAAAAATGCTGCGGGATGTGCGGCAATATCTATTCACGAAAACAAAAGAGACATCAAGACAGAAAAGGCATCCGGATGGATGAGTATCGCTATCCAATCTGGATGGGCTGTTTCTAAATCAAGTTAAACGACGATGTTAATTGGTTGGCGGCGTGACACTGCCCGAACCTCGGCAGCAGTTCGCGCGCGCCGTGAATTTTCGAATTACGACTGTCAAGGAAAAGAAAATGCCATTGAAATTCGGTTTTTGGTCCGAGCAGGAGACGCAGGTCGGGCATAGCTACTCGAACAGGCTTCGCGAGCTGGTTCGCGAAGCGCGCTTCGCCGAGCAAATGGGTTTCGACTTTGTTGCGTTGTCGGAGCAGCACTTTGCGCTTGGCGGCGTGTCGAGTTCGGCGCCTGAAGTGGTGTTCGGTTATCTCGCGGCCGTCACTTCGCGAATCAAGCTGCGTCCTGCCGTGGCGCTGATGCCGAAGGCCATCAATCACGCGCTGCGTACCGCGGAACGGCTGGCGGCCACCGACATCCTCTCCGAAGGCCGGATGGAGATGTATTGCGGGCGCGCGAACACGACGATCGCAATGCGCGCGTTCAACGTATCGCCGGAGGAAACCCTGCCGCAAATGGAAGAGGGCATGGCGCTGTTGCGCAAAGCGATGCGTGAGGACGTGTTCACCTTCGAGGGAAAGTATTACCAGGTGCCGCCCCGGTCGCTCGTGCCGAAGCCGTTGCAAAAACCGTATCCCGTCCTCGGCGTTGCAGCCACCAGTGCGAACAGCCATGCCTGGGCCGGCTCGGAAGGTCTCGCGGTGATGAGCCATGCGATTTATCAGGGATGGGAGAAACAGAAGGGGCTGCTGGACACCTACTGGAACAGCTGGAAGCGCGATGAGACCGGGCCGTTGCACAAGCCGCGCGCCGGCATGCCGATCTTCATCGGTATCGGCAAGACCGACCAGGAAGCGAAGGACATTTACGCCGGCGCGATCATGAACTATGCGCGCATCTCGACCGATGCGTATCCGCGGCTCGCCAAACTCGCGGACAACTACGCATACATGGCCGAAAGCGTGCCCGCGATGCAGCGCGCCGCCGAAGATTGGGACTACCTGCTGAACGAATCCGCCACCACGGTGTGCGGAAGCCCCGATACCGTCATCCGTCAGTTGGAGCAATACGAGAAGCTCGGAATCGACGAGGTGCTGCTGCATATCGACTCGGTGCCGCACGAGCAGATCATGTCGACGATCGACATGGTGGGCCGTTACGTGATTCCGCATTTCAACGATCGCAACAATATCGTCCGCCCGACCGACGAGTTGCTCGAGAAGATTCGCGCCATGCGTCCGCAGGCCGCCAACCCGAAGCAAAGTCAAGGATGAACCTATGAATACGTCTTCGCGCTATCAGTATCTGAATGTCGAACAACGGTCCTCCGGTGTCGCGATCGTTACGATGAATCGCCCGGAAATCCTGAACGCCATCAATTGGGACATGCACGACGAACTCGAACGGGTATTCGTCGAGCTGGATCACGACAAAGCGGTCAAGGCGATCGTGTTGACCGGCGCCGGTCGCGGGTTCTGCTCGGGCGGCGACCAGAAGTCGATCGACAACGGCAATATCCCGTCGGCGACGCGTGGTGGCCGTCACCTCATAAGAAACATGCTGGAGGTCGAGGTGCCGATCGTGGCGGCGGTCAATGGCGTGGCCGTGGGCCTGGGCGCGACGCTCGCGCTGTTCTGCGACATGATTTATGCGAGCCCGACCGCACGGTTCGCCGATACGCACGTCAATGCCGGTGTGGTCGCGGGCGACGGCGGTGCGGTGATCTGGCCGCTTCTGCTCGGGCCGGTCCGCGCGCGGCACTATCTGATGACGGGCGACTTCGTCAGCGCGGAGGAAGCGCTGACGATGGGGATGATCAACAAGATCGTCGAAAGCGACAAGCTGCTGGAGGCGGCGATCGATTACGCGGAACTGCTCGCGAGCGGCCCGCGCGACGCGATCGTCTGGACGAAGTACTGCGTCAACAAGCTCGTCAAGCAGAATGCCCATCTGCTTCTCGACACGTCGATCGCTCTGGAGACGATCACGTTCAATTCCCCCGAGCGCCGCGAAGCGGTGGCTTCGTTTACCGAAAGGCGCAAGCGCTTTGGAGACAACTGGAAATGAGCGCGGCACCGTGGACTTCCGGCAATCAATTCGCGACCACCACCATTCCGGCCTTGCTGATCGAGCGCGTGAAGAACGACGCCGACGCAAACGCGTTCTTTCAGAGGCGTGCCGGAGCGTGGGTGCCCACCACCTGGAAGGGCTATGCGAACGCAGTCTGTTCCGTATCCGCAGTCCTCGGCGCGGCCGGTGTCGCACGAGGCGATCGGATTGCCATCATGGGCGACGTATCGCAGGAGTGGCTGATTGCCGACATGGCGACGATCTGCTCGGGCGCGGTGACGGTAGGCGTCTATTTCACCGCGTCGGTCGAGGAGGTGCGCTACTACCTGGAGGATTCAGGGGCGACACTCGCTTTTGCCGGAAGTGCCGAACAGCTTCGGGTCATGAAAGCGGCCGATACGTCCAGCCGGCTCCTCAAGATCGTGGTGCTCGATCCGGACTGGAAGCGCTCGCCTGACGAAACCGGCATGAATGTCGTTTCACTCGCCGAGTTCGCGTCGCATTTTGACGGCGACGAAGTCGCTTATCTGCGTGAGCAGTCCGAGCTTGCGCGGCCGACGGACCTGGTGAGCCTGGGTTACACCTCGGGAACCACGGGGGCGCCGAAAGGCGCGATGCTGACGCACGTGTCGATGCTCGCGGGCGCGTTCACGTGGCCGACCTTCTGTCCGGCGATATTGTCCGAACCGCAGCGCATGGTGATCCATCTGCCGCTTTCGCACACGGTCGCGCGCATTCAGGCGACGACGCTGCCGTTGATCGCGAAGACGGTACCTTACTTCGTCGACGTGTCGGCCGATTTCGCGAAGTGCATTCAGGAAGTCAGACCGACGTCCTATATGGCGCCGCCGCGCTTCTATCAGAAGTTCGCGACCCAGATCATCAACCACGTGAACGGCAGCAGCGAAGCCGAGCGGAGAAACTACACGCTCGCGCTCGGCATCGCGCGGGAAGTGCTGGCCGATCGCCAGGATGCAGGCACGGGCGACCCGTTCAAGGAACAGCTCTACGCCATCTGCCGTGAGCACGTGTTCAAGCCGTTGCTGGCCAGAATCGGCTTCGACGATTTGCGCTATCCGTACACGGCCTCCGCTCCGGTGCCGCCCGAGGTCGTCACGCTGTTTCAGTTGTGGGGCGTCAACCTGAAAGAGAATTACGGGCAAACGGAGATGGTCGGCGGCAACCTCGCGCAGGTGACCGACTGGTCGGGGCCCGGCAACTCCGGCGTCCCGCTCGACGACCCCGCCTGGGAAACCCGCGTGTTGCCGGACGGCGAAATGATCGTTCGGGGGCCGGGGCTGTTCATCGGCTACTGGAACAAGGAAGCCGAAACGAAGGCCGCGCTGCGGGACGGCTGGCTGTACACCGGCGATATCGTCGACGTCGGCGCGGACGGGTCGTACAAGCTGATCGATCGAAAGAAGGAGCTCATCAATACGGCCGCCGGCAAATCGATCAGCCCGGTGCAGGTCGAAAACGAACTGCGCCAGAGTCCGTACATTACCGAGGCACTCGTGATCGGCGAAGGGCGCAAGTATCTGACGGCGTTGATCGAAGTCGACGGCACGCTCGCCATGGACTGGGCCAGGACGCACGACCCGTCGGTCACGCAGTACGCCGATCTGGCCAGTTCGCAGCCCGTTATCGACCTGATCCGTGAAGAAGTGGAAAAGGCAAATGCGAGGTTGGCGCGCGCGGAGCAGATCAAGGCGTTCAGGATATTCCCCGAGGAACTCACACCGGAAAACGGCGTGATGACCGCCACGCGCAAGAAACGCCGCAAGGCATTGATGGCACGCTACGCGCACATTATTGCCGGCCTTTACGACGATGCCGAAGAGCAGTTGATCAAGGAGCAGCTCGTCGGTTCAGGGACAGCAGCGTCCGTTCACCGGCAATAGGAATCGCCGGCAGCGCAATTGGCCACGAGAACCCGTCGACGGTGCGGCGTGGGTGATGAACGGTGCAACGCCACGGGTACTTCGCCACGCATGCTTCATGCAAGGACCCGTGGCGCGCCGCCACGAAGCCGCACCGCCGTTCCGTCCACCGAGAGAGGTACCGCCGTGATAGCACTTTCCCCCGACCGCACGACCTTCCGCGAAGCCATGTCCCGTATCGGCGCAGCGGTGAATATCATCACCACCACGACACCTTCCGGCGATGTCGGCATGACGGTGTCCGCGGTGTGCTCCGTCACCGACGATCCTGCTACGGTGCTCGTTTGCATAGGCCGGTCCAGCCGTCAATATGGACACTTCAGCAAGGCGGGCATCATCTGCGTCAACGTTCTTTCCCATGAGCACGAGATGCTTGCACCGATCTTCGCGGGCAAGGGCGATGTCCAGATGACCGAGCGCTTCACGTACGGCGAGTGGATCCGTCTCGTCACGGGTGCGCCGGTGCTGGCCACAGCGGCCGCGAGTCTCGACTGCACGGTGGACCGGAGCATCGACATCGGCACACATACGGTCTTTTTCTGCGCCGTGCAGGCGCTACATCTCGGCTCCGCGTGTACGGGCCTCGTCTATCACGGGCGCGCTTATCATCGGCTGCCGCAGCAGCATGCGTGACACGGCGCGGCCGTTCCCCAGCGACCACAAGGCCAGGCCGATTGTTGCCGTTCGAAGTTTCTGCTGACAGTGTCCGCCGATACTGCTGATGGGTGCGTTTGCGGTGGCGTAGTCAGCAAAGGACGAGAGCTACACCGGGACGATTGTAGGCGTTCATTATTAGCGCTAGCCGTGTTCAGAAACGTTGCTAGCGGAAATTCTCAAAGAAGCCCTGGCGAACAGGGGCTTTTTGAAGTTTTCTGGCGGCGGCTTGGCCGTTGCGTTTCTGCAACAGAAACTTGGCCAATGTTCACTAACGTTGCTAGCACGTTGCACGTGTTCTTTAATATTGCTAGCGCACGTGTCGCGTGGATTGATAGGGATCCATATGGCTTCGATCGAAGAGCGGGCCGCTCGAGCAGCGAAGATTGCGTCCGTGCTTCGACCGCTTGGCAACGGCGTGCTTTCCCGACAGCAGGCTGAACGAGCAGCACAGCTATTAGGCGTTCACTGCACCACCGTATATCGCCTGCGTCGACGTTTCCTCGCAGATCCGGTCGCCAGCACATTAGAGCCAGGGCAGCCGGGTAGGCCAACCGGGGGCAGACTGGACGCCGCCGTCGAATGCGTCATTGACGAGGCTGTGCACGAATGGCTCCCAGATCAGCGGCACCTTGCGCATCCTGCAACTGATCTTGTACTTGAGGTGAAACGTCGCTGCAGCGTTGCAGGTCTATCGCCTCCAAGCAGGTCAACAATTGCTCGACGGTGGCTCTCCTATCGCGAGCAGGATGCTTTGGCGCGAGCTGCGCTCCCGAACGCTGCAGTTGCCCCAGGCACATTCCAGGTCCGACATCCGTTAGATATCGTGCAGGTTGATCACACGCAAGCGGACATCCTGCTCGTTAGCGAACTGGACGGACAGATTATCGGTCGACCGTGGCTGTCTGTGGCTCTCGACGTTGCTACGAGATGTGTGCTTGGCTTTTATGTCGCAATGGAGAGGCCGGGGGCTGCGACGGTAAGCTTGCTCCTCTCGCGCGTAGTTCTGCGGAAAGAGCCGTGGCTCGAAAGACTAGGCGTCGAGGCTGACTGGCCGATGCACGGTATCCCTCGAACGCTGCATCTTGATAACGCGGCCGAATTCAAAAGCCGTGCCCTTCGCAGTGGATGCCGCGAGTACGGCATTGAACTGATGTACCGACCGGTGGGCAAGCCGCACTTTGGTGGCCACATCGAGCGGCTGAACAGGACCTTGATGGAGCGCGTGCGTGGCCTCCCTGGTTCGACTGGATCGTCAGTCAAAGGGCGCAAGGCGCGCCAGGCCGAAAAGACAGCCTCACTTACGTTGAAGCAGTTCGAGCAGTGGCTGGCTGTCGAGATCGGCAGGCGTTATCACTGCAGCCCCCACCGCGGTTTGTTGGGACTTCAGCCCGCGCAAAAGTGGCAGGAAACATGGCGAGCAGCGGATTCACGATGCTTGCCAGCTCAACCGGATGCCGAACTGAAGTTTCTGATCCGGTTCCTGCCAGTCGCATCCCGGACCATTCAGCGGGACGGCCTCAAGCTCTTCCTGATCCGCTATTGGCATCCCTTGTTCGCGGCATGGCGGGAAACACGCCGGTCCGTGACGATCCGCTATCACCCAGAAGATCTCTCGCGCATCTTCGTAAGCGCTGGCAGAGGCAGTTTAGTTGAAGTGCGATACGCGGACTTGCGTCGGCCTCCCATCTCGCTGTTCGAACAGCGGGCAGCTTTGCGAGCTATCCGGGCTAGGGGACAACGGGCAGTATCGGAGAGGGAGATATTCGAGACTGTTGAGCAGCAGCGACAACTGGTCGTCACTTCCCAGCGCGCTACTCGAGCGCGACGCCGCATGGCACGTCAAGCTGGCGGTTTGGTTCCGAAGAGCAGCATCGAAGATCTTTCACTCACTGAACAGCGGCAGGTCGAGCAGGTGAACTACGACGCACCAGTTACCGCGTATGACGTTGAACAGTGGTAGGGGGCCAGCATGAAGCAAGGTGATTTCGCGCATCTGCTACCCGCAGCAAGAGATCAGGTCCTACTCGGAAAAGAGGATCGCATAAAGGGTCTACTACGTGACCGGTGGATCGACTATCCCCGAGCGACTGAAGCCTTGCAGCTACTGCAGCGGCTCTATGACACGCCGAGACGTGAGCGCATGCCGTGTCTTCTGCTGCACGGCGACTCGAACATCGGGAAAACCAAGATAACGGCCAAGTTCAGGCGAGCGCACCCCAGCGAGTTCGACGAGAGAACCGGGGTAGAGCGGTGTCCGGTCGTGAGCGTACAGATGCCTCCCACCCCCGATCAGCACCGCTTTTACGCCGCCTTGCTCTTTGAGCTCGGTGCGCCACATAACCCCGCCGCGGGGCTTGCCACACTCGAGCGGCTCGCTCGCGACATCTTGCGGCGGATGTCGCCGCAGATGCTAATCGTAGACGAGGTTCATCACCTGCTCGCCGGAACGTACCGTGAGCAACGCGCCTCTTTGAACCTTCTAAAATACCTCGCCAACGACCTGCAGATTAGCATGGTCCTTGTCGGTACGCGCGATGCCGTTCTAGGGCTTCAGACCGATTCACAGATGATCAGCCGCTACAGACCATTCGAGATCCCAAGGTGGAGGGAAAGTGAAAGTCTTCGCAGGCTCATGGCTGCGTTCGAGAAAGTCTTGCCGCTACGAAAACCATCGAATCTGTCGCGACGTGAGATTGTCCAGCTCGTTCTCGAGATAAGCGGAGGGCTGACTGGCGCCATATCTACGATCCTCAACGAAGCAGCAGAGTTGGCGATCAGGAACGATGACGAGTGCATCGATATCGCCCACCTTGAACGAGTTGCCCGCGCGCATGTCTGAAACCCACAGACCGTGGCCCATCGCACCTCGCCCCTTCCTGGAAGAGGCGTTTGGTAGCTGGTTGGGTCGCATCGCGGCGCGGTATCAGACGAGCGTAGACTTGATCTGGGAATCGGGCACAGGCGTAGCGATGCCTAGCCTGACCAAGGCCGGCTGGATCCTCTTTCCCCCAGTTCCCTCCCCAACCCTGAGCCGTCTATCTCGCGCAGCGCGGCTCAACGACGGTATTCTGAGCATGATCCAGACGCCGCATGAGTGGGTCTTCGATCAGAAGTACTTGGTGTATTGCTTCAGATGTCTTGTTCTGAACGACGCCGATGTCACTGCGTCACGGTGGAAGAGGGAGTGGCTCGATCCGTCAGCCGACTACTGCCGGGTGCACCACAGCCTGCTCGAGACTGTTCCGCAATCGATTTTCGCCAGAGCTCCGAATTTCGACGCCGCGCTGCGGGCGATATCACGATATCGATGCCCACCGCTTAGGCTGAGTAAAACACTACGCTAGCAATATTAGTGAACATCGCTAGCACTCCTTTGGGCACGGCTAGCATTGATTGTGAACTCCTACAGTTGGTGCTTATCCGAAACATACCGAAACGCGGCGACGCGACTGAAATGGGAATGCGCACACGGCCATCGCTGGGAGGCTGCCCCAGCAGCAATCGTTCGGGGGCATTGGTGCCCCGTGTGCAGCCGCGACGCGGTCAAGCTTGGGCTTGAGCTGATGAACAGGATCGCGGTCGAGCGCGGTGGGAAGTGTGTCTCGGCGACCTATGTGAACAGCGCAACCAGACTCGAGTGGGAATGTGCCCAGGGCCATCGATGGTTTGCCACACCGAATACGATTCGACGTGGCCACTGGTGTGCTCGGTGCTATTTCGTCAGCGTCACGACGACCGAAAAGACTCGCCGCAAGCGGCGGCATGAGGCGGTCCGGAAGTGAGACTGTACAACTGGCTCGGCAACATGCATGAGCCCTGCACCGCAGTGATCCGTTTCCCGGCCATTGTCCCTATTGGATATGTAGCGCCGCACGATCGCTCACGACAGGCTGTTTTGCTACGCTCTGGTTTGGCCGCTCACGCAGTTTGTGCAGAGTAAACGGGATGGCCTGCAAAAAAAAGTGGCAAGTCTCGGCATCCACGTTACGGACGGCATCGGGATATCCCGGCCAAACCCCTATCAGCGATCACCAGCCACACACCAGGCCCGGTGACAACCCCCCCCTATAAGGACTGCGACTGGCAGCAAGAATCATGCCGGGCCTAGCTGGCCAAAGCCCCGATTATCGGGGCATGAAGATAGTAACGGGGCGTCGAGACGCGTCGTCGCGGATGACGACGCGAAATTGACGCCGCTCGGCATGACGAGGCGCGGAACATGAAAATACGATGTCATGAAAGCGCAGTTTTTATGTGCGAGGTTACGAGGTGACAAAGCGAATGTCGGCGTGCCAACCGCTTTCCGCTCTCGCGCACAGGGTGTCGTGTCGTGATTTGTATCAAGTCGTGACATAAGAATTCGGATCACAATACGACTGACCTGTGGCTCAATGCGTGTCGGCCGACGGTCGGTCGTCCTTTACAACCGGTATTTCACCTCCTTAAATAATCAGGGTCTACCAAAAGACCGGAAAAACGAGATCCCCATGAGCCATTTCCTGGACAGATTGCGTTACTTCTCCACCACGCGGCCACGCTTTTCCGACGGGCACGGCGCCGTCACGGACGAAGACCGAAAATGGGAAGACGGCTACCGGATGCGCTGGCAGCACGACAAGATCGTCCGCTCGACCCATGGCGTGAACTGCACGGGTTCGTGCTCGTGGAAGGTCTACGTGAAAGGCGGGATCGTCACGTGGGAAACCCAGCAGACCGACTATCCGCGCACGCGTCCCGACATGCCGAACCACGAGCCGCGCGGCTGCTCGCGCGGCGCTTCGTACTCCTGGTATCTATATAGCGCGAACCGCCTCAAGCATCCGCTCGTGCGCAGCGCGCTCGTCAAGCTGTGGCGCGAACGCCGGCGTACGCTCGGCCCCGTCGAAGCCTGGCGTTCGATCGTCGACGACGACGCAGCGCGGCATGCGTACCAGAGCCGGCGCGGGCTCGGCGGCTTCGTGCGCGCGAGCTGGGACGAGGTCAACGAGATCGTCGCGGCGGCCAACGTGCACACGGTGGAGCGGCATGGCCCCGATCGCGTGGTCGGCTTCTCGCCGATTCCGGCGATGTCGATGGTGTCGTATGCGGCAGGTTCCCGCTACCTGTCGCTGATCGGCGGCGTGTGCCTGAGCTTCTACGACTGGTACTGCGACCTGCCGCCCGCGTCGCCGCAGACGTGGGGCGAGCAGACCGACGTGCCGGAATCGGCCGACTGGTACAACTCGACGTTCATCATGATGTGGGGCTCCAATGTCCCGCAGACGCGCACGCCGGACGCGCACTTCCTCGTCGAGGCGCGTTATCGCGGCACCAAGGTCGTGTCGGTGTTCCCCGACTACGCGGAAGGCGCGAAGTTCGGCGACCTGTGGCTGCACCCGAAGCAGGGCACCGACGCGGCGCTCGCGCTCGCGATGGGCCATGTGATCCTCAAAGAGTTCCATCTGGCGGGGAAGAGCGACTACTTCACCGACTACTGCAAGCGTTATACCGACATGCCGTGCCTCGTGCGCCTCGTGCCGCACGGCGACGGCTACGTGCCCGAGCGCCTGGTGCGCGCGTCCGACTTCGACGACGCGCTCGACGAGGCCGCGCACCCCGACTGGAAGACCGTGATGATCGACGACGCGACCGGCGAGTTCGTCGTGCCGGTCGGCTCGGTGGGTTTCCGCTGGGGGCAGCAGAACGACGCCGACAAGGGCAAGTGGAACCTGCGCGGCGAGACGTCGAAGGGCGCGGCGCTGTCGCCGCGGCTGTCGTGCACGGACGCGCACGACGACGTGGTCGACGTGCTGTTCCCATACTTCGGCAACCAGCCGCACGCGCACTTCAACTCGACGCAGCATGCTTCCGAACTGTCGCGCCGGATCGGCGTGCGACGCATTGCGACGCGTGACGGCGACATGCTGGTCGCGACCGTCTACGACCTGTTCGTCGCGAACTACGGGCTCGACCAGGGCCTCGGCGGCCGCGACGTGGCCGCGAGCTACGACGACGACCTGCCGTACACGCCTGCCTGGCAGGAGGCGATCACCGGCGTGAAGCGCGCGGACGTGATCGCGGTGGCGCGGCAGTTCGCGGAGAACGCGCACAAGACGCAGGGCAAGTCGATGGTGATCATCGGCGCGGGGATCAACCACTGGTTCCACATGGACATGTCGTACCGCGCGATCATCAATATGCTGATCATGTGCGGTTGTATCGGCAAGCCGGGCGGCGGCTGGTCGCACTACGTGGGCCAGGAGAAGCTGCGGCCGCAGACGGGCTGGACCGCGCTTGCGTTCGCGCTCGACTGGAACCGCCCGCCGCGCCAGATGAACGCGACGTCGTTCTTCTACGCGCATACCGACCAGTGGCGCTACGACCCGATGGACCCGGCCACGCTGCTGTCGCCGCTCGCGGACAAGTCGCAGTTCCACGGCGCGCCGATCGACTACAACGTGCGCGCGGAACGGATGGGCTGGCTGCCGTCCGCGCCGCAGCTCGCGGTGAATCCGCTGAAGGTCGGCGCGGCGCTTGCCGATCCGGCGCACGCCGGCACCGATATCGCGCGGCAATTGAAATCGGGCGCGCTGACGATGGCGAGCGAGGATCCCGATGCGCCCGGCAACTTCCCGCGCAACCTGTTCGTGTGGCGCTCGAACCTGCTCGGCTCGTCGGGCAAGGGGCACGAGTATTTCCTGAAGCACCTGCTGGGCACGACCAACGGCGTGCAGGGCGAGGATCTCGGCGCGACGGGCGGCACGCGCCCCGAGGAAGTGACGTGGCATGACGAGGCGCCGCGCGGCAAGCTCGACCTGCTCGTGACGCTCGACTTCCGGATGTCGACCACCTGCATGTATTCGGACGTCGTGCTGCCGACCGCGACGTGGTACGAGAAGGACGACATGAACACGTCCGACATGCACCCGTTCATCCATCCGCTGTCGGCGGCAGTCGATCCCGCGTGGGAATCGAAGAGCGACTGGGAGATCTTCAAGGGGATCGCGAAGCGTTTCTCCGAGCTGTGCGACGGGCACCTCGGCGTCGAGCGCGACGTCGTGCTCGCGCCGATCGCGCATGACACGCCGGGCGAACTCGCGCAGCCGTTCGACGTGCAGGACTGGAAGCGCGGCGAATGCGAGCCGGTGCCGGGCCGCACGATGCCGGCCGTGACCGTCGTCGAGCGCGATTATCCGAACACCTATGCGCGCTTCACGTCGCTCGGGCCGCTGATGGACAAGCTCGGCAACGGCGGCAAGGGCATCGGCTGGGACACGAAGGACGAAGTGAAGCTGCTCGGCGAGCTCAACTACAAGGTGGCCGACGGCGTCGCGCAAGGGCGCCCGCGCATCGATACGGCGCTCGACGCGGCCGAGGTGATCCTCGCGCTCGCGCCGGAGACCAACGGCGAAGTGGCGGTGAAGGCGTGGCGCGCATTGTCCGGCATCACCGGCATCGACCATACGCACCTGGCCGCCGCGCGCGCGGACGAGAAGATCCGCTTCCGCGACATCCAGGCGCAGCCGCGCAAGATCATCTCGTCGCCGACGTGGAGCGGGATCGAATCCGAGCACGTGTCGTACAACGCCGGCTACGTGAACGTGCACGAACTGGTGCCGTGGCGCACGATGACCGGCCGCCAGCAGCTTTACCAGGATCACGCATGGATGCGCGCGTTCGGCGAATCGCTGTGCGCGTACAAGCCGCCGGTGGATACGGGCAGCTATGCGCATATGGTCGGCAAGCGCTCGAACGGCAATCCCGAGCGCGTGCTGAACTTCCTGACACCGCACCAGAAGTGGGGGATCCACAGCACGTACACGGACAACCTGCTGATGCTGACGCTGTCGCGCGGCGGCCCGATCGTGTGGATGTCGGAGGACGACGCGAAGGCGATCGGCGTGGCCGACAACGACTGGATCGAGTGCTACAACTCGAACGGCGCATTGTGCGCACGGGCCGTCGTCAGCCAGCGGATTCCGTCCGGGATGGTGATGATGTACCACGCGCAGGAGAAGATCGTGAACACGCCGGGCTCCGAGATCACCGGCACGCGCGGCGGCATCCACAACTCGGTCACGCGCATCGCGCTGAAGCCGACGCACATGATCGGCGGCTACGCGCAGTTCGCATACGGTTTCAACTACTACGGCACGGTCGGCTCGAATCGCGACGAGTTCCTGATCGTGCGCAGGATGAACAAGATCGACTGGCTCGATGGTGAAGAAACCGCGGTCGACCCGACAACGCAGGCACGGGTAGGAGAAACGTCATGAAGGTACGCGCACAGATCGCGATGGTGCTGAACCTCGACAAGTGCATCGGGTGCCATACCTGCTCGGTGACCTGCAAGAACGTATGGACGAGCCGCGAGGGGATGGAGTACGCGTGGTTCAACAACGTCGAGACGAAACCGGGCATCGGCTACCCGAAGGACTGGGAGAACCAGGACCGCTGGCGCGGCGGCTGGCAGCGGCGCGCGGACGGCAAGATCGAGCCGCGCCTCGGCGGTAAGTGGCGACTGCTCGCGCAGATCTTCGCGAACCCGCACCTGCCCGAGATCGATGACTACTACGAGCCGTTTACGTTCGACTATGCGCATCTGCAGGAAGCCGGCAACACGCGCGCGATGCCGGTCGCGCGGCCGCGCTCGCTCATCAGCGGCCAGCGGCTCGAGAAGATCGAGTGGGGGCCGAACTGGGAGGAAATCCTCGGCGGCGAATTCGAGAAGCGCGCGAAGGACTACAACTTCGAATCGGTGCAGAAGGACATCTACGGGCAGTTCGAGAACACCTTCATGATGTACCTGCCGCGCCTGTGCGAGCACTGTCTGAACCCGGCGTGCGTCGCGGCGTGCCCGTCGGGCTCGATCTACAAGCGCGAGGAAGACGGCATCGTGCTGATCGACCAGGACAAGTGCCGCGGCTGGCGCATGTGCGTGTCGGGATGCCCGTACAAGAAGATCTACTACAACTGGCAGAGCGGCAAGGCCGAGAAGTGCATCTTCTGCTATCCGCGCATCGAGGCCGGCCAGCCGACCGTGTGCTCGGAAACCTGCGTGGGCCGCATTCGTTATCTCGGCGTGCTGCTGTACGACGCCGACCGGATCAGCGAAGCGGCCAGCGCGGAGAACGAAAAGGACCTGTACGAATCGCAGCTGTCGCTGTTCCTCGACCCGGAAGACCCGGCCGTGATCGCGCAGGCCGAACGCGACGGCGTGCCGGCCGCGTGGCTCGACGCCGCGCGGCGTTCGCCGGCCTACAAGATGGCGATCGACTGGAAGATCGCGTTCCCGCTGCATCCGGAATACCGGACGCTGCCGATGGTGTGGTACGTGCCGCCGCTGTCGCCGATCAACGCGGCCGCGAACAGCGGCGCGCTCGGGATGAACGGCTACCTGCCGGACGTCGAATCGCTGCGCATTCCGCTGCGTTATCTCGCGAACCTGCTGACGGCCGGCGACGAGGCGCCCGTGAAGCTCGCGCTCGAGCGGCTGCTCGCGATGCGCGCGTTCATGCGTGCGCGTCACGTGGACGGCGTCGATGCGCGCGGCGTGCTCGACCAGGTCGGGCTGTCGCTCGCGCAGGTCGAGGAAATGTATCGCTACCTCGCGATCGCGAACTACGAGGATCGTTTCGTGATCCCGACGACGCACCGCGAGTATGCGGAGAACGCGTACGACCTGCGTGCATCGTGCGGCTTCTCGTTCGGCAACGGCTGTTCGGACGGTCGTTCCGAAGCGAGCCTGTTCAGCACGAAGAAGGGCACGAAGACGATTCCGATTCACGAGGCCTCGCGATGAGCACCGCAACCGATCCAACTTATGCGGCGCTCGCGGCGCTGCTCGACTATCCCGACGATACGCTCGTCGCCGCGCTCGATTCGATCGAAGCGCATCTGCGCGACGGTGCGCGTTTGCCGAAAACGGTGCGCGCGGGCCTCGACCGGTTCTTTGGCTACGTGCGCGAGCGCGATTTGCTCACGCTGCAGGAGAACTATGTCGGGTTGTTCGACCGCGGCCGCGCGACATCGCTGTACCTGTTCGAGCACGTGCACGGCGAATCGCGCGACCGCGGGCAGGCGATGGTCGACCTGCTGCAGATGTACGAGCGGCACGGGCTGTTCCTGAACCGGGGCGAGCTGCCCGACTACCTGCCCGTGTTCCTCGAATACCTGTCGCGGCTGCCAGCGCCCGACGCACGCAAGCTGCTCGCCGAAACCGGCGAGATCCTGCGCGCGCTGGCCGGCGCGCTCGCGCAGCGCGGCAGCCATTACAGCTTCGTCGTCGGCGCGCTGCTGCCGATGGCCGGCCTCGCGCCGGTCGACGCGCCGGATGCCGCCACCGACGACGTGGCCGCCGAGCGGCCGAGTGCCGACGATTACCGCGCGCTCGATGCGTCGTATGCGGACGAGGCCGTGCGCTTCGTCGGCGCCGCGACACCCGCCGAGCAGACGGTTCAATTCCACGACAAGCGGCCCGCCCGCGGCGCTTAAGCGCGGGCCCAACTGGGGAAACACATGAACGACACTCTGCATCAGTTCCTGTTCGGGATCTACCCGTACATCTGCCTCGCCGTGCTGCTGGTCGGCAGCCTGATCCGCTTCGACCGCGAGCAGTACACGTGGAAGAGCGATTCGTCGCAGCTGCTGCGCCACGGCATGCTGCGGCTCGGCAGTATCCTGTTCCACTGGGGCGTGCTCGTCGTCGTGCTCGGGCACTTCGGCGGCTTCCTCGCGCCGCACTGGCTCGTGTCGCCGTTCCTGTCGGCGTCCGGGCACCAGCTCGTCGCGATGGTCGCGGGCGGTGCCGCCGGCGTCGCGGCGATCATCGGGCTGACGCTCCTGATCTGGCGGCGTCTCGGCGACCCGCGCATCCGCCGCAACAGCCGCAAGTCGGACATCCTGATCGTGCTGATGCTGTGGGTGCAGCTCGCGCTCGGGCTCGGCACCGTCGTGCTGTCGACGCGGCACATGGACGGCGCGATGTTCGAACAGCTCACCGACTACGTGAAGGGCGTCGTCACGTTCCGGCCGGACATCGCGAGCCTGCTCGTCGGCGTGCCGCTCACGTACCGGCTGCATATCCTGCTCGGCTTCACGATTTTCCTCGTGTCGCCGTTCACGCGGATGGTGCATATCTGGAGCGGGATCGCGTCGGTCGCGTACCTGATCCGCCCGTACCAGCTCGTGCGCAAGCGCTGAGGAGGCCGCATGAACGACGTTCTCTCCGACGCGCCGGTCGCATTGAGCATCAACGGTGTCGCGATCGACGACGACGCAATCGCGGCTGAGGCGGCTGCGCATCACGGCGACGCACTCGATCCGATCGATGCGGCACGGCGTTCGCTCGCGGTGCGCGAGCTGCTGCGGCAGCGCGCGGTATCGCTCGCGCTGCTCGACGAACGCGCGCCGCTCGACGACGCGGCCGTCGACGCGTTGCTCGAGCGCGAGCTGACGCACGTGCCCGAACCCGACCGCGCGGATTGCGAGCGCTACTACGCGCAGTATCCGGCGCGCTTTCGCCGCAACGACATCGTCTATGCGAGCCATGTGCTGTTCGCGGTGACGGACCGCGTGCCGCTCGCGCCGCTGCGGCAGCGCGCGGAAAGCGCGTTGGCCGACGTGGTCGCCGCGCCCGATACGTTCGAAGCGGTCGCGCGCGCGTCGTCGAACTGCCCGTCGGCGGAAATCGGCGGCAGCCTCGGGCAACTGCTGCGCGGCGACACGGTGCCGGAATTCGAGGCCGCGCTGTTCGATACCGATGGGCTCGGCGTGCTGCCGAAACTGGTCAACACGCGCTTCGGCTTCCACATCGTGCGGATCGAGCGCCGCGTGCCGGGCGACGCGGTGCCGTTCGACGAAGCCGCCGCGCAGATCGCCGCGTATCTGTCGGAACGCGTGCGGCAGCGGGCGATGCGGCAGTACGTGGCGATTCTCGCGGGCAGTGCGCGCGTCGAAGGCGTCGAATTCGACGGCGCGAACGGGCCGCTGGTCCAATAACGGGGTTTTGCATATGGCAACTCAACAAGGTAACGCCGGGTCGGTCGCGAACGTGCCGGCCATCCCGCTGCGCGCGTGGTCGGTGCTGGCCGCGAGCACGCTCGCGTTCATGGTGTGTTTCGTCGTGTGGATGATGTTCGGCGTGCTCGGCGTGCAGTTGCGCACCGATCTCGGGCTGAACAGCACGGAGTTCGGGATGCTCACGGCGACACCCGTGCTGACCGGCGCGCTGATGCGTCTGCCGCTCGGCACGTGGACCGACCGCTTCGGCGGCCGCATCGTGATGACGGTGCTGCTCGTCGTGTGCGCGGTGCCCGTCTATATCGTCAGCTATGCGACGCAGCTCTGGCAGTTCCTGCTGATCGGGCTGTTCCTCGGCTGCGTCGGCGCGTCGTTCGCGGTCGGCACGCCGTATGTCGCGCGCTTCTTCCCGCCGCAGCGGCGCGGGCTCGCGATGGGCGTGTTCGGCGCGGGCACGAGCGGCGCGGCGGTCAACCTGTTCGTCACGCCGCTGCTGCTCAATGCGTACGGCTGGCGCTTCGTGCCGCGCGTGTATGCGGTCGCGCTGCTCGTCACGGCCCTGATCTTCTGGTTCGCGTCGGCGCCCGATCCGGGCGCGGGCAAGCGCGGCGGTTCGTGGCTCGATTCGTTCAAGGTGCTGCGCGACCCGCGCGTGTGGCGGCTCTGCCAGTACTACTCGATCACGTTCGGCGGCTTCACCGCGCTGTCGCTGTGGATTCCGCAGTACCTGAAAAGCGAATACGGGATGTCGCTCGTGATGGCGTCCGCGTTCGCGGCCGGCTTCTCGCTGCCGGGCTCCGTGCTGCGCGCGCTCGGCGGCGCGCTGTCCGACCGCTTCGGCGCGCATGCGGTCACGTGGTGGGGGCTGTGGGTCGCATGGATCACGCTGTTCCTGCTGTCGTATCCGGCCACCGACTTCGTGATCCACACGATCGACGGCACCGCGACGCTGAACATGTCGATGCCGGTGGCCGGCTTCGTCGCGCTGACCTTCGCGCTCGGCGCGGTGTTCGCGTTCGGGATGGCGTCGACCTTCAAGTACGTCGCCGACGATTTCGCGGACAACATGGGCGTCGTCACGGGCATCGTCGGCCTCGCGGGCGGGCTCGGCGGCTTCCTGCTGCCGATCCTGTTCGGCGTGCTGCTCGACCTGCTGCGCGTGCGCACGACCTGCTTCATGTTCCTGTACGGGATCGTGTGGGTGTCGCTGATCCTAATTTATTTTTCTGAAGTCAAACGGATTCCGGTTGCCGAGGGCTCGCATTGGGGTTGAGCCGCGTGATTGCATCACGCGGCGTGCTTCCGGACCCGTTGCGATTGGGGTGACCTAATTCGTTAGCAATTCATGTGAGGGCGTCGCGTGCATTCGGCGCCAGCACCTTTGCGTTCGCGGTCCGGATGACGTTTGCGATTCTCGGCATTCCGCTCAAGCAGCAGTTGCAACTGATAGACACGTAGTTCGAACTGATTACGGCCATGCCGGTGCTGACGGACTCGCTCGCCAGCGTGCCGCTCGGCATCTGGACCGACCGGTATGGCGGCCACATCGTCTTTCTCTGCACGATCGTGCCGATCCGGCTCATTTCGTACGCGACGGCGCTCTTGCAGCTCCTCGTCCTAGGCCTGTTTTTCGGTATCGCGAGGGCTTCGTTTTCGGTGGGCACGCCCTATGTTGCCCGCTGGCTTCCGAAGGCGCGCCAAGGTTTTGCGATGGGCATATTCGGCGCCGGCAACTCGGGCGCCGCGCTCAATAATTTCGTCGCGCCGGTGCTGATGGTGGCGGCAGGCATATGGACCATCGTGCCCAAGGTCTATTCGGTGGAGATTCTGCTCACGGTCGTCGGCTTCTGGCTCGTGTCGGTTTCCGACCGTTCCCATCGAGCGGCCGTGGCGCAAAGCTTCAGCAGCCAGATGGCCGTACTGAAGGACCGGCGGGTGTTGCGTTACTCGCAATATTACGTCGTCGTACTCGGCGGCTACGTCACTCTGTCGCTGATCCGCTTGGTTTTCCGGACCGGATCTAGAGCGAGTTTGGCGGCGATACGGATCGCAGCGGCTCGTCCGGTGGTCCGGCATGCGTATCGTCGGTTGTCTTTGTGATCTTGTTGTTTGGGAAGCGTCGCGTGTCGTATTTCTTGGCCGCGCCACCTATCAACCGCCGACGAGCGACATGCGCACGGTCGGATAGCCTTTTCCCGGCCGCCGCGCGCCGAGGGCGGCTCGAAGTTCCGAGTACCGGTCGTCGCGGTGCAGCCAGCGGCGGCGTACCGCGGCAGCCAGTTGCTCGACGGGCGTCGTATCGGCGAGCCACGGGCGGAGATCCGTGCCGTCGGTCGCGAACAGGCACGTGTACAGCTTCCCGTCGGCGGACACGCGCGCCCGCGTGCACGCGCCGCAGAATGGATGCGACATGCTGGCGACGAACCCGACTTCGCCGGCGCCGTCGGCGTGGCGATAGCGGATCGCGGTTCCCGCGGGATCTCCGTCGCCGACCGGCATTAGCGGATAGGCCGATTCGATGATCTCGCGCATTTGTATCGCGGTCAGCACCTTGTCACCCGACCAGAAGCGCGCGCCGCCGACGTCCATGTATTCGATGAAGCGCACGGCCACGCCCGTATGCCGGAACTGGCGAACCAGCGGTAATATCTGGCTATCGTTGACGCCGCGCTCGATTACCGCGTTGACCTTGACCGGTGCGAGCCCGGCCGCCTGCGCGGCTTCGATGCCGGCGAGTATGCGCGAAACGGGCACGCTGGCGTCGCTCATGCGGCCGAAGATCGCGTCGTCGACGGCATCGAGGCTGACCGTCACGCGACCGAGGCCCGCATCGCGAAGCGAGCGCGCTTTCGCGGCGAGCAGCGAGCCGTTGGTCGTGAGTGCGATTTCGACTGGCTGGCCGTTCAAGGCCGGCAATGCCGCGAGCGACTCGATCAACGATTCGAGCCCGCGCCGCAGCAACGGCTCGCCTCCCGTGATGCGGATCTTCTCGACGCCGAGCGACGTGAATGCACGTGCGATTTTGATCATCTGCTCGAATGGCAGCCACTGCGACGACGGCAAGAATGCGTAGTCGGCGCCGAAGTTTGCGCGCGGCATGCAGTAAGTGCAGCGGAAATTGCATTGATCGATGACGGACAGCCGCAGATCGCGCAATGGGCGCGCGAGCGTGTCTAAGGACGGGGCGTCTGCCGGTGCATTGCGGTAGGACGCGATGTCGATCGGCAGGGCGGGTGCGATGGAATTCACGATCGGTTCGTCTGCCCGGGTAAGGTAGGGTGGAAGAGCGGCCACGTGCATGGCCGGCAGATGACGCGTTGGCGACGGTATGCGTAGTCGGGGCGCGCGTTCGTGTGATGATACGGGCAGATGCGCAATTTCGCGCTAATCGCGGCAAGGCGGTGCGACATGTGCAGGCTAGCTGTGAAGCGTCAAGAGGTTGTTTCTCGACGCGGGAAGTCTGGCCATCGGCGCAACGCCGCCGATGGCGCTATGGGCACGATGCCAGTTGTAGTGGTGCTGCCAACTCGCCAAGG
>NZ_JBQEPY010000035.1:0-45914 GCF_052045915.1 Burkholderia sp. 22088
TGAACTTCGATCGGCTGAGTTTCGTTGCGGAGCGCGCGAAACTGGCTGTTGCGTAGAAACCGATACGCAGGCCGGTGCATTGTTTGAGAGGCAGGGCCACCGGCCCCGTTGTTTTTACGGCGCTTGGTTGTCCAGGTACGCTCGCACGGCCCGATACGTGCCCTCACAATCGAAAGCAACCGACGGAAATCGACCCGAAACGAACCATCGGGTTTCTCGGGAGCGGCCGTTCGCCTAGAAACATTCCCGAAATCTACTGAGGCGCAACCTTGTGGTGCAGTGATCGATCTGGTCTCTTATGACAGGCTTTTGTAGGCGACTCGGGGCTCTAGATCTGCCGGCTGATAGAGGCCTGAGTGACCTTCATTTTCGATGTCGTACAAGCGAAACTCGGACAGCCGCGCTGCCGACTTAAAACCGCGAAGGTCATTCAAGGGCGACTCGTTTGCATGTCGGAGGTATAAATTTTCCTTGGACGTCGCGCAATATTTCATTGTTTTTCGCTCGGACGAAGAGGTGCGATATTGGCGATTCTTCCGGGGAGGTGGTTAATTGATTACACGAAGGCAATTCACCGTTACGGCATTGGCCAGTGCGATAGCCGGTGTTGCGGCTCAAGCAGTTTGCTCGGCGGCGCACGCGCAGCAGGGCACGGTGCTCGCGAGCCCGTTTGAGATGCGACTAGCGCAAATCGAGGCGCAGGTCGGCGGGCGACTCGGCGTGGCAATACTCGATACCGCTAGCGGGAAGCAAGTGGGTTGGCGCATGTATGAGCGCTTTCCGATGTGCAGCACGTTCAAGATCCTGTTGGCGTCACTGGTGTTGATGCGTACGGACCACGGCCAAGAAGATCTCACGCGTAAGATCGTATTTTCGAAGCGCGAAGTGGTGCCTTCTTCACCCGTCAGCGGCCCGCGCGCGGACAGTGACGGGATGACGATCGCGGAACTCTGCGAAGCAGCGCTCACACACAGCGACAATACGGCGGGAAATCTATTGCTTACAAGCGTTGGCGGCCCAACAGGACTTACTGCCTTCGCACGCAGCATTGGTGACAAATTCACCAGACTTGATCGCAACGAGCCAGCACTTAACGAAGCAGCAGAGGGGGATCCGCGTGATTCGACGACGCCGGCCGCGATCCTCTCGGACATGCACGCGCTTTTGCTCGGGAGCACCCTTTCGTCGAGTTCTCGCGACCAGCTCATCGCCTGGCTTGTCTCCAACAAGACCGGAGACGCACGTTTGCGCGCTCGATTGCCAAAAGACTGGCGCATCGGTGACAAGACGGGCACAGGCGATCACGGTACCGTCAACGACATTGCTGTTGTATGGCCTGCGGGCCGCGCGCCGGTCTTCGTAGGTGCGTACCTCACGGGAGCGACGAACGCGACCTCGACACAGCGCGATGAGGCTATCGCAAAAATTGGCGAACTGGTCACGGAAATATAGCGGCGTCGAGAAGTCTATTGTTCCGCTTACGTTTATACTTGTGTTCTTAACGAAATATTTATAATTAAAAATTGATCTATGCGTTATGGTAAATTTTCTGTTTAATAAAACAATTATATCTTTCACATCTGTCTATTTCATGATTTTACGGTGCGCGGTTGCTTCGCCGTACATGGGACATGGTAGTGTATCCGATGATCCGTTCAGCACCCCATATTTCGCGAAAATCGATGGCAACATGGTACTCTCAGTTACCTTGCCACCAAAGCTATTGGGGCTGGACATGAACGACCGGAATTCAATCAAGTCCGAAACGGGCGACTTCAAACAAGCACGCTATACTTTCCCGGACGCGAAGGTTCCGAAATCAATCCTACACGATCTGACCAAGATATATCTTTATGATCGTCGACGCGATGTACCAATTGTGTCTTCGGGAAGGGACTGGGTAATCGCGGAATTTTTCAGGGCGGGATCCCATATACCCGTTTCACGCTTTCGGCTGCTGGGTAGGAAGGTCGAACGCCAGGAACAGCTGGATGAGACTGGACGAACGATTAGGATCATCGCTATCGGCTGGGCTCGCTCGTCCACGGCGGAAGATGACGAGACAACAGATATGTCAGAGCTCGGTCAACATCCCGTGTGGATTCGAGTATTCAAGGTATCTCCTGCGGGAAAGAAAATACTCGTTGCTTTAGCCTGGCGACGGAAGCGTTTCGCTACGGCACCTGAGATCTATGACGAACCAGACGACAAGTTGCTCGCTTTCGGTCTACCGAATGGAACTGTGAAGTGGCATACAAAGGCCGAGTTCCTGAAAGCGTGGGATATTGACCCCAATGCTACAAAGTTATTGGGAAGGTCCGTGTCGACAGAAAAATCGCACCAACCATGATCAATCCTTACTGGAGTCTTATTTTGCCGATTACTCTGAACTATTCGCACTAGGCAGAAAATTTCTTCAGTCTTTGTCACGCGGTACCCGAGCACTTTTTCCGATTTTGCTTGCACCTCACGTTACGTCAGCTTTTATGGTTCATACGGACGAAACGGCCTGGGCATTGACGTGGCGCTGCAGCTGGCTCTTGATCTGAATGGGCCGTATGCGCATGGCCATTGACCACGTATCTGATCCGCTGACCGCGGGCTGAAGCAGCGTGCCAGGCCCGCGTGCTTACGTCCGCTTGTCCAGATTCATCAGTAGGGAGCCACTTTCATGGCGTTAGCCGCCGAACTGAAACAGAATGCTTCGCCGTATTTCCTGGCGTTGGGTGCCTTTGCGATTGGTACCGAAGGATTTATGCTCGCGGGGCTGCTGCCGATCATCGCGACAGATCTGTCCATCAGCGTCGCGGAGGCGGGGCAGCTCGTGACCGTCTTTTCGATTGCGTATGCGATCAGCTCGCCGATCCTGACGACGGCCGGTGCGGGCGTGAACCGGCGGCATTTCCTGATTGTCGCGCTGCTGTGCTTCGCAGCCGCCAATTTCGCGGCTTGCGCATCGCCCGGCTATCTGCCGCTGCTGGCCGCGCGCGTCCTGCTAGCCGTATCGGCCGGCCTGTACATGCCGAGCGCGAATGCGCTCGCCAGCTCGCTGGTCGCGCCGGAGCGTAGGGGGCGTGCGCTCGCGACCGTCCATGGCGGGGTTACGATCGCCGTCGCACTTGGCGTGCCGCTCGGCGCGTGGATCGGCAGCCACTTCGGCTGGCGTGCGACCTTCGCCAGCATCGGCGTGTTGTCCGCGCTCGTGACGCTCGCGGTGATGGTCGGCTTGCCGCGCGGGGTCGGCGCGAACCTGTCGGTACCGTCGCTCGCCCAACGGGTGGCCGTCGGGCGCCAGCCCGCCGTGCTGGTCACGCTGCTCATTACGACCCTATGGGCCGCCGGCATCTGGACTATCTATCCCTATCTCGCGCCGTTCTTGACAGGCCGCCCTGGCTTCAGCGGCGCGCAAGTGGGCGTCGTGCTGCTGCTGTATGGCGTGTTTGCCGGCATCGGCGTATCCATAGGCGGTCGTGCGATTGATCGTCTCGGCAGCGGGAAGGTATTGATCGCCTGTCTGATCGTAATGACGCTGTCGTATGAGAGCCTGACCGCCAGCGCGCTGCACCTGGAACCCGCGCATGCGCGCGTCGCGATCTTGATCGCGATCGCCGCATGGGGTGCAGCAGGCTGGGCGTTCAACCCGGCTCAGCAAACCAAGCTGATCGACATCGCCGGCCTTGACGTCGCGCCGGTCTCGCTGTCGCTCAATTCATCGTTCACGTATCTCGGCTTCGCGCTCGGCGCGGCGCTTGGATCGTTCATCGTCGCGTACCGCTCCGTGACTGACATTGGCGCGATCGGTGGAGTGTGCGAGGTCGCTGCGCTGCTCATCACGCTGGTGACCCATCGCCGTGTCCGGCCTACGGCGACGCGCATTCACGGCGCGGTACCGGCTGCCCCCACGCCCGCCGAACGTTCGACGCAGCCATGAAACGACACGAATGCAAGACAACGTAACGGGACACGATGCGCCCGTAGTGCCTTCGTCCCGGTTGACGTCGACAGCGCCGGACTGACAGAGGTCTTGACCCGACGATCGACATTGACGGATCGTTGTGGACGAGTCGGAAATCGTGATACGAGGAAAAGTACCTCACTCACGCGGAGGCGATCGTGATGGAGGCACCGGCAGACGTGCCAAACTGATGAACGAACCCGTCGCACCTTTCTGGTTCAAACCGATCGCCAAAACCGGGACTGCTATGACTACCGAAGAGCGACTCAAAAGTTCAGGGTTAGTACTGCCTCCAGTTCCTTCTCCTATCGCCAACTTCGTGAGTTGGCGGCGATCCGGCCAGATTCTTTATCTATCCGGTCAGGGGCCACGCGATGCTTCCGGCATGATTATCAGCGGGAAATTAGGTCGGAACTACAGTGTCGAACGAGGCTATGCCGATGCCCGTCAAGTGGGTCTGCAGCTTTTGTCGACAATTCAACAGGCGGCAGGATCGCTTGATCACATTGCCGGCGTTTTGAAAATCTTCGGCATGGTGAACGCAGCGCCGGACTTTTGCGATCATCCGACGGTCATTAACGGCTGCTCGGACCTGTTTGTGGAGGTACTAGGCGATCGCGGTCGGCACGCCAGGTCGGCGGTTGGGATGGGTTCGCTACCCAACGGGATGTCGGTGGAAATCGAAGCGATCGTCGAGATCGTGAACGGGCACTAAGACATCGATGGTGACGCAATGACGAATGCGATCTCGCGGCACTACGATACGCTCCTTGCAGAGCACTACACCTGGATGTTTGGAATGCCTTTCCGGGACAAAGTGGATGAGCAAAGAAAACTGCTCGAGGCGCTGGGAGTAGGGGCCGGCAGGCATGGAACAGCACTCGATCTCGGCAGCGGGCCCGGATTCCAGTCGATTGCACTCGCGAGCCTGGGTTTCGAAAAAGTCGTTGCTGTCGATACGAGCCAGACGCTACTAGACGAACTCAATAACCAGAAGGGCGATCTTCCAATCGAGACGGCCTTCGCTGATCTGCGAGGCTTGGATCGCCTGGTCGTTCCTCGGTCTGCGGAGGCAATCGTGTGCATGGGTGACACGCTCACGCACCTGGACAGCATGCAGGACGTGAAGGACGTGTTCAGGAAGGCGCGAGATGTCTTGCAACCGTCGGGCCTTCTGATCCTGACTTTTCGGGATCTCTCCATCGAGCTAACGGGGTTGGACCGGATTTTCCCCATTCGCGCTGATCGCGATCGCATCATGACGTGCATGCTCGAATATGGCCCAGATGCCGTTGTTGTCAATGACCTTGTCCATGTTCGAGAAGCGGGAGCCTGGACGCTTCACAAGAGCAGTTATCAAAAGCTCCGGCTGCATCCTGATACGCTTTCGGACGAATTGAGGCGAATGGGTTTCACCGTGAGAACAAACGCGCCAATTGGCAGAATGCACGCACTTGTCGCGGAGAAGTGATCGCAGGCCGTGGGAGGAAATCACGCGTTGAAAGTTGCTTGCACAACCTTTTATATTTCCCTTGCACCTGACGTTGCGTCAGCTTTTATAGTCGGTACCGACGACTGGGAAAAATGCGACTGAAAATCGGCGATCTGGCGAAGAAGGCGGGACTTAGCGTCCGTGCGTTGCATCACTACGATGCAATCGGGTTGCTGTCGCCGTCGCAGCGTACCGAGGGCGGTGCGCGCCTTTATGGGCGCGACGATCTCATCCGGCTGCACCGCATCGAAGCATTGAAGCGGTTCGGGTATTCGCTTCCGGACATCAAGGCCAGCCTCGATGGTCAGTTCGCCGATGCACCGCTTCTGCTTCTGCAGCGCCAGATCGCAGAACTCGACGCGCAGGCGTCGCGCGCGCAGCGTCTCGGTCGTCACCTGCGATACATCGTGGACATGCTCGCCACCGACGGCGAGACCACGACAACCGACTGGCTGAATGCTCTGGAGCTGATGAACATGGTTCAAAAACACCTCGATGACGACGAATTCGATGCGCTGCTGGCGGCCGGCCCTGAGTCGATGCCGTCGACCGATCCGGCATGGTCCGCGCTGATAGACGAAGTTCGCGAGGCCGTGCAACGGCCATTGCCGACTGACAGCGACGCAGCCGTGGCGCTCGCATGGCGCTGGATCCGGCTTGTGGTGCGGATGACCCGCAATGACCCAACGCTCGCCGCCAAGCTGATGACAATGCAGCTCGACGAGCCGCGTGCACCACAACTCGTCGGCATCACCGCGCCGATGCTGGCGTGGATCAATGAAGCATTCGTGCACGCGCGCTGCGCGCTATTCGCGAAGTATCTCGGTGCGGCGCAGATGAGCGAAGTGCGTAGTCGCCAGTTCGCGATGATGAACAGCCGCGCCTGGCCCGCGCTGGTAGGCGATTTGCGCGCGCAGATGGAAGACGGGGTCGATGCAGGGGCGGCACCGGTACAGGCGATCGTCAAGCGCTGGCAGCAATTGTTTCGCGACAGCTTCTGCGGGGAGGACAAGGTGCTCGAGGCGCGCGTGCTCGATGTAATGATGCGCGAGCCCGATCTGCAGCTCGGTGTCGGCATCGACGACGCGTTGCTTGCCTATCTGCACCAGGCGAACTTCGCTGGCCACGGCGTGATCGCAGCCAACGCCGGACCCAAGCCGAGCGCGCTGATGGTAGCCACGCAGCGGGCTGCGCACCAGTTGCTCGATCGGCCTCTGGTGCTGGACGATCCGGTCGCTCTCGCTGTCCTTGGTGCGACTGAAGCCCAAGCCGTGCACGACAACATCGACCGGTTCCGGCATCCGGCTTCGGTCGGACTGCGCAGTTCGGTGATCGTACGCAGCCGGTTGGCCGATGACGTGTGGGCGGCGGCGATCGAACGAGGTGTTCGCCAGTATGTGGTGCTCGGCGCGGGGCT
The DNA here is from genome assembly GCF_052045915.1 of Burkholderia sp. 22088. Classification (NCBI taxonomy): domain Bacteria; kingdom Pseudomonadati; phylum Pseudomonadota; class Betaproteobacteria; order Burkholderiales; family Burkholderiaceae; genus Burkholderia; species Burkholderia sp. 22088. The sequence continues at coordinate 6,865 of NZ_JBQEPY010000035.1, forward strand.
CGATACCAGCGCGTACCGGCATCCCCATGCGGCCGGGCGTATCTTCGAAGTCGATCTGCCGGCGACGCAGGCATGGAAGCAAGCGCGCTTGCGCGAGGCCGGCATCGCGTTGCCGCCATCGCTGCATTTCGTACCGGTCGACTTCGAGCGCGTCGGCTTGGCCGAGGGTCTTGCACGTGCCGGTTTCGACGCGGATGCGCCGGCCATATTCAGTTGGCTTGGGGTGACGATGTATCTCGACGAGGCGGCGGTCATCGATACGTTGCGTTTCGTCGTCGATTGTTCCGAAGGCAGCGCGGTGCTGTTCGACTATGCTCTGCCGCTGTCGAGTCTGCCGCCGATCCTGCGTATCGCGATGGAGCAGATGACGTCGCAATTCGCCGAGCGCGGGGAGCCGTGGAAGAGCTTCTTCGAGCCCGACGCGCTTGTCGAAACGTTGGTCTCGCTGGGTTTCGGCCACTGCACCACGTGGACGCCGGACGATTTGAATCAGCGTTATTTATCGAACCGCACCGATGCGCTGCTTCTCGGAGAGACGCCCACACGGCTGGTGCTGGCGACGGTCTGAATCCAGTGCCGCTTTCTGTTCCGGTGTCGATCGGTTAGCCGGCCTCAGTCAGTCATCCATCGACACTGATTGTCGACGATTCAGGCAATCGCGTCGAGCGACTCTTCCTGGCCGAACAGAGTCAGACGATCTGACGCTGTCCGTTTGGTCTAACCTCGCCTTACACAACAGATTACTTAGTCGGATATCGCAGCGCGAGTTCATCAAGGAACTGCGACAGGCGCGTGAGCCACTCTCGACGTTCCCGATCGTAGTGGTGCCGGTTATACACGCCGGCTACACCCGGTTGAACATGACCAAGTACCGCCTCCGCGACATCATGCGGGCACCCAAGTGCGGCAAGCATAGTTCGGGCGGTCCTCCGCAAATCGTGAGGCGACCAGTGCGTGACGGGTAGCCGCGGCCGATTATGATTCGGCGCCTGCTTACAGTACGGCTGATGATAGTAAATGCCGTGCGAAATGACGGTCTGCTTCATCATCTCGCCGGTCGACGTCGGGAACAGAAAGCCGTTCACAGCCTGGTCCTTGCGTCGACGGACAACGGCCTCGGCTCGACCAACGAGCGGCACCCGCAAATCCCCTGCTTTCGCGCGCCACGAGTTCTTGGTTTTTTCCTTCGGCACGGTCCACCAGAGGCCGTCCGCCTCGTCGGCGATTTCGTGCGACTCCATAGAAATGATTTCGCCGCCGCGGGCGCCCGTCCACAGATACAACGTGATCGCGTCCGAAACCGTTAGGCTCATATTCGGCAGCCAGCGGAGCAGCGTGCCGACCTCATCCTCGCTCAATACCCGCTTTTTTGTGCCCATGGCGACGCCGTCGATCGTGCGCCCCTTGCTACGAAGCTTGCCGCGCAGGATCATTCGCCACCAGTTCGGCGTGCCGTCAGGCAGCCTCCCAGCGTCCATCGCATAGTCCCATGCTCCGCCTAACTCCATGCGGAGGCGAGCGGCGAGCGCCGGCGTGGCACGATAGGAATTCAAGAATTCGAACGCCTGCGCACGAGTTATCGACGCAGCCGGAACGCTCTCGATCGGGCCGAGCATCGCCTTGAACATCCGCCTAACCTCGATCACGCCCTTATCCTTCCGGGTCGGCTCCAGATAGCCGCCCATGTAGTCGAAACACACCCGCTTGACGGTGTATGCGTCGACGGTGCGCGAATTGGCAACCGCAGCGCGCTTCTCGCGCTTTGCAGCAGCAGGATCGGCCCCGGCATCGCGCTCCGCTCGCCTTTGCTCCCATTCAGAAATCGCTGCGGGAAACCCCATGGCCGGCCACTCGCCGAGCTTCACCTGACGCATCCGGTCGTCAATGGGGGATTTATATCGGTAGATCCAGGAGCGACGGCTCTCGCTGGCCTGAAAGCGGAGTCCCGGGAATCCGTCAAAGGTCATGTGCTGCCCGGCAGGCAGCTTGCTCGCGGTTCGTGCGTCGAATCTCATCAGCGGTCGGCGTAGGTTTTTGTTGTGGGCCGGGACCGCAGCGTAGCTTTTCGGTCTGGCGTAGGAAAATGTTACGCCAGAGTGCCAAGTTTTCGCCTATTTCGTCAAGTGCAGACAATGCACCTGACAAACGCAACTTTCGGCTCAAACCCTTTACCATAAAGGCTTCGAGGTGCGAAATCCAGATGGAGCAAGGGGCTCCGCAGAGCCCCTTGTTTCCGTTACTCGTTTTCTTCGAAGTAATGCCCGAACTTCGTCTGCTTCGTGCGGATATAACGCTCGTTTTCCTCGCGCACGGGCACCGCAAGCGCCACGCGTTCGCAGACGGGAATGCCGTGCTTCGCGAGCGTGTCGAACTTCGCCGGATTGTTGCTCATCAGCCGCACCGACGTCACGCCGAGGATCCGGAGGATCGCGGCGGCCGAGTCGTATTCGCGGGCGTCGTCGGGCAGGCCGAGGTCGAGGTTTGCCTCGACGGTGTCGCGCCCCTGCTCCTGCAGCGCGTACGCGCGAATCTTGTTGCTCAGGCCGATCCCGCGCCCTTCATGCCCGCGCAGATACAGCAGCACGCCGCGGTCTTCGGCCGCGATGTAGCGCAACGCGAGATCGAGTTGCTCGCCGCAGTCGCAGCGGTACGAGCCGAACACGTCGCCGGTCAGGCATTCGGAATGCAGCCGCGTCAGCACGGACTGCTCGCCGGCGACGTCACCCATCACGAGCGCGAGATGTTCGGCATCGCTGCCCGATACGCGGAAAGCGTACGACTTGAACGTACCGTAGCGTGTGGGCAGCGACGCGGTGGCGACGAGCGTCACGCACTCGTCGGCCTGGCCATGGCCCGGCGTGGGCGATTGTGGACGCGAAGACATCATGAATTCAATCGAAACGTTCAGGAATGTAGGAGTTGTGTGGATAGTGCGTGACGGGAGTTTACCGCTAATCTGGAATCGTCACGCGACTGCCGCCACCTGCGCGGCTATACTGGGCTCATCGGGTGACACGCATCACGCCCTGCCTGCCCTGCATCGACCTGCACACGGAGAAAGCGAATGAGCACGACTGTCGCGCAGATTCTCAAGGCCAAGCCGGATTCGGGCCGCACCATCTATACCGTCACGAAGACCGATCTCGTCTACGACGCCATCAAGCTGATGGCGGAAAAGGGCATCGGCGCGCTGCTGGTCGTGGACGGCGACGACATAGCGGGCATCGTCACCGAGCGCGATTACGCGCGCAAGGTCGTCCTGCAGGATCGCTCGTCGAAAGCCACCCGCGTCGAGGAAATCATGACGGCGAAGGTGCGCTACGTCGAACCGTCGCAATCGACCGACGAGTGCATGGCGCTGATGACCGAACACCGGATGCGCCACCTGCCCGTCCTCGACGGCGGCAAGCTGGTCGGCCTCATCTCGATCGGCGACCTCGTCAAGAGCGTGATTGCCGATCAGCAGTTCACGATCAGCCAGCTCGAACACTATATCCACGGTACGCCTGCGGTTACGTCCGCCTGACCCGCCCCAGCAAAAAAGGCCCAAACGCGTGAGCGTCTGGGCGGAAAGCCGCCGGAATGCGGCGACGGAGGTTCTGCTCCTGCGGGCGAATGACGCGCGCAACTGGCGCGCGTCTCGTCGATTAAGCGGTGCGCTCGGGCAGACCCGGCGGTGTTCAGTTCCCGAAGTAGACCGAGTTCACGGGGTTCGGTGCTTCACGCGTCATGCGGCGGCCGGCTTGCCCGGCACCCGTTGCCACGGCACCGTAGCCGCTCGTATCGGCTTGCGCGAGCATCGGCTGGTTCGGTTGAATGCGTTGTTCGGCGGCCTGGATGTTGTCCGGATACTGCGAATCGCTCGCCAGCGGCTTGTAGCCGTTCTGTTCGAGTTGCACGAGCTCGGCCTTGACCTGGTCGCGGGTCAAACCCTGCTCGGACTGTGCAAACGATGCGATCGGGGCGGCAAGGACGGATGCGGCGATGGCTGCGTAGATGATCGACTTCATGATTTACCTCCGGAATATGTTCTCTTATGACGTCGCCTCGGCAGGACTGTCTGAAGCGATTGAATGCAGTGTAGTTCTCGCATTCCCAAGGGGAAACCCTTAGTTTGAACATACAGCGTTGCGATTTCGACAAAAATAGACGACATTTTTCGGGCGATATCGCGACAACTTGCTTCAGCAGCACAACAATCGCTGACGAACTGCCGACGGCCAAATCACATATTCCGAAGGTTGTGTTGTAGAATCGTAAGGTTTTATTCGTCAGTCGATCTTCCATCCACCATGTACGCACGCACGCTCCTTTCGGTTTCGCCGTCCGGCCCGGCCGGCGTGCGCGCGCGCGCCGGTCATCCGGCGCATCCCCTCGCTCGACGCACGGCCCAAGCGCCGCTCGCCCCTGCCCGGCGCCTGATCTGACGGCTCGGTCTCCTCCCGGAGCCAGGTCAGACAGGCTCCGGGCGATCCTCATAGGCACGCCACGCCTGCCCCTGCCGATCATTTGGAGAACAGCCATGAAACAACGCCTTTACCAGTTGACCGAACTCGACGTTGCTCGCCTCGAGAAGCACGCCGAACACAACCCGCGCTTCCAGACGATGCTCGATACGCTGCTCGAGCGCGCCGACATCGTCCAGCCCGATGCCATCAAGGCGAACGTCGTCACGATGAATTCGCAAATCACGCTGCTTGACGAAGCGTCCCAGGAACAGGCCACCTGGACGATTGTTTATCCGGATGCCGCCAATCTCGAACTGGGCCGCCTGAACGTCTTCTCGCCCGTCGGTATGGCACTGTTGGGCACCCAACGCGGCCAGATGGTCAAGGTGATGCAGCCGAGCGGCGCCGAAAAGCTGATGAAGGTCGCCGCGATCGTGTTCCAGCCGGAAGCCAACGGCGAATACACGCGCTGAGCCATCTGCGGCGGGTATCGCCCCGCAACGGCGCACAACGAGAAAAGCGAGGCACACGCCTCGCTTTTTTGCATCCGGAGGATGCGAATCGCCGACACCTCGTTCCACAGACGAAAAAAAAGGCGCCCGAAGGCGCCTTTTTCGATTCTGCGAAGCGGGTTACCCCGCCGTCACGCTTAGAAGCGGTGACGCAGACCAACCGTTGCTGCGGTTTGGTTGATCGACGAGCTCGGCAGGTTGTTGCTGAAGCTGTCGCCGTTGTAGATCGATGCGCCAACGCCGTTCTTCGCTGCACGCTGGTACACAGCTTGAGCGTAGACATCCGTGCGCTTCGACAGTGCGTAGTCAGCTTGCAGGCCGAACTGGTTCCAGTGCGTGCTGCCGTTGTTGATCTTCGCGTTCGTGTACGTGTAAGCAGCACCCAGGCCGAGAGCCGGCGTCAGGTTGTACTTTGCGTTGACTTCGTAGTTGTCGGTGCGAACCGAACCCAGGCTACCGACTGCATTGTTGTCGAGGCGCGCTTGCGTCCATGCTGCGCCGACTTGTGCCGGACCGAATGCGTAGCCAGCAGCAGCACCGTACGTGCGGACGCGGCCTTGGCTAGCGATGCCACCGATCGCCGACGACGTCGCGCCGTTTGCGTTCGTACCGTCACCCAGGTTCGCTTGCGAGTAAGCTGCTGCCAGCTTCAGGCCTTGGAACTGGTATGCAGCACCCGCGCTGTATGCACGGTTGTTGCCGAAGTTCGTGTTGTTCGAGAACGAGTACGTGCCGCCGAATTGCAGGCCAGCGTAGTTTGCGCTCGTGAACTTGATCGTGTTGTTCTGTGCGACGTCGCCGTTCGTGCTCAGACGGTCAAGGTTCAGCGGGTGCGCGAAGTACGTGCCGCCCCACGAGCCGGTTGCCGTCAGCGGTGCCAGGTAGTCTTGCGTTGCGTCGTACTGCTTACCCAGCGTGACCGTGCCGTACTGGCTCGACAGGCCGACGAAAGCTTGACGGTTGAACATGCCGCCGTTGCCGTTCGCGAACTTGCCGTTACCGATGTTGAAGCCGCTTTCCAACGTGAAGATTGCCTTCAGGCCGCCACCCAGGTCTTCCGAGCCACGCAGGCCGAAACGGCTCTGGTCAATGCCCGAACCCATCGCCCAACGCGACTTGCCAGCTTGGCCCAGTGCCGGCTGGACGTTGCTCGTGTAGGTGATGCCTGCGTCCAGCACGCCGTACAGCGTGACGCTGCTTTGCGCGTGAGCGACGGTTGCGAACGATGCTGCAGCTGCTGCAACGATCAGAGTCTTGTTCATTCGTGGAGCTCCCTTCTAAAAAGAGGCAGGTCTCGCGACCTTGTTCATAAACGGTCTGCAACCGCCCGGGAGCGCCATCGATCCTGCTGGCCGCGCCCGGATAGTTGCCCGTTTGGGAACCGTGAGTTTAGGGGTGTACCCTAGGGGAGCGATCCGCAAATAAAGAAATAAGCTTTTCCAGAACTAGAAATAATGAAAGTGGGGCCGAGTTATAAGTATTTGTTTTGACGTTTGTTTTTGACTTCTTGACGGGGGCTTTTTGGAGGCTTCCATCGCACCATTCTTTCATGTCATCGTCTTGACGGTTGCATAGAAACAACAAACGGATTCGGCGTGGCACCCCAGAATAGGTAAATTTTACCCGATTCGATCTCGAATTTCTGGCTCCGAGCGCCTAAAACACATCCGTCAGCCGGTAAACAGGACGCGACGTTCGTGCTGCACGGGCAACATCCATCGTCAGCCGCAGAAAAACAGCGAGACCGGCCTCCGCCCGCTGGCGGTTCGCCCGCCTGCCGTGACACACGTAACAGCCTTGACCGCACGCGTAACCCGCCCGGCGGACTGGCAGGCTAATGTAAGGCAGCCTCGAATACTGAACAGGACACGCCATGAATCGACGCTCCTTGTTGCGCGCCATCGGATTGACCGCCGCCTTCGTCGGCACCGGCGGCTGGCTCCGCGCCGCTTCTGCCCAGCCCGTGCCGCCCCCGCCGCCCGGATATCGGCCGCCCGGCCCGAACCGCGTGCCCGGCAGGCCGCCCTATGCGGACCGCCCGGGCTTCGCGCCGCCTGCCGCGAGACACGATCGCCGCCCACCGCCGCCACGGCCGCACGGCTATATATGGACGGACGGTTACTGGCGCTGGCAGCGAGGCCGCTATATATGGGTGCCGGGCCGCTGGGTCGCACGGCGCCCCGGGCGTCGATGGGTGCCCGGCTACTGGCGCCGCCAGGGACAGGTGTGGATCTACGTCGACGGCACGTGGCGATAGGCAGGCGCGCGGCACCCCGCACTCGGCCGATGGCAGCCCCGGAACCAGGCGGCGCGACGAGCCCGCGCCATTCAGCCTCGACATCATGATGCCCGGCAGGCGCCCCCGCGCGCCCTGCCCCACCTCGCCCCGACGCATGCGCCCAGGCGTCCATCGGATCAGGCACCCTCGGCCGCCGACATGCCCGCCGGGTCTGCGATGCGCCATCCCGGTTCGGCCAGCCCCTGCCGCACCTCTCATGCGCCATGCAGCGAAAGACCGCCATTGCAATCGCCCCGGCGCGTACTCCGCAAGCGGGGCACCGCCAGTGCATTCCCGCATTCGGGACGAACGGAGCACATTGAAACTTCGGCGATGCCTGCCGCCCCGTCGAGATCATTCGGATAACGAAATCACATGCGGCAATGCACATGCAATCGCGGCATGCCTCGTCGCATCGCACTCGATCCGCCGCACACCGTCCATCGACAAAACAGCGCGTACGCCCTGCTCAGCGCCCGCCGCCGTCCAGCTCCCGTGCACGGCGCCGCGCGGCGCAGATCGCGCGATGATGTTCGTCCGCCCACTGGATCATCGCCTGCATCGGCGTCAGGAACGAACGCCCGAGGTCGGTCAGCGCATATTCGACGCGCGGCGGCACTTCGGCGAACAGCGTGCGGCTGACGAAGCCGTCCTGTTCGAGCCGCTTGAGCGTGCGTGACAGCATCTGCTTCGACACATCGCCGATCGCGCGGGCGAGTTCGTTGAAACGCATCGTCCCGCCGGACAGCGCTTCGAGCACGAGCAGGCTCCACTGGTCGCCGATGCGGTCGAGCACATCGCGGATCGGGCAGGGCTGATCGAGTTCGACGGTTTCGTCGGCGGGCGGGAACGGCATGACGGGATTCTCTTTCAAGGGCAACGCATGGTCAGCGCGGTGTGACCTGTTCACACCGCGCTGACTTCTTGTGACGGGTTCGCGGCAACTGTACCATTCGAGCGGCCCGGCAGCCGCGCGGATTCGGCAGTTCAACGAAGCATGACGACGACGCGCTTAGTCCGTATCTCGACGATACGAACCGGGCGGCGAATCCCTCGCGTCGACAACGCCCGTGCATCCGGCACCCTGCCCCGTCGCCCGCCGATCGTCATGACCGGCCCGACCCGCCGTCGCGCATCGCGCGCCAACCCACGCTTCGTCAGACAAGGAACCCGCTACATGTCATCGCTCCGCTCCCCCGTTCGCACCGTTGCCGCGCTCGTCCTGCTGGCCGCGTCGACGGCCGCGCTGGCCGCCGGCCCGGCCACGCGCAACCTGGCCGCCGAGGAAGCCAACCGCCAGCTCGTGCTGACGTTCTACGACCGCTTCTTCAACAAGCACGAAGCGGTCGAGGCCGCCGCCGTCGTCGCGGACGACTACAAACAGCACAACCCGCACGTACCGGACGGCAAGAAGCCGTTCGTGTCGTACTTCGTCGGCGCCTTCCAGAAGAACCCGGCGTCGCGCGCGCGCATCGTGCGCAGCGCAACCGACGGCGACCTCGTCTACCTGCACGTGCACGCGACCGAGCGCCCGGGCGACCGCGGCGAGGCCGTCGTCGACATCTTCCGCGTGAAGGACGGCAAGATCGTCGAACACTGGGACGTGATCCAGCCGGTACCCGAAACGTCCGCGAACGCGAACACGATGTTCTGACGCGCGGGGCCGCCACGCGGCGCGCAACGATGCGCGCCGCCCGCCGGGCAAGCGCGAATGCCTCGCGGCGGCGAAGTCTCCTACAATCGAGCTTCGCCGCCGCGCCGGCCTCCGTCCCGCATGACCGCACCGCCGGCCGCCGCGCCGCCGGCTCGCCGTCGCACGCGAAACACGGCCGGCACGGGCGGCCGTTCGCGAAGACGGTGTCAACGATGAGCCCCGCCCATATTTCCCTCAGCAATGCCGGCGACCTGGTCGCCAGCCTCGGCAGTCCGCAGTTTCCCGCCCGGCTTTGGGCATGGCTGCGCGAAACCGTCGATCCGCAGTCCCATTACAGCGTCGCGACGCGCTACCGGCGTGACGCGCCGTCGCATTCGGTCGACAGCGTCGACGTGCTGTTCTTCGCGGGCGGCGACGACCCCGACGGCACACGCCACGCGCTCGATCTGTATACACAGGGCGACTGGCGCAACGACACGCTGCTCCCGCATATCGAGCGCACCACCGATTCGCAGCTCGTGTTCTCGTGCAACGAGGACGTCGACACGGCAACCGAATACGGCCGCCAGTTCGCGCTCGGCGAACTCGGCGAAGACTGCACGCTGCTCGGCAGCGAGCGCGACTATGTCTATGCGTTCTCGCTGTTCCGCCGGCGCGGCCAGCCGTCCTATACGCTGGCCGAACTGGCGCTGCTGCGGCAGCTCGGCGATTTCGTGCTGCCGCTGCTGATCCAGCACGCGCGGCTCGCCCGCCTGACGCCCCGCTCGGACGACGGCGCGCTGCTGCAGCGGTTCGAACAGCGCCTGTCGGCCAGCGGCGCAACGCTGTCGCAGCGCGAACGGCTCGTGTGCCGCGCGGTGCTGCAGGGCCGGCCCGTCCCCCGGATCGCCGACACGCTCGCGCTCAAGCCGAGCAGCGTGCGCACCTATCTCGGGCGCGCGCTCGCGAAACTCGGCGTGACGAACCGGGCCGGGCTGTTCGCGTGGTGCGTGACCGAGGAAGAACCGCCGGCAGACCGCGGGCGCTAGACGACGACTCCGCATCCCGGCCACACCCGCCGGCTTTGTCGCAGGTTGTCCTAAAAACGATGACAGACAGCCGGCCGCCCCGCTCCTAGTATCTGACTCACCCGACGACGGGAACGCGTCGGATGCCACGGAGACACCGAATGCCGAATACCGGATGGACGCCGGCCCGCACGGCCGCGCGCGCGTCGCCCATCGATCCGCCGCTTCAGGCCCGGCGGCGGGATCGGCATTACGCCCCGGCCGCGGCCGGCCTTCACCGCGACGCATCGCGGCGCCTGCCGCGCAGCACCGGCACATAGCCGCCCCCATCCCATTCCAACCCGACCGGGTTCACGCGACCGGACGAGCCCCTCGGCCCGCCCGCCGGACACGTGCGCCCGTCGATCAGCCCCCATCCGGAGGAGACACATGCAATACGCCGACACCGCCTACCTGAACGGCCTGCTTTACACCGGCGACGCGCAGCGCCGCTTCGCGCAGGCGCTCGCCACCCGGGACGGCAAGATCGTCGCGGTCGGCCGCGACGACGATATCCGTCCGCTCATCGGCCCCGCGACGCGCACCGTCGACCTGGCCGGCAGGCTGATGCTGCCGGGCCTCGTCGACGGCCACGTGCACCCGCTCGAAGGCCACCAGATCCTCGGCGACTTCGACCTGTCCGGCATCAACGATCCCGACACGATCCTGCAGCGCATCCGCGCCTGCGCCGATGCGACGCCGAACGAGCCGTGGGTCTATCTCGGCGGCGCCAACCTGGCCGCATTCGGCGCGTATCCGACCCGCGAACTGCTCGACCGGATCGTGCCCGACCGGCCGCTGCTCGTGGTCGGCTTCGACGTGCACAGCGGCTGCCTCAACACGAAGGGCCTCGAAGCGGCCGGCATCCACGCCGACACGCCCGACCCGGCCGGCGGCGTTTACGAACGCGACGCGTCCGGCGCGCCGAACGGTGTCGTACACGAAGCGGCGTTCTATCGCGTCTGCCCGCTCATTCCGCAACTGAGCCCGGCCGGCTACCCGAAGTCGCTCGCGAAAGCGCACGCGATGGCGCACGGCTACGGCATCACCGGCTGGTTCGACGCACGCGTCGAGGAGGCCGAACTCAAGGCGTATGCCGACGCGCAGCGCGCGGGCACGCTGAAGGTGTACATGAGCGCGGGCCTCTATGCGAACCCGCGCCGCGATCCGCGCGAGCAGATCGAGCGCTTCGCCGCCTGGCGTCGCGCGTACGAATGCGACAACCTGCGCCTGCATACAGTGAAAATCTTCGTCGACGGCGTGCCCGAATCGAAAACCGCCGCGCTGCTCGAGCCGTACGCCGGCACCGACGACTGCGGCCTCGCGCTGTGGAGCCAGGACGCGCTGAACGAGATCTGCCTGCTCGCCGATTCCGCCGGCTTCGACCTGCACTTCCACACGCTCGCCGACCGCGCGGTGCGCATGACGCTCGACGCGCTCGAATATGTCCGGATCCGCAACGGCATGCGCGACCGCCGCGCGCAGCTCGCGCACCTGCAGCTCGTCGATCCGGCCGACATGAGCCGCTTCAACCGGCTCGGCGCGATCGCCAGCGTGCAGACGCTGTGGACGGCCGCGCGCGAAGAGCAGCAGCAGCTCTATCGCGACCTGCTCGGCGCCGAACGCACCGCGCGCAACTATCCGTTCCGCAGCCTGCGCAACGCCGGCGCGATGCTCGCGGCCGGCTCCGACTGGTCGGTCAGCACGATGGACCCGATGCAGATCATCCAGACGGGCGTCACGCACCTGCTGATCGACCAGCCCGACAGCCCGCCGTGGAATCCGCACGAACGCCTCGACCTGCTCACGATGCTCGAGGCCTATACGGTGAACACCGCGTATGCGCTGCGCTTCGACGACTGCACGGGTTCGCTCGAGGCGGGCAAGGACGCGAGCTTCGCGATCCTCGATCGCAATCCGTTCGCCCATCCCGTCGAGACGTTCGCGCAAACCCGCGTGATCGAGACGTGCTTCCGCGGCGAAGTCGTGTACGCCGCGCCGGGCTGGGCCGACTGAAGCACGAATCCGGCGGCCGTCAGGCGACGCCGAGCGCCAGCACCTGCTCGGTCGTCAGCACGTCGCCGAACGTGTCCGACAGCGCAGCCAGCGTCGCGCGATGGAGATCGCGGTGCGATACCGTGCCGCCCTCCGCGATGTCGAGGTCGCGCGTCGCGCAGGCATCGTCGACGACGATCACCGCGTAGCCGAGCGGCACCGCATCGCGTGCCGCGCCGGCCACGCAGGCATGCGTCATCAGGCCCGTGACGATCAGCGTGTCGATACCGGCCGCCTTCAGGCGCGCATCGATGTCCGTCGTCGGGAACACGCTCACCGAGGTTTTCTTCACGACCGCGTGATGCGGCGCCGGCTGCAGGCTCGCGTGAAAGCGGAAGCCGTCGCTGCCGTCCGCGAAGATCGGGCTGTCGGGCGAATCGACGTGCTGGACGTGAAACACCGGAATGCCCGCGCGATCGGCGAACGCGATCACGCGCTGCGCATTGCCCAACGCGCGCGGTCCTTCGGGAATCGGCAGCCGGCCGCTGAAGTATTCGTTCTGGAAATCGATCACCAGCAGCGCGGTGCGGGCGGCGGCGATCGATGTCGGCGCGGTCGCGCCCGCCAGGGTACGGATGGTCGGATGTTGCATGGGTCGCTCTCTCGGTTGGCGTATCGAAGGAACGGCGCGCCGGGCCAGCCGGCGCCGCCGGACGCGGCCCGGACGTTCCCCGGCCGCGAGGCGCCAGTGTCGGGCCGCGCGGCCGGGCGCGACAGCCGCGCGCGGGACAACGTCCGACAGGATCGGGCCAACGTGCATGCCGCCTACGACAGCGCGGCCGTTCGCGCCCCCGGCTGCGTGCGGCCGTACGCGACCATCATCGCGAAGCTGAGCAGGAAGCCCGCGCCGCCGATCAGCAGCAGGCCGATCTCGCCGAACACCGGCAGCAGGTTCGTGAGCGCCCCCGTGACGACCCACGCGACGGCCATCACCGAGCCCGCGACGCCGAGTGCCCAGCCTTGCCTGTCCTCGCTGACCGCGTCGGAGAACGCCGTGTACATCGTCGTATAAGCGACCATGTCGAAGCAGCCGACGACCATCGCGAGCGCCCACAGCACCGGCTCGTGCGGAAACAGCGCGGACAGGACCTGGCCGACGCCCGCGACGAGGAGGCCCGTCTTCGCGATGTCGACCACGCGCCATACGCGCAGCATCAGCCGCACGACGAACAGCAGGCCGAACACGAAGCAGAGGCCGATCACGCCGCTGAACAGCCCGAGCCGCGCGCTCGTGTAGCCGAATTTCGCCTGCAACAGCAGCATGATGGTCTGCAGGTAGAGCCCGTAGCCGACCTGCATCAGGAAGAACACCACCGACAGGAACGCGACGTTGCGCTGGCGCGCGGCCTCTCCGATGATGCGCAGCGGCAGCAGCGGATCGATACGCGTGTCGCCGCGCGGCACGGCCGAGTCGCGATACGACGCCCAGGTCCAGAACGCGCCGATCAGCGACAACCCGGCAACGAGCACGAACGGCGTGCCGTAGTCGAACAGCGGCGAAATCGTGCGGTCGGACGTGACGCCGCCGAGCACCGGGCCGACGATCACGCCCGCGCTGAACGCGAGCGACATGATGCTCATGTTGTACGCCTTGTTTTCCGGCGTGCTCAGGTCGGTGATCGCCGCCTGCGCGATGCCCTGGCAGCCGGCCATCAGCCCGGTGAGCCCGCGGCCGATCAACAGCAGCGCGACGCTCGCATGCCACGCACCGGCCGCCATCATCGCGTAGCCGGCCGCGAGGCCGGTCACGCACAGCAGCAGGATCTTGCGGCGGCCGTAGCGATCAGACAGTTCGCCCATCAGCGACGAGCCGAAGAACATGCACAACGGATAGATCCCGTAGCCGAGACCGAGGTAGAAATTGCGCGCGTGCGCGCCGGCGTCGGCCGGCAGGATGCCCGCGTGCGGATCGCTGAAGATCGCGGACATCATCGGATAGACGAGCCCGAATCCCATCGCGTCGAGCGCGATCGCGAGCAGACAGGGGCCGAGCAACTTGTAATCGAGCCGGGACATGGCGACCTTCCGGACAGAGTGGATGATCGCCCAAGCGTAACGACCGGACGGCGGCCGCGGTAGGCCGCCGCCCGCGATGATGACCATCGGCGGAACCGGCACCCTGCCTGCCGCCCGCGCCGATGGGCCGCCGGCGTCGGCGCGGAACGGCTGGCAGCGGCCGCTACCTGGCGCTTGACGCACCGGCATCGTCGCGACGACCCGCGCCCACCCGTCACGCCGGGACGAAGCGCGCCCACTCATCCGTTTGGATGGCACGCCGCGCGCGCTTTGTTGCGATCATGACCGCCATTCAATGCGCGGCACGCACACGGGCGGCCGCCACGGAGACGCCATGAACGACCCAGTCCTCGGCCCCATCGACCAGATCGGCTACGTGGTCGCCGATCTCGACCGCAGCATCGCGCGCTGGCGCGAACGCCACGCCATCGGCCCGTGGACCGTATTCCGCAACGTACGCCTCGACGGCCATCATCTCGGCGAGCCGGTGTCGGTCACGATGGACGTCGGGCTCGCGTATCGCGGCGATCTGCAGATCGAACTGATTCACGTGACGAACGACACGTCGTCGCCGTACCGCGATGTGCACGGGCAACCGCTCGTCGGGCTGCATCACGTCGCGTGGGTCGTCGACGATCTCGATGCGGCGATCGCACGGTTCACCGCACGCGGCTTGCGCGTCGTGTTCGAAGCGGGCAACCCGGCCACGCGCGTCGCGTATCTCGACGACCCCGACGACCCCGGCCTGCGCGTCGAATTCATCGAAGGCGCCGGCATGCGCGACATGATCGCGCGCGGGATCGCCGAATCACACACCCGGGACGGCACCGATCCGGTTCGCATCATCGACGCGGCGGCCGCCTCCGCATGAGCGGCCCCGCACATCCCCCCACACTCACGGGAGCAAGCAGCATGAAACGACTCGAAGGCAAGGTGGCGCTGATCACGGGTGCTGCCCGCGGCCAGGGCGAAGCGGAAGCGCGCCGGTTCGTCGCCGAAGGCGCACGCGTGGTGATCGCCGACGTGCTGGACGACGCCGGCCGGCGCGTCGCGGCCGAACTCGGCGCCGCCGCCCGATTCCAGCATCTCGACGTGACGAGCGAGGCCGGCTGGCAGGCTGCCGTCGATGCAACGCTCGCGCATTTCGGCCGGCTCGACATCCTCGTGAACAACGCGGCCATCCTGAAGCTCGTGCCGATCGAAGCGTGTTCGCTCGACGACTATCGCAAGGTGATCGACGTGAACCAGGTCGGCTGCTGGCTCGGCATGAAATCGGCCGTGGCCGCGCTGAAGGAAGCCGGTGGCGGCTCGATCGTCAACGTATCGTCGACGGCCGGGATGGAAGGCGTCGCGGGCGGCAGCGCGTACGTATCCAGCAAGTTCGCGGTACGCGGAATGACGAAGGCCGCCGCGCTCGAATTCGGCCGCTACGGCATTCGCGTGAACTCGGTGCACCCGGGAGGCATCGATACCGTGATGGCGCGCCCGCCCGAGTTCGCCGATTTCGATCCGTCGTCGATCTACAGCGGCCTGCCGATCGCGCGCATCGGCAAGCCCGAGGAAGTCGCCAGCCTCGTGCTGTTCCTCGCGTCCGACGAATCCGCGTACTGCACGGGGTCGGAATTCATCGTCGACGGCGGGATGCTCGCGGGCAGCACGTTCCACTGACTCGCATCGAAGCCGGCGCGCGCCTGCCAGCCCGGCAGGCGTTTTCGTTTGCGGCGGCGACACGTGGAAGTTGCGGCCGCCTCCTGTCGCGATCACACGCCCCGAAACGACGATGCCGCCGGCGGCTCTCCCGCGCGGCGGCATCGTCATCTGCGCAGCGCTGCACCACGCGCCGCTCAGTATCCCTTCGGCTGGATCGCCGGCGCGCCGTTGCCGCGCGCCGCCTGCGTGCCGCCGCGCACGAAGCGGCGCCCGTGCGGGCCGTACACGCCGTCCGGTTCCGGGTACAGCGTCAACAGCGCGAAATACAACATCCCGCCCATCACCAGCGACACCGGCACGCTCAGGTCGAGCCCGCCCGCGAGGTTGCCGAGCGGCCCGACGAACTGGCCCGGCAGGTTCACGAACGACAGCCCGACGAACGCGGCCGGCAGCCATGCGCCCATCGCGCGCACGTTCCAGCCGTGCGTGAACCAGTAATGGCCGCCGCGCAGCCCGCGGTTGAACACCTGCAGGTCGTCGGCGAGATAGTGGCCGCGCCGCGTCACGTAGCCGATCACCATGATCGCCATCCACGGGCAACTGAAGGTATCGATCAGCGTCGAGAACGTCGCGACACTTTCGACGAGGTTGAACCAGAAGCGGCCGACGAAGATGAACGCGATCGCGATCGTGCCGATCAGCAGCGTCGCACGCACGCGATTCAGGAGGCGCGGGAACATGCTCGACACGTCCAGGCCGGTACCGTACAGCGCGGTCGTGCCGGTCGACATCCCGCCGATGATCGCGATCAGGCACATCGGCAGCAGGAACCAGCGCGGCGAGATCGCGAGCAGGCCGCCGACGTAGTCGTTCGACGCAATGAATGCGGGCGCCTTCGCGGCGATGATCGTCGCGGTCGCGAGGCCGAAGAAGAACGGCACGAAGGTCGCGATCTGCGCGGCGAACACGGCGCCCATCACACGATGCTTCGGCGTGTGCTGCGGGATGTAGCGGGCCCAGTCGCCGAGCGTCGACGCGAACGACACCGGGTTGCTCAGCGCAACCAGCACCGCGCCGACGAACGCGGCCCAGAAGCCCGCGCTGCCCTGCTGCACCGTGCCCGCGTAGTTCATGTCGAACAGGCCGGCGAACGCGAACAGGCCCGCGACGAACAGCACGCTCGCGGCCCACACGGCGATCTTGTTGACCCACAGCATGAAGCGGAAGCCGTAGATGCAGACGATCAGCACGAGCACCGCGAACACCATGTACGCCGCACCGAGCGTGAAGCCGTTGACCGGCACGCCGACCATGTTGTGCGCGCCGCCGACGAGCGCGTCGCCCGAGCTCCACACCGCGAGCGAGAAGAACGCGATCGACGTGAGCAGCGCGAGGAACGAGCCGACGATCCGGCCGTGGATGCCGAAATGCGCGCCGGACGACACCGGGTCGCTCGTGCCGTTGCGCGGGCCGAACAGGCTCATCGGCGCGAGGATGCAGGTGCCGGCGAGCACGCCGAGCACGATCGCGCAGACACCCGCCTTGAACGACAGCCCGACCAGCACGGGAAAGCTGCCGAGCACCGATGTGGAAAACGTATTGCAGCCGCCGAACAGCAACCTGAACAGATCGATCGGCCGTGCATAGCGCGATGCATCGGGAATGCGCTCGAAACCGAACGATTCGACCTGCGTAATCCTGCCTTCACTCATTTGTCTCCAGCTCCTCTTGTGCATCTGTACGGCCCGGGACTGCGGCGATACGACACATCGTCATCGATTCGCGGCCACTCTAAACCGGATCGCGCGGCGCAAATATCACGCATTCGAGACGTTTACGACGAAGGAGAACAATGTTTCCCGGCAGGCCGGCGGCCGGCGCCCGCGCCATCCGTACGGCGCGGGCGATGCGACGTCAGTTCGCGCGCTCTGCCGCCGGTGCGCGGCATGCGATCAGGCCCCGCTGAACGGCTTGCCGCGCCTCGATACCGGCGAGCCAGCGCTCGACGTGCGGGTAGCCGGCGAGGTCGAGATCGAGCTCGGCCGCCGTGCGCAGCCACGGGAACGCGGCGATGTCGGCGATCGAGTACCGCGACGAAGCGAGATACGCCGATTCCGCCAATCGGCCGTTCACGACGCCATAGAGACGCCGCGCTTCGTTCCGGTAGCGCTCGAGCGCTTGCGCATTGACCGTCTTCGATGCATGCAGGAACCACCAGAGCTGGCCGAGCATCGGCCCGATCCCGCCGATCTGGAAGTGCAGCCATTGCTGCACCGCCGTGCGCTCGGCCAGCGTTTCCGGATGCAGAAAGCGCGTCTTCGCGGCGAGATAGCCGAGGATCGCGCCGGATTCGAACACGGTCAGCCCGGTGTCGTGGTCGACGATGGCCGGGATCTTGCCGTTCGGGTTGATCGCGAGATAAGCCGGGCTGCGCTGCTCGCCGGCGGACAGGTCCACGTGCACGCGCTCGTGCGCGAGCCCGGCCTCCTCCAGGTAGATCGCGATCTTGTGCCCGTTCGGCGTGTCGGCCGTGTAGAACGTGAGGGAATGCGTCGAAGTCATGTCGGTCCTTGTCTTCCGGTTGTCGTTGCAACTACAATCGTTGCAATTGCAATCCTATGCCGAAACCGACGCCCCGGCGACATGCCAATACCAAAAGGAGGGACATGCAGACTGCGCGATCCGGTCCGCCCGTGCGGACGCCCGACACCCGCCGCGCCGCGGTGGCCTGCCTCGAAAAGCTGCTGACGCAGCGGCTCGCGCCGCGTGGCCGTGCGGTGTCGCCGCTCGGCGCGATGCGCGCGGCCGCCGATTGCCTCGAACGCGATGCGGTGACATCGGAACACGTCTGGATCGTGCGAGCCGACACGCGTGCGCCGTTGGCAGACGCGGGGGCGCATCGCCGCATCAGCGCCTGGCCGCTGCGGTTTCTCGATGCGCGCAAGCGGTTCGAGCGGCCGCTGCTGTACCTGCTGCATGCACGCGCGACCGACCGGCTGCGGCTGGCGTCGATCGAAACCGTCGACCGCGGGATCTTCGTGAACGATGCCGAAACGCTCGCGTCGTCCTGGCCGAAAGGCGTGACGCCCGACGTCCCGCACTGGCTGGCCGCGAACCCCGCGTGCACGCCATACGATCCGGCCTCGGGGCATGAGGCGATCGCGATCCTCCGCCACGCGCTGCGGGCGCTTTATGTCGCCGGCCAGCCGGGCTTCTGCTACCTCGCGAGCCACGACGACCCCGTGCCCGATGCGAAACCGCTGTCGGCCACCGCGGCCCGCGATGCGTTCAGCGGCATGGTGCGGGCCGGCCGGCGGGCGGCGGCCGGCGCGGCCGCCCGGATCCGGCTGTGCGGCGCGGGCAGCACGCTTGCACAGGTGCAGGAGGCGGCCGATCTGCTGCGCGACGAATGGCGCGTCGATTCGACGATCTGGAGCTGCCCGAGCTACACGCAGCTCGCCCGCGACGGTCACGCGGCCGACCGGTGGAACCTGCTGCACCCGCACGACGAGCCGCAGGTCGCACATGTGCGCCGATGCATCGGCGACAGCCGCACGCCGGTGCTCGCCGTGACGGGCTATGCGCGGCACGTCGCCGCGCAGATCGGCGCGTTCGTCCCGGCCCGCTTCGCGGCGCTCGGTGCGGACTCGGCGGGCCCGGACACCGGCGCACGCGCGCCCAATGCGCGCTGGATCGCCGCGGTCGCGCTTCGCCTGCTGGCCGACGACGGCCGCGTGCCTGCCGACTGGGCCGTGCAGGCGATGCGCCGCCACGCGAGCGGCTGACGCGCCGGCGGGCCGCCGCTACTTCGCGTCGGCTGCCGCCTCGCGCGCCGCGGCGGTCGCACGGTCGAGCGCGGCGGCCATCGCCGCCTGCTCCTTGCCGCCGAACTGATCGAGGAAGAGTTCCGCGACCGTCGACTGGTACACCTTCCACATCTTCTTGCGCAGCGTGCGCCCCTTGTCGGTGATGCTCGCGTACGCGGCGCGGCCGTCGTCCGCCGAACGGGCGCGCGTGACGAGCCCTTCCTGCTCGAGCCGGTCGACCAGCCGCGTGAGGTTGTAACGCTCGATCGCGAGCACGTCGGCCAGCTCGTGCATCCGGCGCGTACCGTCGGGCCCGCTCTCGAGCCCCCACAACGCGTCGTACCACGCATACGCCGGCAGGCCGGCAGCCGCGAGGCGGCGCTCGATTTCGCGAATCATCGTCCGGTGTGCGCGGACGAACGAGAACCACAGATCGGGTTCGGGTGCGCTCATGTCAGGTCGTTCCTCTCATTGAATTGCAGTTGCAATTAAATTTTACCTCGATAACAATTGCCCTCATACGATTGCAATTGCAATTATCTGCCCGCCGATCGACGGGCGTCCCGTCGCGCGATGCGGCGCCACGACCGCCGCCCCGCGCAGCCTTATGCTTCTGGAGACATTGCATGACCGCACCTCTCGCGCTACCCGACATCGACCCGCAGGAAACCCGCGAATGGCTCGATGCGCTCGAATCCGTGATCGCGCTCGAGGGCCGCCCGCGCGCGCATTACCTGATCGACCGGCTTTCCGACCTCGACGCGGCGCGCCACGGCGACCTGCACGGCCGCGTGACGACCGCGTACGTGAACACGGTGCCGCGCGAACGGCAGCCGGCCTATCCGGGCGATCTCGCGCTCGAACGGCGCCTGAACGCGATGATCCGCTGGAACGCGATGGTGATGGTGCTGCGCGCCGGCCGGCATTCGAACGTCGGCGGGCACATCGCGACCTACCAGTCGGCCGCGGTGCTGTACGACGTCGGTTTCGATCACTTCTTCCGCGGCCGCACCGATACTTTCGACGGCGACATGGTCTACATCCAGGGCCATTCGGCGCCCGGCATCTATGGCCGCGCGTACCTGGAAGGCCGCATCACGGACGCGCAACTCGACAACTTCCGCCGCGAGACCGGCCGCGAAGCGGGACGCGACGGGCTGTCGTCGTATCCGCATCCGCGGCTGATGCCGGATTTCTGGCAATTCCCCACCGTGTCGATGGGGCTCGGGCCGCTCACGGCCGCGTATCAGGCGCGCTTCATGCGCTACCTCGAATATCGCGGGCTGAAAGCGCATCAGGGCCGCAAGGTCTGGGCATTTCTCGGCGACGGCGAAATGGACCAGCCCGAATCGCTCGCCGCGATCTCGCTCGCCGGGCGCGAACGGCTCGACAACCTGATCTTCGTCGTCAACTGCAACCTGCAGCGTCTCGACGGCCCGGTACGCGGCAACGGCAAGGTCATCCAGGAACTCGAAGGCACGTTCCGCGCGGCGGGCTGGAACGTCGTGAAGGTGATCTGGGGCGGCGGCTGGGATCGCCTGCTCGAACGCGACACAACGGGCCTGCTGCGTCAGCGCATGATGGAATGCGTCGACGGCGACTACCAGACCTTCAAGTCGCAGAGCGGCGCGTACGTGCGCGAGCATTTCTTCGGCAAGTATCCCGAACTGCTCGAGCTCGTCGCCGACCTGTCCGACGACGACATCTGGAAACTCGCGCGCGGCGGCCACGATCCGGAAAAGGTGCATGCGGCCTATACGCAGGCAATGCACGCGGACGGGCGGCCGACCGTCGTCCTCGCGAAGACGGTCAAGGGCTTCGGAATGGGCGAAGCCGGCGAAGGCCAGAACGTGAACCACCAGTTGAAGAAGATGAGCGCGGATGCCGTACGCGCGTTCCGCGACCGCTTCGCGCTGCCGGTCAGCGACGCGCAACTCGACGACCTGCCGTACCTGAAACCCGAACCCGGCAGCGCCGAGGCACGCTACTTCGCGGAACGCCGCGCCGCGCTCGGCGGCCACGTGCCGGCCCGCTTCAGCGAAGCGACGCCGCTGCCGGTGCCCCCGCTCGCCGCGTTCGACGCGCAGCTCAGGGACAGCGGCGAACGCGCGCTGTCCACGACGATGGCGTTCGTGCGCATCCTCGGCACGCTGCTGAAGGATCCGGCGCTCGGCAAGCTGGTCGTCCCGATCGTGCCGGACGAATCCCGCACGTTCGGAATGGAGGGGCTGTTCCGCCAGATCGGCATCCACTCGCATCTCGGCCAGCTCTATACGCCGCAGGACGCGGGCCAGCTCAGTTACTACCGGGAAGCGAAGGACGGGCAGATCCTGCAGGAAGGCATCAACGAATCGGGCGCGATCGCGTCGTGGATCGCAGCCGGTACCGCCTACAGCAACCACGGCCTGCCGGCGATCCCGTTCTACATCTTCTATTCGATGTTCGGGCTGCAGCGGGTTGGCGATCTCGCGTGGGCGGCCGGCGACGCGCGTACGCGCGGCTTCCTGCTCGGCGCGACGTCGGGCCGCACGACGCTGATGGGCGAAGGGCTGCAGCACGACGACGGGCACAGCCACGTGCTGTCGTCGGTGATTCCGAACTGCGTGTCGTACGACCCGACCTATGCGTACGAACTCGCGGTGATCGTGCGCGACGGGCTGCGGCGGATGTTCGCGGAACAGGAGGACGTCTACTACTACATCACGCTGCTCAACGAGAACTACCCGCATGCGGCGCTGCCCGACGGCGCGGAGGCCGGCATTCTCAAGGGCCTCTACCTGCTGCGCGAAGGCGCGTCGCGCGCGGCCGACGTGCCGCACGTGCAGTTGATGGGCAGCGGCGCGATCCTGCGGGAAGTGATCGCCGCGAGCGACCTGCTCGCGCAGGACTTCGGCGTGTCGAGCGACGTGTGGAGCGCGACGAGCCTGAACGAGCTGCGCCGCGACGGGCTGGCCGCCGAACGCTGGAACCTGCTGCATCCCGACGAGGCGCCGCGCGTGCCGTACGTGCAGCAATGCCTCGACGGCCGCACGGGGCCGGTGGTCGTCGCGACCGATTACATGAAGATCGTCGGCGACCAGATCCGTGCGTTCGTCGACGGCCGGCGCTTCGTGTCGCTCGGCACCGACGGCTTCGGCCGCTCGGATACGCGCGACGCGCTGCGCACGTTCTTCGAGGTCGACCGGCACTTCATCGTGGTCGCGGCGCTGAAGGCGCTCGCCGACGACGGCGCGATCCCGCGTGCGCGCGTCGGCGAAGCCATCCGGCGCTACGACATCGACATCGACAAGATCGATCCGGCCAGCGTGTAGTCACGCGGCGCGCGGCAGGCAGGATTGCGCCGGCCTGCCGCGCCGCCTTGCCCGCGCTACTGCCCCGACTGCGCGAGCGGGCCTTGCGGCCCCTGCCCCGTTCCCGACGGCCAGCCGCCCGCAAGCGCCTTGTACAGCGCGACCGTCGACGCCGCACTGCGCATCCGCCCGTCGGCCGCCGCATCCTGCGCCTGCAGCAGCGTGCGTTGCGCGTCGAGCACTTCGTAGTAGTCGATCGCGCCCGCCGAAAAACGCGCCTGCGCCAGTTGCGCGGCACGCGCGCTGTCGGTCGCGGCCCGCACGAGATGATCCGTCTCGTCACGCGTGCGTGCCGCACGCAGCAGCGCGTTCTCCGTTTCCTCCAGCGCCCCGAGCACGGTCTGCCGGTATTGCGCGAGCTGCCCGGCCGCTTCCGCATCGCTCGCGGCGATCCGTGCGCGCACGCGGCCGACGTCGAGGAACGACCAGTCGATGCCGAGCGCGATCAGGTTCGTATCGCTGCCCGCACGGAAGAACCCGTAGCTGCTCGTCGCGCTGCCGAGCAGGCCCGACAGCGTGAAGCGCGGAAACAGGTCGGCCGTCGCGACGCCGACGCGTGCAGTCGCCGCGTGCAGCCGCGCCTCGGCGGCCGCGACGTCGGGCCGGCGCCGCAGCAGGTCGCCCGGCGTGCCGGGATCGATGTCGGCGGCCAGCACTGGCAGCGGCACGGGCGTGCCCGCCGACGCGGCGGCCTTCGGGAGATCGAAGCGGCCGATCAACGCATCCGGCGTCTGCCCGGTCAGCACCGCGAGCCGGTGCTCGTCGACGCCGATCGCCGCTTCGTACACGGCGATCCGCGACGTCGTCGATTCGTACTGCGCGCGCGCCCGCGCCGCATCGAGTTCGGAGCCGCGCCCCGCGCCGACGCGCGCATTGATCAGCGCGAGCGTCTGCTTCTGGTTGTCGGCGTTCTCGCGTGCGATCCGCAGCCGCTCCTGCGAGCCGCGCAAGTCGACGTACGTGCTCGCCACCTCGCCGGCGATCGCGACGCGCACCGCGCGCACGTCCGCCGCGCTGGCAGCCGTCTCCGCGCGCTGCGACTCGATCGAACGACGCACGCGGCCGAACAGGTCGAGTTCCCACGCCGCATTGATCCCGACGCTGGACGTCGGCGTATCGCGCTGGCTGCGCGGCGCCCCGAACGCCTGGTCCTTGCTCATCAGCTGATGACCGATCTTCCCGCTCGCGGTGATCGTCGGGTAGCGGTCGAACGTGGCCTGCGACAGCAGCGCATTCGATGCGTCGTAGCGCGACACGGCGACCTGGAGATCCTGGTTCGCCGCGAGCGCCGTGTCGATCAGCTGCGTCAGCTGCGGATCGCCGAAACCGCGCCAGAATGCGGCATCGGCATCGGCCGACGCGTCGGGCGGCGTATCCGGCGTCTTGCCGGACGGCAACACGTCGCGCTGCGCCGCCGGATGCGCGTCGCGGGCAAACCGCTCGGCGGTAGCCGTATCGGGCCGCCTGAAATCGGGGCCGACCGCGCATGCGGCGAGCGTCACCGACATCGCGAGCGCGGAAAAACGGAAAGCGGCGCTCATCGGTTTTCTCCTTCGAGGGTGCCGTGGTGTTCGCTCCACACGGCCGGCGTGCCGCCCGCGAGCTTGCGGATCGCGACATAAAACACGGGCGTCAGGAACAGCCCGAACAGCGTGACGCCGAGCATCCCGGCGAACACGGTGATGCCGGTGGCGGCCCGCACTTCGCTGCCCGCGCCGCTGCCGATCAGAAGCGGCACCGAACCCGCGATGAATGCGACCGACGTCATCACGATCGGACGCAGCCGCAGCTTGCACGCTTCCAGCGCGGATTCGATCACGCCCTTGCCCTGGATTTCCAGCTCGCGCGCGAACTCGACGATCAGGATCGCGTTCTTGCACGCCAGCCCCATCAGCACGACGAGCCCGACCTGCACGAACACGTTGTTGTCGCCTCCCGACAGCCACACACCGAACAACGCCGCACAGATGCACACGGGCACGATCAGGATCACCGCGAGCGGCAGCGTCCAGCTCTCGTACAGCGACGCGAGCACGAGGAACACGAGCATCACCGCGAGCGGGAACACGACGATCGCCGCGTTGCTCTGCGTGACCTGCTGGTAGCTCAGGTCGGTCCACTCGAGCACGATTCCCGGCGGCAGCACGTCCTTCGCGATCTGCTGCAGCTTCTCGATCGCCTGCGACGACGACATCACCTTCGGATCGGCGTCGCCGATCAGGTTGGCGGCCGGATAGCCGTTGTAGCGGACGACCGGGTCGGGCCCGTACGCGGGCGCCACCGTCACCATCGAGCCGATCGGCACCATCTCGCCCTTCGCGTTGCGCGTGCGCAGGTTCGCGATGTCGGCGGCCGTCTGCCGGTGGCCGGCATCCGCCTGCGCCATCACGCGGTACACGCGGCCGAACAGGTTGAAGTCGTTCACGTACATCGAGCCGAGATAGACCTGCAGCGTGCTGAACAGGTCGGTCAGCGCGACGCCCTGCGCCTTCGCCTTCAGCCGGTCGACCTTCACCTCGAGCTGCGGGATGTTCGCCTGGTACGAGCTGACCGGGTAGCTCATCCCCGGCGTCTTCGCGACCGCGGCCTGGAACGCGGTGAGCGCGTTCTGCAATGCGCCGTAGCCGAGCCCGCCGCGATCCTCCAGGTACAGCGAATACCCCGAGCCGTTGCCGAGGCCCTGGATCGGCGGCGGCATCAGCGCATAGGTGATGCCGCCGCCGATGGTCGCGAAGCGCGCGTTCAGGTCCGCGTTGATCTGCGCGGCGCTGCGGTGGCGCTGGTCGAACGGCTTCAGGATCACGTACGAGTTCGTGATGTTCGGCGTGTTCACGCCCTGCAGCGCGTTCAGCCCGGCAAACGCCGGCACCATCTCGACACCGTCGGTGCCGAGCGCGATCTTCGTCATCTGCTCGGTCACCTCGCTGGTGCGCGCCAGCGACGCGCCTTCCGGCAGCTTCGCGCCCGCGAACAGGTACAGCTTGTCCTGCACCGGGATGAAGCCGCCCGGCACCGCGCTGAGCAGCAGCGCGGTCGCCCCGAGCAACGCCGCATAGACCGCGAACACCACCCCGCGCCGCTTCAGCGTGCGCGAGACGACGCCATGATAGCGATCCGAGCTGCGGTCGAAGAAGCGGTTGAACGGACGGAACAGCCAGCCGAACGCGCGGTCGATCCCGCGCGTGAGCGCATCCTTCGGCGCGCCGTGCGGACGCAGCAGCTTCGCGGCGAGCGCGGGCGACAGCGTCAGCGAGTTGATCGCGGAGATCACCGTCGAGATCGCGATCGTCACCGCGAACTGCCGGTAGAACTGCCCCGTGACGCCCGACATGAACGCCATCGGCACGAACACCGCGCACAGCACGAGCGCGATCGCGACGATCGGCCCCGACACCTCGCGCATCGCCTGGTGCGCGGCGTCGCGCGGGCTCAAGCCCTGCGCGATGTTGCGCTCGACGTTCTCGACGACCACGATCGCATCGTCGACCACGATCCCGATCGCGAGCACGAGCCCGAACAGCGTCAGCGTGTTGATCGAATAACCGAGCAGATAGAGCCACGCGAACGTGCCGACCACCGAGACGGGCACCGCGACGAGCGGAATGATCGACGCGCGCCATGTCTGCAGGAACAGGATCACGACGAGCACGACCAGCACGACGGCCTCGATCAGCGTGTGCTGCACCGCGCGGATCGAATCGCGCACGAATACCGTCGGATCCCATACGGGACGGTACGCGACGCCGGGCGGGAAGCGCTTCGACAGTTCGTCGAACTTCGCATACACGGCCTTCGCGACTTCGAGCGCGTTCGCCCCCGGCGACAGGAAGATGCCGACCACGGCCGATTGTTTGTCGTTGAAGTACGAGCGCAGCGTGTAGTCGCCCGCGCCGAGCTCGACACGAGCAACGTCGGACAGCTTCACGACCTGGCCGTCGTCGCCGTTGCGCAGCACGATGTCGCCGAACTCCTGCGCCGTGCGCAGCCGGCCGCGCACGTTGATCGACAGGAGGAAGTCGTTTTTCTTCGGTGTCGGCTCCGCGCCGAGCTGACCCGCCGACACCTGCACGTTCTGCTCGCGCACGGCGGCAATCACGTCGCTCGCGGTCAGCCCGCGCGACGCGAGCCGGTTCGGGTCGAGCCACAGCCGCATCGCGTAGTCGCCGGAGCCGGACAAGCCGACGTCGCCGACACCGGTCAGCCGCGACAGCTCGTCCTTCACGTGCAGCGTCAGGTAATTGCGCAGGTACAGCGAATCGCGGCTGTTGTCCGGCGAATAGAGGCTCACGTACATCAGCGGCGTCGGCGACTGCTTCTGCGTGGTCACGCCGTACTGGCGCACCTCGTCGGGCAGGCGCGACAGCGCCTGGCTCACACGGTTCTGCACGCGCACGGCGGCCGTGTCGGGATCGACGCCCTGCAGGAACGTGACGACGACCTGCAGGCTGCCGTCCGACCCGGCGACCGACTTCATGTACATGATGCCTTCGACACCGTTGATCGCCTCTTCCAGCGGTTCGGCGACCGATTCGGCGATTTCCTTCGGGTTCGCGCCCGGGTACGTCGCACGCACGACGACGCTCGGCGGCACGACTTCCGGATATTCGCCGGCGGGCAGCATCGGAATCGAGATCAGGCCGATCGCGAAGATGACGATCGACAGCACGACCGCGAAGATCGGCCGGTCGATGAAGAATCGGGAGAAATCCATCGTATCGCTCCCGTCACTGCACGGCCGGCGCGCCGGCATCGGCGACGGCCTGCGTGCCGTTGCCCGATCCGCTGCCCGCGCCATAATCGGCACCAGCACCAGCACCGGCATCGGCGCGTACGGGCAGTGCCTTCGGCTTCACCTGCGCGCCCGGATAGTAGATCCGCTGCATGCCGTCGACGACCACGCGGTCGCCCGCCTGGATCCCCTTCTCGATGATCCGCTCGCCGTCCAGCCCGCGGCCGATCGTCACGTCACGGCGCAGTGCCTTGTCGCCGGGGCCGATCACATACACGTACTTGCGGTCCTGGTCGGTGAGCACGGCCTTGTCGTCGACGAGCAGCGCATCCTGGTCGCGGCCGCTGACGAGCTGCACGCGCGCATACAGGCCGGGCGTAAACGCATGGTCCGCATTCGGCAGCCGCACGCGCGCGCGGATCGTGCCCGTCTGCGGGTCGAGACGGTTGTCGAGGAAATCGACGGTGCCCGCATGCGGGAAGCCCGTCTCGTTCGCGAGGCCCACGCGAACCGGATCGGCGCCGATCGCGCGATGCTTCGGGTCGGCACGCCGTGCGTTGTAGCGCAGGTAGCTCTGTTCATCGCAGTCGAAATACACGTAGACGGGGTTCTGCGACACGACGGTCGTCAGCAGCGTGTCGTCCGCGCGCGCCAGGTTGCCGACGGTGGCGACCGCGCGGCCGACGCGGCCCGCGATCGGCGCACGCACTTCGGTGAAACCGAGATTGAGCTTCGCGTCGGCGACGGCCGCGTCGGCTGCCCGCAGGTCCGCCCGCGCCTGCTCGGCCGTGGCGCGCGCGTTGTCGAGTTCTTCCTGCGACGTCGCATGCGCATCGATCAGCGTCTGCACGCGCTTGAGCTGCACGTTCGCGAGGCTCGCGGCCGCGCGGGCCCGCTGCAGCTGCGCGTTCGCGCGATCGAGTGCGATCCGGTACGGGCGCGGGTCGATCTCGAACAGCAGCGCGCCCTGCGCGACCAGGTCGCCCTCCTTGTAGGCGACGCGCTGCAGATAGCCGCTCACGCGCGGCCGCAGTTCGACTGCGTCGACCGCTTCGACGCGTCCGTTGAATTCGTCCGCGAGGCGGATCGTGCGCGGCGCGATGGTGGCAACGCCGACTTCGGGAAGGGCCGGGGCCGACGATGCGCCTTTGCCGTCGTGACAGCCCGACAACGCCAGCAGCAGTGCACAGGCCGCACCCAAAGGCGACGTCCTGCGTAGGGATAAGGAGAGCATGATGCCTCGCGACGGGTTAAACTGCCGCGTAGCATAAAAGTTGAAGTTAACTTCAAGTCAAGCTTTCCCGGAGGGGTGTCATGGGTATCCAGGAAATCCCGCAATGGCCGCTGATGTCGATCCGCGAAGTGGCCGCGCGCAGCGGCGTGCCGGCGTCGACATTGCGGTTCTACGAGACGCGCGGGCTCATCAAGTCGCACCGCAACGGCTCGAGCCATCGCCACTATTCACGCGCGGTGCTGCGGCTGATCGCGTTCATCGTGTTCGCGCAGAAGATCGGCTATTCGCTCGACGAGATCGCCGAGCAGCTCGTCAGCCTGCCCGAGGACACCGCGCCGAGCAACAAGGATTGGCAGCGGCTGTCGCGCGGCTGGAAGCAACGCGTCGCGAGCCGGATCGAGGAACTGCAGCGGCTCTACATCAACCTCGACGAATGCATCGGCTGCGGCTGCCTGTCGCTGAAGCGCTGCAAGCTGACGAACCCGGAAGATCGCGCGGGCCGCAACGGGCCCGGCGCGCGGCGCTGGCTCGGCGATGCGCCGCCCAAGGATCTCGAATGACCGGTGGCCGGGCGAGGCGCGCGATGCCGTGCCCGGCCGCCGGTACGGATGGCGTCACCCGACGCGCCAGCCGCCGTTCACCGCGATCGTCGCGCCGGTGACGAACGACGCGCGCGGCCCGGCGAGCCACGCGACCGCGTCCGCGATGTCGTCCGGATGCCCGGCGCGGCCGGCCGGCGTCTGCTCGCGAATCGTCGCCGCGATGGCCGGCGCGACGCCGCCGTCGCCGAAGAAGCGTGTGTCGGCGATATAGCCTGGCGCGACCGTATTGACCGTCGCGCCGCGCGGCCCGAGTTCGCGCGCCAACGCAACGGTGAACCCTTCGACGCCGGCCTTCGCCGCCGCGTACGCCAGGCCGCCCGGCAGCAGGCTGCCGGCGCGCGCCGCGATCGAGCCAAGGTTGACGATCCGCGCGTCGCGCTCGGCCAGGTGCGGCAGCACGGCCAGGGTCGTCACGAACAGGCTTTTCAGGTTCGCGTCGAGCACGGCATCCCACACGGTCTCGGCCTCGCCCGCCTCGGTGTCCGCGCTAACGCGGCCGGTCAGCCCCGCGTTGTTGACCAGCACGTCCACGCAAGGCCGCTGCGCGACGATCGCGGCGACCGCCGCCTCAGCCTCGCGCCGCACGCTCAAATCAGCGGCCTGCCCGATCGCCGCGCCGCCGAGACGCGCGACGGCCGCGTCCAGCCGCGCCGTGTCGCGCCCGACGATCGCGACGCGATACCCATCCTCCACCAGCCGCCGTGCGATCGCGAAGCCGATCCCGCTCGACCCGCCCGTGACGATCGCCGTCCGTTGCCGTTCACTGCCCGTCATGTCCTGCCCTCCCGAATGTTGACGATTGCCGACAGTGCAAGTCTGGGCGTGGCGAGGTGATAGGTAAAATACGAATTCGATGATCCACTGATACACGAGAGGTATCGCATGGTCGATCTGCGCCAGTTCAGGCAATTCATCGCGGTTGCCGAGACGCTCAGCTTCCGGCGTGCGGCCGAGCGGCTGCACATGGCGCAGCCGCCGCTCAGCGCGGCGATCCGCAAGCTCGAGGACGAGCTGGGCGTCACGCTGCTCGAGCGCGACAACCGCGGCTCGACGCTCACGCCGGCCGGCGAGGCCTTCCTGCTCGAAGCGCGGCGCGCGCTCGAACAGGCCGAACGCGCGGTGGCCGTGGCCCGCCGCGCGGGCGCGGGCCTCGGCGGCACGCTGCGGCTGCGCTTCGTCGACAGCACCGTCAACGCGCTGCTGCCGCTGATCCTGCGGGCGTTCCAGGAACGCCATCCAGGCGTCGATTTCCTGCTCGAGGAAGGCACGACCGCCGAGCAGGTGCTCGCGCTGCGCCACGACCGCACCGACATCGGCCTCGTCGTGCTGCCGGTGGCCGACGCGGGCGACGTGCGCGTCGAGCCGCTGCTGCGCGACCGGATGGTCGCGGCGCTGCCCGACGGTCACCGGCTCGCACGCCGCCGGCACATCGCGCTCGCCGACCTGGCGGACGACCCGTGGGTCATGTTCGCCGCGCACCACGGTCCCGGCATGCATGCGCTGATCGTGACCGCGTGCGCGCAGGCCGGCTTCGCGCCGCGCGTCGTCCAGCAGCCGCGCCAGATGCAGACGACGGCCGGGCTCGTCGCGGGCGGTATCGGCGTCGCGCTGATGCCGCGCCTGTTCGTGCCGATGCAACCGAAAGGCATTACGTTCTGCGAACTGAAGGGTGCGGGCAGCCCGCTCGCGTACGAGCTGGCGATCGCGTACCGGACGCCATCGCCGCTCGTCGATGCGCTGCGCGAGACCGCGCGAAACGCGGTGCGCGAACTGGGGCTGGTCGCCGCGACGTGAGTGTGCGCGTGGCGCGCGGCGCTCAGTCGCCGACGAGGTTGAACGCGGCGTCGGTCACGGCACGCCGGAACGCGTCCGGCTGCGTGGGCAGCGACGTGAACTCCAGCATGATGTGGCTGTACGACACCGTGTTGCCGATCGCGCTCGCGATCATGAAGAACAGCACGTTCGGATCGACCGCGCGAATCGCGCCAGCCTGCACGGCGTCCGCCAGCAGCGGGAACATCACGTCGTAATACGGACGGACGAGCCGCTCCTGCAGCCGGTCGAGCCGCCCGCCCACTTCGGTCGCCGCCGTCGAGAAGAACATGCCCATGTCGGGTTCGTCGAACTCATGGTCGACGCACAGCTCGAGTGCGCGCCGCACGCGTTCGCGATGCGACAGCGGCGACGTGCGCAACGCACGCAGCGCATCGAACATCGGCTCGGCGATCTCGACGATCTGCTCGACGACGGCCAGCCACAACGTTTCCTTCGTACCGAAATGATGGGCGATCAGCGCCGCGTCGATGCCCAGCTCGCGCGCGACCTCGCGCACGCTCGTCGCGTCGTAGCCCCGCTTCGCGAACGTACGGCGCGCGGCCCGCAATATCACGTCCGGTCCGACTGACGCCCCGGCCAGCGGCCGCCCTCGCATACGCCGCTTGCCCGGCGCGCGCTCAGTGACTTCAGCCACGTTTCCCTGCTCTCCTTGAATGATTCGAATGCGCCTGTTCCGGCCCCGCTTCAGCACCGCCGAAACCGCGTGATTTGCCCTGCTCCGTTGACACGCGAAGCCGGGAAGCGCTAGGATCATACCTTATTCATCACGTGATGATTTATCCATGGCAACCCCTACACGTATCGTCATCGTCGGCGGCGGGATCGCCGGACTGCAGCTCGCCACCCGTCTGGGCGAGCGTCTCGGCCGGTCCGGGCGTGCACAGGTCACCGTCGTCGACCGCAGCCCGACCCACATCTGGAAACCGATGCTGCACACGATCGCGGCCGGTACGCGCGACGTGCAGCAGCAGCAGGTGATCTTCCTCGCCCATGCCCGCGATCACGGTTACACGTACCAGCCCGGCGAACTGAAGGGGCTCGATCGCGCGCGGCGCCGCGTGCAGCTCGGCGAGATCCGCTCGCAGGACGGCGAACTCGTGCTCGACGCCCGCGAACTCGAATACGACGTGCTGATCCTCGCGCTCGGCAGCCAGGCCAACGATTTCGACACGCCGGGCGTACGCGAGCACTGCTATTTCATCGACAGCCAGCCGCAGGCCGAGACCTTCAACGAAGCGTTGCGGATGCGCGTATTTCGCAGCATCGCGCGCGACGAGCCGTTCCGCGTCGCGATCGTCGGTGCCGGCGCGACCGGCGTCGAGCTTGCCGCGGAGCTGAGCCGCCTGCTGGAAGTGGCACAAGCCTATGGCGACGAAACGGTACGCGACCGGCTGCAACTCACGCTGCTTGAAAGCGGCCCGCGCATCCTCGCCGCATTTCCGCCGAAGATTTCCGCATCGGCACAGCAACGGCTCGAACAGATCGGCTTTCACGTGCTGACGTCGACCCGCGTCACGTCGGCCGACGCGAACGGCTTTCACTACGGCGACGGTTCGTTTGCGGAAGCCGACCTGATGGTGTGGGCGGCCGGCGTGAAGGCGCCCGATTTCATGCAGGCGCTCGGCGGCCTCGACACGAATCGCGCGAACCAGATCGTCGTCGGCCCGACGCTGCAGGCAACGGGCGACGAACACGTGTTCGCGATCGGCGATTGCGCGAGCCTGTTGCCCGACGGCCAGGAACGGCCGCTGCCGCCCACCGCGCAGGTCGCGACGCAGCAGGCCGAGCATCTCGCGAAGCACCTGCCCGCGTGGCTCGACGGCAAGCCGATGCCGCCGTTCGCATTCCACGATTTCGGCGCGCTCGTGTCGATCAGCGACTACGACGCGTTCGGCACGCTCGGGCAGTTCGGGTTCTTTCGTGGCGGCTTCATCCAGGGGCGATTCGCGCAGTTCAGCCACCTGATGCTCTACCGGCGGCACCAGCAGGCGCTGCACGGCTTCTCCAAAGCGAGCCTGCTGTGGATCGCCGAACGGATCAACGGCTGCGCGCGGCCGCGCATCCGCCTGTCGTGATGCCGCGCGTTGCGGTGCCGCGTAACGTTTCGAGGAAAACTGACATGAACAACCGTATCGCCCCCTGGCTCATGACCGTCGCCGCGATCGGCAGCTTCGACATGCCGTCCGTCTCGTGGGGCACGCCGCGGCGGCGCAGCGTCACGCGCGACCGGCTGCCGTCGTGGGACGCGACGAGCAAGCCGGCCATCAGCGTACTCGAGCGGCCCACGGCCGACACCGTGATGATTTCCTGGCGCGACGCATGCACCGGGCACTACGGTTATCAGAAGTGGCGGTTGTTCACCACGCGCAAGCGCGGCGTGTGCGCGCTGTCGGGGCAGCCGATCGAGATCGGCGACAGCGTCTATGCGCCGCAATTGCTCGGCTCGACGCCGGGCAACGCCGCCGCGATGGTGCTGGCCGCGTGCATCGACGCGGCCCGCCCCGCCGAGGCGGCCTGAAGGCGCGGGATACCGCTTCAGGCCGTGGTGACGCGATCCGCCTCGCGGGCCGCCTCGTTCATCCGTGCTTCGGCTTCCTCATCCAGCCGCGCCGCATTCGCTTCGGCTTCCGCTTCGGGCATCAGCTCGCCTTCCCATTTCGCGACCACCGCGCTGGCGATCGAGTTGCCCACTGCATTCGTGGCCGAACGGCCCATGTCGAGGAACGTATCGACGCCGAGAATCAGCAGCAGCCCGGCTTCCGGGATGTTGAACTGGTGCAGCGTCGCGGCGATCACGACGAGCGACGCGCGCGGCACTCCGGCCATGCCTTTCGACGTCAGCATCAGGATCAGCAGCATCGTGACCTGCGTGCCGAGCGACAGGTGAATGCCGTACGCCTGCGCGATGAACAGCGACGCGAACGTGCAGTACATCATCGAGCCGTCGAGGTTGAACGAATACCCCATCGGCATCACGAAGCTCGAGATCTTGCGGCGCACGCCGAAACGGTCGAGCGCATCGAGGATCTTCGGATACGCGGCTTCCGAGCTCGCGGTCGCGAACGACAGCATGAACGCTTCCTTGATCAGCACCAGCAGCTTGAACACGCGGCGGCCGAGGAACAGCAGCCCGGCGATGACGAGCGTGCCCCACAGCAGGAACAGGCTCAGGTAGAAGTCGCCCATGAACACCGCGAACTTCAGCAGGATCGACAGGCCATTGATCGCGACCGTCGACGCCATCGCCGCCAGCACTGCGAGCGGCGCGAGCTTCATCACATAGCCTGTAATCCTGAGCATCACGTGCGCGAGCTGGTCGATCGCCGCGACCAGGATCTTGCCGCGCTCGCCGAGCGACGCAAGCGCCACGCCGAAGAACATCGAGAACACGACGATCTGCAGGATCTCGTTGTTCGCCATCGCCTCGGCGATCGACTTCGGCACCATGTGGCCGACGAAATCCTTCAGCGTGAACTTGGACGTCGCCAGATGCGCGGACGCGCCGATATCCGGCAGCGGCAACCCGAGGTTCTCGCCGGGCCGCAGCAGGTTCGCCATCAGCAGGCCGAGCAG
The DNA here is from genome assembly GCF_052045915.1 of Burkholderia sp. 22088. Lineage (NCBI taxonomy): Bacteria > Pseudomonadati > Pseudomonadota > Betaproteobacteria > Burkholderiales > Burkholderiaceae > Burkholderia > Burkholderia sp. 22088. The sequence continues at coordinate 41,654 of NZ_JBQEPY010000035.1, forward strand.
CAGCGAGATCAGCGACGCGGTGACGAACCAGCCGAGCGCCTTCACGAACACGCGCCCCACCGACGACGCGTCGCCCATGTGCGCGATGCCGACGACGAGCGTCGAGAACACCAGCGGGCCGATCACCATCTTGATCAGCCGCAGGAACACGTCGGACACCAGCGAGATGTACCCGGCGATCTCCGCCGCGGACTGCTTGTCCGGCAGTTGCGTATAGATCATGTAGCCGATCAGGATGCCGGCCGCCATCGCGAGCAGGATCCAGCCTGCCGCGGACATTCGTTTGTTCATGATGGAATTCGATGCACGGGAAGAAGTTGAAGGATGAAAGGCGCGCGTCCCGTGCCGTGCCAGGGAGCGTGCGTGGCGAGCCGGCCGTGCACGGAGTGTCGACAACGGCCGGCGGCGCCGGTCAGGCTCGCGGATGTCCGCGAACCGACGGACTGCCGCCGCAACGACGCTCGCGCAAGGGCGAACGTCGTCGGCGGCGGTTCATCTCGATGCGGACGGGATCGGGTCAGTAGCCGATTGCCGATCCGGCCGGACGACGCGGGTCGTTGTAGCCGTAGATGAAGCCGACACGCACGTTGCCGGACACGGACGAATCGTTCCCGGAACTCTGGCGGCTCGCGGCTTCGGTGCCCGGCAGGCCGACCATGATCAGCTCGGCGGCGCCCCACGGCGTCTGCTCGACCATCTTGTAGCCCATGTTGCGCAGGATCGCGAGCGTGTCGGGCGACAGGCCGTAGGTCTCGTAATAGACCTCGTCAGGCAGCCACTGGTGATGGATCCGCGGCGCGGTGACGGCATCCTGCGGCGTCATCCCGTAGTCGATCACGTTCAGCACCGTCTGCAGCGTGATCGTGATGATGCGCGACCCGCCCGGCGAACCGACCACCATGAACACCTTGCCGTCCTTCTTCACGATGGTCGGCGCCATCGACGACAGCGGACGCTTGCCCGGCGCGATCGAGTTGCGCGTGCCCTGCACGAGACCGAACAGGTTCTGCGCGCCGACCTTCACGGTGAAATCGTCCATCTCGTCGTTCAGGAAGAAGCCCGTGCCCGGCGCGATGACCACGGCGCCGAAGCGGCCGTTGACCGTGTAGGTCGTCGACACCGCGTTGCCGTCCTTGTCGACGATCGAATAGTGGGTCGTCTCCGGCTTCTCGTGCACGCCGACGCCCGGCTGCACGTCCACCGACGGCGTCGCCGTATCGGCATGGATGCTCTTGCGGATCTGCGCCGCGTATTCCTTGCTCGTCAGCTTCGCGACCGGGTTGTCGATGAAGTTCGGATCGCCGAGCAGCGTGTTGCGATCCTCGTATGCGTGCCGCATCGCTTCGGTCATGTAGTGGACCGCCGCGGCCGAGTGGTAGCCGAGCTTGCGCAGGTCGTACCCTTCGAGGATGTTCAGCGTCTCGCACATCGTCACGCCGCCCGAGCTCGGCGGCGGCGCCGACACGAACTCGTAGCCGCGATACGTGCACGTCAGCGGCGCCATGTCCTGCGCGCGGTAGGACGCGAAATCGGCGGCCGTGATCACGCCGCCCGCGCGCCTGGCCGCGGCCTCGACGATCTTCGGGATCTCGCCGTGATAGAACGCGTCGGGCCCCTGCTCCGCGATGCGCTCGAGCGTGCGTGCGAGGTCCTTCTGCACGAGGCGGTCGCCCGGCTGCAGCGGCGTGCCGTCCGGGCGGAGGAAGATGCGCGCCGCTTCCGGGTCCTTCCTGAAGCGCGCGACCGTCGTGTCGAGGATGTCCGTATCGCCGCGCGTCAGCACGAAACCGTCGCGCGCGAGCCGGATCGCCGGCTCCATCACCTGCCTGCGCGTCAGCTTGCCGTACTTGCGCTGCGCGAGATCGAGGCCCGCGACCGTGCCCGGCACGCCGACCGCGCGATAGCCGTACAGGCTGTCGTCGGGGATGACGTTGCCGTTCGCGTCGAGGTACATGTTCGCGGAAGCCGCGGCCGGCGCGGTCTCACGGAAATTGATGAAGCGGTCGCGACCGTCGGCCAGGTGGAGGGTCATGAAACCGCCGCCGCCGATATTGCCGCAGCACGAATTGGTCACGGCCTGCGCATAGCCGACCGCCACTGCCGCATCCACCGCGTTGCCGCCTTCCTTCAGGATGTCGACGCCGATCTGCGACGCGAAGTGCTGCGAGGACACGACCATGCCGTTCTTCGCTTCGACCGCCGGGTCCGACGCGGCGAACGCGCACACGCTCATTGCCGACAACAGGGTGAGTACTACGAGCCGCCTCATGACGGAATCCTCCAGACAAATAAACCGTGCCATGCCGGAATGCGACGCCGCATCGTCACGCATCGAAGCATCGATTCGCGATGTAATGAACCGTACATTCCAGCGAGGCCGCGATCATAGCACTCGGTTTTTTACACCAAAACCTAGGGTTATCACTGAACCACGAACGAATATCGACCGGATGTTTTCTTTATCAATGTATGTTTCATTACATTCATTGACGAGCCGGCCGACCGTGCGATGCGTCCCTCTAAATCCGGGGTACGGGCGGCCTGCCGCACGTCAATCGGCTAACATGCGTGGGTTCGCCGGCAGACGCATGTCTGCCGTTTGTCATTTGGATTGAGAGAGTCGGAGTGCCCGATGGGGACGAGCATCAGGGCGTTGCTGTTATCCCAGATGGATAGCTTCACGCCGTCGGAACAGAAGGTTGCGCAGGCGTTGCTGGATCGCTATCCCAGTCTCGGGCTGGGGCCCATCGCGCAATTCGCGAAGCAGGCCGACGTGAGCGACCCGACCGTGTTTCGCTTCGTCGTCAGGATCGGGTTTCCCAACTATTCGTCGTTCCAGCAGGCGCTGTATGGCGAAATCGACACCGCGATGAATTCGCCGCTCGCGCGGATGGATGCATTTCACTCGGCTTCGGGGCTGCGCGACAGTCATGCGGCGATTTTCCAGCGGTTGTCGCAATCGCTGGCCACCACGATCGAAGGGCTCGATGCGGCGGCGTTCGATGCTGCCGTGGCACTGCTGGCCGATCAGGACGTTCGCGTTTTCTGCGGCGGCGGGCGTTACACCGCGCCGCTCGCTTCGCTGTTTTCGTTCACGCTCGCGTATGCGCGGCCACGCGTCCAGTATGTCGAGCCGAATGTGAATCTCGCCTCGGTCGCCCTGGCGGACATGGGGCCCGGCGACGTGCTCGTCATTTTCGATTTCCGCCGCTACCAGCGCGACAGCATCCGGTTCGCGCAAGCCGCCCACCAGCTCGGCACGCGCGTGCTGCTGGTCACCGACGAATGGCATTCGCCGATCGGGGAATTTGCGGAGATCGTGCTGCGGATCCAGGGGCAGCCGTTCGCGATGCTGCAGACCAACGTGCCGGCGCTCGCGCTCGCCGAAGCGCTCGTGATCGGCGTGACGAACCGGTTGCCTGAGCTGGCAAGGCAGCGGATGGAGAGGATCGAATCGCTCAATACCGGCGGAATCGAGCAGCACGCCAACAGTCGCGATCTGCCCGAATGACGATCGCTCGCCATTCGGGCACGGACTTCAGCTCTCGACATCCTCGAGACTGAACACTTCCGTCTTGTCGTTATACGAAAAGACTTCGCCGTAGCGCCCCCAGTCGATCACCGCGTCGAGCGTTTCCTCGGCGGCTTCATCGGACAGGAAATCCTCCAGCTCCTGCTCGAAGCGCACGCGCGGTGCGCGATGGCCCGGGCGCTCGTTCAGCACCTTCCTGATCCGTGCAGCCAGCGGCACGTGCTTCAGCAGGTGGTCGGCGAACATCAGCTTGCGCTCCTGCGTGCCGAATTCCGCGAACACACGCGCCGGCGGCGTCAGGAACACGTCCCCTTCCCGCACGTCCGCGAAGCCGAGGTATTGCAGCACTTCGGCGATCGGGAACAGTTCGTCGACCTCGAGATGCAGCGTGCGCGCGATTTCCGGCATGTCCGCGCGGCCGTGGTACGGCGCCATCGCGAGCGTCTCGATCAGGCCGGCCATCAGGTTGGTCGACACGCGCGGCATCCAGCTGCCGAGCTCCAGCCCCTTCTTCGTCGCCTCGTTGGTCTGACGCGCGGTCATCTTCGCGTAGATGTCGTCGACCAGCTTGCGGAACGCCGGGTCGAGCCGGTTGCGCGGATGCTTGAAAGGCACCTTGATCTCGGCGATCACGCGGCCCGGGTTCGACGACAGCACGAGGATCCGGTCGCACATGAACACCGCTTCCTCGATGTTGTGCGTGACGATCAGCACCGACTTGATCGGCAT
>NZ_JBQEPY010000036.1:0-33119 GCF_052045915.1 Burkholderia sp. 22088
TTCGTGTTTCTCAGCAGCGCTGCGTTTTCAGCAGCAGAGAAGCGAGATTATGAACCGTGTTTCGCAGCTCGTCAACAACTTTTTACACTACATCGTTGCGACTGCGGGGTTCAACTTCCAGGCCAGCCGCGCGCCCGACACTGCAGCACACCACCAGCTTCGCTTCCCCTTCCGCGCCGCGTTTCCGTTAGCGCGAAAGAGGCGTGATTCTAAGCACCCTCCCCCATCCACGCAAGCCCTTTGTGAAAATATTTTGAAAAGCCCCCATGCGCTGGCGCGCACCGGGGCTAGCCTCACGACGAGCCGCGCGTCGCAACGCTATCAAACCTCTATTGGTGTGACGTATGCCTCTCGTTCCCCTTATATATACGGACGCGGAACGGGCAATGAATCCGGTGCTGTCGAGTATCATGCCGCGACCGAACCACGCACTCATATCCACGATGGACAGCACGACTCAACCCGGCGACGCCGACCTTCGCGACGAATATGCAGCGCTCCGCGAGCGCGCCATCATCCTGGAAGAACAGGCTCCGCCGCTTCTGCAACGCATCTCGGATGTATTGCCGCGAATCAGCGGCGAATCCGAACTGGCAGACGAGCACCGCGAGCGGCTCGTCGGCGCGCGCAACGCTGCGATGGTCTCGATCGAAAATTATCAACAGGCGATTCCCTTCCTGCAGACGGCCGACTCGATCATCGAGCAGCTGGACAAGACGCCCGAGCGCGACGAAGACATCGAGTGGCGCGAATCGCTGCTGCAACGGCTCGACGAACTGATCGACGTCGCAGTCGTGATGATCGACGACGCCGAAGGCTACTTCGAACAGGCGCAAGCCTGCGACCTGTCCAGCGTGCCGAAAGCCATCCTCGAGGATTGAGTAACGCGGCCCGGAATCGCGTAGCGCGCCGGCGTAACACCGTGTGCGCCAGCCATTCCGATGCTTGCCGGCCGGCAATCGCAGCCTGACACCTTCGCCGGCACACCGGCCGCGCCCCTCCCGAAAAAGCTCACCTTTTTGCTACGCGCCTCGCTAGGGCCGCGCGACACAACTACGGTGCGTCGAGAGCGATCGTCTCGTTCACGATCGGCACGCGGATATATCCGCCCTCCGTATCGCCATACGCGTGCGCATTCCCGTCGACGACGTATTGCGCGGTCAACGCGCACAGGGTCGCGTCTCGCGCATCGACGGACTTCAGCGTCGACACGTCGATCCCCAGCCGCTCCAGCAACTGCCGGCGCTGGTTGCGTTTCTGCTTCGCCGACGCAACAGTCTTGCCCAGCATTGCGCAGGTGATCGCATAGGGATAGGTTTCGAAGCTCGCGCGCCCGCCCGCATAGCGCGCGCCGGTCAGCAGCGGATAGGCGTCCGCGAGTGCGCGGTAGACGCGCTCTCCCATGAACATCCAGTCGAAGAAACCTGACGTGCTCGCGACCGCCTGCTCCCGCGACGGCGTCGGAAAGCATGAGATCCGTTCGCGCGCGAGCGCCTGTTCGGCCGCCCGGCGCCCGCTCCCCGTCCACCACAGGCTCGGTGCGTCGACACCGACGGCCACGACGTCATGGGCGAGACACAGCGCAGGCACCGCTTCGGGCGCGATCCGTTCCTCGCGGCAAACGACCATTGGTCCACGCAGGATCACGAGATCGCATTGCTTCTTTTCGCCACCCACATCGACACCCGCCACGGCCGGCGATTGCCGCGCGGATCCAGCGGATCGGGCCGATCGCATGCGGGCGCCTCAGTCCGCCGGCCGTGCGTCGTAGGCGGCGTCGAAGATCGCTTCGAGACCGGGATGCACGCCACGCATCGGGTCGACGACCGACTTCGCCCAGTCGAAGTACGCCTGCTTGCGCTCGAGCGGCCAGTCCGCGGGCGGATGCCGTGCGATGTCGCGCAGGTTGCAGATCTTGTCGGCCAGCTTCACGAGCTTCGCACGCCGGCTGATGGTCGCCGCATGCTCGACCTGCAGGCGTTTGCGCTCTTCCTTCGGCAACGACTTGTCGTCGGTGACTTCCATCACGATGTCCGCCACGTCCTTGCCGAACAGCCGCAGCAGCTCCTGCTCGGTCGTCTCCGTATCCTCGACCGTATCGTGCAGCACGGCCGCGACGATCACCCGCTCGTCCTCGACGCCGGCCTCGTTGGCCAGCACGTCGGCGAGCGCGATCGGATGATTGATGTACGGCGACGCTTCTTCGTCCTTGCGCCGCTGATTGCGATGCTTGTCCGCCGCGAACGCGATGGCGGCTACCAGCTTTTTCATATTCCCCCCTCGTATGGCCAGACCCGCGACCGGCAGAACCGGTCGCGCGCATTTCGGAACCGCACATACTACCTGCACGCGATGACCCCGCCCGTGCGCCGGCATCCCGGCACACCCCGCATCACGCGCTCACCGGCGCGCGCTGCAGCTCGACCACGTTGACCTGCGCACCGAATATGTCCCGCACGAGCGGCAGCAGGTGGTCGTGGTGCGTCAGGAACAGCACCTGGGTTCGCGTCGACAGATCGCGCAGCGCATCGAGGCCGGCCTTCGCGCGCGCGTCGTCGAAGTTGATGAACAGGTCGTCGGCCACGAACGGCAGCGCAGTCCGGCTGCCGAGCTGCAGTTCCAGTGCCGCGATCCGCAGCGCGAGAAACAACTGGTCACGCGTGCCTTCGCTCAACCCGGCAACCTCGACCGACGCGCCTTTCGTCCGCCGTGCATACAGGGCGGGCGGCGTCCGTTCGGTATCGACGGTCAGCCGCGCGAATTCGCCCAGCGTGAGCCCGGCGAAGATTTCGCCCGCACGCCTGAGCATCGGCCCCTGCTTCTGGTCGCGATAGCGATCCGTCGCCCACTTCAGCAACCGGCTCGCCGTAGCCGCTTCCAGGTACTGTTCGGCTGCATCGCCCATCGCCGCCAGCGCTTCCTGCCGTTTCGACTCGGCAACGGCCGCGTTCGCCTGGCCGTCGATCGCGCCGAACGCCTGATCGGCCACGACCTGCTGCTGTGAAAGCTCGTTGAGCCGCTTGCCGACATCGCCGAGCGATTGCTTCACCGCTTCGAGGTGCGCTGGTACGTCGGCGATGTCCTGCTCCGCGACTTCGGCTTCGACGGCGGAGCGGGACAAACCGTCGCCGTCGCGCACCAGTGCCTCGTGCGCGGCATCGACTGCCTGCCGCAGCTGGCGCTGCCGGTCCGAGCGTTCGGCCAGCGGCAGCGCGGCATCGATCGACACGACACCGGCCAGTTGCAGCAGCGGCTGGATGCGTGCATCGGCACCGGCCACCGCGGCGGCGGCATCCGCGACCTTGCCGTCGGCCTGCCGCACGGCCTCGTCGGCCCGACCGATCGCACGCGCAATTTCCCTGGCGGAAGCGAGGCGCATCGTCAGCCGGCGCGCGACGTCCGGCCAGTCGCCGCTCGTCAGCCATTCCGGCGCGAGCGCCGCGGCAAGCCGCCGTGCGCCCGCCTCGAGCGCGGCCAGTTCCGCGCGGATCACGGCGATCCGGTTGCGCGGTGCGTCGGCATCGGCCAGTTCGGCGGTCACGGCGTTGGCAAGCGCGAGCGCACCTTCCGCCGCGGCCAGCGTCGCCGCATTCGTGGAAAGCTTCGCGTCGGCCAGCGCGTCCCGCCATTGCGCGTGCCACGCGTCGTAGGCCGCCTGCGCGTGGCCGGCCCGCGATTGCGCCGTCGCGCATCCGCGTTCGGCTTCCCGAGCGCGCTCCTCGAGACTGTCCTGCTGCGCGAGCGCTTTCTCGGCCGACTGTACGAAGGCCTCGGCGGTCGCGACGAGCGCCGCCAGACCGTCCGACTCGCCGCCTCGCGACACGGTACGCAGCGCAGCGCGCAACGCGGCTTCGGCACCGGCCCGCGCGGCGCGAATCGTGTCGAATTCGCGACGCTGGCGATCGAGATCGGCCTGCGCGGCGAACACCGTGTCGCGCTTCGCAAGCCAGTCGCCCATCGCCGCCAGCGGCATGCCGGGCACCGCGGCCGTCGTCGCAAGCGCGGCCCATGCGTCGCGATGCGCGGCGAGCTCACGTTCGCGCTCTTCCAGCGCGGCCTGCCTGCGCGTCACGCCCGCACACGCGGATTCGACCTGCTGACGCAGCGACTGCAACGTCGCCGCTGCCTGCGTCGCACCCAACTGCGCGTCGACGAGTTCGTCCGCAAGGCGGATCGCATCGTCGAGCGCGGGCGCGCCCGTTCCGAGATCGATCGCGCCGCTGCGGATATCGCCCCATGCGCCGTCGCGCCGCGCACGCGCTGCCAGCACGTCGGCGGTCGTGACGACCTTGTGGTTCTCCGCGAAGTGCTTCTCCTGCAGTTCGAGCCGCTCGAGCTCTTCGAGCGCGCCGTCCCGTGCGTCGCGTGCGGCAGCGGCCGCGCTCGCGCGTTCGCTGTCCTCCTTCAGCAGCGCGCCGAGCCGCGCCACCGACGGCACGTCGAGCGCGCGCAGCGTGTCGACCGGCATGCGCCACCGGCCGAGCGCATCGAGTGCGCCGGACAGTGTGCGTTCCGCAGCAGCGATTTCCTGTTCGAGCGCCTGCTCGCGCTGGCCGCTGTTGCGAAAGCCCTGCGCATCGGCCAACGCCGCGCGCAGCATTTCCGGCACATCGACGGTCGACAGGCGCGCCTGTTGTTCCTGCACCTGTGCAAGCTCGCGCGTGCGTTCGTCGAGCGATTCGCGCGCGCCGGCCAGCGCCTGGTGCAGCGCGCCGTGTTCGCGCAACAGGTTGGCCACGGTCTTCAGCGACAGCGCCGTCGGCAGCGATGCACGCAGCGACGCTTCGTCCGTCGGCCAGTCGAGCTGGGCGGCCGCGGCGAACGCGGCGGACAGGTGCCGCTCGACGTCCGCACCCAGCAGCAGCAGATCCTGCGCGTGATTCATGCACGCGCCGCGCAGCCGATCGAGCGCTTCGATGTCGGCTTCGAGCGCCAGCGTGTCAGCGTCGGCGTCGATCGCATCGCGCGCCTGCCGTTTCGCGAGCAGGTCGGCCCGCCGTTCCTCGAGCACCTTCTGTTCGGCCGCGAGATCGCCCTGCGCCTTCAACAGATCCGCATACGCGGTGGGCGGCAACTCGACGACCGCGCCCAGTTCCGCGAGCGCCGCGTCCTTGACCGTCAGCTCCTTGAGGTACGGCGCCAGCCGTCGCACGCGCTCGAGCTTCGAGCGCAGTGCTTCGAGCCGGCGCTGTTCCGCGCGCGCCTGCTCGATCTGCTGTTCGACCGCTTCGCGCGCATCCTTGCGTTCGACCCAGTCGCGCGTGCGCACCTGAACCGTCTTCAGTTCGGTCACGGCTTCGTTGAACGACGTTTCGGCAAGTGCAAACGCGCTGCCGCTGCGACGCGGCGCCCACAGCTCGACCGCACGCGCATCGAGCTCCTCGCGCACCGGCCCGAGACTGCCGACCCCGGCGGCCGATTCGAACAGCACCTGGCCGAGCTTGTCGGATGCGTCGAGAATGCTCCGGCCGCCATCGACCAGACGCCCGTGATCGAGCCCGAACATCTGCTCGAAGAATTCGCGCGTGGCGCCGTCGAGAACGGCGGCCAGGTAGTCGTCGGGCAACCTGTCGTCGGCGGGCGTGCGCAGCGGACTGCGCCCGCGGGCGCGGTGGAACGCGAGTTCGCCCGTGCCGCTCTCCAGCACGCCGCCGATCCGCAGTTCCGGTGTGCTGTGCAGGAAATCGAGCGGCGTCTGCAGCTTCATCCCGAACAGCAGCTCCGACACGGCCGTGCGGATCGTCGACTTGCCGGCCTCGTTCGGCCCCACGATCACGTGGAAATCCTCGTCGGCCGACGGAAAACGCAGCGTCTCGTCGGTGAACTTGCCGTACTTGATCAGATCGAGCTGGTTGATCCGCATCGCTTACTCCCCCCTCGCCAGCCGCGCAAGCAACGCGGGCCCGACCTGCTCGACGAGCGCCGTGAACTCGCCCGCGCGTGCCATCGCCAACAACGGCACCTCTTCCTTCACGTCGCTGCGCACCTTGCCGACGAACGGCTTCAGGTCGCGTTCGAGCAACTCGAGGAAATCCGGATCGCGCGCGGCATCGGCCAGGATCTGCTTCAGGTCCTCGAGCGCTTCGAGCTGCTCGCTTTCGCCCGGCTGATGATCGGCCGCGGACGTCGCGAGCCGGACCTTCTCGAGCCACAACCGCTCGTTGCCGATGATGCCGATCTGGTTCAGCACCTCCGCGCGCAACTGCGGCGCGCGGCCGAAAAAGAGGCCGTGGGCGGGCGTACGCCCCGCGACCGTCACGCGCACCGCGCGCGGCACATGGCCGTCGACGGTCAGCAACGCTTCCAGCGACTGGCCGATCTTTCTCGACAGGTCGGCGACGGTCAGGCAATCGGACGCGTCGACCGACACGGCTTCCCAGCGCAGCACGTCGAGATACAGACGCTCGACCTGCGTGCGGCCTTGCTCGACCGTCACGAGCACCGCGCCGCGGCGGCCCGTCTCGCGGATATGGCGCCCCTGCAGGTTGCCGGGAAACACCACGGTGGACGGCCCCGACCATTGCTGGAATTCGTGCACGTGGCCGAGCGCCCAGTAGTCGTAGCCTTTCGCATGGAGTTCGGCCAGCGTGCACGGCGCATAGTTCGCGTGCGCCGCATAGCCTTCGAGCGCCGTATGCAGCACGCCGATGTTGTAGTAACCGGGCACCGGGTCCGGATAGCCGATCGCGAGATTGTCGACGACGGCCTTGTCCTTGAAGCTCTGCCCGTGCAGCGCGACTTCGAATTCAGGCAGCCTGTGGGTTTCCGCCTTGCGGTGGCCGAATACGATGACGTTGTCGGGCAGCGTCAGCTTCTTCGTCATCTCGCTTTCGGCATCGTGGTTGCCGCCGAGGACGAACGCACGGATGCCGGCCTTGCGCAGGCGCCCCATCTGCTGGCCAAAGAAGATGCCCGTGTTGTGATCCTTCCAGTCGCCGTCGTACAGGTCGCCGGCGATCACGAGGAATGCAACCTCCTCTTCGATCGCACGATCCACGAGTTGCCGCAGCGCCTCGCGCGACGCGTTGCGCAACTGCGCGGCCGGCGCGTCGGGATACGCGCTCAGGCCGTGCAACGGGCTGTCAAGGTGTATGTCTGCCGCGTGGATGAACTTCACGAAGATTCCTCTGTTTCATGACGATAAAACCGGCGATCGCCGCGCGATGCCGTGAGCCAGGCCATCAGTCGCAATCCTGGTAGCCGCCGGGTTCGCCGCAACGGATACAGCGGAACATATACGCGGTCGGTGAACCGTCCTTGTCGAGTGCGGCAAGGAAATGCTCCCACTCCGCGCCCTCGTCGAGTCCGGTCGATTCCCGAATCGACGCGACTGCCTGCGGGCCGAGCGCGCGCAGTTCTCCGGCACCCGCACGACCGACGAACTGCGCGGCATCGCCGCAATGCGTCCACCACCGCTCCTGCTGCCAACCCTGAAAGCCCGGCGTGCGACAAGCGATTTCGCTGACGACCGCGTCGGGCACTTCGTCGCATTCGCCGCCGCCGATGCCGTCCGTGCCAGTGAAGGCTGCGCCGAACCGTGGGCAATGCACCATGGGCAGATGCAATTCTCATACTTGTCGACCGCATGCACGGGGCCTGCGTATACGTAACCACGTGCATCGCCGCAACACACGCAGCGCGCGTCCGAGCGGATCACACTGCCCGTTGCCGGCGGGTCGGGATGGTACCTGAAAGCGGGTAACGACATGACGCTCTCCGTGGATCCGGAAGGGAGGGAAGCACGCGATGCGATTTCGAATCGCCATCGTGCCACGGGATGACCGCGTTACCGCGGTACCTCGGCCTCGACAAACGTGCCGTTCACGAAACGATAAACGCGACGCAACGCACCGCCATGCGCGACATATTCCCACCGGATGTCGATGGCGGCCGGATCGTCGTGCCACGCGATCGCCAGATAAGGTGATTGAGTTCCACCGTCGGTTTCGAGAGAAACGGAATCGAGACAGCTTTGGACCGGCAGCGAGAAACGTGGCACCGCACGGGTGCCGCGCAGTTCCAGCACGTATAGCGACCCTTCTTCGCCCGCGCCGCAATATCCGGTCGGACGGCTGCTCGAAGAGCGATTGACGACGACCAGCAGATAGTCGTTGCCGTCGATCCGCTTCGAACGGCCCGACGGAAACGCAACGCTCGATGCCTCTGCCAATGCACGACGCAGCGCGGCCGGCACGATCAGTGCCGATTTCGTGTGGCGGGCCGCATCGACCTCGAACAACCTCGGGCTCGCCCATTCGATCTCGTGACCGTTGGCGAGCCGCACCGATTCTGGCGCCGGCGTTTCGGCGAATGCAACGGCGGCATTCGAGGCCAGCAGCGCCAGCGCCGCGAGCTTCAATGCAATCGACGATCTCGTCGAGCCGATCCATGCTCGCAAGAATCGCGCAGGATCGTCGCGAGGTCCGTCGCATGCGCCGGCATGCCGCTCGGGCCGCGGCGACCCAGGATCGCCGCGCGTGCATCGTTCGCCGCGACGCGCGCGGCCGATCCACGACGCAACGTCACTCGCCGCGCGGCACCGGCGGCGGAGCATAGCCGTTGTCATTGCCGGGGAACGGATTCGCGTTGCGGCGCAGTGCTTCCTCTTCATTCTCCTTCTGCGCGAACAGCGCGACGCCGATCACGCCGACGTTCGCCGAATCGCCGTACTTCGAGTTCGCGACGTAGCTGTCGGGCACCGCCGCGAAGCGGAACGCGGCGACTTCGTCGCGGCTCTTGCGGAAGCCCTCGATCGTCAGCGTGCGGCCCGGATACAGCACGTAACCGCCATTCGTGTAGCTGCCCGGCCGCCCCGACAGCACGTCGAGCCCGTCGACGGTCGACACGACTTCGAACGTGCGGCGCCCCTGGTTGCGCAGCACGATCATGTAGCGCGAACCTTCGACGCCCGCCATGTGCCAGCGGCCGTTGCTGCGCGCGAGACGCAGCGGTGCACCCTTTTCGTCCGTAAACGACAGCGCGATGTCGCCGTTGGCGAGCGCGACGCGGGTCGGCAACCGGCGAACCTGGGACGCGGGCGGATGTCCGGGCAGCGCATCGTTGTAATAGACCGACGCGAGATCCGTCGGCTTCGCCGGATCCGCACGTTCGAAATCGACCTGGCGGGTTTCGGATCGCACCGACTCGCCCCATGCAGTGCCGAGCCCGCGGCGTTCGCTGGCATCCGGTGCGGCGGCGGACGCGCCGGTGCTGGCGGACGGCGGGGGCGGCGCTGCGCAGGCGGCCAGCCAGAGCACGCAGGCGAGCGCGAGAAGACGAAAAAGGATGGTCATGACGTGAGGCCTCGGAATGTTATCGGGCCGCGCCGGACTGGCCGGAACGGCATTTTGGTGTCGTCTGTCGTCACGATGTCGATCGGACATGCTGGCCCGTGTCGGCCGGCACCGCGATCCCGGCGGCCCGGCGACCGGGAGCCCCGCTATTTAAGCATGGCGGGCGGGCAATGGGCAGGGGGCGCGCACGCCGCCCGTTGCGGGCACGTGCCGGCGGCTCCAGACAAAGGCGTGCATACGTGTCGCGTCGCCGGATCGGTGGCGAACATCGACGCATCCCCGTATCGAGGATGCGTTGAACGGCGCGCCGAGCGCGCCAATAGAAAAGCCCGGCCCGCATCGAAGCGGGCCGGGCCTTGACGGGAAGCGTGACGCTTACAGCGCGCCGCCTTGCGCGGACGCCGAACCCTTCACACCGACCGATGCGCCGCCCTGCACCGCGTTCGTCGCACCTTCGAGCGCCTCACCGGCCTTCGCCTTCGCGCCGCCGGCGACGTCGCCTGCCGTCGACACCGCGCCTTGCGCGTGGCTCTTCGCCTTGCCCGCGACATGCTTCACGTGCGATTTCGTCGAGTGGACGGCCGACGCGGCGGCATCCTTCGCCGTGCCCGCTGCCGAACCGACCGCATGCGTCGCACCGCCCACCGCGTTGCCGGTCGCCGAGCCCACGTCGCCGACCGTCTTGCCGACGCCGTTCAGCGCACCGCCGACGACGTTGCCCGCGCCCGAACCCGAGCCTGCCGCGTTCGCGCCGGCGCCGGCCTGCACACCCACGCCACCGCCGAGCAGCGGCGTCTGAACCTGCGCGCCGACACCCGCGGAACCCTGGGCGCCGGTTTGCGCCGTCTGTGCGAACGCAGCCGAAGTCGCCACTGCCGTCAGTGCAGCACCCACCAGAATCGTACGGATCTTGTTCATGGTCATTCTCCCCAAAGACGTTGTTGCTGCGGGCCGCCTTCGTGCGGCTTGTCGCATGCCTCACCGCGACGTGCGGCAGGTGGAGCTAATGTAGCGGCGCGAACGCGCAAAACGATTGATTTGCGGGGACTGTTACTTCGGTTGCAAATGCTGACGATTGATTCACACAGTTTGACAATCGGGGGATTGCAACGGGATCGGGACGGTGTAGCCCGGCGGACGGGGAAAGCCTGGAGGCGTGTCGCGTGGTGCATTCCGCGACGGAGCCAAGGCTGATCGCCGCGGATCGGAACCAGACAGGCGAAACGGCCGGAAGCGACCAGAAACGGCTAGCAGGGAAACCGGCCGCTTCTATAAGCATTCCAAAGGACGCTCGTCGGCCAGCCGTCGGTACGGCCTGACAACCGGCTTCTCGCGATCAGCTCGATGTCGTCGGACACGCACGCCGCCACGCCGGCATGCCCCGACGCGCCGAACGCGAGCTTGAACGCCTTTTCCCTCAGCGCATCCACGGCCGGCCGGTCGAGCGCTGCGCCCGGATCACCGTCGATTTCGTCGAACGACGCCATCCACTGTGCATCGAACGGCTCGGCGTCGCGACTGTCCAGCGCGCGGTCGCAATCCAGGTCGGCGAGGAAATCGAAAAAGCCCGGCGCCGACAGGATGGCGTCCATTTCAAGCAGATGCGCATGCATCATTGCGGCTCCTTCACGATGCACGGCCCCGATCGCCCGTCGGCCAATACGGGCAGATCGGAACCGCACGCGTACCGCCCGATTATGGCCGGAACGTATTGCCGAGCACGACGCCTTCACGCCGCGGATCGGTGCCGCCCTGCAACGCGGGCGACTGGCCGACCGTCACGCGCATCACCGTGTTGACGCCGCTCGCCTGCGCGGACGTCGACACCTTGTGCCCGAGCGCGAGCAGCCCCGTGATCAGCGGATCGTTCGCCCCGTTGTTCGCCGTGTTGACGTTCGGATGCTCGCCGCCGATCGTGGTCGTCGGGCTGTTGCTTGCGCCGAAGTCGACGAGCCCGGCGGACTGCTGCGCATCGAGACCCCAGTCGAGCGCGCCGACGAGCGTCTTGACCACGTATTGCGGAATCGTGCCGCCGCCCGGCGAACCGGTCGCCATCACGAAGTCACCGCGCGAGCCGTCCGCGGCCTGACCGAACACGATCGTCGGCGCCATCGAGCTGCGCGGCCGCTTGCCCGGCTGCAGGCGGTTGGCCACCGGATTGCCCGAACTGTCGACCGGGTTCGCGGAAAAATCGGTCAACTGGTTGTTCAGCAGGAAGCCGTTGGTCATGTGGAACGAGCCCATGCTCGACTCGACCGTGGTCGTCGCGCTCAGCACGTTGCCGTCGCCGTCGACGATCGTGAACTGGTTCGTGCCGTGCTCGATCAACGTCGTGTCGACCCCGAGCGGTACCGCACCGAGATCGCCCGGCTGCGCGGTACCCATGCTCTTGGCCGGGTCGATCAGCGCCGCGCGCGATTTCAGGTAAGGCTTGTTCAGCAGCGTATTCCACGTGCCGCCCGGCAGCGGCACGAAATCCGTGTCGGCCACGTATTTGTCGCGGTCGGCATACGCGAGCCGCTCGGCCTCGGTGATGAGGTGCACGCCCGCGACGGTCGGCTTGCCGCCTTCGAGATCGATCGCCGTCGGCTTCAGCGACTTCAGATCGTAGTTCTCGAGAATGCCGAGTGCCGACGCGACCGCGATGCCGCCCGACGACGGCGGCGGCATCCCGCACACCCAGTAGCTGCGATGGGTCGTGCACACCGGGTCGCGGCGCTTCGCCTGGTAGGCGGCCAGATCCGCGACGGTCGTCTTGCCCGGCGTGAGCGTCGAGCCATCGGCGCCCTTCGTCGTGGCGATCTTCGCGACGATGTCCTGCGCGATCTGCCCCGTGTACAGCGCGTTCGCACCCGACTGCGCCATCAGCGTCAGCGTGCGCGCATACGCCGGATTCTTCAGCACGGTGCCGAGTGTCTTCGGCGAACCGTCGGCGTTCAGGAAATACGCGGCGGCCTCGGGGTCGCGCTTCAGGTTCGCGGCGTTCGCCGCGATCGCGTCGGCGAGCCGGCCACCGATCGGGAAGCCGTTGGTCGCGAGCGTGATCGCATCGCCGAACAGGTTCTGCCACGGCAGCCGGCCGTGATCCTGCTGCAGCGCCTCGATGAGCCTCGGCACACCGATCGTGCCGATCGAGCGGCCGCTCGCACGCGCATTCGGCAGCGGCGCGGAGTGGTCGGTCGCATCGTCGACATAGCGCAGGTAGTTCTCCGTCGCGGCGGCCGGCGCGGTTTCCCGGCCGTCATACGCCTGCAGCGTCTTGCCGCGCGCATCGTAGTAGAGCAGCACACCGCCCGAGCCGAGGCCCGTCGCTTCGGGCACGGTCAGCCCGAGCACGGCCTGCACGGCGACCGCCGCGTCGGCGGCCGTGCCGCCTTTCTTCAGCACCGCGCAACCGGCCGCGCTCGCGTAGGCGTTCGACGTGGCGACCAGATACGTTTTTGCATAGACGGGCTTCATCCCGGTGCGATAACCGGACGACGCTTCCGGCAGTGACGGGTCGCCCGGCTGGTTCGACCCGACCACGACAGTCGAGCCGCTGTTGTCGATTGCGAGACAACTCGTGTCGGCCGTGGGTGTCGTCGTGGCGCCCGTGTCGGTTTCGATGTCGTTGCCGCCGCAGGCCGTCATCATGGCGGCCGCGAGCAACGCGGACGCATACGGAAAGATCGCTGTTCTGTTCATTGTCTGCCGATGTTCTTGTCAGTCGTTGCGAGGGACACCACGCTGCCTGCGACCCCCTCGGTGCGCCGACAACGCATTCGATAGTCCCATGAACAAATTTTTTTCCGCAATAAGGGAATGAAGTAATGCCGCCGGACGTTGCACGCACAACGTCACGACCGCACGCGCGCGGGTACGCGTATTGCACTGCATCGCAGTGCGATGCGCTCGCGTGGCCGCTGTCGTTATCGCGCTGCCCGGCGGCGCTTGCCGGCCGTTCGGCCGTCGCGCGCGAAACCGTCTTCCATCGCTTCGATCGCGTCGGAGAAGAACTCGAGGAACATCGTCATGGCGACAGTCGCGCTCATGTCCGCCCGTTGGTAGATGCAGCTGAACGAGCGCGCGCCCGCATCGGCAAGCGGCGTCCACGCGAGCCGGCCGGCAGCCACGTCGTCCGCGACGTTCTCGGCGATCAGGAAGCCGACGCCCGCGCCTTCGGCCGCAAGACGCCGCACCATCGGCACCGAACCCGTTTCGACCAGCGGCCGCACGTTGCGCGGCTGTCGTGCATCGATCTGGTCGAACATCGCGCGCAGTTCCGTGTCGGGTGTCATCAGGATCAGCGGATGCGCGAAGCAGTCGCGCATCCGCACCTTTCCGCCTGACGCCGCGAGCGGATGGCCGGGCGCCGTGACGACACCCAGCGGCTGGGCAAACGCCCGCACCTCGACGACGCCCGCCGACGTGCGCCGGCGCAACGCATAGCCGATGTCGGCCTCGCCCGTCTCGACCCAGCGCACGATGCTTTCGCCGTTTCCCGAGCGAACGCTGTACGTGACGCCCGGATAGCGCTGCATCGCGGCAAGGATCGCGTCGGGCACGAGCTTTTCCGCGGTCGATGCGGGCACCGCCAGGTTCACGTGGCCGCGCCGCAGCGCGCGCAGGTCCTCGACCTGCGTGAGCGCGTTGTCGAAGTCGCGCTGACCGCGCCGCACGGCCGCGATCACGATCTCGCCGGCAAGCGTCAGCTGCATGCCGCGCGGCAGCCGGTCGAACAGCGGCACGCCGACCTGCTCCTCGAGATTGCGGATCTGCTGGTGCACCGCCGCGGCGGTCAGGTGCAGCGCGTCGGCCGCCTTGCGAATCGAGCCGCGTCGCGCGACTTCGTCGAAACAGCGGAATGCCTGCGATATCGAACGCATGAGTGATCCGTTAGTTTTTTCCGAACAGGCCGTCAAGAATAATCCGATTTTACTGATCGCCCGGATCGTCTAGATTGCGCTGCATCCCCGTGTCCGATTCGAATGGAGAGTGCAGTGACAACCGTCGACCAGATTACCCAGCGCCGCCGTGGCGTCGGCCTCATCGCCCACGATCCCGCACTGTCCGCGGGCGGCTATACGCTCATCGCGCCGCAGACGGCCGACGGCAACGTCTATCTCGTCGGCATCGACGGTGAAGTCGCGCATCAGTGGAAGATGCCCGTGCGCCCCGGCCGCCATGCGGTCATCCTCGCGAACGGCAACCTCGGCTACAACGGCAATCATCCGCACTCCGAATCGCGCTATGCGCCGTGGTCGATGTGGCATGGCGGCGACTTCTACGAAGTCACGCCGCAAGGCGAAACCGTGTGGCGCTACGAGGACCCCGCGCATCATCACGACGCGCAGTGGCTGCCGAACGGCAACCTGCTGTACGCCGCGTGCGAACCGGTCGACGCCGCGTTCGCGCGGCGCGTGCCGGGCGGCACGCCGCACGGCGACGACGAAGTGATGTATGCGGACGTGATCCGCGAAGTGAACCGGGCCGGGCAGATCGTGTGGGAATGGCGTGCGCGCGAACACCTGCGACCCGAGGATTTCCCGATCGCGGCCGGCTTCGGGCGCTATCACTGGCCGCTCGTCAACGGCCTCGCGGTCGACGCGAACGGCCGCGTGCTGATGAGCCTGCGCACGACGTCGGGCATCATCGGGGTGAACCGCGAAACCGGCCGCGTCGACCTGCGGATCGGGCCCGACGTCGTGTCGCACCAGCATGCGCCGGTGCCGCTCGCGAACGGCAACATCCTCGCGTTCGACAACGGCAATTTCCGCCACGGCGCGCACGTCGTGTTCTCGCGCGTCGTCGAGATCGATCCGGCGACGCAGCGCGTCGTGTGGTCGTATACGGACGACGTCGTGAACCTGTTCTACACGCCGTTCATGGGCAACGCGCAGCGCTTGCCGAACGGCAACACGCACGTCACCGAATCGTCGACAGGCCGCCTGTTCGAAGTGACGCCCGCCGGCGAGGTCGTCTGGGAATACGTGATTCCGTGGTTCGCCGAATACCCGGACGAAGCCGCGCGCAAGACCGGGCCGGGCCAGCTCAACAGCGTGTTCCAGACGTTCCGCTACAGCGCCGCGCAACTGCCCTGGCTGCAGGCCTGACCTTGCCGTTCACCGCCGGTTTCCGGCGCTCGTCGCCGTTCGCTTCCGAGGGGCCTGCCGTGTCGCACGATCCGATCCCAACGCCCGTCGATGCACGGCTGCCCGCCTGGCAGCTCGCGCTGTTCGGGCTGCAGCACGTGCTGTCGATGGCCGCCTCCCCGATCACGGCCGTGTTCCTGATCGCAAAAGTGCTCGCGCTGCCGGCGGACCTGACCGTCCAGCTGATCGGCGCGACGTTCTTCGCCTGCGGGATCGGCACGCTGCTGCAATCGCTCGGCGCCGGCCCCATCGGCGCGCGCATGCCGTTCGTGATGGTGCCCGGCGGCGCACCGACGATGCTGTTCGCCGGCATTGCCGCGCAATCGGGCCTGCCGACCGCCGCCGGCGCGGCGCTGCTCGCCAGCGCGTTCTACTGGGTACTGCTGCCCGTCTTCACGCGTTGCCTGCGGCTCTTTCCGCGCATCGTCGTCGGCGCGATGCTGCTGCTCGTGTCGATCAACCTGATCCGGATCTACGCGACGATCGTCGTCGGCCAGCCCGGTTCGGCCGACTTCGCCCAGCCGCGCGCGCTCGGTCTCGCGCTGGCGACGATCGTCGCCACGGTCGTCGTCGCGGGTGCGTTCCGCGGCACGCTCGGGCGCCTCGCGGTGCTGATCGGACTGATGGCCGGCGCAACGCTCGGCTGGGCGCTCGATGCGATGCCGGCGCTCGCCGACGTTTGGCGCGGCCCGCTGTTCACGCATCCGGTATGGCTGCCGTTCGGGATGCCGCGCTTCGACGTGCTGGCCGCGCTGCCGCTGCTGATCTTCACCGCGATCTCGATGGCCGAGGCCACCGCGCAGACGGTCGCCGTCGGCGAAACGTGCGGCAAGCCGATCTCGCTGTCGCGCGACGTGCCGAAGACGATACGCGGCGATGGGCTGGCGTCGCTCGCCGGCGCGCTGTTCGGCACGCCGCTGATCGTGACCAGCGCCGAGAATATCGGCGTCGTGCAGACGACCGGCGTGCGCTCGCGCTACGTGACGGCCGCGGCCGGCGCGATCCTGATCGTCATCGCGCTGTTCGCGCCGCTCGCGCGGCTCGCGTATGCGATTCCGGCCGCGGTGGTCGGCGGCACCGCGCTGGTCGTGTTCGCGATGATCGGCGTGATGGGGATCCGGCTGCTCGCCGGCGTCGACCTGCACGCGCGCGCCAACCAGTACACGCTCGCGGCCGCGTTCGTCGTCGGCCTTGCACCGATCCTGGTGCCGAACCTGTATCGCCATTTCGGCTCAGCCGTGCAGATCGTGCTCGGCAACGGCATGGCGGCCGGCACCCTCGCGGCCATCGCGACGCAACTGGCGTTCGCCGCATTTACGCGGCTCAGCGGACAGGCAAGCGCGACAGCGGTTGCGGCTTCTTCGCCTTCGCGCGACGGTTGATGGTGGCGGCTGGTGATGTTGCGCGGTGCCGCGTGCCGGCGACATCGCACGCCGAGCAGCCGGTTCGTTTGCGATTGCCGGCCCGACACCCAGCTTCCTCACACGACGGGCCTGGCTCATGTCGGTCAGCCACGGATGATCCGGATGCGGACCCCGACGCGATGGAACTGGGTGCCGGACGCACTCCGTTTCTTCAACACGCTGCTGCTCGCTTGCCTGGCCCGGCACAACGACTGCATCGTCGACGCACGTCCCGCGCACTGACGCACCGGTTGCGTCGGACTGGCCATCTGACCGATTGCCGGAGCCTCCGCGTTCCGGCTATAAATCGTGCATGGACACGAATCGCTGGACCCACGACCCCGTCGGCGCCTTCCGGGCATGGCAGGAAACCGCCGCGACCGGCGCCGACCGCCGGCCGTTCGCGCCGCGTTCGGTCGTGCAGCACGTCGCGATGTTCGAACGGTTCCTGCGTCATCTGATCGCGCACCGCGTGTCGCTGGCCACGTTCGGGCCCGACCACGTCGCGGCCTTCCTGGCGGAACTCGAGCGCACCTGTGCGCCCGGCACGTCGACTCGCGTACGCTACGCGAAGCTGATCGACCGGCTGGGCCGGCATCTGGTCGAGGCCGGCGTGCGCACGATCCATCCGGCCGGACGGACGACGCGTGATCTCGCATGGCCGGACGGCGAGCCCGAGCCGTGCTACCTGCCGCCCGATGCCGACGCGGCGCTTCAGCACCACGTGCAACCTCGACCGGACGACACACCGGCCGATTGCCGGAATCGCGCGATCGTCGCGCTGCTGCTCGGGAGCGGCATCACTTCGGCGGAGATACGTGCGACGACGCACGACGCGCTCGATCTCGACGCGCGGCCGCCTGCACTATCCGTGCCGCGCGATCGGGCGCGGCCGGCGCGCCGGATCAGGCTCGCCGAATTTTCACTGGCGCCGCTCGCCGCATGGCGCGCGCGCTCGTCAGACGCGCCGGCATCCGCGTTGCTGTTTCCCGCGCCGCGCGGCGGTGGCGCGATGAACGACATGTTCCTGCTGCTCGTGGTGCGCGACGCGCTGACCGCGATCGGATTCCACGCGGCCGACATGAGCCCGCGCGTGCTGCGCAATACGGTTGCGCGCCGCCAGTTGCTTGCGGG
This sequence comes from Burkholderia sp. 22088, assembly GCF_052045915.1. Taxonomy (NCBI): domain Bacteria; kingdom Pseudomonadati; phylum Pseudomonadota; class Betaproteobacteria; order Burkholderiales; family Burkholderiaceae; genus Burkholderia; species Burkholderia sp. 22088. The sequence goes on from NZ_JBQEPY010000036.1 coordinate 17,962, forward strand.
TCATGCACATGCCGACGTCAGTACGATGCTCGGTCTCGTCAGTACGCGAACGGTCACGCGCCTCCGGCAGACGCTGCCACCCGATGCGGCAGCGGATCGCGCCGCACACGAGCGCTGATCCCGCGTCTGGCGCAGGCTCCGTCGTCCGGTTCCCTATTCACCGGGCTTCGACTGGACCAACCGCAGAATCCGGGTGTCGTACGGTGATTGCATCACTTCGGCAATACGGGCCTCGGAAGCAGCCGGATGCAGTGGATTCAGCAGGAAGTTGTGCGCGTGCGGCACGACGACGCTCGGCACGCGCAGCAGCGCGCTCGGCTGCGTGTGCAGCCACTCGGTACCGGCGCTGCGGGTCCAGTCGACGTTGGATCGCCAGTCGTCCGGCGCGTCGCCCTCCGCGATTTCGGCGATATCGACCGAATCGGCCACCTCGATGCGAAGCAACTGGTACCCGCTCGGCAATTGCGCGACCGTGGCGATCTCGAAATGAACGAGCGTCTCGAGCAGCGCGAGCGCCGGATGCTCAGCGAGATACACGACGGGCTGCCCGGCGAAATGCCAGCGCCCGCCGGCGCGCAACCCGCCGATGCCTTTCAGGTCGGCGAAATTGCTGATCCGCCACAGCGTCGTCAAGCGAAATACCCCTCGTCGATCTGCGTGAGGGCTTCCTCGACGAGCCGCGCGCCATGCTCGGTGCTCGCCATGTCGAGCGACGTGCGGCCGCCGAAGCGCTGGAGCCCGTTGCGCAGCCACGCCATCGCCTTGTCCTGGTCGCCGAACGTGGCCGTTGCCTGCGCGACGATGCGCGCGAGACGGATCGCCTTGTCGGATTCCTCGGGCGACAGGCGTTCGTGCGCCTGGCGACGATGGCTCAGCGTGCGGCGCGGAATGATGAAGGCCAGTTCGTCCGATTTCAGCCCGTGCTCGGACAGCCGGTCGATCACCGAGACGTCAACGCGCGCGCTCGCCAGCTCGGCAAGATCGGCCCCCGATCGGACTCGGATCGCCAGCAGTTGTTCGAGAATCGTGAATTCGGCCTGACGCGGATGCGCGACGCCCGAAGGATGAAAAGCAATGGTGCTCATGACTTCTCCCGGCAATTTGCCCAATCATTATAGGCGTTTTGCCGGAAACTGACGGAAGGTGGATGGAGAGTGGGGCTGTGGTGGAGGTCAGGGCGTCTGCAAAGGCGGGAGCGAACATGACCCACCTGCCTGGAGGCGCGTTACTGGGGGGCGAATCGAAGATTCGCCAGGGTGATGAAAGGTACTTTTTCAGTATATAAAGTCGAGGAAATATCACGTGGTTGTCACGTAACAACATCTTTACTGATTTCATCCGCTCCCAATCCGCCGCCCATTCTTCCTGACAAGGCCGAGAGGTTCGCCAAGGACACGGAGACTTCGTCAAGCGCGGCCCCCGTCCCCGGCACTGGGAACGCCGCTCCCGGCAATTCACCGTTCGTCACGACGGAAACACATTGCCGCGCCTCGCGCCGGATGCGTTCCCATATCGCACGTTTCTCGTCGTCGGTCATGAACACCCGGTGCGAGACGTCGTCGGACATTCGGCCTCCCCCTTGCAGGCATCGTCGAACAGTGTCGAGCACACATCGACACCGAGGCTGTCGGATATGTAGTGAGGTTTGGGTGCCATCGAAACACTCGTATGGGTCGAAAATCCGGCGCAACGAATCACGCTCCCATAGGAGGCTACCTTTCCGCTGGTGATGCGGACGATGCCGCCCGGCTTGCTTCGACGACACCGCAAGCCGCACCCATATCGCCGTAATGCCCACGCCATATGTCGATCCGGCCTTCGCACAGTTGCCAACTGGTCGCGGAGGATGTTCTGCGAATCCCCGAAGATCCAACGCGTGGTGCTGTCCAACAAAGTCGGCCGCACCAAGTACACCGGTGAACGTCGGAAAACGCGCAACCGCCTGCCGATTGCCGTGAAGGTTTTCGCCCTTGTGTATCGGCGAATGCCATGCGCCACAGCACACGCCGTACGCACCGGCATCATTCGCACGCGTGCGCTGCTCCGGAATCACTTCGCGATCAGCCAGACGTCCTGCGACGGCGCGGGGCCGCGCGGGCCGACCGTCTGGATGTTGACGTCATCTTCGACCGGCGCGCCGTTCGCTCCGATCAGCTTTCGATCGTTCGACTGGTCCAACATGATCGCATTCCTGAATATATGCGAATCGCGATTCGTGTTCCGCGCACGATCTCCGTTCAGCAGCAGAGGTCGTACGCCATACCGCGAACAATCAGCCCGCCCACGCGGACGACCGGATCACGCTGCAGAAGTTGCCGGCGTGGAAATGGGGATCCTTGTCGCCAAGCACGTCTGCCTTCACGTTGCCGAACGTCGTGTCGGGCTTGTGCCTGATCCCGTCGTAGAACGCCTGGATGATGTCTTCCTTGAAGTGCGGCGTACGCGGATGCGCACGGACGACGGCCTCGCGTTCGACGTCGCTGTATTCCGGATACGTCAGGCCCAGCACATCCATCTCGACACCTGCGGTCACGAGCGCGATCACCGGATGCATGTGCTGCGGGATGCCCGGCGTGGTATGCAGTGCAATCGAAGTCCATACGACATCGATATCCTGCTGCGAGATGCCCTTGCCCTTCAGGAAATCGCGGGCGGCGTTGGCGCCGTCCACCTCGAACCGCTCGCACGCGCTGCTGTGTTTGTGCGTGAGCCCCATGTCATGGAACATGCAGCCGCAGTAGAGCAACTCGGGATCGTATTTCAGACCGCGCCGCTGGCCCGCGAGCGCAGCGAAATAGAAGACGCGGCTGGAATGATGGAACAGCAACGGCGACGCGGTATCGCGCACGAGTTCGGTGATCTCGCGCGTCAGCTGGCTATCGGGAATGGTGATGCCTGCAACGTTCTCAGTCATGATCGACCTCCATTGAAAACACCCTTGATTCTCCGGAGCCCGATAGCCGTCTTCAATAGACGTATTGCGTCAAATCCTGCCATTTTGCGCGACAGACGGACACGGTGCCCGCACGGCAGGAAGAACGCCGGAAACAGGCTCCGCCGCGCGCTCCGTGCATCGCTGGCCCCTCTATACTGCTACCCGTCACGTTCGAAACAACTCGCAATCGATCATGCCGAAGGTCGTGGGAATCTTCGCCGTTCCGGGCGTTCAACTGCTCGATGTCTCCGCACCGCTCGACGTCTTCGCGCAAGCGAACGCCGAATGCGGGAAACCGTTCTATACGTTGCGGATCATTGCGGGCGAGTCCGGCCCGATCCGCAGTTCGTCCGGCGCGCAGCTGCTGCCCGACTGGATCGTTCCCGACATTCCCGAGCGCATCGACACGCTGCTGGTCGCCGGCGCGCCGGGCGCCGGCCGGATCGCACTGCGCACCGACGTGCTCGCGTGGCTGCGAGCGGCGGCCGTGCAGAGCAAGCGCTACGGCTCGATCTGCACCGGCGCGTTCATCCTCGCGGCCACCGGCCTGCTGAAAGGGCGTCACGTGACCACGCACTGGGCTGCCGCGGACGCGCTTGCCGAAGCCTATCCGTCGCTCGCCGTCGACGCGGATGCACTGTACGTGCGCGACGGCAAGCTGCGCACCGGCGCCGGCGTGACGGCCGGGCTTGATCTCGCGCTCGCGCTGGTCGAGGAAGATCTCGGCCGCGAGATCGCGCGGCGCGTCGCCGCGCAACTGGTCATGTTCTTCAAGCGACCGGGCGGGCAACTCCAGTTCAGCCGCAAGGGCGAGGCGCGCCCCGCCGGGCGTTCGGTACTGCAGGAGGTCCAGCGCTGGATCGCGGCCAATCCGGAACTCGAGCACTCGGTGGCGGAGATGGCGAAGCATGCAGGCATGAGCCCGCGCCACTTCGCTCGGCTGTTCCGCGCGGAAGTCGGCATGACGCCTGCCGCATGGGTCGAGGCGACCCGGATTTCGGCAGCCCGCCACCTGCTCGAGAACGGCCACGACACGCCGAAACAGGTCGCCGCGAAATGCGGCTTCGCGAACGTCGATACGCTCAGGCGGTCTTTCACCCGGCACGTCGGCATCACACCTGCCGAATACCGGAAACGGCAGGCAGTCCTGGCCGAGTGACGCGGCGGTACGCACGCGATACGACACGAACGATGATGTCGTCAGCCCCACTCGAACACTTCGGAATACGATTTATTCATCGTTGTCCGGCCACTTGCCGATCGACGACATCGCTCCATTGACGGCCTCGCCCGTGGTCCAGATCAAGCGCCGGACAGGCTCTCAATAATCAGACGAAATACTCACCCGTTCAGATCGTTTACCCAGTTGCAATAATTATTCGCTGGAACGCGTATTTCCGACCGGTAACGCGATCGCTACGATGCAATCAACCGCTGAACGCAACAAGCGAAGCGCGAAATCAATGAAACCGGAGGTCGTCATGAAGTCGTTCATCTACGCTGTCGTCGCCGCAACCGCCCTGTCCGCCTCGTACGGCGCATTCGCACAGTCGAATCCGTCGGGCCAACTGACGCGCGCCCAGGTGCGCGCGGAACTCGTCCAGCTCGAACAGGCCGGCTACAAGCCCGAAGTCTCCGATCAGTATTACCCGCGCGCGCTGCAGACCGCACAGGCCCGCGTGACGAACGCCGATGAAGCCGGCTACGGCGCGCAAGCCGCCGCTGGTGTGCGTGCCGGCCGCGCGATCGCGGTCAAGCAGGACGGCCGCGACTCCATGTATTTCGGCCAGTAAGCGCCCGTCACGCGCCGGCGTATTCCGACACGCGCGGCACACCGCACAACACCCCGCTCCCGTTCAAACGGCGCGGGGTGTTGCTTTTCGGCCATCCGTTCCGGGAACGAATCGCCCCCTCATCGCACGCGGTCTTGCGAACGCCGTGCCGTTCACGCAGGCAGCCTGTGTTTGCGCATAGAATGGCCGCGTGGTCGGCGCCGGCCGAAACGAACGCGAGCGGAAACCACGACGCCCGGCTTGCCCGATCGTCGCCGCGCCGCAGGCCGGCCCCGATGCCGCACTCATCGCATTTTTCGAAAAGGAGCGGTTTCATGTCTCAAACATCCGGTTCCATGATCACGTTTCGACGCCCGGACGGCCAGGAACTGCAGGGCTATCTCGCCACGCCGGCAAAAACCGAAGGCGCGCCCGCGGTCGTCGTCATCCAGGAATGGTGGGGGCTGAACGACCAGATCCGCGGCGTCGCGGATCGCCTCGCGCGCTGCGGCTACTTCGCGCTCGTGCCTGACCTGTATCGCGGCAAGTCGACGGTCGAGGAAGAAGAAGCGCACCACCTGATGACCGGGCTCGATTTCGGCGACGCGGCCTCGCAGGACATTCCGGGCGCCGTGACCTATCTGAAGACGCTTGCGTCGCGTGTCGCGGTAACGGGTTACTGCATGGGCGGTGCACTCACACTGCTGTCGCTGCAGTTCGCCGATGCGGACGCGGGCGTCACGTGGTACGGTTTCCCGCCGCTCGACTACCTCGATCCGGCGAAGCTCAAGGTGCCGCTGATGGGCCACTGGGGCACGCAGGATGCGTTCTTCGCGATCGACCAGGTCGATGCGCTCGAGAAGAAGCTGACCGACGCGAAGGTCGGTTTCGAATTCCATCGCTATCTCGCGCATCATGCGTTCGCGAACGAAACGGCCGTCGGCCCCGGCCGTATCGCCGGCACGCAGTTCGATCCCGTGTGGTCGCAAATGGCATGGGATCGCACGCTGACGTTCTTCGGCCGCACGCTTTGGACAAAGCAGGCGTAGCGCAACATCGCTTCGGATGTGAGCAGCCGAGCAATAAGAAAACGCCACGGATTTTCATCCGTGGCGTTTTCGCTTTTGCATCTCGCCAGATCGGCAGGCAGAAGCAGTTGCCCGCTCCTGCCCCGCCTTTCACTTACCCGTTCGTCGCCGCCGACGACGCAGGCGCCGGAGCGGCCGCCTTGTCGTAGTCGACCGGCGCATCCGGCGCGCGCGGCGTCTCGCCGGCCCGCTGGATCCAGCCGCCGCCCAATGCGCGGTACAGCGTGACCAGGTTCGTCCAGCGCGCCAGACGTGCGTTGATCAGCGTCTGCTGTGCCGAGTACAGATCCGTCTGCGCGGTCAGCACCGACAGGTAGCTGTCGACACCGTTCTTGTAACGCAGATCCGACAGGTCGAAACGTCGCTGCTGCGCGTGCTCGTTGCGCTCGAGCGCCGCGATCTGCTGGTCGTACGTGCCGCGTGCGGCCAGGCCGTCCGCCACTTCGCGGAATGCCGATTGGATCGCCTTCTCGTAGTTCGCGATCTCGATGCGTTTCTGCACGTTCGCGAGGTTCAGGTTCGCGATGTTCTGCCCGCCTTCGAAGATCGGCATCGTGATCTGCGGCGCGAACGACCACGCCGCCGTGCCGGCCTTGAACAGGCCGCCCAGCGTCGGGCTGCCGGTGCCGAACGCGCCCGTCAGCGAGATGCGCGGGAAGAACGCCGCGCGTGCCGCACCGATGTTCGCATTCGCGGCCAGCAGCGTCTGCTCGGCCTGCATCACGTCCGGACGACGCGTCAGCAGGTCCGACGGCAACCCGGCCGGCACGTCCGTCAGCAGGTTCTGCGCGTCGAGCGGCATGCCCGGCGGCAGATCGTCCGGCAGCGGCTCGCCGATCAGCAGCACCAGCGCGTTCAGCGCCTGCGCACGCGCACGCGCCTGCGCCTGCTGGTTCGCGAGCGCCGTCTCGACAACCGTCTGCGCCTGACGCAGCTCGAGCTCGGAGCCCGTGCCGTTGTCGAACTGCAGCTTGGTCAGGTCGTATTGCGCCTGAGCGGACTTCAGCGTGTCCTCCGTGACCTTCAGCAGGTCGTCGGTCGACAGCAGCGTCAGGTACTGGTCCGCCACCTGCGACACCAGCGAGATCTCCGACGCCTGCCGTGCGTACGACGTCGACAGGTATTGCGCGAGCGCCTGGTCCTTCAGGCTCTGCACGCGGCCGAACAGGTCGAGCTCCCACGACGCGGACAGCCCGACGTTGTAGTTGCGCGAGATCAGCGGCGCATTGGTCGTCGACAAGCCCTGCGGAATGCGCTGGATGCTGCCCGTGCCCGTGCCGTCGAGCGTCGGGAACAGCTCCGCGCGCGTGATCTGGTACTGCGCGCGCGCCGCCTCGATGTTCAGCACCGACACGCGCAGGTCGCGGTTGTTTTTCAGCGCGATCTCGATCAGCCGCTGCAGGCGCGGATCGACGAAGAATTCGCGCCAGCCGATGGCGGTCGCCGCCTGGCCGTTCGCGCTGCGCGCGCCGGCCGCACCCGGCTGCGTCGCATAGACGCCGCCGGCCGGGTACGCCTGTGCGACCGGCGCGTCGGGCCGCTTGTAATGCGGCGCCATCGTGCAGCCCGCAGCGAACAACGCGGCAGCCATCGCGACCGCACTTGCAGTCAAAGCATGTTTTTGCATCGTTACTGCCCCTTCGAATCGTGTGCGTCGCCGTGACCGCGCTGCAGGTCGCCCTGCACGAGACGCCAGGCATCGTCGACGTTTTCCGTCTCGCCGCTGAAGATCGCGCGAACCCGCACGAAGAACATCGGGATCATGAAAATCGCGAGGAACGTCGCCGTGATCATCCCGCCGATCACGCCCGTGCCGATCGCATGCTGGCTCGCCGAGCCCGCGCCGTTGCTGATCGCAAGGGGCAGCACGCCGAGCATGAATGCGAGCGACGTCATCAGGATCGGACGCAGCCGCAAGCGTGCCGCCTCGATCGCCGCGCGCACCGGCCCCATGTTCTCGTTCGCCTGCAACTCGCGCGCGAACTCCACGATCAGGATCGCGTTCTTCGCGGACAGGCCCACGGTCGTCAGCAGGCCGACCTGGAAGAACACGTCGTTCTCGAGGCCGCGCAGCATCGTCGCGAGCAGCGCGCCGACCACGCCGAGCGGCACCACCATGATCACCGAGAACGGGATCGACCAGCTTTCATACAGTGCCGCCAGACACAGGAACACGACAAGGATCGAGATCGCGTACAGGATCGGCGCCTGCGAGCCGGACTGGATTTCCTGGAACGACAGGCCCGTCCACGAGTAGCCGATACCTTCCGGCAGCTTGCTCGCGAGCGCTTCCATCGCGGCCATCGCCTGGCCGGTCGACTTGCCCTCCGCAGCCTGCCCCTGGATCTCGATCGACGATACGCCGTTGTAGCGTTCGAGCTTCGGCGAACCGTAGCTCCAGTGGCCGGTCGAGAACGCGCTGAACGGCACCATGCCACCGGCGCTGTTGCGCACGTACCAGATGTTCAGGTCTTCCGGGGTCATCCGGAACGGCGCGTCCGCCTGCACGTACACCTTCTTGATCCGGCCGTCGGTATCCAGGAAGTTGTTCACGTACTGCGACGCCCACGCGATCGAGAACGTCTGGTCGATCGCCGCAGCCGTCACGCCGAGCGCGTTCGCCTTCTCGCGGTCGATGTCGACCGTGTACTGCGGCGTATCGTTCAGGCCGTTCGGGCGCACGAGCGCCAGCGTGGGATCCTTCGCAGCCATTCCGAGCAACTGGCCGCGCGCGGCCATCAGCGCCTCGTGGCCGAGACCGGCGTTGTCCGTCAGCTCGAAGTCGAAGCCGGCAGCCGTACCGAGTTCGGGAATCGACGGCGGGTTGAACGGGATCACCATCGCGTCCTTGTACTGCGAGTAGTGCGCGAAGGTCCGGCCGATCAGCGCCTGCACCTTCTGGTCGGAGCGCTGGCGATGCTCGTACGGTTTCAGCTTCACGAACACGAGGCCCGCGTTCTGCCCGCGGCCCGCGAAGCTGAAGCCGTTGACCGTGAACACCGAGTCGACCACATCCTTCTCGGTCGTGGTCAGGTACGTGTTGATGTTGTCGAGCGTCTTGCCGGTCGTTTCCTGCGTGGAACCGGACGGCGTCTGCACGATCATGAACATGTAGCCCTGGTCTTCATCCGGCAGGAACGACTTCGGCAGGCGCACGAACATCACGCCGACCGCGATGAACACCGCCAGGTAGATCACGAGCCAGCGCCCCGAGCGCCGGATCACGTGGTTCACGCCGCCCGTATAACGATCGCGGCTGCGGTCGAAGGTACGGTTGAACCAGCCGAAGAAGCCCTTCTTCTCTTCGTGATGCCCTTGCGGAATCGGCTTGAGGATCGTCGCGCACAGTGCCGGCGTCAGGATCAACGCGACGAGCACCGACAGCACCATCGCCGACACGATCGTCAGCGAGAACTGGCGATAGATTGCGCCGACCGAACCGCCCGAGAACGCCACCGGCACGAACACCGCCGACAGCACCAGCGCCACGCCGACCAGTGCGCCGGTGATCTGGCCCATCGCCTTGCGGGTCGCCTCCTTCGGCGACAGGCCCTCCTCCGCCATCACGCGCTCGACGTTCTCCACCACCACGATCGCATCGTCGACCAGCAGGCCGATCGCGAGCACGAGGCCGAACATCGACAACGTGTTGATCGAGAAGCCGGCGAGGCCCATGATCGCGAACGTGCCGAGCAGCACGACCGGCACCGCGATCGTCGGGATGATCGTCGCCCGCAGGTTCTGCAGGAACAGGTACATCACGAGGAACACGAGCACGATGCCTTCGAGCAGCGTCTTGACCACTTCCTCGATCGACAGGCGCACGAACGGCGTCGTGTCGTACGGATAGTGGACGACGAGGCCGTGCGGGAAGTACTTCGACAGCTCCTGGACCTTGGCCCGCAGCGCCGTCGCGGTCGCGAGCGCGTTCGCGCCCGTCGCGAGCTGGATGCCGAGACCGGCCGTCGGCTGCCCCATGTACTTCGTGTCGAACGTGTAGTTCTCCGAACCGAGCGCCGCGCGGCCGACGTCCTTCAGGCGGACCTGCGAGCCGTCCTGGTTGACCTTCAGCAGGATGTTGCCGAACTGCTCGGGCGTGCGCAGCAGCGTCGATTCGGTGATCGTCGCCTGCAGCAGGGTGCCCGGCTTCGCCGGCGTGCCGCCGATCTGGCCGCCGGCGATCTGCACGTTCTGCTGCGTGATCGCCGCCGACACGTCGGTCGGCGTGAGGCTGTAGTTGGTCAGCTTGACGGGATCGAGCCAGATGCGCATCGAGAACTGCGAACCGAGCAGCAGCGTCTGGCCGACGCCGTTCACGCGGCTGAGCGGATCGAGCACGTGCGACGCCACATAGTTCGTCAGGTCCTCCTTCGACATGCTGCCGTCCTCGGAGTTGAACGCGAACCACATCAGCCAGTTGCTGCTCGACTTCGTGACCTGCATGCCGAGTTGCTGCACGACCTGCGGCAGGTTCGGTGTCGCGAGCGACAGCTTGTTCTGCACCTGCACCTGCGCGACGTCCGGGTTCGTGCCCGGCGAGAAGGTCAGCGTGATCGTCGCGTTGCCCGAGTCGTCACTGGTCGACGACATGTACAGGAAGTTGTCGAGACCGCTCATCTGCTGCTCGATCACCTGCGTCACCGTGTCTTCCACCGTCTTCGCGGAAGCGCCCGGATAGTTCGCCTGGATCTGGATCGTCGGCGGTGCGATCGTCGGATACTGCGCGATCGGCATCTTGAAGATCGATGCGACGCCGGCCAGCATCAGCACGATCGCGATCACCCACGCAAAGATCGGGCGATCGATAAAAAACTTGGCCATGAAACGGACTCCTTTTTATTGCGCGGACGACGCAGCGGTCGAACTCGCGGCAGCATTGGCGACGGTGCTTGCCGGCGCGGCGCCGGACGCATTCGCGGCGCTTGCCGGTGTGCCGGACGCGGCGTCCGGCGCCGGTGCGAGCTGCGCCGCGACGGTCTTCACGGTCGCACCCGGGCGCACCTTGTCGACGCCCTGCACGATCACGTGATCACCCGCTTGCAGACCGCCTTCGACCACCCAGTTCGGGCCCTGCATGCCCGTCGTCTTCAGCGGACGCGGCTCGACCTTGTTGCTGGCGTTCACCACCATCGCGATCGCCTGACCCTTCTGGTCATGCGTGACGCCGATCTGCGGCACCAGGAACGCGTTCTCGTTCACGCCTTCCTCGATCCGTGCACGCACGAACATGCCCGGCAGCAGCACCTTGCCCGGGTTCGGGAAAACCGCGCGGATCGTCACCGAGCCGGTGGTCTGGTCGACCGTCACGTCCGAGAACTGCAGCTTGCCCGGCTCCGAATAGGTCTTGCCGTCTTCCAGGATCAGCGACACCTTCGCCGCGCCCGGGCCGGATGTCTTCAGGCGGCCGCTCTGCACGTCCTGGCGCAGCTTCAGCCCTTCGAGGCTCGACTGCGTGAGGTCCACATACACCGGGTCGAGCTGCTGCACCGTCGACATCAGCGTCGCCTGGCTCGCCTGCACGTATGCGCCCGGCGTCACCTGCGAGATGCCGACGCGGCCGGTGATCGGCGAAACGACATCGGTATAGCCGAGGTTGATCTGCGCGGTATCGACCGCCGCCTTGCCGGCCGCGACGTCCGCCGCAGCCTGGCCTTGCGTGGCCACCGCGTTGTCGTAGTCCTGCTTGCTGACCGCGTTCGCGGCCACCAGCACCTTGTAGCGTGCGACCAGCGCGTTCTGCGTGACGAGGTTCGCCTGCGCCTTCGCGAGCGTTGCCTTTGCACTGTTCAGCGCGGCGATGTAAGGCGCCGGGTCGATCTTGTAGAGGCGCTGACCGGCCTTGACGTCGGTGCCTTCGGTGAATTCACGGCGCAGCACGATGCCGTCGACCCGCGCGCGGACCTGCGCGACGAGGAACGCGCTGGTGCGACCCGGCAGGTCGGTGAAGACCGGTACGGCTTGCGGCTGGACGGTGACGACGCCGACTTCCGGCGTTTGCGGCGGCGGTGCCGATTCTTTTTTTCCGCACGCGGCCAGGAAAACGGCGGCCGTTGCGGCAGTGATTAAGCGGTATGGAACCCGTTCGACGCGCATGGAGCAACCTCTCGCAAATAGACGACCTTCAATTGGAATCACCAGATCTCCTCGTAACCTGCACGCGCGGCCGGAATGCTGTCGCTTCCTGTTTGCCGCGGATGCGGTTGCGTATGTCGGGCGTTCGTTGCGCCCTGCGGAGCGTTCGTTCGTCGAACTGCTTCCGTGGAAAAAGCGTCATGAGCCCGCGGCACTGGCGGGCGGGCGTTGCCGCGGCGACCAACCGGGCCGCTAACTCGCGGGCCGGAACGCGGTGCCGGCGAATTCGATGAATGCCCGTGCAGCGGCCGGCAGACGCGCGGTACGCGCATGCGCGAGCTTCAGCGTGACGGGCGCGAGCGAGTGAACCGGTGCAACGCGCACCAGCGCGCCGTCCGCCAGATCGGCGTCGACGAGATACGCGGGCAGCACCGCGGCGCCCATGCCGGCCACGGCCAGCCGCCGTGCCATCTCGAGATGGCCGACGCCCTGACTGCCGCCGGGCGTCGCGTCGGGCCGGAACGCAGCCGCATCGTCGCCGCCGGCGACCGGCAGATCGAGCCGCACGGCCCCAAGATCCGGCCAGTCGCCCGACGCAGCCGCGCCGCCGTGTGCGGCGACATAACCCGGTGCCGCGACGCGCACGGATTCGTAAGAGGCCAGCGTGTGCAACGCGTGCGCACCTGTCACCGGCATGCCGTCGGTCAGGAACGCAACATCGATGTCTTCGGACGTCAGATCGACATGGGCGTCGGTCAGCGTCACGGTCGGCCGCACGTCCGGGAACCGGCTCACGAAACGATCGAGCAACGCGCTCAACTGGCTGAGCCCGAACGCGACCGGCGCGGCAATGCGCAGCGCACCTTCCGGCTTGCTGCCCATCGCGACGAAACGACCGTCGATCTCGTCGATCGCCCCGAGAATCCGTTCGACGCGCGTGAGATACAACTCGCCGATTTCCGTCAGCGACTGGTGGCAGGTGCTGCGTTGAAGCAGGCGTGCACCAAGGCGCGTCTCGAGCGCATCGACCAGCCGGCTCGCCATCGCCGTCGACACGCGCAGCCGCGTCGCCGCCCGGCGAAAACCGCCTTCCCTTGCCACCGTCACGAATGCCCGAATCGATTGAAGTTGGTCCATTTGTCCGGATTCCCCTGCGCGGTCGGCCGCCTGGACGCGCACACCCGCTGCCGCGTCCCGACCGACATGTGACGGCCCGGCCAATGCGGCGGCACCGACGCCGGCCACGCCGGATCGGTCGGCGCGCTCGCGCCGGACGCGCACCGGCATGCAACGGACGCAAGCCGGCCTCGGCTGGCCCGATGCACGAATATTCGAATAGCAGTCCTGAGTCTCTTGCAGCGATTCACAGCGGCAACGCCGGCGGCATCCGTCGGCCTGGCGACGCTCATACCTGCGTCGCCCGAGCGCACTGGAACACGTTTCTTTCAGCAGGTGCAATGGTATGAAAACCGCCGGAAATTGGCTTGCCTGATCCTGCGATTGTTTTGCCTTAATTTCCGAATTTGTGCGCTGCACACTGCGCAACCCTGGGCAATGCGGCCCCCGGCCGGGCAGATCCGGATGATCGGGCTGGTTTCCGACAGATTTAGGCAATCACGTGCGCGCGACTCGCCGTACGATGTGACCGCCGTGCCAGCCACCTGCCGGGACACCGACAGGAAATCGCAGTCGCGCACCTTGCACCGCTCCCTCGGTCATCCGCTCACGCAATATGGAAATCGACGCCCGAACGACGCCGCTACAGCGCACCACACCCGATCACGATCCTCAGTCGCCCACGGCCCGGCTCGCTGCGCTGATCGCCGCCTATGCGCCGCACGACGGCACGTTCGAACTCCCGGTGCGTGGCTTGCGCATCGCACGCGTGTCCGCGTCGCCGCCACACTGGAACCATGGCGTGCACCACGCGTGCCTGAGCATCGTCGGACAAGGCGCGAAATCGACACGGGTCGGCAACGCAGCCTACGTGATCGACGAATCGCGGATGCTGGTTACGACTGCCGACCTGCCCGTCACCGGCCGCGTGACGCGCGCGAGCCTGGCTGAGCCGTTCCTTTACGCACAACTGGAACTCGACCCGGCCCGCATCGCGGCGCTCACACCACGCGTGTTTCCGCGCGGGCTGCCGAAGGCCGTCGACTGCGGCGCACTCGACACGCACGATGCGCCGCCCGAAATCGTCGACGCCGTCGTGCGGCTGATGCAACTGATCGCACAACCCGACGACATCGACCTGCTCGCGCCGCTGATCGTCGACGAAATCCTCATCCGGCTGCTGCGCGGCCCGTCGGGTGCGCGCGTCGCGCAGGTCGGCCAGGACGACTCGACGACACAGCGCATCTCGCGTGCGGTCGCCTGGATCCGCGACCACTACCTCGATCCGATGACGGTCGAATCGCTCGCGCGACAGGTGGACATGAGCCCGTCGACGTTCCATCACCACTTCCGCGCGGTCACGTCGATGAGCCCGTTGCAATGCCAGAAGATGCTGCGGCTGCAGGAGGCGCGCCGCCTGATGTGCCTGTCGGCAATGGATGCGCAGCAGGCGTGCCGCAGTGTCGGCTATGTGAGCGCGTCGCAGTTCAGCCGCGAATACGCACGCCTCTTCGGCGATGCGCCGGGCCGCGATGTCGTGAAGCTGCGCGACCAGGCGGTGCCGCTATCCCGCGTCGCGCCGTAGGCCACGCACGTGACGTGCGTGGCACCCATGCACCGAACCAACGATGTTCGATATCGGAAGCAAGCACTTTCATATGGGCGTGCCAGTTGCCCGCGTATCCTTGGTCTAGCTGTGAAGCGTCAAGAGGTTGTTTCTCGACGCGGGAAGTCTGGCCATCGGCGCAACGCCGCCGATGGCGCTATGGGCACGATGCCAGTTGTAGTGGTGCTGCCAACTCGCCAAGGCTTCGATGCGATGGGCCGAGCTCTGGTATGTCCATGCGTAGGCCCATTCGCGTAACGCTGACTGGATGAAGCGTTCGGCCTTGCCGTTGGTCTGCGGACGATACGCCCGCGTAAATTTGTGCCGGATACCCATTTCCTGACAGGCTCGCGCAAACTCGTGTGAGCGAAACGCCGAACCGTTGTCGGTTAGCAAGCGATGCACACGCACGCCGAGTCCGGCGTACCAAGCCACTGCATCGCGCAGGAGCTGCACGGCACTGCGTTTCGTCTCGTCTGGATGCATTGCCGTGTAGGCAATCCGGGCGTGATCGTCCACTGCGACGAACAGGTACTCCCAGCCAACGCCGTCCACTGTATCGCGCCGAT
>NZ_JBQEPY010000037.1:0-32257 GCF_052045915.1 Burkholderia sp. 22088
AGCGCTGCTGGCGCAATTCCACGATCAGTAAGGCAGTCGACGGGGCGATGGCGCGTGGAGAGCGAGCCGGTCGAGAAGAAGCGTCAGCCAGCGCAACCGCACCGCCGGCTAGGTAGCGTGGGGGGGCTTTGATTCCCGTGCGCTTTTCCGGTTAGGTGACCTTAAGCGGGGCAAAGCTCTGGGCTGCCGATCCTGACGCCGGGATGAACGCGCCAGTGAGATAAGAACCTTACCACTACGGCATGCTCGTCCGTTCAAACTCAGATTCCGCGCAACGTGCCGCGGCGGCCGTCAGCGCTCTAGCGGAATTGACCCTGGTCTTCGCGAAGCCGGGCTTCGTGAAAACTTTAGTTCGCGGCGGACAATCGTTTGATTCGCAACGGTTTCGTATCTCTTAGTCGACTGAGACAGGCGAAGTGACATTTCTACTTCGCAGAAGGCGACGACTTTATTTTGCTCTACGGCGATAGCGCAGCGTCTCCACGATCAGCGACAGCGCGGGCGAGGACTGCCGCCTGCTGGCATAGAAGATATGCAGGCCCGGGAACGTCGGACACCGATCTTTGAGGACGGGCAGCAGGCGCCCGCTTTCAACGTGTGGTTGTGCAAGTTGCTCGGGCATGTACGCTAGGCCGAAACCGGCCAAGGCCGCGTCGAGCGCCGGGTAGATGCTGTTGAAGGTCCAGGGCCCTTCTACTCGTACCTGCAGATTGCGCTTGCCCTTCTTCAGCTCCCACGCATATACACCGCCCCGAATCGAGAAACGCATGTTGATGCAGTCATGCTGGGTGAGATCCGCCGGTGTCTTCGGCAAAGGACGCTTTTCGAAGTAGGACGGCGCGCCAACGATGGTCATGTGAATGTCTGGGGTGATTCGGACAGCAGTCATGTCCTTGGCGATCTGGTCGCCGAAGCGCACGCCCGCGTCATAGCGTTCGGCGACGATGTCAGTGAGGCCGGGATCGATGGCGATCTCGATCTTCACGTCAGGGTATTCGGGTTGGAGCTTCGACAGCTTCGGCCACAGTACCGTGTTGGCCGCAAAGTCCGAGGTCGTGATGCGAACCGTCCCGGCAGGCTTGTCACGAAGCTCGTCAAACGCGGCGAGTTCTTCCTGGATCACGTCGAACCGCGGAGCGATGTTCTGGATCAGGCGCTCGCCGGCCTCTGTCGGGGCGACGCTGCGCGTTGTACGGGTCAGCAGCCGCAACCCCAACCGCGACTCCAGACCGCGAATGGTGTGGCTCAGGGCAGATTGCGACACGCCAAGCTGTGCCGCCGCGCGCGTGAAGCTGCGCTCGCGTGCCACGGCGAGAAATGTGTAGATATCTCGGAGGTTGTCGCCTGACATGGATGTACCGGAATCTCTAAGGTCTATAGCGAAGCGCGTCCACCAGCAATGTCATGGCTCTGGACGGTTGGCGACGATTCGGGTAGTACAGGTGCAGGCCATCCCATGTGGGGCACCAGTCTTCGAGAACCGACACGAAGTGACCTTTTGCAATAAAGGGCCGCACCAAGTCCTCGGGCAGGTAGGCCAGCCCGAAGCCTGCTTTTGCTGCCTCGAAAATGTCGTATGCGTTGTTGAAGGTAAGAGGGCCATCGACACGCGCGCTCAGCGCCTTCTTGCCTTTGACGAACTCCCACTCATAAAGGTTGCCATACGTCGTGGTGCGCAGGTTGATGCAGGTGTGCTCCATCAGGTCCTGGGGTGTCCCGGGAAGCTTGCGTCCCGCGAAGTAGGTTTTCGCAGCAACGACCATGATGCGAATATCCGGGCCGATCCGCACCGAGATCATGTCCTGCGCCAGTTCCTGCCCAAAGCGCACGCCCGCATCATAGCCGCTTGCGACAATGTCCACGCTTGCATACTCGTTGATCAGCTCGACCTTGATGTCCGGGTACTTCGGAAGGAACATCGCCAGCTTCGGCCAGACCGTGCTCCTGATCGCGTAGTCGATCGCCGTGATCCGAATGGTCCCCATCGGCTCATCGCGCAGTTCGCTCAGCGCCTGGATTCCTTCTTCGATGCCATCGAACTCGGGGGCGAGGCGATCCAGCAGGCGCTGCCCAGCCTCGGTAGGGGACACGCCGCGCGTGCTACGCATGAGCAGGCGCACGCCGAGCCTTTCCTCCAGCTCTCTGACGGTGTAGCTCAGCGCAGGTTGAGACACGCGAAGCTGGGCCGCCGCGCGCGTGAAGCTGCGCGCTCGCGCTACGGCGATGAAGGCTTGCAGGTCGCCAAAGGTATCTCGTGGCATTAATGAGAGATCTTTATGTGACTCCGCAGAGTCTACCAGTGCCGGCGAGTTTGGCGAAGTCACCAGCATGATTGATGAATTCCGCTTATATCGGCATGCGGATCCAGCCATCTAGTCGAATTCGCGGCAGCACCTTAAATTCGCCGTACCCTAGGTCAGAAGGACGATCACCGGCGTTCGCGCGTTGAATCCGCGGTCTATCGGTGCTGCAGGCAGAAATGCCAGGTAAGGCGCACGTCATCCAGCGTACTTGTCCCTCGGGGCTGGTCATCCGGCTTGATGATCAGCGTGGCCTCCAGGGATTGAACGGGTATATTGATGCAGCTAGGCCCACTCAACATTCGACACCCATGAAAACAGCGCATGACGCACCGCGTTTCGGGCCTCGTCGAGCGGTCATTTTCGCAACCGTGCTGGTGTGCGCGCTGGCGTTGTTCGCCGGACACCACAACGCCTATGCCCAGGAGCCGCAAATGCTGATACGCATTTCGGAAATCGAGATATTCCCCGAGCACCTTGAGGAATATCAGCGCATCCTCAATGAGGAAGCCGAAGCGTCCGTTCGTCTGGAGCCAGGAGTCATGTGCATCTTCCCGAGCGCCCAGAAGGACAATCCGACGCAGATCAGGATTCTGGAAATCTATGCCAGTCGAGAGGCCTACGAGTCACACATTAAGTCGCCGCATTTCCAGAAGTACAAGACGTCGACGCTGGAGATGGTGAAGTCGCTTCGGCTCGTGGACATGCAGGCCATGGATGCGAAGTCGATGCCGCTCATGTTCAAGAAGATGAGCCGTCAACCCTAGAAGCGCGGTGGTGAGAAACAGAGGGCCGTTGACCGAGGATCGGCTGGCTTATGGCGCGTTTGAACCGCCCGCGCCGGGCATGCTGTCCCGTTCCGATGTCACGCTTTGCGCACTGAGGTGCTGGGACGAAGGATCGGTGTCGGTACAGTCGATCGCGCCAGGCTTACGCAGGCTCCGACGGACATGATTGGCATCGTCACCGACCGTACCTTCGTGCCGAAATACGCACGCAATCATGCGGCACTGAACCAACTTCGCGAACTGGCCGATCAGAGCCACATCACATTGCGCGTGGCCCGAACCCTGCCCGCCGAGCAGGCGGTCGAGGCACATCGGCTGCTGCAAGCTGGCGGCCTGCGAGGCCGCATCGTTCTGACGTTCTGAGCTATCCGCAGCGTCCATTCATCAAGCATCAGGAGTAGTCCACATGAATACCATCACCGGCAAGGTCGTCGTCATCACTGGCGCATCGAGCGGCCTGGGCGAGGCCACGGCCCGCCTGCTCGCGGAGCGCGGCGCCGGGCTCGTCCTGGGTGCGCGCCGTCTGGATCGTCTGGAAAAGCTCGCGGCCGACATTACGGCCGCAGGTGGCGAAGCCATCGCCGTTGCGACGAACGTCGCTAAGCGCGCCGACGTGGAGAATCTAATTAAGGCGGCGCAGGACAAGTTCGGCCGCGTCGATGTGCTGGTCAACAACGCCGGCATCATGCCCATGGCGGCCATGTCCAAGCTCAAGGTCGATGAGTGGGACCAGATGATCGACGTGAACATCAAGGGCGTCCTCTACGGGATCACCGCGGCGCTGCCGGGCATGCGCGCCAACAGAAGCGGCCACATCATCAACCTGTCGTCCGTGGCCGGGCTCCGCGTGTCCACCGGCGTGGGCACGGTGTACAGCGCCACCAAGTTTGCAGTGAAGGCGATCAGCGAAGGCCTGCGCGCCGAGGTTTGCCCCGAGGGCATCCGCGTGACCACGTTGTATCCAGGTGCAGTTGCCAGCGAACTCGTGAACGGCAGCACCGATGCCGATGCCGCCGCCGGGATGAAGGCGTTTTACGAAGCCAATGAAATCCCGGCCGATTCGGTGGCCCGCGCCGTGGCTTATGCCATCGAGCAGCCAGAGGACGTGTCCATCAATGAGATCACCCTGCGTCCGACGCGACAAGAATTCTGATGCAGCAGCGCGGCCGTTTGCCTGCGCAGCGTCTTCCTCTTCGATGCGACAGGGGAGGCTGATCCATGCCATCCACCGCCTCCGACCGTGCGACTCGATGGCGCTGAATTAGGTCAGCTTGGTGCCGACCGCGCGTGCGAGTTCGCTCAGTAACAGGTTCTGGAACCGGGTGTCGTTGACGGCTGGCAGCGGTTCCTGGCGGCGCTGATGATGCCAGTAGCCGCCGCTGGTCAGCGCCGCGGGATCGTCGCTGGTCGCCAGCCACTCCTGCGTCAGATGCCCTAGCAGGCTGTTGAAATTCGGAACGGTGTAAACGGGCGTTGCGAGCGGTGCGTTAGAGATATCGTGTTCATGATCTTGGGCAGACGAGAGCGATGCGCGGAATGGACGAGATGCAAGAACCGCTGTTCACGACGGTGAAGCTGGAAGACTTCGTGCCGGCCGATCACCCGTTGCGGCCGCTTCGGCTGCTGGTCAATCAAGCGCTGAAGCGGCTCAATGGGCTGTTTGGCACGATCTACGCGGACAGCGGCCGTGCGTCGATCGCGCCCGAGAAGCTGCTGCGCGCGTTGCTGCTGCAGGTGCTGTTCTCGGTGCGCAGCGAGCGCATGCTGATGGAGCAAATGCGCTACAACCTGCTGTTCCGCTGGTTCGTCGGCCTCGCCATCGAAGACGCCGTCTGGGACCACTCGGTGTTCTCGAAGAACCGCGATCGTCTGCTTGAGCACGAAGTAATCGAAGCGTTCTTTACCGAAGTCATGAGCTTGGCCGACAAGCAAGGGCTGCTGTCCAGAGAACACTTCTCGGTCGATGGCACGCTGATCCAGGCGTGGGCCAGCCACAAGAGCTTCCGGCCCAAGGACGGTTCGGACGACCCGCCAGCCGGCGGTGGTCGCAATGTCGACACCGACTGGAAGGGCAAGCGGCGCAGCAACGACACGCATGAATCGAGCACCGATCCGGATGCGCGCCTGTTCCGTAAGGGTAGGCAAAGCGGAGCCATCCTTTGTTATCAGGGGCACATCCTGATGGAGAACCGCTCGGGCTTGGTGGTTGGGGCCGTGGTCAGCCATGCCGACGGTTTCGCCGAACGCGCAAGTGCGTTGAACCTGCTCGATTGTGTACCGGGTCGTGACGCCAAGACGCTCGGCGCCGACAAGGGTTACGACATGCGCGACTTTGTGCGGGATTGCCGAGCGCGCAAAGTGACGCCGCACGTCGCGCGCAACGACACGCATCAAGGCGGCAGCGCGATCGACGGCCGCACCTCGCGGCACGTCGGCTATGGCATTAGCCAAGTGATTCGCAAGCGCATCGAAGAGCACTTCGGCTGGGGCAAGACCGTCGGCCGGATTCGACAGACCGCGTATCGCGGCATCAAGCGAGTCGACCAGCACTTCAAGCTGACGATGCTGGCGAGCAACCTGACTCGAATGGCGCGAATACTGGCAGCGGTGCCGCAAGGAGCGGCGCGATGAGCCGCCCAAGTGCGATCGCCGCGCGGCGACGCGCCGGCCAGCCCGCTCGCCAGCGGGGCATCCGGCACGATACGTCTGCAACTCGGCCGCTAATCGCATACGAAATCCTTTGAAACACTGCCTCGGTTGTCAAAACGAGGCGCTTTTCAACAGCCTGCTAGGCGCAGGTCGTCCGGCGCCCCGGCGCCGCCCATCTTGGTTGGCACCCAGCCCGGATCGACGGCGTTGCTGTACACCCCAGGCCACAGCCGTGCGATGGCCGCAGCCAGCGTGGTGACGAGTAGCTTGCTGTCCGAATAGCTGCCGGTGGGCGTGCCACCCGTCCAGTCCATGCCGGACAGATTGGTGTTCCCGCCTCGGTGCATGCTGCTGCTGACGTAGATGAGGCGCTGCGGACGCTGGATCAAAGCGGTGAGCAGGTAGGGAGCGACCACGTTCACCACCAGCAGCGGTGCACCGGAAATCACTCCCGCGTTGTGGATGACGGCATCCATCCGGCCGATGTCGTTGACCTGGCGCGCGACGTTACGGATCTGCGCGGGGTCCGACAGATCGCCGATGGTCGCGGTGGCGCCTTGGTCCACAAGTTCCTTCACCGCCGACATCCGGGCCTTGGAACGGACATGCACTACGACGTCGTGTCCCCGGGACAGCAGCGTCTTGGCCGCAGCATGGCCAAGCCCATCGGCCGAGCCGGTGATAAACACGCGAGCCTTGCGGCCCGCGCCTTGTTGCGTGTTGGACATGGACATCTCCTGTCGGGAATTCGGCGGGGTTTGCACCAGGACGGTCGCGGCTGGCATGCCGGCCCGAGCGTCTACCTACCAAGCATAGGCTTGGGGCGCCTCGCCGCCAGGGCCTGGCCAGATCTCGTCGAGCCGGGCCAGCGTCTCTGGCGAGAGCGTCACCGACGGGGCCTTGAGGCTCAGGCGCCACTGCTCCAGCGTGCGCGGGCCATTGATTGCAGCGGTCACGACCGGGTTGTGCAGCAGCCATGCGAGCGCCACGACAGCGGGTGCTTCGCCCAGCTCGGCGCACAGCGCCTCATAGGCTTGCAGTTGCGGGCGGAACTTCTCGATCTGTGCCTTCAGCCGGGGCGTGGCACGGCGTCCTTGCGTGAACGTCTCGTTCAGCACGCCCCCCAGCAGCCCCTTGCCGACCGGACTCCAAGGAATGAGGCCAACGCCGAAGTGGCGCAGGGCCGGGATCACCTCCAGCTCAATGGTTCGCTGGGCCAGGTTGTACAGGCTCTGCTCCGACGCCAGCCCCAGCAAGTGCCGCGAGGCCGCCGTGCTCTGCGCGGTGGCAATGTCCCATCCGGCGAAGTTGCTGGAGCCGACGTAGGTGATCTTGCCTTCGCGGATTAGCTGCTCCATCGCCTGCCAGACCTCCTCCCAGGGTGTGGCCCGGTCGATGTGGTGCATCTGGTAGAGGTCAATGTGATCGGTCTGCAGGCGCTTGAGGCTGTCGTCGCAGGCGCGGCGGATGTGATAGGCCGACAGGTACTTGTCATTCGGGCCGGTGCCCATCGGCTGATAGACCTTGGTCGCCAGCACGATCCTGTTGCGGCGGCCGCGGTCCTGGGCCAGCCAGCGGCCGATGATCTCCTCGGAGGTGCCAAAGCCCTTCTCCATGTCCGGCGACTGGGGCCCGCCATAGACGTCGGCTGTGTCGAAGAAGTTGACGCCCGCGTCCAGGGCTTCGTTCATGATCGCGAAGGCAGTCGCCTCGTCGGTCAGTTCGCCAAAGTTTAGGGCGCCCAGCGCGATCGGGCTGACTTTGAGGCCGGTGCGGCCGAGGTGCGTGTAGTTCATTGCTTGGTACTCCTGCATGGCCCTGCGCGGGATCGCCGCGGCCAGGGCTGTTTCATTGCTCGTTGCCTGGCGCAGACGCGGCCAGCGGGCCATATTCCGGCCGCTTGACGAGGCGCTGGCCGGCGCCTTCGATGTCGGGGCCGTAGACCTGCTGCATCCACTTCTGCGCCGGCACATCCTCCACCGCGACGGAGATGGCACTGGCGTCGAGCGCCAGCACCTCGCTCATGGCAGTGGCCAGGCGCTCGGCCAGTTCCTGCTTGGTGGCGTCGCTGCGTCCTGCGGCCATCTTGACGATGATGTGAGGCATGGCATGTGTCCTTGTCGGGTTGAGGCCTGTGGGCTCGGGAGCGGGCAAACTCCGCTCACCGGGCTCCCGAAAATCAGTGTGCGGTGAAGCCGCCATCGACCGGCAGGCCGACACCGACGACGAAGCTGGCACCGGGGCTGCACAACCACAGCACGGCCGCTGCCACTTCATCGGCGCGCCCCAGGCGGCCAATCGGCTGCTCCTTCAGGATGACCTTCATCGCGTCCGCTTGGCCCTTCAGCATGTCCTGCACCATCGGGGTGTCGACGGTGCCAGGGCACACAGCGTTGATCCGGATGCCGCGGGGCGCGTATTCCACGCCGACGCTCTTGGTCATGCCCAGCACGGCGTGCTTCGTCCCGTGATACGCCGCGCGCTCGGGAAGACCGACCAGGCCGCCCAGCGATGAGTTGTTGACGATCGCGCCGGACCCTTGGGCGCGCATCACGCGCAGCTCGTGCTTCATGCAGGCCCACACGCCGAACTGGTTGACGCCGACCACGCGCTGGAAGCTTTCGACCGGCTCGTCGGCTGCATCGCTCGGTGGCACCTGGATGCCAGCATTGTTGAAGGCCATGTCAAGCCGGCCGTATTCGGCGACGGCCCGATCGACTGTGGCTGCCACCTGTGCTTCGTCGGTGACGTCGCAGGCCACCCCGATGGCGGTGCCGCCTTCATCGACGATCTTCTGCGCTTCCTTGGCCGCCAGTGCCCCGTCGAGATCTGCGAGCACCACGGACGCGCCGCTTTGTGCAAAGGCACGGGCAGCGGCCAGGCCCATCCCCATTGCGGCGCCGGTGACAAAGGCGACTTGGCCCTTGAAGTCATAAATCGGATTCATGTTGTGACCTTCCATGGTTGGGCGCGAATCCACTGCTGCGCAGCAATACGCGCCGGGCATCAAGGCCGCAGCGGCTTGCGCGCGCACTCGCCGGCAGCAATGGAATGGCTGATTCGGAACCGATATGGTCGCCAATTTCAGGTCTACTGAGTAGCTAATGAATGGTGCAAACTCATATAAATGAAATTCACGAATTCTGGACCCCGAAGCAGGCATGCCGGGAAAAGCTCTGGACCTTTGCTTTGAATCGTCGAACAAGCCCGGTGTCCCTCACTGGGCAGTCGCCGGCGCTCGGGCGGGATGAGTCCGCAACCATGCCGCGATGGGCACGGCGCAAAGCGCGAGAAGCGCCGTGATGAGAAAAATTCGGGACAGCCCGATGCCGTTGGCGAGCAGTCCCAGCAGAGGAGCAAGTAGGCCGAGCGCCAGATCGATGAAAGCCGTATAGATCCCCATGGCAAGGCCTCGCGCATCCGCGGGTGCCCGTGCCACTGCTTCGATTCCCAGGCCTGGGTACACGAGCGCGTATCCGAAACCCGCCATGGCAGAGCCTGCGAAGGCGAGCCATGCGTAGGGAGACAGCCAGATCAGGGCCAGGCCGGCGCTCTGAATGACGACGAAGATCATCGCGGTGCGCGCTCCGCCGAAGCGGTCCGGCAATGGGCCGAAGAACAGCCGTGCCACCATCAGCGCCACGGCGAAGGCGGTAAAGGACAGCCACGCAGGTTGCCAGCCGTGTTCAACGAAGAGCAGCACGCCAAACGCGGTCATGATGCCGTAGCCCACACTGGAGAACGCCATCGCAAGGCCAGGTATCCAGACCGCTTTGAGGACGTGCCCCTTTGCCTTGCCGCTTCGCGGTGCGGCTTGGATGGCTGGAATGGACACGACGAGCAGCCACGTGCCCGTCGCGCCGATCAGCGTGATCCAGCCGATCGACGCAAAGCCAAAACTAGCGAGCAGCGAACTTCCTAGCGGTGCCCCCAAGGCTAGCGCAATGAACATGGCCGTGCCGATCCAGGCGATCATCTTGCCGACGTTGCGGGGCCCTCCGATCGATAGGCACCAACTCTGCGCGCCGATCATGATGAAGCTCTCTGCACCTCCAAGGAGGACTCGTCCTGCGATCAGGATGGCGATAGACAGTGAGGGGCGGCCCATCGCCAGCAGCGAGACGAGATAGAGCGTACCTGCAAGGGCCGCCAGCAGCAGGCCCGTCGTCACGGTGAATTTCGGACCGTGCCGGTCTGAAACCGTTCCGGACCACAGCCGGCACAGCAGCGCGGCGGCGAATTGCGCGCCGGAAACCAGGCCGACCGCGAAGGTGCCGAAGCCTAGATCGTCATGGATGTGCAGCGGCAATGCCGGCAGTGCCGCTCCGGTGACGAGGAACACGGCGAAGACGCAGGCCATCAAGGACAGCAGCGTGCGATCGATCGGCAAATCCGGAGGGCTGGGCATCGTGGCGGAGGTTGTAAGGGCGGCGCGTACGCCAGCCGGGATCATGCCGGCGCGAGCCGTGCGGCGGCATCCAGCGCAGTGGATTACTGCTTCTTGCCGGAAAGGCTTGCGACTTGCTGCGCCAGCGCCTCGCGCGCACGGGCGGCCATGCTTGCGTCCACGCGATCGGCCAGGACTTGGGTGAGCTGGCGCAACTGGCCTTCGGTAATGCCTACGTTCATGCTGATACGCATGTGCGCCAGCAACTGTGGTTCCGCGCCCGGCAGCGCCGAGAGCATACCTACCGTGGCCAGCTCACGGCTTTGCCAATCCAGGTTGTCGCGCTCGAAGATGTCGCCGAACAAGTGGGCCCGCAGGTACTCGTTGGCCGTCGGTGCGAAGTCGAACAGCGGACCGCCCACCGGGCCGCCCGAGAGCTTGGTCTGATTGGCGGTTCCCGCTGCCATCAGCGCGTCACCCTTCGGGGTCGGGCGGCTGGGCGCGCTGCCTGGGGCGTCCTGGATGCCGCGCTGTTTGCGCGTCTCCACGACCTTCATCAGTTCGCCCAAGGCGTTGAGACTGCGCGGAAAGCCAGCGTAGGCGTACAGCTGGATCAGCACTTCCTTGGCATCGCTGACCGTCAGGCCGGCGTCCAGCCCCCGGTTCAGTGCGGTGTTCAACTTGGCAATGTCGCCCGCGGCGGCGAAAGCCGCGATCGGCACGATGGCGTGCTGCCGAGTGTTGAGGGTTTCGGATGCGCTGGGCGCCGAGGTTGGGGAAGGGGTCATGGGCTTGGTTTCCTGTGCGTTGGCATCGGTGCCCAGCGCGGTGGCCAGACCCAGGGCCAAGGTCAGCGCGCCAGCATGTAGATGCGTGTTTCGGGACTTAGCGGGCGTTGTATTGCTCATCGGTAACTTTCTCCATCCACGTGACATTCGTTCCATCGACCGTGCCGGTCACAGCCAGGTGGGTCATGGCTGTGTGGTGCGCGGCCCCATGCCAATGCTTGACGCCCGGCGGGCACCAGACCACGTCACCAGGGCGGATGACCTGCACCGGCTTGTCCCACTCCTGCGTCAGACCAACGCCGGAGGTGACCACCAGCCGCTGGCCAGCCGGGTGGGTGTGCCAGGCGGATCGCGCGCCAGGCTCGAACGTGACGAGACCGCCCGATGCATTGATGTTCTCGTTGGTGGGCCACACCGGGTCGACCCGCACGCGGCCGGTGAAGAACCGGGCCGGGCCGGCAGCCGACGGTTGTTCGCCGGCGAGCGTGATTTGTTGCGCGTCGGCGGGCTTGCCGGCCTGCGGCTCGGTAGCAAAGGCGAAGGTCGTCTGCAGGGTGGTGGCGAGCAGCGCGGGTATCAAAGACGGGCGCATGAAGACTCTCTCCTTTCCAGAGTGCGAAGCGGTCAATCGCGCGGAGGCTTGGTCAGGCTTCTCGGGAGACGGCGTGTTGCATCGGCGTCGTCGTCCGGCCCTCGGCAATCAAAATTTTCGTCAGTTTGAGTGCCGCTGAGTAGCCGATGAATTGTGAAAGGTCATATAAGCAATGCTCATGAATGTCGGCGGCCCAGACCTTGATCCAGTGCGTAGGTCAGGACGTTCGTGCCGATGTTGCTCCGGACAGCAGCCACAGACGGCCAAATGGTGGTCGTGCTTCGCGAGTCGACGGCCGACGCAGCGTCTCATCTCGGTGCTGCGGTCGCTGCGTCGGCGCGATTGTCCGGACATCGTGAGCGCATTGAGAGTGCTCGCCGCATGGCCCGCATCCGGCTCACGCCCTCGATGCCAAGCAGAGGCGCTGCGGCAGTACTCGCATAGTGGCAACGTCGATGTCTAGCTTGACCCGACCGATGAGCGTTGCCGCGAGTGGGGCGAATCGGAACACATCGGCCGTGCCGACGCCGCTGGCTTCGACGCGCCCAACGAATACTGGCTCGAAATGTGCAACCAGTCCGCGGTGTGGTGCCTCGCGCGTTGAATCGATAGGATTCGCTTCGGAGAGCTGCTAAAACTTGTGAAATATCCCCATGCCTGCGAACACGCTGCGCGACGGTGCCGAATTGAATCCATCGCCTATTGTCGCCGTGGCCTCTATGATGTTACCTGCTCACGTCGAGCCGAGCGTTTGTCCTGCTGCGCGTGTGTAGGCCTCCGTCGCACACAGTCCGGTTCGTTTGGACAGCCCATCGTGCTGTGTGAGTGTGATCTGCTGATACGTTGCGCCATTGGCAATGATTTTGGCTTGGGTGGCACGCGTGTAGCTGTACCCCGCGTCCGAGTGCCTGCTCTGCGGTAGACGAGTATGGCGAGCCGGACGGGCTGGCCGTCCGTGGTGCGGTTCATTGAGCGAAATGTTCGTTAAATCAGAAAGATTTTTTTAATGAGATTTTTGATATGCAAATAAATCGATCTGATATGGCTGATTTGATCTATTTCCTGGCCATTGCCCGACAAAGGAGCTTTAGTCGTGCCGCGATAGAGCTCGGGGTAAGCGCTTCGACATTGAGTCATGCACTGAAGGGGCTAGAAGGTAGACTCGGTGTTCGCCTACTGAACCGCACGACCAAGAGCGTCACGCTGACTGCGGCGGGAGACGCGCTGGCTGCATCGATCGGCATGCCTTTCGAGGCGATCGACACGGCGCTGGAAACCCTGAATCGCTTCCGGGACGCGCCTACCGGCCGCATTCGGATCAATGTCGCCGTCGAGGCGTCGACGTTGCTGTTAGGACCGATCCTGCCGACTTTTGTCGAACGCTATCCGGACGTAGAGCTGGATATCGTTGCGAGCAACCGCTTGGTCGACGTGACGGAGGGAGGCTTTGATGCGGGTATTCGCTACGGCGGTACGGTGCCGGAGGACATGATCGCACAGCGGCTTTCGGCCAATATACGCTGGGTCGTCGCAGGGGCGCCCGACTATCTTGATCGCTTCGGCAACCCCGATCATCCAAATGATCTGCTCGCACATCGCTGCATCGGCAATCGTCTTGGCGACGATCGAATTTACCGATGGGAGTTCGAACGGGGCGATGAGAAACTCGAGGTGGCTGTGCCATCGTCATTGACGGTCGATCAGGCCGAAACCGGGCTCGTCGCAGTTCTCGGCGGAGCGGGGTTGATGTACTTTCCCGAACCGCTCGTCGCGCCGTACGTGAAGGAGGGGCGGCTGCGTCTCGTGCTCAACGATTGGGCGCCTTCCGAGCCGGGTTTCTACATTTATTATTCGAGCAGACGTCAGATGCCGACCGGCCTGCGCCTCTTGATCGACCTTACGCGTGAACTTCGCCCGCTCGGGTTGTAATGGATGCGAGCGGGCAAGCGTGCTATGCATCGCGCACGCTTGTTCGAAACCCAGGTGACCTCGTGGGCTGTGACGTGTCGAACGCGTACGGATGATGGACCGCCCGTTCGTCAGGTCTGAATGGGCTGGGTGGTATCTGCTTCGGCGCAGGCCTCGTCGAGCCAGATCAGAGCCTGGGCCGCTTCGAACGCGACGAGCGACACCCCCAGTCCGCACAGCAGCAAACCTTCCAGTTGCGCCTTGGTCACGCCGCGCGACAACGCGCGCAACGCATGGACCTTGAAAGGGATTTCACGGCCCAATACGGCCAATTGCATGGCGAGCATCATTTCGCATGTCGTTTCGTCGACATCTGCAGGCGGCCACAGTTCGCCGCGCATCTTTCTGTAGTGCGACATGGCGTCGGGATTGGCTTCGACAAGGCGTTGGGACGACGGTTTGCGATCGGATGTCTTCATGTCGGGTTCAGATGAATGTCACACATCCCCACGCTCGACGGCTGCACGAATCCGCGACCGACACGTCAAGCGCAGGGGCCCTCATTTCGCGACGCAGATCAGTCTTGTCGTGCGTCCTCACGCTCCAGCAATGGTAGTGCCGCTTTCCCCGCACACAGTCCGGCCGGCCAGCCCGCATAGAAAGTGACTTGAACGACCAGGCCGCGAAGCTCGTCAAGTGTGATGCCGTTGTCGACGCCGCGACCCATCCAGATTTTCAGCTCGTCGAGTTTGCCCGTCGCGGCAAGAACCGCGCACGTGACGAGAATGCGATCGCGAAACGACATTTCCGGCTGTTGCCACACGTCGCCAAGCAGCACCTCCTCGCGAATTCGGGCGAGCTGAGGTACGGCTGCGTAAACACGCGCGCCTTCAGAATCGGGATTCATCAATTGACTCCTGGATTGCGATCACGGGCTTCACGACCACGCGATCATCGGTGGATATGGTGCGATGCGCGCTTTTGGGCCGTCTCGGTACGGACGCAAATAGCAGGCACTTTCAGCAAAAGCTATGCCATTCCACCGGTTCGGCTTGCCCAGCGCAGCGCGAATCGTCTGCGAATGGTCGGTCTCCGCCCGGTATTCGGTGAGGTGCGCGATCGCGGATTGCGAGATCCCACTCGGCGTCGCGAGCGTCTCGAAGCATCAGCGGCAGTGTCCGCCCCGACGACATGTCCATACGCTGCGCCGACATGCTGGCCATGTCGACGACACACACTCGAGTCGGCGCCTACCCATTGGCGTCGCGCGGGGCGGTTTTCTGGCAAACGCGTTCCGGAAGACGCTCGGCGGGCGTATGGCATGAGACTTGCCGTGCGAATGCTGCTGCTACTCATTTCTTGACGAAAAACATGAACGCATTCGACCCATTGCCTACTCTCTGCGAGAAAACACCTTTGAAACTGCTAGACGGCGTGCGCGTGCTGGACCTCACATCGTCTGTCGCAGGGCCATACGCCACGCTGCTGCTCGCGGATTTCGGTGCGACGGTCGTGAAGATCGAACCGCCAGGCCACGGTGACGACGTGCGCGCGTGGGGCCCCCCGTTTCTTGACGGCGAGTCGCTGTGGTATCTCAGCGTGAACCGCAACAAACACAGCCTGACGCTCGATTACAGCAAGCCCCAGGGACTCGAACTGCTCAAACGGATGGTGGCAAGCGCGGACGTGGTGGTCGTCAACAGGACCGCTCCGATTCAACGCAAGCTGGGTATCGATTACGCGAGTCTCTGGCAGGTCAACCCTCGACTCATCCATGCTTCGGTATCTGGATTCGGGCTCGATGGCGAACGCAGCGACATGCCGTGCTATGACCTGATCGCCGAAGGCTATAGCGGTGTGATGGACCTGACTGGCGAGGCAGATAACGGTCCGCAGAAAATCGGTACGCCGGCCGCCGACCTGCTTGCCGGCAGCGATGCGGCGCTCGCGGTGCTCGCGGCGCTGGTCGATCGCGATCGGACCGGACACGGACATTGCATTGATATTTCGATGATCGAGAGCATGACCCGCTTCATGACGCCGCGAATCGTTCCCTATCTCGGCTCCGGCGAGGTGCCGCTCCGTTCAGGAGGGCGAGACAGCGTCATCGCCGTCTACCAGGTTTTTCAGGCTGCCGACGCGCCGCTCACGATCGGTCTTGGAAATGATGGCATCTGGAAGCGATTCTGGCGCGCGGTAGGCGAACCCGAATTCGGACAGGCACCCTGCTATGCGAGCAACAGCGACCGGCGTCGTTTGCGTGACGAGATCGTAGAGAAGATTCAGTCCATCGTCGGCACGAAGCGCCGCGATCACTGGCTCAGCATCTTCCGCGATGCCCGTATCCCGGCCGGTCCGATCAATCGGATCGATGAAGTGGCAGCGGATCCTGAACTGCGTCGCCGGGGATTCTTTTATGCGGTTCCCCGCGGCGACGCGCAGATTCCGCAGGTCGGACTAGGCATCCATGTCGACGGGAACGCGCATACGTTTCGCAAGCCGCCGCCTCGTCTCGGCGAAGACAGCCAGGACGTGTTGCGTGCGTGGCTCGACATCGAAGGTGACACGCTTCGACAGCTGAAGGAGGACGGCATCGTGTGACCCGTATCGCCAGACCGTGTCATTGGCGCGGTGGCGCGCGACTTGCGTGACTGTGACCGATCCTCGGAATCATCCCATATACGACAAATGGGGGAGACATGAAGTCGACATCTTTATTTCAGCGTTCGTGCGTCGCGGATGCTGCACGCGCGTGCGAACTGCAACCGGGTCGATACGGAAAAGCCCGCCGATTCCATCACGAGACAGAAAGGGGGGCGGCATGGCGCACGCACGTGGCTTGAACAAGGACGTTTGGGGCGGCTTGCTGATGACGTGTATTGGGATATGGGTCGCTGTCCATTCCATTTCCTATAGCGTCGGTACCTTGACGCAGATGGGGCCCGGCTATTTTCCGCTGATCCTCGGCGCGGTTCTCGCGCTGACCGGCATTGCGATCGGTATCAAGGGGTTGAAGGCCAGACCCGATGAGCGACGTATGCGACCCAGGCCAGAGTGGAGTGCATGGATACTCATTTGCGCAGGCCTGATCGCGTTCGTCGTATTCGCCGAATATGCAGGGCTGGTTGCCGCTACTTTCGCGACCGTCTTTATTTCGGCGCTCGGTGACCGGGACAATTCGTGGCGGTCCGCAACCGCTTTGGCGCTCGTGATGGTAGTCGTCGGCGTCGTCGTATTCGGATGGGCACTGAATGTCCAGCTTCCGCTGTTCAAGTGGGGTGGCGCATGAATTGGCAAACGCTGCATGATCTCTGGTATGGCTTCTCCGTTGCGATGCTGCCGCAGAATCTGATGTGGTCGTTCTTCGGGGTGCTGGTCGGTAATCTGATCGGAGTGCTGCCCGGTATGGGCGCACTATCGACGATCGCGATGTTGCTGCCATTGACCTACACGATGCACGCGGTGCCGGCATTGCTGATGCTC
This sequence comes from Burkholderia sp. 22088, assembly GCF_052045915.1. Taxonomy (NCBI): domain Bacteria; kingdom Pseudomonadati; phylum Pseudomonadota; class Betaproteobacteria; order Burkholderiales; family Burkholderiaceae; genus Burkholderia; species Burkholderia sp. 22088. Next base: position 16,896 of record NZ_JBQEPY010000037.1, read on the forward strand.
GCCGGCATCTTTTACGGGTCGCAATACGGCGGCGCAATAGGGGCGATTCTTCTGAATCTGCCGTCTCATCCTCCGCATGCGGTGACTTGTATCGACGGATATCCTCTGACGCAGCAGGGAAAGGGAGGCACTGCGCTTGGCATCACAATGATCTCGTCATTTTTTGCCGCATCGGTCGGCATCGTCGTGATGATCGTCGCGTCTCCGCTGCTCGTGAAAGTCGCATTCGAATTTGGCCCGACCGAGATCTTCTCGATCATGCTGCTCGGACTGATCGCCGGTTCGACGATGGCGCGCGGCTCGGCGCTCAAGGGGATCGCGATGACGACGCTTGGTCTGTTGTTTGGCATCGTCGGCACGGACGTCAACACCGGGGTCGAGCGATTCACGTTTGGTTTCGTCGATCTATCTAACCATCTCGAACTCGTTGCACTCGCCATGGGGTTGTTTGGTGTGGCGGATTTTCTCCGTAATGTCAATCGCGTGCATTTTGTCGGAACGAACACGAAAGTACGCCTGCGCGACATGCGGCCGTCGCGTGACGAGCTGAAGCGCTCGTTCATGCCGATGGTGCGCGGTACGCTCGTGGGCACGTTGTTCGGCGCGATCCCGGGCACCGGACCGACGATCACGACGTTCATTGCGTATGCGCTCGAGCGCAAGTTGTCAAAGACGCCGCAACGGTTCGGACATGGCGCGATCGAGGGAGTGGCGAGTCCCGAAGCGTCCACGCATTCGAAGACGCAGGTCGATTTCATTCCCACGATGACTCTTGGTATTCCGGGGGACGCGGTGATGGCACTCCTGCTTGGGGCGCTGCTGATTCAGGGATATCAACCGGGACCGCAATTGATCACGGAGCACGCCGATCTGTTCTGGGGGTTGATCGCGAGTTTCTGGATCGGGAACGTTCTGCTGCTGATTCTGAACGTGCCGATGATTGGCATTTGGGTGAAGGTACTTCAGGTGCCGTACCGGTACATGTACCCGGCGGCTCTGTTCTTTATCGCGGTGGGCGTCTACAGCACCAACAACAGTCTTTTCGAAGTGGGCGAGGTATTGGTATTTGGTTTGATTGGTGCAGTACTGCTGGCGCTCGAATTCCCGGTCGCGACCATTCTGCTCGGGTATGTGCTCGGTCCGATGGTAGAAGAGAATTTTCGACGATCGCTACTGCTGTCTCGAGGCGACGCGCTCGTATTTTTCGAGCGACCGATCAGTGCCGCGTTCATGTCTATTTGCATCGTGTTGGTGGTTGCGCAATTGTTCTTCGCATGGAGAGCGACAAGACGCCGGGGGCCAACGAAATCGTCGAATGACTTTCGTTCCGTTGAGAGCGCCGGAGTTGAATAGGCTTCCGGGGGAATCCGGCCGCGCCGCCGACGTGCATGCAGATAGGGATGCACGGATGGCGTACTGATCGGGTGTCGCGGCAGGCAACACGATGTCTTTGGTACGGACACATCGCGCCGTGCAAGCGTCGCGATAGGCAGATTCCAGCATTGGCCCGATGTTTGCTTATTTGGGGGCAATGGGCGAAACGTCGCCTTTCAAAGCTAGTCAGGAGAATGGCATGCCGATTCAAACCAGTATCGAAGGTCCGATTGCATATATCACGCTGAACCGACCAGAGGAACTTAACGCACTGAGTTTCGAAGTCCTGCAGGAATTGTCCGACGCGCTTGATCGCGTCGCTGCATCGGATGCGCGCGCGCTGGTGGTCACTGGTCAGGGGGAAAAAGCATTCTGTGCGGGTGCGGACATTCGCGAATTGATGGGCCGGGATCTCGTCTCGGAGCGGGACGGCGCATTGCTTGGTCAGGCGACGTTCGCGAAACTTGACCGCTTGCACATTCCATCCATTGCCGTCATTCATGGCTACGCGTTCGGGGGCGGTCTCGAGCTGGCAATGGCCTGTACGTTCCGCATTGCGACGGCGAAAGCGAAGGTCGGATTGCCGGAAATCAAGCTCGGCCTGATTCCCGGGTACGGCGGCACGCAGCGCCTGCCTCGCCTCGTGGGCCAGGCGCGCGCGCTCGACATCGTCATGTCCGGGCGGACCGTCGGCGCGGAGGAGGCCGAGCGTATCGGTCTCGTGAATTGCCTCGTTGAGGATGGCGATCCTCGGACGCTCGGTGCCGAGTACGCGCAGCGGTATATCGGCTTCAGCAAGTGCGCGTCGCTCTTTGCTCGCGAAGCCGTGTGCCGTGCCGCGGACATCGAGCTCTACGAAGGACTTCGCGTCGAAGCGGATTTGTCGACGCTTGCGTATCGCACTCAAGATGCGGCCGAAGGCATGCGCGCCTTCGTCGAAAAGCGGCCGCCGGTATTCAAGGACGCTTGACACGCGAATGAATGAAGGCGCGCCGACGGTCGCGGTAGACGGCCGTTGCCGATATCGGTGCGTCAAGGATTACCAATCGAATCGGAACATGGAATGAACATACTGGAGAGAATCGATTCCCACATTCGCTTGAACGACGACGAGCGGATGATCGTGGACAGCGTGCGCGCGTTGACGCGGGACCGGATAGCGCCTCACGCGGCCGAGCACGATCGTACCGGGACGTTTCCGCAACAGAACATCGACGCGATCAATGAATTGGGCCTGAACGCCATGTTCATCCCGGACGCGTACGGCGGTGCGCAGCTGTCGTTCACGTGCTATGCGCTCTGCGTGCGCGAGATCGCCAAGGCATGTGCAGCGACCGGCATCATCTGGGCGACGAATTTCCACGCAATCAAGCCGTTGATCGAGTACGGCAGCGAAGCACAAAAGCAGCGCTTTCTGCCAGCGGTGGCGGGCGGCGCGCTGGGATCGTTGGCGATTACCGAGCCGGGAGCCGGCTCCGACGCGACCGGCATGCGGACGACGTTTCGCGAGGAGGGCGACGAGATCGTGATCAACGGCGGCAAGACGTTCATTACAAACGGGGACGTCGCCGATCTGTATCTGCTGTTCGGCAAGTGGGACGGCATCAACGATCCGAAGCGCGCGATCTCGGTGCTGATCGTCGAGAAGGGCACGCCCGGCCTCAGCGTGATTAGCGTCGAGGACAAGATGGGCACGCGCGCATCAGGGACGGCGACGCTGTCGTTCGACAACTGCCGTGTCCCACGTGGGAACCTGGTTGGAGAACCCGGCGACGGTCTGCGAATTCTCCTGGGTTCGCTGAACCGCTCGCGGCCCAGCGTGGCAGCGCACGCCCTAGGCATCGCGCGGGGGGCATTCGAGGACGCGGTCACGTATATCAACGAGCGCAAGCAATCGGGCCGGAAAGTCATCGAGTTTCAGGGCATTCAATTCATGCTGGCGGATCTCGCATCGGAACTGGCGCTGTGCGAATCATGGCTTTGGCAGGTCGCCGGAATGATCGATGCCGGCGAAACGGATTTCGGCATTGAAGCGTCGATGCTCAAGATGCGTGCATCGGACGCAGCGATGCGTATCACGACGGACGCGGTTCAACTGCTCGGCGGCTACGGATATTGCGCGGATTATCGGGTTGAACGATTGATGCGCGATGCCAAGATTACGCAAATCTGGGAGGGAACCAATCAGGTTCATCGCCAGTTGATCGGACGCAGCTTCATTCTCAAATAGGAGGCGCGCATGGCGCACATCAAGACGGTCGGCATCGCAGGTAGCGGAACGATGGGGACCGGTATCGCAATCGTCGCGGCCCGGGCAGGCTTCGTGACACGAGTGTATGACACGCGGCAGGATGCGCTCGAGCGCGCGCGTGGCCAAACCGAGAGCTTTTTGAAGAAGTCGGCGGAGCGCGGCAAGCTTCCTGCCGACGCGGTGCCGGAAATCATGTCTCGTTGGCACGGAACGACGAAGCTCGACGACCTTGCAGATTGCGACGTCGTGATCGAGGCTGTATTCGAGGACCTCGCGGTCAAGCATCAGCTGTTCAGTACGCTGGACAAGGTGTGTCCCGACCATACGCTGTTTGCGTCGAATACGTCGACGATTTCGATTACCGAAATTGCGGGCGGCTCGGGCCGGCCCGATCGCTTCGTGGGCATGCACTTCTGCTTGCCGGCCCAGCTGATGAAGCTGATCGAAATGTCGCCCGGGCTGAACACGAGCGAGGAGGCATTCGAACGCGCATGGGCGTTTGCGGAAGCACTGGGTCAGCGGCCGGTCCGGACTCAGGACACGCCGGGGTTCATCCTCAATTACTTCCTGATTCCATTCAATAACGATGCGATCCGGCTTGTCGAGCAGGGTGTGGCGGCACCGGCCGACATCGACAGTGCAATCAAAACTGCGCTTGGCTATCCGATGGGCCCGCTGGAGCTGCTCGATTTGGTCGGCCTTGATACGCAGCGCCTGCTATGTGAAGCGATGCACGGACTCACGCACGAGCCGCGTGCCGCGTGTCCGCCGCTCGTTAGGCGGATGATCGCCGCCGGCCGCCTCGGCAAAAAGACGGAGATGGGGTTCCATACGTACAACGACACGAAGATGTTCGGAGCATGACGATGAGCTATCAAATTATCGAAAGCGGCGAGAGCCGTTCGTTTCACGGCGGTCACGCATTTGTCGAAGCGGCGCGCGACGACGCGACGGCACGCGTTTATATCGGCTCCGACGCGGGTAGGGCATTCATGCGCGACAAAGAGGGCGGCTGGCAACCAGCAGGCGCGCCTTTCGTTTTGTTGGAGCTTGGGCACGAGTGCCTCGCCGTTCATACTGGCGATTCTGCATCGACCGACCAGTGCGGCGGCGCAGCGCCGAACGTGTTCGGCTTCGCACGCTTTCGACTCGGTGATGCCGAGCCGAGCAGGCTGATCGAGCTCGTCAAGCCGGCTCAACCAGATGAAGCGGCGCTCGCGCACGCGAAGCGGGCATTCGAGGACGCTGGTTTCGTCGTCGCTGTGTGCGGTGACTTTCCCGGTCGGATCGTCGACCGGCTTGTGCGACCGTATTACAACGCAGCGCTGCGCCGACTCGACGAGAAACTCGCGACCGCATCCGATCTCGACACGACGCTACGCCTCGGGCTCGGTTATCCGGAGGGGCCGATCGCGCTCCTCGAGCGTACCGGCCTGGAACACCACTACCGCGCGACTCAAGCGCTTTACGAAGCACTCGGCGACAGCGCGTATGCACCTGCGCGGCGGGCCCGGGTCGCACACCAGCGTGCTGACGGCGGTGCGCGATGAATCAGCCGCTGAAAGGTATCAAGGTCGTCGATCTGAGCACGCTGTTGCCCGGCCCGCTATGCACGCTGCTCCTCGCCGAAGCGGGCGCGAATGTCATCAAGGTCGAGAGACCGTCAGGCGGCGACGAGATGCGTTCATACGTCCCGAAGGCCGGGGCCGATAGCGTGAACTTCGGCATGCTGAACCGCGGCAAGCGGTCGGTGGCGCTTGATCTGAAGAGCGCCGCCGGGCGAGACGCGGTACTTGAGCTGATCGACGGCGCGGACGTTCTGGTTGAACAGTTTCGGCCGGGTGTCATGGCGCGTCTCGGTCTTGATTACGACCAGGTGGTGCAACGTAATCCGCGCATTGTTTACTGCTCGATCACCGGCTATGGCCAAAGCGGACCGAAGGCAGGCGTCGCCGCTCACGATCTCAACTATCTCGCGGAAACCGGGATGCTCGCGCTGTCCTGCGGCCCGGACGGGGCACCTGTGTTGCCGCCGGCATTGATTGCCGACATCGGCGGTGGTGCGTACCCCGCGGTCATCAATATCCTGCTTGCGCTGAAGCAGCGTGACGCGACCGGAAAGGGCTGCCGGCTGGACATATCGATGGCCGACAACCTGTTCACATTCATGTATTGGGCCCTAGGCAATGGGACGACGGGCAACGGTTGGCCCACGCCGGGTGGCGAACTGGTGACGGGCGGCACCGCACGGTATCAGGTTTACAGGACGCTCGATGCCCAGTATCTTGCTGCCGCTCCGCTGGAAGAGAAATTCTGGAAGAATTTCACCGAGGTGATTGGCGCGTCGGAACTGGCGACAAAGAATGGCGACGAGCCCGGCGTCAAACAGCGTGTGGCGGAACTGATCGCCGGCGAGACTGCCGATACATGGCTCGAACGCTTCGCGGGAACCGATACGTGCACCGTGCGTGTTGTCTCCCTGGAGCAGGCGGTTACGGATCCGCATTTCGCCTGCCGGCGACTGTTCGATCGAAAAGTTCGGATGCCGGGTGGGCAGGTCATCGACGCCCTCCCGGTGCCGATCGCCGACGCGTTTCGTAGCGACGCTTTAACCAGTGACGCCCCGGCGCTTGAAGTGAGCGGCGGCAGTGGTGGCCGCGACGGGTAAACAACGACGGAGAAGTCTCGTCTCGGTTTCGGGGGCCACGAGCCCCCTCTTTTTCGAACCCCGCGCGAACCGTGGCGCGCCACGAATCGTCGTATTCGATCACGCCTCCTCGGCAGGGCTGCTGGGACCGGCAATCACGCTGGCTTCCCGCATCAACTGTGCGAAGACCAGTGCCGACGAGGCGGTGATGATCCCGATGCATACGAACGTCGCGTGAAAGGCCGTCAGCGTCTGCGAATGCGTGTGGCGGCCAAACGTCTCCGTAAACTGGTCGAGCAACGTACCCGCAATCGTCACGCCGAGACTCATCGATAGCATTTGTGCGAGCGAGAAGAGGCTATTGCCGCTGCTTGCGCCAGCCGTTCCCAGGTCTCTGAGCGTGATCGCATTCATCGCAGTGAACTGCAACGCATTGACTGCGCCGAACAGTGCAAACTGCGCGACCTGAAGCCACGGCGGCTGCGGCGGCGATATCAACGCGAAGCTCGCGATCGTCAAACCGATTGCGAGCGTATTGGTCAGAAGCACCGTGCGATAGCCGTAAGCCGTGATCAAGCGAACGGCCAAAGGCCTGATCACCATCCCGGCCGCCGCAACGGGCAACATCATCATGCCGGCGTGGAAGGGGGAGTAACCGAGACTTACCTGGAGCAACAGTGGCAGCAGATATGGCATGGCTCCGCCGCCGACTCTCGTGAGCAGATTGCCCAGCAGACCGATCCTGAACGTGCAGATGTCGAACAATTTCAGCGAAAACAGCGGATTCGCGATGCGAGTCGCGTGGAAGCAGTACATGACGATGCCGGCGAGTGCCAGCGCGACGAGGCCGATCACCGCGTGACCGGTGAGCCCGAATTCCGCAATTCCGTCGAGCGCAAGCGTGATCGCGAGCATCGAGACCGCGAGCATCAGATAACCCGGGAAATCGAATCGACCGGCGCCTGGCGACGGTTCTCCAGGCATGTAGATCGCGGTCGCAGCACACCCGAGCGCGCCGATCGGCACGTTGATCAGGAATACCCAGTGCCACGATGCGGATTCGGTGAGCCATCCCCCGAGCATTGGACCAATCAGCGGTCCGATCAGACCAGGAATCGCAACGAACGTGAGTGCTGACAGGTAGCGCTCAGGTGGAAACGATCGAATGATGGCGAGCCTCCCGATGGGCAACAGCATCGCCCCGCCTACGCCCTGCACGACGCGGAACAGGACCAATTGCGAAAGCGTTCGAGCATTCGCGCACAACAGCGATCCGAGCGTGAAGACGACGATGGCGGCGAAAAATACCCGGCGCGTGCCGAGCCGGTCCGCGAGAAATCCGGAGACCGGAATCATCAGCGCCATCGTGAGCGAATAGGCGATGACCACCGATTGCATATGGAGCGGCGCTTCGCCTAGGCTGCGGGCCATGCCGGGCAGTGCGGTGTTGACGATCGTTGTGTCGAGCGTCTGCATGAAGAATCCGGACGCGACCAGCCAGAGCGTGATCGTCAGCCTTCGGTCGCGCGTGCTGCCTGTCGTGAGGTTGCGTTGTCGTAGATGCAAAGTGTCGCCCATGGTGGTTACGGTGATGAGGAAGGGGACGCGGGTGACGGCCGACGCGGCCTCCATCGGGGGCCATGAGATGTGTCAGTCGCTGGCGGACTGCGTCGGCGATTTGAAGTGCTGAGGCCACCGCCGCTTCACGACGTCGCGATGTTCCGCATACGCATAGCAACTGTTCAGGATGATCGGTTTGCCATTCGCGTCTACGACCTGGCTCGGCGCGCCTCCCACACCTCGAACCCCTTGCATCAAGGTCGTCGCGAGCGGAATCAGTACTTCCCTCAGATGCGTACAGCTCGCCGTTCCCCGCAGGTTGTCCTTGACGACGGACGACCATCCCTTGCCGATACGCTGCCCCACGAGCACGTTCAAGGTCGATTCGGCTTCCTTGCACAACGCGAACGGTGTCGCGTCCGATGCCGCCTCGATGCGATGGATCACGTATTGGCCGTCGACGGTGACGCGTACCCAGAGGTCATGCAGCGGCGCGCCGGCCGGCAGCGCATCCGCTCGGCCCGAATGCTGGAAATCGAACGGTTTGGTATCGATGAGATGTGCTTCGACGTCGTAGAGACCATCATCGCGCGCATACGTCCGCATATCGATCACGCGGTGATGGAGCTCGCGGCGGCCGGTTGGTTCGAATAACGGCACGGAGGATTCTCCCAAAAGTGAACGGTAACGATCCGCGTGGCGGGGCCCGGGGCTATTACTAGAGCTTCAGCAATGGTCGTGCCATATGTTGTGGTTCCCTACTGCACACGCTGTGGCGCGCGGCGATCCCTTGGCGAATGCAGTAGGGAGTGTCGACGGCGGGGACATAGTGTCGCTGGTCGTGACATGGCACGGTGCGAACCTACGCCAGACCCGAATGCCCGCCGACGATATCGGGAAGGCACGATGATTGCTTGATTACCAGCGATATTCATTCACGCAAGGAGACCGGCAATGTCGAGCAGACGAGGGCTGTACTGGGAGGATTTCGAAATTGGCAAGGTCATTCAAACACCGGCGCGCACCATCACGTCGACCGATATCGTGAATTTCGCCTGCTTGAGCGGCGATTTCAACGAAGTCCATACGAATTGGGAATACTGCAAGACGACGCCATTCGGCGAGCCGATCGCGCACGGTCCGCTCATCTACGGAATCATGGGGGGCCTCCAATATGCGAGCGGCGTCAACGATGGCACGTTGCTCGCGCTGCTACAGGTCGATCAGTGGCGCATGCTTGCTCCCGTCAAGCATGGCGACACACTGCATGCGGAAATGACGGTTGTCGAACGCAAGGAATCCAGCAAACCGGACCGCGGGACCGTCAAGATGAATCGTCGGTTCGTGCGACACGACGGGACGGTTGTACAGCAGATGGAAGTGACGTTGCTTTATCGTCGTCGGCCGGCCGGAGGCAGTGACTCTGCGTCAACGCCGACCTGAATCACCCCTGGAGTACCCGGATTTGGACCGTTCGGAAAAACGGGGTGGCAGAGCGCACCTCCGAACGGTGGCAGACAAACGAAGGACGGTGAAATGTCGGACCTTAGGTCGAACCTGCATCGAGCAATGAATCGTCGAGTTTATCCCCGCATCGGGCTATATATCGACGGCGAGTGGATTTATGATCGGGCCGCCTGCCACGCAGTCGAAAACCCCAGCGATGAAAGCGTGCTGGGCCCAGTCCCGCGAGCGACGCGGGAGGATCTCGAACGCGCATCGAGTGTAGCGTACCGAGCGTTCAGGGGATGGCGGGATACGGCACCCGACGAGCGGGCGGCGTTGTTGCTTCGCGTCGCTAATTTGCTGCGGGAACGGGTTGACGCGATTGCATCGATCATTACGCTGGAGCAGGGCAAACCCGTCGCGGACGCTCGAGCGGAAGTCGAGCGCGCACGCACCTTCCTCGAGTGGGATGCGGCGCAACTGCTTCGTTCGTATGGAGCCGTCGCGCCGTCCGAGCCGGGTATGCTGCGCATGGTCCTCAGGCAGCCGATTGGCCCGGTGGCGGCATTCACACCGTGGAATGTGCCGATCAGCTCTCCGTCACGGAAAATCAGCGGAGCGTTGGCCGCGGGCTGCTCCATTGTGATCAAGGCGGCGGAGGAAACGCCAGGCGCCGCGTGTGCATTCGTTCAATGCTTCGTCGACGCGGGTTTACCGTCAGGTGTACTCAATCTCGTGTTCGGCGACCCGGCCGAAATTTCATCGATTCTGATCGCGTCGCCGGCGATTCGGCTGATCACGCTGACCGGTTCAGTGCAGGTCGGCATGCATCTTTCCCAGCTTGCCGGCGCCGCCATGAAGCCCGTGCTGATGGAGTTGGGCGGGCATGCGCCGGTTCTAGTCTGCGACGACGTCGATGTTGGCGGGATCGCGCGTCTGGCGGCGGCGGCGAAGATGCGAATGGCCGGCCAGATCTGTGCATCGCCGTCGCGCTTTATCGTGCATGAGCGCGTGTACGCCGACTTCGTGGACGCATTCGCCCATGCCGCCAATGAAATTCGCGTCGGTGATGGGTTCGGGCCGGATGTGCAGATGGGGCCGGTGATCAACGCGCGCCGGCTGGCCACGATGGAATCGCTTGTCTCTGACGCCCAGGCCGCGGGTGCACGCATCGCGGCCGGCGGACATCGGATTGGCGAACGCGGCTACTTTTACGCGCCGACAGTACTCGCTGATGCGCCTATGCACATAAAGGCGATGAGTACCGAACCATTTGGTCCGCTCGGGACATGCATCTCTGTGAAGAACATGACCGACGGCCTAGTCGTCGCGAACAGCCTGTCGGTCGGCTTGGGCGCGTACGCGTTCACGAATTCGATTGATGATGCCGAGCGCTTTACGCGTGAACTGGAGTGTGGCGTCTTGTCGATTAACCATTTCGGTGTTCCCGGAGCAGACATGCCGTTCGGCGGTGTGAAGGAAAGTGGCGTCGGGCGTGAAGGCGGCGCGGAATCGCTCGATGCGTACATGGTAAGCAAAACGGTACTACAGAGGATGGCGCGGGTTTGACCGCGTCTGTTGAGAACGAAACAAGAGGGAGACTGACTATGGAAGCAACACAGCTGCCCGCTCCGGTCGCGAATGCGGATTCGCAGCCGTACTGGGACGCAGCGCGAGAGCGGCGCCTGCTGATCCGAAAATGCAGTGCTTGTGGCACGACCCACTTCATGCCTCGGTATATGTGTCCGAATTGTTGGTCCGATCAACTCGAATGGGTTGAATGCGACGGTGCTGGCCGCGTGCATAGCTTCACGATCATTCGGCGTGCGCCAATTGCCTCGTTCGGTGCGCACGCGCCGTATGTGGTGGCACTCATCGATCTCGACGCGGGCCCCCGGATGCTAACCAATATCGTGGGGGATGATTCGTTATCCGTACGAATTGGTGATCGGGTTGACGTCACGTTCGAGGATCGCGGTGGTGGCGCAATGCTCCCACAATTCCATCGGGTCAACGCTTGAGGTCGACGGTATGAATAAAGCTGAATCGCTGAAAAACAAAGTTGCCATCGTCGGTGTGGGCGAATCCGAAATCGGGCGGGTGCCCAATATGACGGGCCTGGGTCTGAACGCTCAGGCCGCAAAACGCGCGTTGGATGACGCGGGTCTCAAGGTGACCGACATTGATGGCGTACTGACTGCCTATTCGTTTACCGAGCCTTACTTCATGCTAGGCTCGGTCCTTTGCGAATATCTGGGAATCAAGCCTCGATTCAACGCGTCGCTGGTGACGGGCGGGGCCAGTCCGGCCGTGATGCTGAAGCATGCCGCTGAAGCGATCGCATCGGGGCAAGCTGAAACCGTCCTGATCTGCGCCGGGGAAAATCGTGCGACTGGTCTCACGCGCGACGCGGCGGTAGCATCGTTGATGGCAGTGGGGCATCCGTATTTCGAGCAACCGTACGGCGCGTCCATTCCCGGGTTCTACGCAATGATCACGCAACGGTACATGCATGAGCTGGGCACTACCCGCGAGCAGTTGGCACATGTTGCGGTCAACACGCGCCAGCATGCGCTGCTGCATTCGAATGCGCACATGAAAACGCCGCTGACTATCGAGCAGGTTTTGACGGCGAAGCCGATCGCGGACCCGCTTGGCATGCTCGACTGCTGTCTGATATCGGATGCGGGCGGAGCGTTCATCGTCACGTCGGCCGAGCGTGCGATCGATCTGAAAGCCAAACCGATCTATCTGCAAGGAATCGGAGAATATCATACTCACGAGCACCTGATGTGTGCGCCGAGCCTTACCGAGTTCGGTGCCGTGGAGTCGGGGCGCATTGCATACGAAATGGCGGGCGTCGGTCCAGGTGATATCGACGTTGCCCAGCTGTACGACTGCTTCACGATCGTCCCGATCATCGAAATGGAAGAGCTCGGTCTGTGCAAGCGTGGCGAGGGCGGTGCATTCTTCGCCGACGGCCATGCGCGCATCGGTGGCAAAATGCCGATCAACACTCACGGCGGCATGCTCTCCCACGCACATGCGGGCGCGGCCGGCGGTCTTTTCGGGATCGTTGAGGCGGTGCGCCAATTGCGGGGCGGTCTCGGGCCGCGCCAGGTCGACGGAGCGGAAGTCGCGCTGGTGCACAACGAAGGCGGGATACTATCGTCCCATTGCACCGTCATCCTTGCGAACGCAATGGGCTGATAGACTCCGCGAATGCGAACAATCCAGCCGCCGGAGCGATACTGTGCGTCGGAGAGCGTGCTGGTGCCTCGAACACAGGGACGATCGTCGTTACAGCGGATGCATTGGGGCTAGGACGAGAGCCAGCTTCTGGGCGGTCGGGGTGCGGGACGACCCCGCCGCGAACGGTGTGTAGCGTCCCGCGTTGATCAGGCACGCACGCGCGCCGATATTCCACGTCGCGAAGCGTCGAGCTGTAATCGAGGCGCTGACATGCTAAGCCTGGCCAAGCACTACAGTCATAGCGCGTTCTGATCGTAATGCTGAGTGAACGATTCGGCATTCGCATCGGGCATGCGACGTTCAGGAGGTCGCGTGCCTATGTTTCGAACTGCGTCGCGAAAACAATTGCCACGTCGGTTTGCGCGGCGGCAACGCTGCAGTGGCTACGTCCGCGCCATCGAGATAGGTCAAGGTGGTATTAGCAGGCTGTTGAAATTCGGAACGGTGTAAACGGGCGCTGCGGGCGGTGCGTTAGAGATATCGTGTTCATGAACTTGGGCAGACGAGAGCGATGCGCGGAATGGACGAGATGCAAGAACCGCTGTTCACGACGGTGAAGCTGGAAGACTTCGTGCCGGCCGATCATCCGTTGCGGCCGCTTCGGCTGCTGGTCAATCAAGCGCTGAAGCGACTCAATGGGCTGTTCAGCACGATCTATGCAGACAGCGGCCGGGCCTCGATTGCACCTGAGAAGCTGCTGCGTGCATTGCTGCTGCAAGTGTTTTATTCGGTGCGCAGCGAGCGCATGCTGATGGAGCAAATGCGCTACAACCTGCTGTTCCGCTGGTTCGTCGGCCTCGCGATCGAGGATGCCGTCCGGGATCACTCGGTGTTCTCGAAGAACCGCGATCGTCTGCTCGAGCATGAAGTGGTCGAAGCGTTCTTTACCGAAGTCATGAGCCTGGCCGACAAGCAAGGGCTGCTGTCCAGAGAACACTTTTCGGTCGATGGCACGCTGATTCAGGCGTGGGCCAGCCACAAGAGCTTCCGGCCCACGGATGGCTCGGACGATCCGCCGGCCGGCGGTGGCCGCAATGTCGACACCGACTGGAAGGGCAAGCGGCGCAGCAACGAGACTCACGAGTCGAGCACCGATTCGGACGCGCGGCTGTTTAGGAAGAGCAAAGGCACGCCGTCCATCCTGTGTTACCAGGGGCACATCCTGATGGAGAACCGATCGGGCTTGGTGGTCGGCGCTGTGGTCAGTCACGCTGACGGTTTCGGCGAACGCGCAAGCGCGTTGCGCTTGCTCGATTGCGTGCCGGGCCGTCACGCCAAGACGCTCGGCGCCGACAAGGGTTATGACATGCGCGACTTCGTGCGTGACTGTCGTGCGCGCAAGGTGACGCCGCATGTCGCGCGCAACGACGCGCATCAAGGCGGCAGCGCGATCGACGGACGCACGTCGCGGCACGTCGGTTATGGCATCAGCCAAGTGATTCGCAAACGCATCGAGGAGCACTTCGGCTGGGGCAAGACCGTCGGCAGGATTCGACAGACCGTGTATCGCGGCATCAAACGAGTCGACCAGCACTTCAAACTGACGATGCTGGCGAGCAACCTGACTCGAATGGCCCGAATACTGACGGCGGTGCCACAAGGAGCAATGCGATGAGCCGCCCGAGCGCAGCAGTTGCGTGGCAACGCGCCGGCTGGTCCGCTGGCAAGCGGGGCATCCGGCACGATCCGTCTGCAACTCAGCGGCCAATCGCATACGAAACCTTTTTAAACAGTGCCTCAGTCGTCAAAACGAGGTGCTTTTCAACAGCCTGTTAGATCCTTTTGGGTTGATTGGCAGCTTGTTACCGCATTGCCGTCTGCCGCAGGCGCCGCGCCCGAGCCGCCACCCGAAATGACGCCAATGTCCGCGGTCCTCCTGTCGCGACGACCGCGGAAAGTACGGATCAGGGGAGTGGAAGCACTGCTGGTTGCCCCCCGCGGCGTGCTGTTCTTCCGCGCAACACGGGAGACTGGCGCGTAATCAGCAGCGCGTCGGCATTGGGGGCCCCCTGATCGATCGTACCGCCGCAGCTGGGCGGCTTTCAGCTTCGCGCTGAAGGGCAAATGATCGTGGACCCTGGAACTCTATACCAGTCGACTCCTGCGTCACCGGGCGCTCATCGTCGAGGCCGTCGGAACTGGGCGTCGCGCCAGACCGCATCTACACCGATAAGGGACTGACCGGGACCAGCCGTGCGCGTCCGGGGCTGGATCAGGCGCTCGCGGCCGTGCAGCGAGGTGATACGCTGGTTGTGCCGAAGCTCGACCGCCTGGCGCGATCGGTACCGGATGCACGCGATATCGCGGACTCACTCATCGCGCGCGGGGTGAAGCTAGCGATTGGTTCGAGCGTCTATGATCCGGTTGACCCGATGGGCAAGATGTTTTTCAACATCCTCGCCACCTTCGCCGAGTTCGAAGCAGATCTGATACGCCTGCGTACCCGCGAGGGTATGGCTATTGCCCGAGCGAAAGGCCGGCTACGGGGTAAGCAGCCCAAGCTTTCCGTCAAACAGCAAAAAGAGTTGCGTCGGATGTATGACGCCGGCAACCATTCCATCAGCGACCTGGCCGAGCTGTTTGCGGTTTCCCGCCCAACCGTGTACCGAACCCTCGCTCGTCAGCCTGAAGCGTTATAGCGCGGACTCGTGACAGCTATCTGGCTATCGTCTCGGTGACAACTTTATGGCTGAGACCCAAAGGCTGAGACCGGCGGTGGATTCAACCGGTCGATGCAACACACTAGACGCTGCGTAAGCAGTGGAGGTGTTGCAAATGAAACAGCGGCGCAGGATCTACTACACCGAGACTCAAAAGGCACTGATGTGGGAG
>NZ_JBQEPY010000038.1:0-18538 GCF_052045915.1 Burkholderia sp. 22088
TCGATCGAGCTGCCGAAGGACAAGGAAATGGTGATGCCGGGCGACAACGTGTCGATCACGGTGAAGCTGATTGCACCGATCGCGATGGAAGAAGGTCTGCGCTTCGCAATCCGCGAAGGCGGCCGTACGGTCGGCGCCGGCGTCGTCGCCAAGATCATCGAGTAAGCCAGTTATTCGTTGATCGACAGTTTTGGGGCTGGCAACAGCCAGCCCCAGTATGGTTTAGGGGTATAGCTCAACTGGCAGAGCGTCGGTCTCCAAAACCGAAGGTTGGGGGTTCGATTCCCTCTGCCCCTGCCAAAAAATAGCCACGTGTTCTACGTGGCATTTGTTTTAAGGTGTTATGGCGAATCCATCCGTCGAAACTGTAAATACCTCCGGCGATAAGCTGATGCTGGCCCTGGGCGTATTGTTGGTCTTGGCCGGATTCGTGGGCTTCTTCTGGCTGGCCAATCAGCAGTGGTATGTCCGCGGTGCCGCGTTGGCGGTAGGGATCATCGCCGGCGTGGCCGTCGGGCTGATGTCCGCCCCTGGCAAGAGCCTCATCGCCTTTGCCAAGGATTCGTACAAGGAAGTCCGGAAGGTCGTTTGGCCCACCCGCAAAGAAGCAACGCAAACCACACTCGTCGTGTTCGGTTTCGTGCTCGTGATGGCGATTTTCCTCTGGTTGAGTGACAAATCGATCGAATGGGTGATTTTCTCGGCGATTCTGGGTTGGAAATGATATGAGCGATACTCCGGCATCCCCGAGCGGAAAGCGTTGGTACGTCGTGCACGCCTACTCCGGTATGGAGAAGAGCGTGCAACGTGCGCTTCAGGAGCGCATCGAACGTGCTGGCATGCAGGACAAATTCGGTCAGATCCTGGTTCCGACCGAAGAAGTGGTCGAAGTCAAAGGCGGCCACAAGGCAGTAACCGAGCGTCGATTTTTCCCCGGCTACGTGCTGGTGGAGATGGAGATGACGGACGAAACGTGGCACCTCGTGAAGAACACCGCGAAGGTTACCGGTTTCGTCGGCGGTGCACGTAACCGCCCGACCCCGATTTCCCCGAAGGAAGTCGAGAAGATCATGTCGCAGATGCAGGAAGGCGTCGAGAAGCCGCGCCCGAAGACCCTGTTCGAAGTCGGCGAGATGGTGCGTGTCAAGGAAGGCCCGTTCACGGACTTCAATGGCACCGTCGAAGAAGTCAACTACGAAAAATCGCGCGTGCGTGTGTCGGTCACCATCTTTGGCCGATCCACTCCGGTCGAACTCGAGTTCGGCCAGGTCGAAAAAGTTTGATCCCGATTCGGTGGGCAGCCTCGGCTGCCCACCTTCGCGCTTACGGCCCGCGTCATGGCCGTTGAGGAGCGTCAGTAGCCAGAGGCGAAAGCGCGTTATCACTCACCGAACGCCCTTCCGGCGTTCCAATGAGGTTCACAAATGGCAAAGAAGATTATCGGCTTTATCAAGCTGCAGATCCCTGCAGGTAAAGCCAACCCGTCGCCGCCGGTCGGTCCGGCACTGGGCCAGCGCGGCCTGAACATCATGGAGTTCTGCAAGGCGTTCAACGCGCAGACTCAAGGCATGGAGCCGGGTCTGCCGGTGCCGGTGGTCATCACGGCATTCGCTGACAAGAGCTTCACGTTCGTGATGAAGACGCCGCCGGCGACCGTCCTGATCAAGAAGGCGGCGAAGGTGGACAAGGGCTCGAGCAAGCCGCACACCGACAAGGTCGGTTCGATCACGCGCGCTCAAGCCGAAGAAATCGCGAAGACCAAGATGCCGGACCTTACGGCAGCTGATCTGGACGCAGCCGTTCGCACCATCGCTGGTAGCGCACGCTCGATGGGCATCACTGTGGAGGGCGTGTAAATGGCTAAGATCTCCAAGCGCCGTCAGGCATTTGCCGCCAAGGTTGATCGTCAGAAGCTGTACGCGATCGAAGACGCACTGAGCCTCGTGAAGGAATGCGCGAGCGCGAAGTTCGACGAGTCGATCGACGTAGCAGTCCAGCTCGGCATCGATGCGAAGAAGTCGGACCAGGTCGTTCGCGGTTCGGTCGTTCTGCCGGCAGGTACGGGCAAGTCGGTTCGCGTTGCAGTGTTCGCGCAAGGCGAGAAGGCTGAGCAAGCTCGTGCAGCAGGCGCGGAAATCGTCGGTATGGAAGACCTGGCTGAGCAGATCAAGGCTGGCCAGATGGACTTCGACATCGTGATCGCTTCGCCGGACACGATGCGTATCGTCGGTACGCTGGGTCAGATCCTCGGCCCGCGCGGCCTGATGCCGAACCCGAAGGTCGGTACGGTCACGCCGGACGTCGCAACCGCCGTCAAGAACGCGAAGGCTGGTCAGGTGCAATTCCGTGTCGACAAGGCCGGTATCATCCACGCGACCATCGGCCGTGCATCGTTCGAGCCGACCGCACTGCGTTCGAACCTGTCGGCGCTGATCGAAGCGCTGCAGAAGGCAAAGCCGGCAACGAGCAAGGGCGTCTACCTGCGCAAGATCGCACTGTCGAGCACGATGGGCGTCGGCGTGCGTGTCGACCAGGCTACGCTGGCAGCACAGTAAGCAAGATTTCGGGCCGCTTCGTTCGCGAAGCGGCCTACATGGGCTTTGGGCGGTTGTTCGTGCAGGCAGGGCGGGCAACCGGTTATCAAAGACCGTTGGTGGGGCACAGCAGTCAGGTGATCCCTTAATTCAAGCCAACGCAGATGGCGAACCCGAAAAAGTTTTGCAGTGGTGAAGCCGCAGGCCGTGAAGCGATTCGCGGCATGAGGTGGAAATACTCCTAACGAGGTCGGACGCCGTTGTTGAACGAGGTACGTGAGGTTTCGTGCCGAACGTATCGTTTCTGGAGGCTAACCGTGCCGCTTAATAGAGAAGACAAGCAAGCCGTCGTCGCTGAGGTTTCCGCGCAAGTCGCGAAGGCCCAGACCGTTGTGCTGGCTGAGTATCGTGGAATTGCGGTTGGCGATCTGACCAAGCTGCGCGCGCAAGCGCGTGAGCAACAGGTTTACCTGCGCGTGTTGAAGAACACGCTGGCGCGCCGCGCCGTTGAAGGTACGCCGTTTGCTCCGCTGGCAGAGCAGATGACTGGCCCGTTGATCTACGGCATCTCGGAAGATGCAATTGCTGCTGCTAAGGTCGTCAACGACTTCAGCAAGAGCAATGACAAGTTGGTCATCAAGGCTGGTTCGTTCGATGGCAAGGTGATGGACAAGGCTGGCGTGCAAGCGCTGGCAAGCATCCCGAGCCGCGAAGAACTGCTCTCGAAGCTGCTGTTCGTTATGCAATCGCCTGTTTCGGGCTTCGCGCGTGCCCTGGCCGCGCTGGCAGAGAAGAAGCAAGCGGAAGCTGCGTAATCGAACGTGCATCAGCGTCATTGATCGCTGGCTGTATCCGAATTCAATTTAGGAGTATTTCAAATGGCAATCGCAAAAGAAGACATCCTGGCAGCAGTCGAAGGGATGACCGTTCTGGAACTGAACGAACTGGTCAAGGCGTTCGAAGAGAAGTTTGGCGTGTCGGCAGCTGCAGTGGCAGTCGCTGGCCCGGCAGGCGGCGGCGCTGCTGCTGCTGCAGAAGAGAAGACCGAATTCACGGTCGTTCTGGCTGAAGCAGGCAGCAACAAGGTTGCAGTCATCAAGGCAGTTCGCGAACTGACGGGCCTGGGCCTGAAGGAAGCGAAGGACGTCGTTGACGGCGCACCGAAGGCTGTCAAGGAAGGCGTCGACAAGGCTGCTGCTGAAGAAGCCAAGAAGAAGCTGGAAGAAGCTGGCGCGAAGGTCGAAGTCAAGTAAGTTTCGGCGCGCTGTGCGAAGGCTGGCGGTATTTTCACCGCCGGCCTTTTTGTGCTTTGTGGGGACGTTATTCTGGCACTCATTCGGGAGCCCGAATAATCGGCCCCAGAAGCCAAAGAAAACCGCCTGATCGTTGTGATTGGTCACGAATGGCGGTTCTCTTTGTCTTCTGAAGCGACTGCAGAAGGCAAGTTTGGTCGGGTAGCGGGCAACACAGGCATCCGCTGCCGTCAGCCAGCGGTTGGTAGCGGCCAACCACCAAGCTTCTCGGCTCGTTCAAGCCGTCGGACGGCCATCGGGTCTCAGTCGGTGAACACTCGGGTTTGAAACGTCCAGGTATTCCGCCTCGATAGCACCCGCCGTGATTCGGAGATCGTATGCAATATTCCTTCACCGAGAAGAAGCGCATTCGCAAGAGTTTCGCGAAGCGCCCCATCGTTCACCAAGTTCCTTTCTTGCTGGCTACCCAGCTTGAATCATTCAGCACGTTTCTGCAAGCCGATGTGCCGGCCACGCAACGCAAGCCTGAAGGTTTGCAGGCCGCGTTCACATCGGTATTTCCCATTGTTTCGCACAACGGCTTCGCGCGCCTCGAGTTCGTGAGCTACGCGTTGTCCGCGCCGGCATTCAACATCAAGGAATGCCAGCAGCGCGGCCTGACGTACTGCTCCGCGCTGCGCGCGAAGGTCCGCCTTGTCATCCTCGACAAGGAATCGCCGAACAAGCCGGTCGTCAAGGAAGTGAAAGAGCAGGAAGTGTACATGGGCGAAATTCCGCTCATGACGCCGACGGGCTCGTTCGTCATCAACGGCACCGAGCGTGTCATCGTCTCGCAGCTGCACCGTTCGCCGGGCGTGTTCTTCGAACACGACAAGGGCAAGACGCACAGCTCGGGCAAGCTGCTGTTCTCGGCACGGATCATTCCGTACCGCGGCTCGTGGCTCGACTTCGAATTCGATCCGAAGGACATCCTGTACTTCCGCGTCGACCGTCGCCGCAAGATGCCGGTCACGATCCTGCTGAAGGCCATCGGCCTGACGCCGGAACAGATCCTCGCGAACTTCTTCGTGTTCGACAACTTCACGCTGATGGACGAAGGCGCACAACTCGAGTTCGTGCCCGAGCGCCTGCGTGGTGAAGTCGCGCGTTTCGACATCACGGATCGTGATGGCAAGGTCATCGTCCAGAAGGACAAGCGGATCAACGCGAAGCACATTCGCGATCTCGAAGCCGCGAAGACCAAGTTCATCTCGGTGCCGGAAGACTATCTGCTCGGCCGCGTGCTGGCGAAGAACGTCGTCGACGGCGACACCGGCGAAGTGATCGCGAGCGCGAACGACGAAGTCACGGAAAGCGTGCTCGAGAAGCTGCGCGAAGCGGGCATCAAGGACATCCAGACGCTCTACACGAACGACCTGGACCAGGGCCCGTACATCTCGTCGACGCTGCGTGTCGACGAAACGACCGACAAGACGGCCGCGCGCATCGCGATCTACCGCATGATGCGTCCGGGCGAGCCGCCGACCGAAGAAGCGGTCGAGGCCCTGTTCAATCGTCTGTTCTACAGCGAAGAAGCGTACGACCTGTCGAAGGTCGGCCGCATGAAGTTCAACCGCCGCGTCAGCCGTGACGAGATCACCGGCCCGATGACGCTGCAGGACGACGACATCCTCGCGACGATCAAGATCCTCGTCGAGCTGCGCAACGGCAAGGGCGAAGTGGACGACATCGACCACCTCGGCAACCGTCGCGTGCGTTGCGTCGGCGAACTGGCGGAAAACCAGTTCCGCGCCGGTCTCGTGCGTGTCGAGCGCGCGGTCAAGGAACGCCTCGGCCAGGCCGAAAGCGAAAACCTGATGCCGCACGACCTGATCAACTCGAAGCCGATTTCGTCGGCGATCCGCGAGTTCTTCGGTTCGTCGCAGCTGTCGCAGTTCATGGACCAGACCAACCCGCTGTCGGAAATCACGCACAAGCGCCGTGTTTCCGCACTGGGCCCGGGCGGTCTGACGCGCGAACGCGCAGGCTTCGAAGTTCGTGACGTGCACCCGACCCACTATGGCCGCGTGTGTCCGATCGAAACGCCGGAAGGTCCGAACATCGGTCTGATCAACTCGCTCGCACTGTACGCGCACCTGAACGAGTACGGCTTCCTCGAGACGCCGTACCGCAAGGTCGTGGACAGCAAGGTGACCGACCAGATCGACTACCTGTCGGCGATCGAGGAAGGCCGCTACATGATCGCTCAGGCGAACGCCGCGATCGACGAGAACGGCACGCTGATCGACGAACTCGTGTCGTCGCGTGAAGCCGGCGAAACGATGATGGTCACGCCGGACCGTATCCAGTACATGGACGTCGCGCCGTCGCAGATCGTGTCGGTTGCAGCCTCGCTGATTCCGTTCCTCGAGCACGACGATGCGAACCGTGCACTGATGGGTTCGAACATGCAGCGTCAGGCCGTGCCGTGTCTGCGTCCGGAAAAGCCGGTCGTCGGGACGGGTATCGAGCGCACCTGCGCGGTCGACTCGGGTACGACGGTTCAGGCGTTCCGCGGCGGCGTCGTCGACTATGTCGACGCAGGCCGTATCGTGATTCGCGTGAACGACGACGAAGCGGTCGCAGGTGAAGTCGGTGTCGACATCTACAACCTGATCAAGTACACGCGTTCGAACCAGAACACGAACATCAACCAGCGTCCGATCGTGAAGATGGGCGACAAGGTCTCGCGCGGCGACGTGCTGGCCGACGGCGCCTCGACGGACCTGGGCGAGCTCGCGCTCGGCCAGAACATGCTGATCGCGTTCATGCCGTGGAACGGCTACAACTTCGAAGACTCGATCCTGATCTCGGAGAAGGTGGTTGCGGACGATCGCTACACGTCGATCCACATCGAAGAGCTGAACGTCGTTGCACGCGACACGAAGCTCGGGCCGGAAGAAATCACGCGCGACATCTCGAACCTGGCGGAAGTCCAGCTCGGCCGTCTCGACGAATCGGGCATCGTGTACATCGGTGCTGAAGTCGAAGCAGGCGACGTGCTGGTCGGCAAGGTCACGCCGAAGGGCGAGACCCAGCTGACGCCGGAAGAGAAGCTGCTGCGCGCGATCTTCGGCGAGAAGGCTTCGGACGTGAAGGACACGTCGCTGCGCGTGCCGTCGGGCATGAGCGGCACCGTGATCGACGTCCAGGTGTTCACGCGTGAAGGCATCCAGCGCGACAAGCGTGCGCAACAGATCATCGACGACGAACTGAAGCGCTACCGTCTCGACCTGAACGATCAGCTGCGCATCGTGGAAGGCGACGCGTTCCAGCGTCTCGCACGCATGCTGGTGGGCAAGGTCGCGAACGGCGGTCCGAAGAAGCTCGCGAAGGGCACGAAGATCGACCAGGCTTACCTGGAAGACCTCGACCACTACCACTGGTTCGACATCCGCCTCGCGGACGACGAAGCAGCGGCATCGCTCGAAGCGATCAAGAACTCGATCGAAGAGAAGCGTCACCAGTTCGACCTCGCGTTCGAAGAGAAGCGCAAGAAGCTCACGCAAGGCGACGAACTGCCGCCGGGCGTGCTGAAGATGGTCAAGGTCTACCTCGCGGTGAAGCGCCGTCTGCAGCCTGGCGACAAGATGGCAGGCCGTCACGGTAACAAGGGTGTCGTGTCGAAGATCGTCCCGATCGAAGACATGCCGTACATGGCCGACGGCCGTCCGGCAGACGTCGTGCTGAACCCGCTGGGCGTTCCGTCGCGGATGAACGTGGGTCAGGTTCTGGAAGTGCACCTCGGCTGGGCTGCGAAGGGCCTCGGCTGGCGTATCGGCGAAATGCTGCAGCGTCAGGCGAAGATCGAGGAACTGCGCGTGTTCCTGACGAAGATCTACAACGAGTCGGGCCGCCAGGAAGACCTGGAAAGCTTCACCGACGACGAGATCCTCGAACTCGCGAAGAATCTGCGCGAAGGCGTGCCGTTCGCGACGCCGGTGTTCGACGGTGCGACCGAGGAAGAAATGGGCAAGATGCTCGACCTCGCGTTCCCGGACGACATCGCTGAACAGCTCGGCATGAACCCGTCGAAGAACCAGGTCCGTCTGTACGACGGCCGCACGGGTGAAATGTTCGAACGTCGCGTGACGCTGGGCTACATGCACTACCTGAAGCTGCACCACTTGGTCGACGACAAGATGCACGCGCGTTCGACCGGCCCGTACTCGCTCGTCACGCAGCAGCCGCTGGGTGGTAAGGCGCAGTTCGGTGGCCAGCGTTTCGGTGAAATGGAAGTGTGGGCACTCGAAGCGTACGGCGCGTCCTACGTGCTGCAGGAAATGCTGACGGTGAAGTCGGACGACGTGACCGGCCGGACGAAGGTGTACGAAAACCTCGTCAAGGGCGACCACGTGATCGATGCAGGCATGCCGGAATCCTTCAACGTGCTCGTGAAGGAAATCCGCTCGCTCGGTATCGATATCGATCTCGACCGCAATTAATCGGACTACGGAGAGAAAGCAATGAAAGCTCTGCTCGATCTATTCAAGCAAGTCCAACAGGAAGAAGTTTTCGACGCGATCAAGATCGGTCTGGCTTCGCCTGACAAGATCCGTTCGTGGTCGTTCGGCGAAGTGAAGAAGCCGGAGACCATCAACTACCGTACGTTCAAGCCGGAACGCGATGGTCTCTTCTGCGCGAAGATCTTCGGGCCGATCAAGGACTACGAGTGCCTGTGCGGCAAGTACAAGCGCCTGAAGCACCGCGGCGTGATCTGCGAGAAGTGCGGCGTCGAAGTAACGCTGGCGAAGGTGCGTCGCGAACGGATGGGCCACATCGAACTGGCCTCGCCGGTCGCGCACATCTGGTTCCTGAAGTCGCTGCCGTCGCGTCTGGGCATGGTGCTCGACATGACGCTGCGCGACATCGAACGCGTGCTGTACTTCGAAGCGTACGTGGTGATCGAACCGGGCATGACGCCGCTGAAGGCGCGGCAGATCATGACCGAAGAGGATTACTACAACAAGGTCGAGGAATACGGCGACGAATTCCGTGCCGAAATGGGCGCGGAAGGCGTGCGTGAACTGCTGCGCGCGATCAACATCGACGAGCAGGTCGAGACGCTGCGCACCGAGCTGAAGAACACCGGCTCGGAAGCGAAGATCAAGAAGTACGCGAAGCGCCTGAAGGTCCTCGAGGCATTCCAGCGCTCGGGCATCAAGCCCGAGTGGATGATCCTCGAAGTGCTGCCGGTGCTGCCGCCGGAACTGCGTCCGCTCGTGCCGCTGGACGGCGGCCGTTTCGCGACGTCGGACCTGAACGACCTGTACCGCCGCGTGATCAACCGTAACAACCGGTTGAAGCGCCTGCTCGAGCTGAAGGCACCTGAAATCATCGTCCGCAACGAAAAGCGGATGCTGCAGGAAGCCGTCGACTCGCTGCTCGACAACGGCCGTCGCGGCAAGGCGATGACGGGTGCGAACAAGCGTCCGCTGAAGTCGCTCGCCGACATGATCAAGGGTAAGGGCGGTCGTTTCCGTCAGAACCTGCTGGGCAAGCGCGTCGACTACTCGGGCCGTTCGGTCATCGTGGTCGGCCCGACGCTGAAGCTGCACCAGTGCGGTCTGCCGAAGCTGATGGCGCTCGAGCTGTTCAAGCCGTTCATCTTCAACAAGCTGGAAGTGATGGGCGTCGCGACGACCATCAAGGCTGCGAAGAAGGAAGTCGAGAACCAGACGCCGGTGGTGTGGGACATCCTCGAAGAGGTGATCCGCGAGCACCCGGTGATGCTGAACCGTGCGCCGACGCTGCACCGTCTCGGTATCCAGGCGTTCGAGCCGGTGCTGATCGAAGGCAAGGCAATTCAGCTGCACCCGCTCGTCTGCGCGGCGTTCAACGCCGACTTCGACGGTGACCAGATGGCCGTTCACGTGCCGCTGTCGCTCGAAGCGCAGATGGAAGCGCGTACGCTGATGCTGGCGTCGAACAACGTGCTGTTCCCGGCCAACGGCGATCCGTCGATCGTGCCGTCGCAGGATATCGTGCTGGGTCTGTACTACGCGACCCGCGAAGCGGTCAACGGCAAGGGCGAAGGCCTGTCGTTCACGGGCGTGTCGGAAGTGATCCGCGCGTACGAGAACAAGGAAGTCGAGCTCGCATCGCGCGTCAACGTGCGGATCACCGAAATGGTCCACAACGAGGACACGTCGGAAGGCGCGCCGCCGTTCGTGCCGAAGATCTCGCTGTACGCGACGACCGTCGGCCGCGCGATCCTGTCGGAGATCCTGCCGCACGGCCTGCCGTTCTCGGTGCTGAACAAGCCGCTGAAGAAGAAGGAAATCTCGCGCCTGATCAACACGGCGTTCCGCAAGTGCGGTCTGCGCGCGACGGTGGTGTTTGCCGACCAGCTGATGCAGTCGGGTTTCCGTCTCGCGACGCGCGCCGGTATTTCGATCTGCGTGGACGACATGCTCGTGCCGCCGCAGAAGGAAACGATCGTCGGCGACGCCGCGAAGAAGGTGAAGGAGTACGACCGCCAGTACATGTCGGGTCTCGTCACCGCGCAGGAACGCTACAACAACGTGGTCGACATCTGGTCGGCAACGTCGGAAGCGGTCGGCAAGGCGATGATGGAGCAGCTGTCGACGGAGCCGGTGACGGACCGCGACGGCAACGAGACGCGCCAGGAGTCGTTCAACTCGATCTACATGATGGCCGACTCGGGCGCCCGGGGTTCGGCGGTTCAGATTCGTCAGCTGGCCGGTATGCGTGGCCTGATGGCGAAGCCGGACGGCTCGATTATCGAGACGCCGATTACCGCGAACTTCCGCGAAGGTCTGAACGTGTTGCAGTACTTCATCTCGACCCACGGTGCACGTAAGGGTCTGGCTGATACGGCACTGAAGACCGCAAACTCGGGTTACCTGACGCGTCGTCTCGTCGACGTCACGCAGGATCTGGTCGTCGTGGAAGACGATTGCGGCACGTCGAACGGCGTGGCGATGAAGGCACTCGTCGAAGGCGGTGAAGTCGTCGAGGCGCTGCGCGACCGTATCCTCGGCCGCGTTGCGGTTGCGGACGTCGTGAACCCGGAAACGCAGGAAACGGTGTACGAATCGGGCACGCTGCTCGACGAAACGGCGGTCGAGGAAATCGAACGCCTCGGCATCGACGAAGTGCGCGTGCGCACGCCGCTGACCTGCGAAACGCGCTACGGTCTGTGTGCGTCGTGCTACGGCCGTGACCTCGGCCGCGGCTCGCTCGTGAACGTCGGCGAAGCAGTCGGCGTGATCGCTGCACAGTCGATCGGTGAACCGGGCACGCAGCTGACGATGCGTACGTTCCACATCGGTGGTGCGGCATCGCGTGCGGCAGTGGCTTCGTCGGTCGAAGCGAAGAGCAACGGTATCGTCCGCTTCACGGCGACGATGCGTTACGTCACGAACGCGAAGGGCGAGCAGATCGTCATTTCCCGTTCGGGCGAAGCGATGATCACCGACGATTTCGGTCGCGAGCGCGAGCGTCACAAAGTGCCGTACGGCGCGACGCTGCTGCAGCTCGACGGCGCGACGATCAAGGCAGGCACGCAGCTCGCCACGTGGGATCCGCTGACGCGTCCGATCATCACCGAGTACGGTGGTACGGTGAAGTTCGAGAACGTCGAGGAAGGCGTGACCGTCGCGAAGCAGATCGACGACGTGACCGGCCTGTCGACGCTGGTCGTGATCGACGTGAAGCGCCGTGGTTCGCAGGCTTCGAAGAGCGTGCGTCCGCAGGTCAAGCTGCTCGACGCGAACGGCGACGAAGTGAAGATTCCGGGCACGGAGCACGCGGTGCAGATCGGCTTCCAGGTCGGCGCACTGATCACCGTGAAGGATGGTCAGCAAGTGCAGGTCGGTGAAGTGCTCGCACGTATCCCGACGGAAGCGCAGAAGACGCGTGACATTACCGGCGGTCTGCCGCGGGTGGCGGAACTGTTCGAAGCGCGTTCGCCGAAGGATGCCGGCATTCTCGCGGAAGTCACCGGTACGACGTCGTTCGGTAAGGACACGAAGGGCAAGCAGCGTCTCGTCATCACGGATCTCGAGGGCAACCAGCACGAGTTCCTGATCGCGAAGGAAAAGCAGGTTCTGGTTCACGATGCACAGGTCGTCAACAAGGGCGAAATGATCGTGGACGGTCCGGCCGATCCGCACGACATCCTGCGTCTGCAGGGTATCGAGGCGCTGTCGCGCTACATCGTCGACGAAGTGCAGGACGTGTATCGTCTGCAGGGCGTGAAGATCAACGACAAGCACATCGAGGTGATCGTTCGCCAGATGCTGCGTCGTGTGCAGATCACCGACAACGGCGATACGCGCTTCATCCCGGGCGAACAGGTCGAGCGTTCCGACATGCTGGACGAGAACGATCGCATGATCGCCGAGGACAAGCGTCCGGCTTCGTACGACAACGTGCTGCTCGGTATCACGAAGGCATCGCTGTCGACCGACTCGTTCATCTCCGCGGCATCGTTCCAGGAAACGACCCGCGTGCTGACCGAAGCGGCGATCATGGGCAAGCGCGACGATCTGCGCGGCCTGAAGGAAAACGTGATCGTCGGCCGTCTGATTCCGGCCGGTACGGGTCTCGCGTTCCACAAGGCACGCAAGGCGAAGGAATCGTCGGATCGCGAGCGTTTCGACCAGATCGCAGCGGAAGAGGCGTTCGATTTCGGCACGCCGAGCACGCCTGCTGCGGAAGAGCCGCAACAGCACCCGGCAGCCGAGTAAGCGCGGGCGGCGCGAGCCGCCTTGCCTCACCACGCTGTCACCGAGACCGCCCGGTTTTGCCGGGCGGTTTTTTTTCATCTGTCGTTCGCGTGCATGACGCGCCTGTGCCGTGCCGGCCTCGCTTGCTCGCGACGGACGTGCGGCCTGACTGCAAGCGCCGCCGAAGCCGTTGCAATCACTTGCGGCGCGGTCGTGGCAGGCTCGTCATGCACGCGAACGAACCCTGGCCGATCGGCCAAAACCGCACGATTCGCCACGCGTCCCGCGAGCGGGTTGTTAAAATTGCGGTCATCGTCCAGCCGTCCCCGTTCTATTTCATGTCCCGCGCCCTCGAAATCCTCGACGAAGTATTTGGTTATCCCGCTTTTCGCGGCCAGCAGGGCGAAATCGTCGAACACGTCGCCGGCGGCGGCGATTGTCTCGTGCTGATGCCGACCGGCGGCGGCAAGTCGCTGTGCTACCAGATTCCGGCGCTGCTGCGTCGCGAGGCCGGGCAGGGTGCCGGTATCGTCGTGTCGCCGCTGATCGCGCTGATGCAGGACCAGGTCGCCGCACTGAGCGAAGTGGGCGTGCGCGCGGCGTACCTGAACTCGACACTGTCGGGCGCCGAGGCCGCGGCGACCGAGCGGGCGCTGCGCGAAGGCGAAATCGACCTGCTGTATGTCGCGCCCGAGCGGCTGATGACAGGGCGCTTCCTCGACCTGCTCGAGCGCGCGAAGATTGGCCTGTTCGCGATCGACGAAGCGCACTGCGTGTCGCAATGGGGGCACGATTTCCGCCCGGAATACATCCAGCTGTCGGTGCTGCACGAGCGATTTCCGTCGGTGCCGCGCATCGCATTGACCGCGACGGCCGATGCGATCACGCGCGACGAGATCATCCACCGTCTCGCGCTCGACGACGCACGCGTGTTCGTGTCGAGCTTCGACCGCCCGAACATCCGCTACCGGATCGTCGAAAAGGACAACGCGCGATCGCAGCTGCTCGATTTCATCCGCGCCGAACACACGAATGCCGACGGCACGACGGATGCGGGTGTCGTTTATTGCCTGTCGCGTCGCAAGGTCGAGGAAACGGCCGAATGGCTGAAGGCGCAAGGCGTGCGTGCGCTGCCGTATCACGCGGGGATGGAGTTCGAGGTGCGGCAGAAGCACCAGGAAATGTTCCAGCGCGAGGAAGGCATCGTGATGTGCGCGACGATCGCGTTCGGCATGGGCATCGACAAGCCGGACGTGCGCTTCGTCGCGCACCTGGATCTGCCGAAGAGCGTCGAAGGCTACTACCAGGAAACGGGCCGTGCCGGCCGCGACGGGATGCCCGCGAATGCGTGGATGGCGTACGGGCTCGGCGACGTCGTCCAGCAGCGCAAGATGATCGACGAATCGGATGCCGACGACGCACACAAGCGCGTCCAGACGTCGAAGCTCGACGCGCTGCTCGGGCTGTGCGAGACGATCTCGTGCCGCCGCGTGCGGCTGCTGAACTACTTCGGCGAGGAGAGCAAGCCGTGCGGCAACTGCGATACGTGCCTCGAGCCGCCCGCTTCGTGGGACGCGACGCGTGAGGCGCAGATGGCGCTGTCGTGCGTGTTCCGCGCGCAGCGCGCGAGCGGCTTCAATTTCGGCTCGAGCCACCTGATCGAGATCCTGCGCGGCGGGCGCACCGAGAAGGTGTTGCAGCGGGGCCACGACCAGCTGACGACGTTTGGGATTGGCGCGTCGCTGTCGGAGCCCGAGTGGCGCGCGATATTTCGGCAGCTCGTCGCGTACGGCTACCTGGCCGTCGATCACGGCGGCTTCGGTGCACTCGTGCTGACCGAGGCCGCGAAGCCGGTGTTGAAGAACGAGGAGAAGGTCACGCTGCGCCGCTACGTGAAGCCGCAGCGCACGCGCCAGTCGTCGGGCCGCAGCGGCACGCGCGTCGACCCGACGGCCGGCATGGGCACGCGCGAGCGCGCAAGGTGGGATGCGCTGCGTGCGTGGCGCGCGGAAACGGCGAAGACGGACGGCGTGCCGGCCTACGTGATCTTCCACGACGCGACGCTCGCCGAGATCGCACGCAACGCGCCGGAGACGATCGACGACCTGCGCCATATCCCCGGCATGGGGGTGCGCAAGCTGGAGCGCTTCGGCGACGAGATCATTGACGTCGTCGAGTCTGCCTGACACAGGCGTTCCGACCCTTCCGGTAAACCACGCGTCCGGCCGGCGAATCACGCAAGCCGTTGACTTAGTTGGTATTTCCGGAATATGATGCTGGGTTCCGGTATTCGGTGGGCCGAGTTGCGTTCGAAAGCTCGCACCCGTTTCGCCGGTTCGGAAGTCAACTGTGCGCCGATTCTCGCTTTGCCCGAAATCGATGTGCAGATTTTGTTCAATTTCAGGAATAAACAATGCCAACCATCAACCAACTGGTTCGCAAAGGCCGTCAGTCGGAAACGACGAAGAGCAAGAGCCCGGCCCTGCAGGACTGCCCCCAGCGTCGCGGCGTGTGCACCCGTGTGTACACGACGACGCCGAAGAAGCCGAACTCGGCACTCCGTAAGGTCGCCAAGGTTCGTCTGACGAACGGCTTCGAAGTGATTTCGTACATCGGCGGTGAAGGCCACAACCTGCAGGAACACTCGGTTGTGCTGATCCGCGGCGGCCGTGTGAAGGACTTGCCGGGTGTGCGTTACCACATGGTTCGCGGCTCGCTGGATACCCAGGGCGTCAAGGACCGTAAGCAAGCGCGCTCGAAGTACGGCGCGAAGCGTGCAAAGGCTGCCAAGTAAGCAGTTTTTGATCAGGGATCGCCGCAGGGCGGTCAAGGCGGGAGTGCCGGATTGCCGGTGCTGTCGAGTAAGTGGTCACCCGGCCAAGCTGGTTAGTCGTGAAGATGTGATCGGGTTTGTTGGTGGCCGCGGAGCTGGTTCCAGCTCCAACTGAACAAGTAAAGGAAGAATCATGCCGCGTCGTCGCGAAGTCCCCAAGCGGGAAGTGTTGCCGGATCCGAAGTTCGGTAACGTTGATGTAGCCAAGTTCATGAACATGCTGATGCTGTCCGGCAAGAAGTCGGTCGCAGAGCGCATCGTTTATGGCGCATTCGAACAGATCCAGACCAAGGGTGGCAAGGACCCGCTGGAAGTGTTCACGGTTGCGCTCAACAACGTCAAGCCGGTGGTCGAAGTGAAGAGCCGTCGCGTTGGTGGTGCCAACTATCAAGTTCCGGTCGAAGTGCGCCCGTCGCGTCGTATGGCATTGGCGATGCGCTGGCTGCGTGAGGCTGCGAAGAAGCGCAGCGAGAAGTCGATGGCTCTGCGCCTGGCAGGTGAACTCTCCGAAGCGGCCGAAGGCCGTGGCGGCGCGATGAAGAAGCGCGATGAAGTTCACCGCATGGCAGAAGCCAACCGCGCGTTCTCGCATTTCCGTTTCTAAGCGCCTGGCTGGGCTGTTTGCGGAAATAAATTCCGGGCGGGTGCGCTTTTCAGGCGCCTCGCCCGTTTGTGTTGAAGCATGATGCAGCAGGGCTGCATCGTGTCATCCCAGTAGAGGATCAAAGTGGCTCGCAAGACTCCTATCGAGCGCTACCGCAATATCGGTATTAGCGCTCACATCGACGCCGGCAAAACGACGACGACCGAGCGCATTCTGTTTTACACCGGTGTGAACCACAAGATCGGTGAAGTCCACGACGGCGCAGCCACGATGGACTGGATGGAGCAGGAACAGGAGCGTGGCATCACGATCACGTCCGCTGCTACCACGGCCTTCTGGAAGGGCATGGGCGGCAACTATCCGGAACACCGCATCAACATCATCGACACCCCGGGCCACGTCGACTTCACGATCGAAGTGGAGCGTTCGATGCGCGTGCTCGACGGCGCGTGCATGGTGTACTGCGCAGTGGGCGGCGTGCAGCCGCAGTCGGAAACGGTGTGGCGCCAGGCTAACAAGTACAAGGTGCCGCGTCTCGCGTTCGTCAACAAGATGGACCGTACCGGCGCGAACTTCTTCAAGGTCTACGACCAGCTCCGTCTGCGCCTGAAGGCGAACCCGGTTCCGGTCGTGGTGCCGATCGGCGCGGAAGAAAACTTCAAGGGCGTCGTTGACCTGATCAAGATGAAGGCGATCATTTG
This sequence comes from Burkholderia sp. 22088, assembly GCF_052045915.1. Taxonomy (NCBI): domain Bacteria; kingdom Pseudomonadati; phylum Pseudomonadota; class Betaproteobacteria; order Burkholderiales; family Burkholderiaceae; genus Burkholderia; species Burkholderia sp. 22088. The sequence goes on from NZ_JBQEPY010000038.1 coordinate 16,658, forward strand.
GGACGAAGCGTCGCAAGGCACGAAGTTCGACTACGTCGACATCCCGGCCGAGCTCGCAGAGACCTGCAAGGAATGGCGCGAAAAGATGGTCGAAGTGGCTGCTGAAGCCAGCGAAGACCTGATGAACAAGTACCTGGAAGAAGGCGATCTGCCGGAAGCCGACATCGTCAAGGCGCTGCGTGATCGTACGATCGCGTGCGAAATCCAGCCGATGCTGTGCGGTACCGCGTTCAAGAACAAGGGCGTGCAGCGTATGCTCGACGCCGTGATCGACTTCCTGCCGTCGCCGGTCGACATCCCGCCGGTCAAGGGCGAGCTCGAAAACGGTGAAGAAGCGGAGCGCAAGGCGTCGGACGACGAGAAGTTCTCGTCGCTCGCGTTCAAGATCATGACCGACCCGTTCGTCGGCCAGCTGATCTTCTTCCGTGTGTACTCGGGCGTCGTCAACTCGGGCGATACGCTGCTGAACTCGACCAAGGGCAAGAAGGAACGCCTCGGCCGTATTCTGCAGATGCACGCGAACCAGCGTGAAGAAATCAAGGAAGTCCGTGCAGGCGACATCGCTGCTGCGGTCGGCCTGAAGGAAGCGACCACCGGCGACACGCTGTGCGATCCGGCAAACCCGATCGTGCTCGAGCGCATGGTGTTCCCGGAGCCGGTGATTTCGCAGGCTGTCGAGCCGAAGACCAAGGCTGACCAGGAAAAGATGGGCCTGGCGCTGAACCGTCTGGCACAGGAAGATCCGTCGTTCCGCGTGCAGACCGACGAAGAGTCGGGCCAGACCATCATTTCGGGCATGGGCGAGCTCCACCTCGAAATTCTGGTCGACCGGATGAAGCGTGAATTCGGCGTGGAAGCAACCGTCGGCAAGCCGCAGGTTGCATACCGCGAAACGATCCGTTCGACGGCGAAGGACGTCGACGGCAAGTTCGTCAAGCAGTCGGGTGGTCGCGGCCAGTACGGTCACGCGGTCATCACGCTCGAGCCGAACGAACAAGGCAAGGGCTACGAGTTCTTCGACGAGATCAAGGGTGGTGTGATTCCGCGTGAATACATCCCGGCGGTCGACAAGGGTATCCAGGACACGCTGAAGTCGGGCGTGCTGGCTGGCTTCCCGGTCGTCGACGTGAAGGTTCACCTGACGTTCGGTTCGTACCACGACGTTGACTCGAACGAAAACGCGTTCCGCATGGCCGGTTCGATGGCGTTCAAGGAAGCAATGCGCAAGGCGAACCCGGTCGTCCTCGAGCCGATGATGGCTGTCGAAGTCGAGACGCCGGAAGACTACATGGGCAACGTGATGGGCGACCTGTCGGGCCGTCGCGGTATCGTCCAGGGCATGGAAGACATGGTTGGCGGCGGCAAGATCGTGCGCGCCGAAGTGCCGCTGTCGGAAATGTTCGGCTATTCGACGTCGCTGCGCTCGCTGACGCAAGGTCGTGCAACGTACACGATGGAGTTCAAGCACTACGCTGAAGCTCCGCGCAACGTTGCTGATGCGATCATCAGCGCGAAGTCGAAGTAATTCGCTATCTCAATCGATAATTTTTGAAAGAAGAGAATCATGGCAAAAGGTAAATTCGAGCGGACCAAGCCGCACGTGAACGTTGGTACGATTGGTCACGTTGACCACGGCAAGACGACGCTGACGGCAGCGATCACGACGGTTCTGACGAAGAAGTTCGGCGGCGAAGCGAAGGCGTACGACCAGATCGACGCGGCACCGGAAGAAAAGGCGCGCGGCATCACGATCAACACGGCGCACGTCGAGTACGAAACGGCTAACCGCCACTACGCACACGTCGACTGCCCGGGCCACGCTGACTATGTGAAGAACATGATCACGGGCGCAGCGCAGATGGACGGCGCGATCCTGGTTTG
>NZ_JBQEPY010000039.1:0-11065 GCF_052045915.1 Burkholderia sp. 22088
TCGACGCGTTCACCCGCACGGAGCGACTGCGCCATCGCGCATGAATCCTCCGTCTGCACGCCGATCACCTTGATGCCCGGTCGCACGGCTTTCACGTAGGTCGCCACGCCGGACGCCAGGCTGCCGCCGCCGATCGGCACGAAGATCGCATGGATCGGCTTTTGATGCTGGCGCAAGATTTCCATCGCCACCGTGCCTTGGCCGGCGATCACGTCGGGGTCGTCGAACGGATGCACGAACGTCAGGTTCCGCTCCTTCTGCAACGTGAGCGCGTGCGCGTAGGCGTCGCTGTACGACTCCCCGGCCTGAATGACCTTGACACGCGAACCACCATGCCTGCGCACGGCATCCACCTTGACCTGGGGCGTCGTGAGCGGCACCACGATCACGGCGTGCACGCCCATGCGAGCCGCGCAGAACGCAACGCCCTGTGCGTGGTTGCCGGCCGACGCGGTGATGACACCGCAAGCCAGCGCATCAGCCGGCATCTGCGCCATCTTGTTGTACGCACCACGCAACTTGAACGAGAACACCGGCTGCTTGTCCTCGCGCTTCAGATGGATCGCGTTGCGACACCGAACCGACAGGTTGTGCGCGAAATCCAGATCGGTTTCGATCGCGACGTCGTAGACCCGCGCGGTCAGAATTTTTTTGAGGTAATCGAACGGCGCCGAAGGATGGGCGGGGCTCTGTACGTGCGCGTCGAATGGGTTTCGGTGCATGAACACGATGATTTCCTTTCCAGGTCAGGGTGGGCAAGCCTAGAAGCGGAAATGAAAAACCCGCCTCGGCGGCGGGTTTTCGTTATCGAGCAAGTACGCGCTAACCCACCATTCGGAGAATGGTGCGAATAATCAGCGCGATGGCGATGGCTCGATGTTCCATGGACACAAGGATTGACGATTATGAGAATGCTGTCAACCAGCGGCGCCTACGCTGAAAGCCAGTCGCATCACGTCGGGCGGCGGCACGTCCGGCGGTGTGCGTTTTCTTCGGTGCCGCTTGCGCATCCTGTCGTGGGGCAGTTTCAACGTGTGAGGTCAAGCGCCCGGCGGCTTTGGGTGAAGCGAACGCCGTGGCCGGACTGGCCGGTTTCAAGGCAGCAACCACGCGTGCCTGCACATCACGCTCACCCACCAGGCTGGACACGTGCTGGCGCGGGTGCTCAATCGCGGCGGGTGGCGGTCGGCCCGGAATGGCCATCGAGGCGATACCAGACCGCCCAGCTGAGTTGGGTCGGTATGCGCTGGTCACCACCGGCCGTGGCCCATCGCACCTCGCCCCTTCCTGGAAGAGGCGTTTGGTAGCTGGTTGGGTCGAATCGCGGCGCGGTATCAGACGAGCGTAGACTTGATCTGGGAATCGGGCACAGGCGTTGCGATGCCTAGCCTGACCAAGGCCGGCTGGATCCTCTTTCCCCCAGCTCCATCCCCAATCCTGAGCCGTCTATCTCGCGTAGCGCGGCTCAACGACGGCATTCTGAGCATGATCCAGACGCCGCAGGAGTGGGTCTTCGACCAGAAGTACTTGGTGTATTGCTTCAGATGTCTTGTTCTGAACGACGCCGATGTCACTGCATCACGATGGAAGAGGGAGTGGCTCGATCCGTCAGCCGACTACTGCCGGGTGCACCACAGCCTGCTCGAGACTGTTCCGCAATCGATTTTTGCCAGAGCTCCGAATTTCGACGCCGCACTGCGGGCGATATCACGTTATCGATGCCCACCGCTTAGGCTGAGCAAAACACTACGCTAGCGGTATTAGTGAACATTGCTAGCACTCCTTTGGGCACGGCTAGCATTGATTGTGAACTCCTACAATTGCAGACCTGACCGCGCCTCCCGGCCGGTTGAGCGACGGTTATCGCGTGCAGGGCAGAATCGTCATCTCGGAGCGCATGGATGAGCTGAGCGTACCGGTCGGGGCGTTGTTCCAGTGCGCGGAGCAGTGGTGCGCGTTCGAGGTCGATCACGGACGGGCGATACGACAGGTCGTTCAGATCGGACAGCGCAACACGGATGCCGCTCAAGTGCTCGCTGGCCTGCAGGTCGGAAAAACCGTCGTCGTGTACCCACCGACTACACTTTCGGAAAACATGCCGGTTCGGTCGCGCTAGACGTGATTTCAAACCGTTGACCTGGCGCAACACAAGGGCCCGGCGTGCGTCGATGATGAGGATGGGCGCAGCGAGCGGGTTAAGTCATTCAGCGAGGTTTGCATGTATACGAAAATCATGATTGCCATGGACGGCAGCCCGTCATCGAAACAGGCGCTTGTCGAAGGTATCAAGCTGGCCAGATTGTGCGGCGCCAGCCTCTTCGTCGTGTTCGTCGTCGACAGATCCACCCTGTTCGCATATGGCGGGCGCGTCGAGCCTGAAGAATTACTCAATGAGATCCGGCACTATGGCGAGTCGGTGTTGCGAGATGCCGTTCAGGCGATTTCGAACGCAGCGTTACGCGGCGACAGGGAAATTATCGAGACTGAGGCCGGTCAGGATGTCCCGGAGCGCCTTCAGCGCTACGTTGTCGACAACTCAATTGATCTGGTCGTGATCGGGACGCACGGGCGACACGGTGTGCGGCGACTCTTTCTCGGCAGTGTCGCGGAACGCTTTCTGCGCGGATCGACTTGTCCGGTCCTGCTCGTGCGCGGTAACGATGTTGCATGCGCCACCTCTGCGACAGCTTAACGCCACCACGGACAGTGTGCGTTGATGGCTTGCGATGATTGTGCAAGCTGTCGGACGACTCGCCGCGGACCGGCGCTCGATTCACTTGCCTGCCGCATCCTGATTTCCGAAAATTGCGGGCAACCGGACGACGTCCACGTGTCCGGGCAGATCGCCCGCCAGATCACTCTTGGCGAACGAGAAATACAACACAACGAGACGCCGAATATCCAGAATCCGAATTGTGTGTATCGATCTGAAAACCGGATCGATCGATTCGTCAAACACCTGTGCCTGTTGCGGCACGCGTGCCGTGGTCGAGAGCGGTCCGACTTGGTGACAAGACACCGAAGTTGCCGTGGCTCCAGTATTTCGGTTATGGAGATTGCGTCCATCACTCGCCGAGACCGGTTCGGAAATAAAACACGTCACGCCCTTGAGTAGCGGGTCATCGTACGCAGAAATGCGGATATGCGTGCCGTAACGTTGCGAATGCGCAGGTATGCGCGCCAACTCTTCGGCATTCGAACTAGAGGCGGTAAGGAGGGCTAGAAGAGCGGAGGCAAGATGCCGCCTTGATCGTGATTGAATCATCATGGGAATCCGTACACTTCGTTGGCTTCGGGACTCGAAGTCGACTGAAAACAGACTAGATTCCCTGCCGAATGATCGATTGATTTGAGTCAAGATCGAATTGCCAGACAGCGGGATCCTGACCACGAGTTCAACGAGATTTGCGCAGGACACCTCGACGGTCGCCGTATACGCCCCGTGTTCAGTCGGAAGCCGATCTGGAAGACGTCATGCGCAGGCGGAGAGAATCATGTCGACGAGAATCGTCTGCGCTCTGTGCGCGTCAATATGTCTTCTTGCTGCGGCTACGGGCACCTATGCCGACACTGCTTTGAAACCTATCGAGCTTGGGGGGGTGACATACGTGACCGGCGGCATCGGTTCAGAAGAAGTCGCTGCGTTTCGCGAAGTTGCCTCCCGCTATAACCTTCGAATGACCTTTGTATCGAAAACGGGTGAGTACTTGTCTGACGTGGATGTCACGATCCTGAACGGCACGCGGCATGTTCTCACGGTACGAACGGGCGGCCCGCTGCTGTATGTGCGCCTGCCAAAGGGGCGCTATACGGTATCCGCGCGCGATCGTCATATACATGAGACGAGGCAGGTCCAGGTCGATGCTCGTCGTGGCATCGATATCCGGTTTTACTGGGAAGATCCCGACCAGCACGATGTCATGCGCCTATGCTCGGGCTGCGCAGGGACGGGGCGACATAGGGTGCGATAGCGCTTACGATCCGTATGACGAATTCGTTCTCCATGGATCTTCGGAGAAAAGGAGATGACTTTGGCTGACATATCACGGTCGCAGACTCGCTCCGGCTGCTCCGGGCGTTCAACGGGATCGCGCGTGCCGTGCGGCATTGTGCCGACTAACTAACATCAGGACGTTAAGAATGCGGTAAGGAATTCGCCAGAACATGAACGCATCGACCAGGAGAATCACGATGCGGATATCCCGTTCCGTGCGCACGCTTTGTTTCTCATGCCTTTCGGTATCGATGCAGTTTGCCGCCGTTGCGTTTGCCCATGCCGAGACACCTGCTCAACTGCTGGACGGCTATGTGGCGCAGGCAGGCTCAAGCGCCGTGCCGTCGCGAGGGCAGCAGTTCTTCGCGTCCCGACACGGGCGCGACTGGAGTTGCGCGACCTGTCATGGAAGTACGCCGACCGGCCAAGGCCGGCACGTGGTCACCAGCAAGACCATCGAGCCGCTAGCTCCCGCGTTCAATCCGGCACGGTTCACGGACCAGGCGAGGACCGAAAAATGGTTCCGCAGAAACTGCAAGGACGTCGTCGGGCGTGAATGTTCGGCAATCGAAAAGGCTGACGTCCTGAGCTGGCTCATGAGCCTGAAACCCTGATGGCGAACAATCATGAACGACGTTGACACGACAACCTCCTTGCGCGGAATTGCTCCCGTCCGATATGTGCGCGCAAGCGTGCTCGCGCTGCTGCTGATGTCGCTGCTGCCTTGCGCGGCACTGGCGGAAGACGAAACGAGAAGCGCCGCGATTCCGTTGCTGCCCAAGTACAAGCAGGAGTGCGCGACCTGCCATGTCGCCTATCCGCCCGGGGCGCTGCCCGCCGAGTCCTGGCGGCTCATCCTGAACGGTCTCGACCGCCACTTCGGCACCGATGCGACGCTGGATCCGACAACGATCGGGCAACTGGAGACATGGCTGACAGCACACGCAGCGACGGGCGCCGCGGCTCGCCGCCCGCCCGAAGACAGGATTACCCGGTCGGCATGGTTCGTCGCCACGCACGACGAGGTGCCTGCGTCCGTCTGGCGCAGCGCCGCGGTCAAGCGGCCGTCGAATTGCGCCGCATGTCATACGCAAGCAGACAAAGGAAACTTCGATGAACGATTCGTCCGCATCCCGGGCACACGGTGAACCGGAGCGCTCGCGTCCCGCACGGATACTGGTCTGGGACGCTCCACTGCGCGTATTCCACTGGCTGACGGTCATCGCCTTTGCAGGCGCGTGGCTGACCGCCGAGAGCGAGCGCTGGCGGCTGATGCACGTCGCGTTCGGATACACGATGCTGGCGCTCGTCGCGTTTCGCGTCGCATGGGGCGTGGCCGGCACGCGTCATGCGCGGTTCTCGTCGTTCGTACGTTCGCCAGCGGCCGTTGTGCGCTACGTTCTGAGCCTTGCAAAAGGCCGGCCCGAACATCACGTTGGCCACAATCCGGCCGGCGCGGTCGCGATTGTCGCCATGCTGACGATGACGGTCGTCGTCGGATTGACCGGTTGGGCAGCCTATAACGGAAACGGCGAATCGTTCGGTGATCTTCACGAGGGCGCGGCGAACGTGATGCTCGCGCTCGTCATGGTCCACGTCGCCGCTGTTCTCGTCAGCAGCGTCTTGCATCGCGAGAATCTGGCCGGCGCGATGGTGACCGGCTACAAGCGCGGTGCGCCGATCGACGGCATCCGGCGTGCGTGGTGGGGGATCGCTTTCGTGATGACGGCAGCGGTGATCGGTTGGTGGTGGACGCAATGGCAGGCGGCACCGCAGCCCGTTCAAGCGGATCGGCCCGTCGCGACGGACGCCGGCCGCCCCGTGCACGGGGCGGGCCGGGACGACGACTGACGGACACGGGCGGAGGACTCGATCGTGCGCATCCTGCTCGTGGAAGACGATGTCCTGCTCGGAGACGGGATTCGAGCCGGATTGCGCCAGCAAGGGTTCCAGGTCGACTGGGTGCATGACGGCGACGCGGCCCAGCGCGAGCTGCGCGCGCATGTTCATGCCGCGGCGGTCCTCGATCTCGGATTGCCGCTCATGGACGGCATGGACGTGCTGCAGCGCATTCGCCGCGACGGGATAGCGTTGCCGATCCTGGTCCTGACCGCGCGCGATGCCGTGCCCGACCGCATCCGGGCGCTCGACATGGGCGCCGACGACTACGTGATCAAGCCCGTGGACCTGTACGAACTCGGTGCGCGCTTGAGGGCGCTGGTCCGGCGGTCTCATGGTCGTCCGACCGAGCGGCTCCACGCGCAGGACGTCGAGCTCGAACCCGCGTCGCGAACCGCGCGCCGCGCCGGCGTGGCCGTTGCGCTGTCCACGCGCGAGTTCGACCTGTTGCACATCCTGATGCTGAATGCCGGCCGGGTGCTGTCACGCGAGCAGATCGAGCAGTACCTGTACAGCTGGGGGCAGGAGGTGGAGAGCAATGCCGTCGAAGTCCACATCCATCGCTTGCGCGCCAAGCTCGGCAGCGAGCTGATCCGAACGGTGCGCGGTGTGGGTTACGTGTTGATGCGGGACGATGCATGAAAGCCGTGTTGCCCGCGCGTTCGCTGCATGGCCGGCTGCTGACGCTCGTGCCGGCCGTGGTCCTCGCCGTCTGGCTATCGACGTTGATGCTGACCTGGCTCGATGCGCGGCGCGAGATCGACCGGCTGCTCGACGGCCACCTCGCGCAGGCGGCGGCGCTGCTCGTCGCGCAACAGGCGCGCGGGCCGGATGACGACGACCATGCGATCGACGCGCCGATTCTTCACCCGTACGGGCCGCGCGTGGCCTTTCAGGTGTTTCACGACGGGCAGCTTGGCCTGCACTCCGAAAACGCGCCGTCGAAGCCCATGGTGGCGCCCGAGCTGATCGGGCGCGATCGACGCTCCGGATTCTGGACCGTCGTGATTGACGGGGACGCGTGGCGGGTATTCGTCGTGCACGGCGTGCACGACGATGTCGAGGTGTTCGTGGGCGAACGAATCGATTCACGCAAGGCGATCCTGGGCGCCGTCATGCGCAGCGCATTGTGGCCGATGGCGGCTGCGTTGCCGTTGCTGGTGCTGGCCATCGGCTGGGCGGTTCGCCGCGGCACGGCGCCGCTGCGCGATTTCGGGCGAACGCTGGCGAAGCGGAATCCGCAGGCACTCGACACGATTCGGCCGGACCTGACACCGCTCGAGATGCGGCCGATGCTGGATGCGCTGAACGGCCTGTTCGAGCGGATTCGTGCCGTGATGGACGCGGAGCGCCGATTCACGGCCGATGCGGCTCACGAGTTGCGCACGCCGCTCGCGGCCGTCAAGGCGCAGGCGCAGGTCGCGATGGCGGAGCCTAATGACGAGCGACGCCGACATGCACTGCGGGGCGTGCTCGAAGGGTGCGATCGGGCCGCACGCCTGGTGGATCAGCTCCTGTTGCTGTCGCGTCTCGATGCGGGCGCGTTGGCTGACCGCGCACCGGTCGACGTATCGACCCTGGCGAAACGGGTGGTCGCGGAGGCTGCGCCACGGTCGATCGGGAAACGGCAGAGGCTGGAACTCGATGCGCCGTCGCCATGCATCGTCGGCGGCAACGAACCCTTGCTCGAGTCGATGGTGCGCAACCTGGTCGACAACGCGATTCGCTACAGCCCGCCGCTGGCGTGCATCACCGTTTCGGTCGGACAACGAGAACGGCGCACCGTGCTGCGGGTCGAAGACAGCGGCCCGGGCATGGGCGACGACGATCTGGACCGGCTGGGTGAGCGATTCTTTCGGCCTGCGGGAACCGGGCCAAGTGGCAGCGGCCTTGGGTGGTCGATCGTGCAGAGGATCGCGGCTGCGCATGATGCCGATGTTCAGGTTGACCGATCGCCCGCACTTGGCGGACTACGCGTGACCGTGTCGTGGCCTGAGTCTGGCGAACCCAGTCCGGCTACGCGCTCGACCCGTCATACGCATGACTGAGACGACGGGCCAACGTCACCGCATGGCGCGGTGCACACGAGAATGGCTGTAGGCAAATAGGTTCGACGCGCTCGTTGCCGGATGCGCCGAATCGCGCGATCACTGCCCGGCAGCGCCGCTTGCGGGGTTGGGCCAGCCGTGCATGTAGCCGGGCCCCATGCCCATCCCCATGCCTTGCCCGCGATGCATGCCGCGCATGGGGGGCGCGTCGGGGAGCTTGATTCCGCGCGCTTTCGCACGCTTCTGCATCTCGGCATGATGTTCGGTGCGGATTTTCTCGCGCTCCGCATCCGACGCCGCCGCGAGCATTCGCGTACGGTACTCGGTCCGTTCGGCCGTCGTCATCAGTTGACTGCCATAAATCATGCCTCCCGACTCGACAGCAGGGCCAGGAGCAGGCTGGCGAGGCTGGGCGTCCGCAAGGCCGGCCGTCACGGCAATCGCGACGCCAATCAGGAGCGAAACGGTGAACCTGTTTGCTCTGGACATGATGCTCTCCAAGTCGTTTGCATGAGTCCAACGGTACGCAGAACGGGCGGTGGGTCCTTTGTCGCAGATCAAGTCTTGCCGAGCGTCCGTCAATACCATCGAATACATGCCCGAGATCACGCAGTTGTCAGACGCGCGGTGCATCATTGCCCGCCGCAGAAGTGAAGCGTCGTGAGCCGTCCAGATTCTCTCGTTTCGGAGTGGCCCAGCCATGTCGAACTCGTTGCGTTATCGTGAAAGAACCGCCGAAGTCGCCGAGCAGATGCGCAAGCTTTGGCAGTCACAGCCAGAACTTCTGTCCGCCTTCGGCGCGTTGGGCGCGGCCGCTACCAAAGATGGCGCACTGACGAAAAAGACACGCGAGCTCGTCGCGCTGGGCATCGCGATCTCGTGCCGCTGCGACGACTGCATCGGCTTCCATATGCAATCGCTGATCAAGCTGAAGGCGACGCGTGAGGAGGTCGAGGAGGTTGCTGGTGTCGCCGTCTACACGGGGGGCGGCCCGTCGATGATGTATATGCGGCACATGCGCTGGTGGCGTTCGACGAGCTTTCGACGTGAATGCCGGCGACCGTCGCTACCAGAGACGCGTGCATGGGCCTTCTGGTCCGCTTGCGACTATCCGACTTTGCTCAACCTTGGAACGTGACCAAAATCGTGATGTCACAGCAATCTGACCTTGTTTCGGAAGCCGTCGCGGAAGCGACGCCCGCAATGGCCACTGCGGCCACGCGAAGTACCTGGGTGAGCGTTGCGGTCAACCTTGCACTGAGCATTGGACAAGTGGCGGTCGGTACCCTGTCCCGATCACAGGGCCTCGTGGCGGACGGGATTCACTCATTGTCCGACCTCGTCGCGGATTTCGTCGTGCTGCTGGCCGGCCACCATAGCCGCAAGCCCGTCGACGAAAAGCACCCTTACGGCCATCAGCGCTTCGAAACCGGTGCGTCGCTCGCACTCGCGGCAATCCTGCTGGTGGTGGGGGGCGGGATGCTGTGGTCCGCGATCCAGAAGCTCGAGCATCCGGAGACGATCGCGCGCGTCCATGTCACGGCGCTATGGGTGGCGATCCTTGCGCTCGTCGCGAAGGAGAGTCTGTTTCGTTACATGCTTGCGGTCGCAACGCGGGTGAAGTCGAGCATGCTGGTCGCCAATGCATGGCACGCGCGTTCCGACGCCGCATCTTCGCTGGTGGTTGCGTGCGGCATCGTCGGCAACCTGTTCGGCTACCCGCTGCTCGATCCCGTCGCCGCGCTGATCGTCGGCGGGATGATCGTGAAAATGGGCGCCACGTTCGGCTGGGACGCATTGCATGATCTGATGGACCGTGCGGCCGACGCTGAAGATGTGCAGGCGATCCGCGCAACGCTGGTTGCGACACGGGGCGTGCTCGACGTGCACGACCTGCGCACGCGCAAGACCGGCGATTTGATCCTCGTGGACGTGCATCTCGACATCGACGCTGATCTTACGGTCGCACAAGGGCACGACATTGCGGTGGACGCGCGTGCGCGCGTGATGAGGCATCACCGCGTCCTGAATGTCATGACGCACGTCGATCCACGGAAGCGCGAAAACCTCCCGGAGGTCGCATCCGGGATACATGTCCGGTAGCCGGGAGCGGCTGGCCGATGCGCCCGATCGAAAGATCGCGTGCGCCGTGTGTCAATCGGAACCGCGCGGATGACGGCCGCGTCTGAACGTCAGCCGGCGTTCGTTGACGAGCGCACGCCAATCGAGCTTCATCAATGCGAACACGAGGCCGAGCAGGACCAGTTGCGTGACGACGAAGTAACCGCCGAGATACGTGCCTTCCAGTTCCGATTCCACGTCCAGTCGGGTCGATGCAAAGCGGCCGAGATGCGCCCAGATCGCATAGGTCGTTGCGCGGCCGATGAAGAACGCCGTCGCGATGATTCTGAGCGGCAACCCGGAAAGCCCGTATGCGATGAAGAGGTAGTTCGACGGCAGCGGGCTCAAGGCGTAGAAGAAGAACGCGCCGGCGGTGAGCGTCCGGTGCTGTCGCAGCCAGCGCGTGGCGACGTCGATATTCTCGCGGTCGGATTCCCGCATCCAGCGGGAGCGGACGAGCGATCTCGCGAAGGTCGCCAGGATGACACGGCCCGTCGTCGCCGCGCCGGCCGCCACGACGGCAAAGATGAACGGATTGCCGTCGGGCAGGTTGAACCCGACCCACGACATCGCCACCCACGTGGGCGGGGCGAACGCCGGCATGAGATTCAGCAGAAGAATCAGCACGAAGAGCACAGCCAGCGTCAGCACGATATCGACTCCAGACCATCCGGTGTCACGGCTCAATTTTGCTGAGGAAAGGGGCCGATGGCTTGACTCACGTCAAGCAACGCGGCGTGCCGGTCGCTCACGGGACGCACGCCGTCCTGACCCATGTCAATGCTCGAAGCACGGCGCTTCCTAGACTGATGCCACGCCGTCCGCAACCGAAACCGGATGCGGCGAACACCACCATGCACGGCGATCGGAGCAATGGCCATGTACCGAGTCCCCTGGTCGATCGATCTCGTGTTGCTGATTCTGGCGGCCGCCACGCTCGCCGGCGGCGGCGTATGCGTGGCGTTCGGCCAGCCGTCGCTCGCACGATTCGCCTGGCTGCTGG
>NZ_JBQEPY010000040.1:0-10934 GCF_052045915.1 Burkholderia sp. 22088
ATCTGGCCGTTCGTGTTCGTGACCGCGCCGGCCGTCGTAACGTTCACGTTGCCGTTCGAATTCGTGACGTTACCGATAAAGCCGCCGCTGTTGTCGAGCGAGTTCCCCTGGACATGCAGAGATGCACCACTGAGCTGACCGCCCTGCGTATTGCTGATCGACGCGGCGCTGACCGTCACATCGCCGTTGCCGGTAATCGCGCCCATACCCGCTACGCCGCCGGCGTGGCTGTTGGCGATCTGGCTATCGCCTTGCACGGTCATCTTGCCCACGCCGAGATCGACAATGGCCCCGTCCGCGTTGTCGATCGAGGCCGATTGAATGGCGAGCGTGCTAGCGTCGCCTGCTGTCGACTGCCCGGCCTGAACGTGGCCGCCTTGGTTTGACAGGGCGCCGCCGCTCTTCAACGACAGCGATGCGTCTGATCGCAGCAAACCCTGCGCGTTGTTTACGTCGCCCGCGATCGTGGCGTTGAGGCCACGCTGTGCGGCGAGGATACCGCTCGCATTGTTCCAGGTAGCCGCGTTGACGATGGCTTGTCCCTTCGTCACGATGGTGCCAGCCGCGTTGTTCAGCGCGCTGGCTCCGTTGCCCGGCGCGATCGTCAGCGTGCCCACGCCGGCATGCGTAATGGTGCCGCCTGCGTTGTTCAGCTCGGCCGGCGTGAGCGTCAGGTCCGTGCTGTTGGTCTGGATCACGCCGGCGGCCGAGTTGTCGAGTGTGCCGCTGACGTTCATCCCCATCGCCGACGATCCATACTGGGTGATCGTACCGCCGTGGTTCACGAGGTTGGCAGTCGTCAGCGCAAGCTGATTGGCCTCGAGCTTGCCACCACTGTTGTCGAGCGTGGAATCGGCAGTGACCGACAGGTTCGGTGCGACGATCGAGCCGCCCTGATTCGTCATCAAGCCCGTTCGGATCGTCGCATTCGTGCTGGCGCCGATCTGGCCGCGATCGTTCGACAGCGTGCCGCTGGTGACACTCACGTCGGTGTTCGACAACAGCTTGCCGCTCGCATTGTTCAGCGTTCCCGCGACGGTTGCCGTCAGTCCATTCTGCGCGTTGATCGAGCCCGATGTGTTGTTCAGCGCGCCGGTTTGCGCGACGACGCGCCCGTTGCTCGCGATCGAACCGCCTACGTTCGACACCGAGCCTGAACCGTTGCCGAGCGTCAGCGTGCCGTTGCCCGCATGCGTGATCGTGCCGCCATCGTTGACAAGCGCGGCAAGCGCGAGCATCAGATCGGTACTGTTGGTTTGCAGCGTGCCGCCATTCGAGTTGTCGAGCGTGCCCGACACGTTCACGCTCATCGCGCCCGCGCCGGTCTGCGTGATCGTGCCGCCGTGGTTCACGAGGTCGGTCGCGTTCAATGACACTTGGCTCGCCTGCAAGGTGCCCGCGCTGTTGTCGAGCGTTGTTCCACTGATCGTTGCCGTCTGGCCGGCGATCGAGCCGCCGTTGTTGACCAGGCGCGCGCCCGCGTCGACGGCCACCTTTTGCGCAGCCTGCAGCGTGCCGCTGCCGTTGTCGACCGACTGGCCCGATACCCGCAGATTCGTGTTGGATGTAATTGCGCCGCGATTGACAACGTTTGCGCCTTGGACCGACACATCGCCATTGCCGCCGATCACACCGCCTTGCGCGCCGTTCGCAGTGGTGCCCGCCGCATTGGTCAACTGGCCGCTCGCCGTCACCGACAGGCCATCACCGTTGAGCGACGTAATTCGGCCCGCCGTATTATCCAGCGACGCACCGGCCACCGTCATGCCGGCCGCGCTTTGCAGGGTGCCCTGGTTGTTCGCGATGGTGCCGCCACGCACGTCAGCCGTGCTTTCGGATACCAGTTCGCCGGACTGGTTGGCGATTTGGCCGGCGACATTCACCGACAGCGGGCCTTGTGACGATACCTTCCCGCCCTGGTTCGACAGATTGCCACCGGTCAGCGTTGTGCCACCACCGCTCGACAAGCTGCCGTGATCGTTGATCACGGTGCCCGATGCGTTCGCCTGAATGGCGCCTTGCGCGCTCGTCGTCGCGTTCGACAGGTTCACGTCGCCGGCTGTCGCGTTCAGCGACAGATTGCCGTTCGCCGCCGTCTGGCTGCCGGCGAGATTCACGCTGCCGCCTGTCAGTGACGCATTGCCGCCCGCCACATTCTGGCCGGTCGCGGTCAGTTGGCCCGACGCACTCAGATTCAGGTCGCCGCTGTGCGTGACGGAACCGTCGTTGTTCACGCCGGCGCCGAGCATGCCAGTCGAGTTGACGCTGCCAGCGTTGACGGTTGTATTTTGCTGCGCTGCGAGCGTGCCGCTGTTCGTGAGATCGGCACTTGTGCTGGCCGACAACGACTGCTGCGCATACGTCGTGCCACTGTTCTGGATGCCGCCCGCGGCCGACAGCGCGAGGTTGCCGCTCGCGGTCGTCTTGCCCGTGAGCACGAGCCGGCCATCCGATTGCAGCGTCAAATCGCCTGCCTGCGCCGCGATCGTCCCGGCGTTCGCAACACCCACGCCTGCGGAGTTGCCAACCAGAAACACCCTATTGGCATACATGCCACCTAACTGAGCTACGTCAATCGCGACAGCAGGCGCAGGACCGTCGCCGGCAATCTGCGTCGCGGCAAGCGTGTCGTGATTAACCTGATTCGTACCGGTAATTACATTGAGATTCTTCGCATAGATCGCGGCATTAGCCTGTACAGCACGGGCGATAATGTCAGTCTGATCAACATTCGAGGTGTCGAGGCCCGCACCTTGCACGGTCACGAGGCCGCGATTAACATTGAAGCCCGTCAACGATCCGTCCGCGCCAAACTGCGGCACGCCAGTTGTCAGGACCGCACGCGAGGTATTGATGAACCCGCCACCGTCCACGACGATACCGGCAGGGTTGGCCAGCACGATCTCCGCACGGCTTCCCGCTATCTCGACGTACCCTTTGATCTGGCTGGCCGCCGTGCTGTTAACCTGGTTGACGATGATGCGCGCCGCCTGCCCCGCGCTCAGGTTCGGATTGCCGTTGATATAGCCGGCCTGCTGCGTGTTGACGATCGTCGGCGAGTTGTTCAGGATCGCGCCAGCATGCGACACGTCAAACTGGTTGTAGGTGTTCAGCGAAACGCCAGCACCACCCGGCTTGTTGATATTCACTTGCGGCAGGCCGTTGGGCGTCTGGATTACCGATGGTGCATTCGGCCCCGCTCCGACGATTTGTGCGTGCACCCACATCGGCATCGCGCCCGCGGCAATCAGCGCAGCAAATGCCGCAAAACGTAACGCGAACTGCGTCACTACATGCACACCGCTGCGATCGAGGGTACGCCGCGTTTCACCTGCGCTTGCTTTCCCCGCTGAGCTGGCCGTTTCTTCCACTGCGACCAACATACCGTGCACGCGGCTGAACACCAGCCGATAATGGTTTTTATTCATAACCTTGGTCTACTCGCGATTTTCGTTCGATCCGTCCTCACGGCCTCGAACATCGCATGGAATCTAATTGAAACCGTGGAAAGGCAGCGTCAAAGACTGTCAACCGTTGCCGAGATGCGACGGACGAAACAACTCCTTCGCTCGATTACTGCCATATCAGTCTGACTATCTCGATATTTTGGATAACCACATACTCTGTCGACCGCAAATATCGACGGCATTGTTAATCGCAATCCGCGCGAATCTTACCTCACGCATCATCTCAAAAACATCCCGGACAGAATTGCGAGGTCGAATCGGTACTCGACGAAGAATTTACTTTCTTTCAACCACATATCACCTTCCTGAGTATGGCCAGCTACGGCCGCTCCGTCGATGCATTTCCGCATCGGCGCACTTCGCTCAGGAGTTTCCGTGATCTCTGATCCCCCTACCTTTGTGCTGATCGGGCTGGGCCTCGCGCTCGTCGCCATGTTCGCGGTGGGTTTCTATTGGCTCGCTACCAAGGACCGGCCGGCACGCCGACACGCAGCTGTTGCGCCCCCGCCGACTCACAACGCTGTCGACCCGCGTTCCGTCGACGTCGATGAATTCGACGAATGGGAGGCGTTCGCGCCGTATCCCAACCACGCACTTCACGCCGCGCATGAAGCCAACGCCGAATCGGTCAATAGCTATCCGCCGTTCGGTCGGCGTGAAGAGCCCGCCCATGCGGCCCAAGCGACCGACGCACGCCACGATCTGCACGACGCGATCGAATCGTTGATGGGTGAACCGGACAAGCCGGCGCCGCCCAAGCCTGCCACTGCGTCGTCATCCGGGCCGACGATTCGTTGTCCACGCTGCCTGTCATCGCGCATCGACACACGCAATCGCGCCCGCAAAGCTGGCAGCACGATCGGCAGCGTTGCAGGGGCGACGGGTGGCATGGCCGCCGCGCTCGCTGGCGCGGAGACCGGTGCGGTCGTTGGCTCAATCGCCGGACCACTCGGCACGGTCTTCGGCGGGCTCGCCGGTGCGGTAATTGCCGGCCTCGTCGGCAGCGCCGCGGGCTGCGCGGCCGGATCTGCTGTTGGCGCAGCAATCGATGACAACGTGCTGGACAATCACCACTGTCTCGCCTGCGGTCACGCGTTCAGTACCGCGCAGAACTAAACGGTTCACCTCACTCCCCTCTCGCTGTTCTCCCCTCAATTCTCTTTCCGTCCGGCGCTCGCCGGACTGTATGCCCTCGTCTTTATTCAAGGAGCGACCATGCATCTCGTTCAAACAATGGCTTACGTCGGAGCCGAACCCTGGCACGGCCTCGGAAACAAACTCACCCCGAAACAACCTCTTGAAGTCTGGAGACGCGCCGCCGGCATGGACTGGCGGATCGAAGAAGCTGAAGTGCGTTTCGTCGCTGCGGGCAATCGGAACCTCGGCTCAATTCACGCATTTCCCGAACAGAATGTCTTGTACCGATCGGACACCAAAGCACCCTTGTCCGTTGTCTCTGCACGCTATCAGGTCGTGCAGCCCGAAGAGATTCTGGAGTTCTATCGCGACCTGACGGAGATCGGCGGTTTCCAACTTGAAACTGCAGGAATCCTCAAAGATGGCCGAAAACTCTGGGCGCTCGCTCGTACAGGACAGTCCTGGGCCCTGAAAGGTAAGGATGAAATCAATGGCTATCTGCTGCTCGCCACGGCGTGCGACGGCACGCTCGCCACGACGGCGCAGTTCACGTCGATCCGAGTGGTCTGCAACAACACGCTGCAAATCGCCTTGGGAAACAACGCCGGCACGATCAAAGTCTCGCATCGATCGCAGTTTGATGCAGCCGCTGTGAAGCGACAGCTCGGCATCGCCGTTTCAACATGGGACGCCTTTATGGTCCGCACCAAAGCCCTGTCCGAACGCAAGGTGGCGGACTCGGCGGCCGAAGCGTTCCTGCGCCGTGTGCTGACCTACTCGACCGCCAATCTCCCGGATCGCGAAACAGTCGCGGTCAACGAGCGCGCGATCAAGGCAGTGGGCCAGCTCTATGGCGGACATGGAAAAGGCTCGGATTTGGCTTCGGCGTCGGGTACGGCGTGGGGTCTTCTGAACGCAGTGACAGAGTACGTCGATCACCATCGCCGCGCACGCACTGACGATCACCGCCTCGACGCCGCCTGGTTCGGGGCAGGCGCGACATTGAAACAGAAAGCCTGGGAGGCGATGAAGCTTGTCGCATGACGAAGCCCATACCACCCCTTGCCGTCGACTTGCGCATTCAGATTCCGCGCGGAGCAGGGCTACGATTCGGCGACCGTTACGCCACGATCCTGCAAATCAAACCTCAGGGTACGACTGTCCATCTCGGAAACGGCAAGCTCGTGACGTTCGCGTACGACGCATTGCAAGACGCCATTCGCCGTATCGGTTCCGAATAGCGCGCGCCCAACCCATCACCTCTCGCCCGGTCAGATTCGCTCTGCCGGGCTTTTTTGTTTTCGGAGCAAACCATGACGACACCTCACCCTGAACCACCCCGTGCACGTAAGCCCGCACTGAAGCTCGTCAAGACACAAGAACTGAGTCGCGACGACTGGCTCGCCGTGCGCCGAACCGGCATCGGCGGATCGGATGCCGCTGCTGCGGTCGGCCTCAACCCCTACATGAGCGCACTGGAATTGTGGCTCGACAAAACCGGTCGTGCCAACGGCCTTCCTCGTCCCGATCCGGACGATACGACGTCGCCGACGTACTGGGGCACGCTGCTCGAACCCATCGTTGCAGCGTCGTACACGAAGCAGACCGGCAACCGAGTTCGACGCGTGAACGCCGTGCTGCGGCATCCCTCGATCCCCTTCATGTTGGCGAACATTGATCGCGAGATCGTCGGCGTTCCGGACGTACAGATTCTGGAATGTAAAACGGCCGGCGAGTTCGGTGCACGGCTCTGGCGAGAAGGCGTGCCCGAGTACGTGCAGATCCAGGTCCAGCACCAGTTGGCCGTCACCGGCAAGACAGCGGCGCACGTCGCCGTGCTGCTCTGTGGTCAGGCGCTCGAAGTGCATCGGATCGATCGCGACGATGCGCTGATCGGGCGCCTGGTCGAACTCGAAGCGCGGTTCTGGCGGTTCGTGGAAACCGATACGCCCCCGCCGGCTGACGGTTCGGAGTCGGCCGACCGTGCGCTGCGGCACCTGTATCCGGGAAATGGCGAAACGGTCGACTTCAGCGATGACCATCGCCTGTCGGCCGTGTTCGCCGATCTGGTTGCCGTACGTGCCGAGATCGAGACGCGCCAGCAGCTCGAAGCGCAGTTCAAGCAAACGCTCCAGCAGGCCATGGGTGACGCAAACCGGGCCGTATTCCAGACCGGCGCCGTGTCGTTCAAGCGCAGCAAGGATTCGTCTGGCGTCGATCTGGCGCGACTGCTGGCCGACCACCCCGAGTTCGAAACGAAGTACGCCATCTCGAAGCCGGGTTCCCGGCGTTTTCTCGTTTCCACCTGATTCCAATCCCCATGACCAACCTCGAATGTCTCACGGAGATCATGACGTTCTCGCGATACGGCGCGCTCGCACAAGCGTTCGTGATGGATGCGCTCAGCAAGCATGCCGAGCGGGTTGCGACGGTGCCACTCGACCAGTTGCAAGCGCAATTCGGCGTTCATCCAATGATCAGCGCTCAAGCCTGGCAAGGCGTCTCTCGCGAGATCCACGACAAGCTCGAAGCACATTTTGCCCGGTAGCCAGCGCGACAACGCGCAATCGTATTCCTCCACTTCATCTATTCAGCTTAGAGGCCATCATGCTCAAAGGTCTTGCTATCACCCCGCCCGTTGTCGGGCGCATCTCCATCGGTCGCATCGTCGAGAAAAACGGCAAGCGTATTCCCGAGAAGGACGACCAGTTCACGCTCACCACCCAGGTACAACAGCGTGGCGAGTGGATGTTGCATCCACTGAATGAAACGCTGCGCAAGGCGGCGTCCGGCAAGCTCCGCGCGATTCCGGTCCGCATGCTCTTCAACGATCCGGATCTCAACCTGCGTGCCGACTACAGCCTGTTCGACCGGGACACCGGGCGGCCGGTGTGCGTCGGCAACGGGGAAACGTGTCGTCGCGCGGGTGACGCCGGTATCGAAAACCTACCCTGCCCGTCGCCGGACGGCTGTGCCTTCGCGCGCCAGGGC
This sequence comes from Burkholderia sp. 22088, assembly GCF_052045915.1. Taxonomy (NCBI): domain Bacteria; kingdom Pseudomonadati; phylum Pseudomonadota; class Betaproteobacteria; order Burkholderiales; family Burkholderiaceae; genus Burkholderia; species Burkholderia sp. 22088. Next base: position 7,596 of record NZ_JBQEPY010000040.1, read on the forward strand.
GGTTGCAAGCCCTATGCGCGACTGAATGTGATCGTTGGCGACGAAGACGAGATGGGTTCGTTCATCTTCCGCACCACCTCGTACAACTCGATTCGCACCCTTGCCGCTCGGTTGCACTACTTCCGTGCCGTGTCCGGCAACCTGCTCGCCAGTCTGTCGCTGGAGCTTCGGCTGCGCGGAAAATCAACGACGCAGAGCTATCGGTCCGCAATCTATTACGTCGATCTAGGCGTGCGATCGGGCAGTACGCTCGAAGACACGCTGATGCAGGCGCGCGAACTCGATGCGCGGCGGCGAGCGGCAGGGTTCGATCAGGCCGCACTCGACGCGGCAGCACGGTCTGGCTTCGCGAATGGCGCGTTCGAAGACAGTCCTGACGAACGCGCCGCCGTGGCCGAGGAGTTCTATCCCGAGTCGGCGGGCCATCCGGATACCGGAAGCGGCGGCGATACCGGTCAATCCGCGACGCTGCGCGACAAGCTCGAGCGCAAAGCCGTGTTGCTGGGCGGCAAGGCGGCATGATGCGGTCGTCTCGCTGGATACTCGCTCTGGCGATGTCGGCCACGGCCACTGCGCTGAGCCTGTCCGTATTGGCGGGTTGGCAACGGGGTGGCACGTGGCCGGAACGCCTCATCTGGATCGCGATCGGCGTGGTGCTCGTTACGAGCGCGCATCTGCTGCCAGCGCTCGTCCGAGGTAAGCCATTTGCCGTCCGGGCGATTGGCAGCCTGTTGTGGTTGGCCTGCATGGCAACCGCTTGCTACGGCCACGTCACCTTCTTTCTGCTGGCCCAGCAGCACGCGGGTATCCGAAGGGTAGCCACTGCAGTCGCCGCCCGGCCCTCGCCGCCGCGTAGCCTGACAGTCGTCATGACCGACCGGGCCACGATCACGCAGCAGCTCGCGATGATCGACGCACGACGATGTCGTCGTGACTGCGGGATGCAGGAGGCGCGTCGTGTAACGCTGGTCGCGAAACTGGACGCGCTAACCGCAGAAGCTGACGAGGTGCGACACGTCGAAGCCGAACGCGATCGAGTCACCGGTCAGCGCGACGCGTTACTCGTCGATCCGGTCACGTCGCGACTCGCGGCGTTACTCGGTGCGACGACTGCGCGTGTCGATCTGCTGTCGGGGTTGACGTTCGCGACCGTACTGGAAAGCGTCGCCTGTTTGCTGTGGGTCATCGTGCTCGGGCGCTCTTCTGCCGAAGCGACGTCCCGTGACGCGACTCCCATGGAAATCCCGGTCGTCGCAGCCATGACTACGGCGGTACCCACAGTCGCGGCGGCAAGTTCGATGATGGAAACGGGTGAGACCGTTAGTCGCAATTTATACGATCCGAATGAGAGGCCGTCGATCGTGACACGGCCTGACGACGCGGTGACTCGACTCGCGCACGACGTTGCGGCCGGTCTGGTCCGTCCCACCGTCGCAGACATCCGTGTCCACCTCGGCTGTTCACAAGCCAAAGCATTGGCACTTCGCCGGCGACTGGCCGAACTCAATCTGCCGGCATAACCCGGGCTTTCGCCCGGCATCCTTTTCCTAATCCCTTCGGACGTCCTGACCTGCCCCCTACAAACAGGGCCAGCCGGAGTCTAGTAAAGTTCGTTTTCGGAGAAGAAGACGAACATGAAGAAGCGCTTTACGGAACAGCAAATCATCGGGTTTCTGAAGGAAGCCGAGGCCGGTATACCGGTCAAGGAACTGTGCAGGAAGCACGGGTTCAGTGATGCGTCGTTCTACACCTGGCGTGCGAAGTTCGGCGGCATGGAAGTCTCGGAAGCCCGCCGGCTCAAGGACCTCGAGGTGGAGAATGCCCGGCTGAAGAAGCTGCTGGTCGAAGCAATGCTCGATATGGAAGCGTTGAAGGTCGTCGTCAAGGGAAAGCCCTGAGCCCGCAAGCCAAACGCGAAGCAGTGTCGGCGATTCGGAAGAAGGTCAACATCTCCGAGCGCCGCGCCTGCCGGCTTGTCGGGCTTTCTCGCAGCGTGCTGCATTACGACGCGAAGCCGGACCACGAGAATGAGGTGCTAGCGGCGCGTCTGGTGGAGTTGGCGCAAGAACGTCGTCGATTCGGCTACCGTCGACTGCACGCCTTGGTGAAACGCGAAGGCACGCACGCCAATCACAAGCGCATCTATCGCCTGTACCTTGAGGCAGGGCTGGCTGTGCGGCGCCGTCGCAAGCGCCAGGGCGTCATGATTGAGCGCGAGCAACTGGCATTGCCGGGCGCCCCCAACGAGGTGTGGTCAATCGATTTCGTGATGGATGCGCTTTCCAACGGCCGGCGCGTGAAGTGCCTGACCGTCGTCGACGACTTCACGAAAGAGGCTGTCGACATCGTCGTCGACCATGGCATCTCAGGTTTGTATGTCGCTCGGGCATTGGACCGCGCAGCTCGCTTCCGTGGCTATCCCAAGGCGGTGCGAACAGACTAGGGCCCCGAATTTACAAGCCCCGCGCTTGACCAGTGGGCGTATGCGAACGGCGTCGCTCTGAAATTGATTCAGGCGGGCAAGCCAACGCAGAATGCGTACATCGAATCGTTCAACGGCAAGTTCCGCGACGAATGCCTTAACGAGCACTGGTTCACGACGCTCGCGCATGCTCGGGCAGTCATCGCGGCATGGCGTCAGGACTACAACGAGCAAAGGCCGCACAGCGCACTGAACTACCTTGCGCCGTCAGAGTTTGCGGCGAAACATCGGGCAACCGCGGATGCTCCTGCCGTTTTCCAGGAGTTGGTTTAAAGGGACTTTGCTAGAAGCCCATTGGCCCTATTGAAGGGGGCAGGTCACCTGTTCCTGCTGTCGCAAGCGTTAGTGATCTGGCTATGCAAGGGCTCTGAAACTGTGGAAAGAGTAGATCGGCAGGTAGCCTGAAGCCGATCCCACGGGGCACTCCAGCATGCGTGCGTGCGGACCCTACCTAGCATCATGCACGCTCAACACTGCGCTCCATGCTGCCGAGCACTCTTCCCCTCGGGCCCGTAGCTCAGTTGGTCAGAGCAGTCGACTCATAATCGATTGGTCGCCGGTTCAAGTCCGGCCGGGCCCACCACATGAACATCAATACGAACTCGACTGGCCGGTGCCACTCAAAGAAGCAATCACATACTTGAAACATCGTCCCATGAACACCCCTACCATCCACGAGTTGCAGAAACAGCTCGGTCAGTTGAACCTGCTAGTTGTGAAGCTTCAATAGGTTGTATAGATGGTTCATCCGGACTGAGTCTGGGAGACTGGAAGTCGCCAAACACCCAACCTTCCAGGAACCCAGCCGGATGAACACCCATAAGAATGCCCGACTCACTTTCGCACGTCGACTTGAG
>NZ_JBQEPY010000041.1:0-4004 GCF_052045915.1 Burkholderia sp. 22088
CGAACAGGACCGTGAAACGACTCTACGCCGATGATAGTGCGGATTCCCGTGTGAAAGTAGGTAATCGTCAGGCTCCCTAAGCCAGAAACCCCCGCCCGAAAGGCGGGGGTTTTTGCATTCCAGCGATGGAAATGCGCGAGTGATCGGGATCGGTGGCCAGGACGCTGCTCGAGCTGGGGTCGGGGGTGCCGATTCTCCAGGATTGCCTCTGCGAGACTGACGCAAAAGGCGATCAGACCGACCGATCGGGTTGGCCTTGCACCGCTAGCTGGCGCCGGCCAAGACCTACCATCCAAACATCCATCCACTTGCTGTTCACGGAGAGGAGATTGGATCGAGTCGCGACTCCGCCGCATTTCTGACCACTTCTCGCCGCAGATTCGTGCGTTGCTGGTTACGACCTGGAGTGGCATGGCCCGCTGCGCGAATGCCGGTTATCGTGCGCGGTTCCTCGGCGTATTGAGCACTTCTCCGCCCGCAATCGTTGTTGGCATTTCGTATCAGAGGGTCGCGCCTGTCGGTTCCCGACATGAGCCATCAGGGTGACCTGGGCAACGAGTGGCGCAAATCCGCCGTTTGGCGTCCTTTTGCCGAAAGCTCCAGGTGACTGCTGCCAATCGAGCGCACAAAGTCGGATTTTGCCCAAGATGACATCTCGTAGTGATCTTGGATTGTTTGTTTCTCAACGCGTCGCATCTTCTCTCAAATCGACCCGTTCAAAAAATTGACCCTTCCGGCGTGCCACACGGAAGTCGTTGACGCATAGCGCGAACCGGACATACGCAAATTCCTCAACCAGATGCCATCAGAAATTCGCGCCGGTTCTTTTTGATGAGCGCTGGCTGCCCGTCCCGAAACACGTACACTTTTTAATGAGCGAATAGGCGGCGCCGCCAAAGCAGTCCCGCCCTTCACCTATCTGGAACGGCCAGCCTTTCGTAGACATCTTCGAGCCATAATTTATGGCAACCGAGGAGGTCAGGATGAGCGGCAAGCGGTACACGGATGAGTTCAAGATCGAGGCAGTCAAACAGGTAACCGAACGGGGTCATTCGGTGGCGGATGTGGCGCTGCGGCTGGGCATCACGACCCACAGCCTTTACGCCTGGAAACTGAAGTTCGGCAGGCCCGACGTCGTGCGGCAAGCGGAGCTGGATCAGAGCGCCGAGGTTCGGCGACTGAAGGCCGAGCTCAAACGCGTGACCGAGGAGCGCGACATTCTAAAAAAAGCCGCCGCGTACTTTGCAAAGGGATAGCGGCAAGGTACGCGTTCATGCGAGCCCATCTCGGCGAGTTCCGCCTGCACTCGATGTGCCGGGTCCTTGGCGTGCATCGTAGCGGCTATTACGTCTGGCAGCGGCAGACAGTCGGGGCCCGCAAGCGTGAGGATGAGCGATTGCTCGGTCTGATCAAGCATGCGTGGCTGGCCAGCGGCGGCGTCTATGGCTACCGCAAGGTCACGATGGATTTGCGTGAATCGGGCGAAACGTGCAGCCGTCACCGCGTCCACCGCCTCATGAGAGGCGAAGGTCTGCGGGCAGAAGTGGGCTATGGCAGCAAGCCCCGCTATCGGGGTGGTCCGGTCGGCGTAATCGCCAACGTGTTGAACCGTGAGTTCGCGCCAACCGCACCGAACCGGGTCTGGGTAACGGACATCACGTACATCCGGACCTAAGAGGGCTGGCTGTATCTGGCGGCTGTTATGGATCTGTACTCGCGCCAGATCGTCGATTGGGCCACGCGCTCGACGATGACCAGCGATCTGGTTTTACAGGCGCTGTTGGCTGCGGTTTGGAAACGCAAACCGGGACCCGGTGTCATGGTGCATTCCGACCAGGGCAGTCAATTCACGAGCGATGACTGGCAGTCATTCCTGAAGGCACACCATATGGTGCCAAGCATGAGTCGGCGCGGTAATTGCCACGACAATGCCGTGGCCGAGAGCTTCTTCGGTGCCCTAAAGAAGGAGCGAATCAAGCGGCGCATCTATTCGAGTCGGGCGACCGCGACCTCGGACTTATTCGATTACATCGAAATGTTTTATAACCCGGTTCGTCGGCATGGTTCCGCCGGCGATCTTTCACCGATTGAGTTCGAGCGGCGCTACGCGTTAAACGGCTCGTGAGTGTCTATGAAACTCTGGCCGGTCCAATCGACGTGAAGGGCGTGCCCCCGCATCGACGTCAGTCGATCGCGCCCTGCATGCGGTATCCGGATCGGAGAGTGCGGAGCCATTGCCCGGCGTAAACCGGCGCGTCGTATTCAGGCCTTGATCCCTGGTCGACGCGAGCACTGCCGGGCAGCTCGCAGCGGTCGTGGAAGTGTGGAGGTCGTGGGCCTGCTTTCCCGCGTCTTCGGATGAGTGCGATGCGGAAAACGCACAGGCGCCGAATCCTGCGCAGGTATCGGTGTTCAGCTGCACGAGGCGAACATCATACGTGCATGGGGGATGCCTTGTGTATTCGCCGCGATAGGTCGGCCAGATGCCGACTTTGGTCGGTTCGCGCGGTGGCGAAGTGCAGTGGGTCGTGCGCTGTAGAACGTTCGCAGAGATTGCGGGGACAAACCTGCGTGGCAGCTCCCGGCGCGGCCGTGTGTCGTCGCCAAGAAATGGCTGCAATGTGTCGATGCAGGCTGGGCTGCAGGATTCGCCTGTCGACGCGTCATCACCGGCGCCGGCGGCGATGACGTACATGGCGGCATCGTTGATCAGCCATGCATATGCGATCGCATCCTGACTCCACGAGGTTGCCCCGGCCGACCAGACGTGTACCGAATCGAGGCCCCGGTATTGTGCGCGGGCTTCAACCTCTCATATGCGACGAGCGGCGCGGCTACTGCCGGGCATCCCGAGGCGTGGCTATCAGCTGGCGCCTCCAGACGGATCCAGGTGATCGTGCTCGGGCGACGCGGGCGTCTGCCGGCCCGGCGGCATGTGCGATCAAAACCATGAAGGCCGGAAAAAGAGCAAGCAGACGCATGAAGATACGAATCAGGGTGGGCAGGTGGCCCGGGACGCCATTGCTCCTGTCGCTGACGTTGGCAAAGTCTAGCGCCGCCATCGCGATTTCTCGTTGGAAGCGTTGCTCAAACTCATGATGTGATTGCTGGAAAGTGTCAGAAAGCCGTGTCACGTCAATTGCGGGCGGGTCGGGCCAGGCAACCCGAGAAACCAGCTATGGACTCCCAGGAGGTATCTAAAACAGATCATGGTGTCCGCCCGGCACGAAATTTGCGGAAATTTTGCATCTACCCGCTTGGCAGAGTGCTCAAGAGATCGTATGATGGCGGTCTTTCGTTTTCGGCGCAGATGCAGATCGACGCTGAAAGCGGAGTCTGACGAAGATGTGACACTGGTCGGTAGCACCCATGCTTGCCTTAGCCGGGCAAGGGCGGGAGATCGGTGGTCAGGCAGGCATCGGGAAGAAAGTGAAAATAATCTTCCGGATGTGCTTGACAGGGGTGTGATGTACCCCCATAATCGTCAGTTCTCTACGGAGGGGTGCCCGAGTGGCTAAAGGGGGCAGACTGTAAATCTGTTGGCTTACGCCTACGTTGGTTCGAATCCAACCTCCTCCACCAAGATATCAGCGCAGTGAGCGGTAAGGAATCGTTTGTGGCCCGTGCGGGTGTAGCTCAATGGTAGAGCAGAAGCCTTCCAAGCTTACGACGAGGGTTCGATTCCCTTCACCCGCTCCAGACCGTGAAGTTGAAGCGTAAAGCGCCCATGTGGCTCAGTGGTAGAGCACTCCCTTGGTAAGGGAGAGGTCGGCAGTTCGATCCTGCCCATGGGCACCAGCAGTAAAAAGTCAGTGTCTTGTTGTTTGCGCGCGGCGCAACCTGTGAAATTCCTTTTGGGAGTTGAAAATGGCCAAGGAAAAGTTTGAGCGGACCAAGCCGCACGTGAACGTTGGTACGATTGGTCACGTTGACCACGGCAAGACGACGCTGACGGCAGCGATCACGACGGTTCTGACGAAGAAGTTCGGCGGCGAAGCGAAGGC
>NZ_JBQEPY010000042.1:0-3179 GCF_052045915.1 Burkholderia sp. 22088
GAGACAGACTCGTTATAGGGTCAAGCGAACAAGTGCATGTGGTGGATGCCTTGGCGATCACAGGCGATGAAGGACGCGGTAGCCTGCGAAAAGCTACGGGGAGCTGGCAAACAAGCTTTGATCCGTAGATGTCCGAATGGGGAAACCCACTCCTTTTGGAGTATCCATGGCTGAATACATAGGCCATGTGAAGCGAACGCGGTGAACTGAAACATCTAAGTAACCGCAGGAAAAGAAATCAACCGAGATTCCCAAAGTAGTGGCGAGCGAAATGGGATGAGCCTTGCACTCTTTATTTGTATTGTTAGCCGAACGCTCTGGAAAGTGCGGCCATAGCAGGTGATAGCCCTGTAGGCGAAAACAGTATGAAAGAACTAGGTGTGCGACAAGTAGGGCGGGACACGTGAAATCCTGTCTGAAGATGGGGGGACCATCCTCCAAGGCTAAATACTCGTGATCGACCGATAGTGAACCAGTACCGTGAGGGAAAGGCGAAAAGAACCCCGGGAGGGGAGTGAAATAGATCCTGAAACCGCATGCATACAAACAGTCGGAGCCTCGTAAGGGGTGACGGCGTACCTTTTGTATAATGGGTCAGCGACTTACGTTCAGTAGCAAGCTTAACCGTATAGGGCAGGCGTAGCGAAAGCGAGTCCGAATAGGGCGTTCAGTTGCTGGGCGTAGACCCGAAACCAGGTGATCTATCCATGGCCAGGATGAAGGTGCGGTAACACGTACTGGAGGTCCGAACCCACTAACGTTGAAAAGTTAGGGGATGAGCTGTGGATAGGGGTGAAAGGCTAAACAAACCTGGAAATAGCTGGTTCTCTCCGAAAACTATTTAGGTAGTGCCTCGTGTCTCACCTTCGGGGGTAGAGCACTGTCATGGTTGGGGGGTCTATTGCAGATTACCCCGCCATAGCAAACTCCGAATACCGAAGAGTGCAATCACGGGAGACAGACATCGGGTGCTAACGTCCGGTGTCAAGAGGGAAACAACCCAGACCGCCAGCTAAGGTCCCCAAATATAGCTAAGTGGGAAACGAAGTGGGAAGGCTAAAACAGTCAGGAGGTTGGCTTAGAAGCAGCCACCCTTTAAAGAAAGCGTAATAGCTCACTGATCGAGTCGTCCTGCGCGGAAGATGTAACGGGGCTAAGCTATATACCGAAGCTGCGGATGCGTGCTTAGCACGCATGGTAGGAGAGCGTTCCGTAAGCCTGCGAAGGTGCCTTGTAAAGGGTGCTGGAGGTATCGGAAGTGCGAATGCTGACATGAGTAGCGATAAAGGGGGTGAAAGGCCCCCTCGCCGTAAGCCCAAGGTTTCCTACGCAACGTTCATCGGCGTAGGGTGAGTCGGCCCCTAAGGCGAGGCAGAAATGCGTAGCTGATGGGAAGCAGGTCAATATTCCTGCACCATTGTTAGATGCGATGGGGGGACGGATCGCGGAAGGTTGTCCGGGTGTTGGAAGTCCCGGTCGCTGCATTGGAGAAGGCACTTAGGCAAATCCGGGTGCGTAATTCAAGGGTGTGGCGCGAGCTTCTTCGGAAGCGAAGCAATTGGAAGTGGTTCCAAGAAAAGCCTCTAAGCTTCAGTCTAATGATGACCGTACCGCAAACCGACACAGGTGGGCGAGATGAGTATTCTAAGGCGCTTGAGAGAACTCGGGAGAAGGAACTCGGCAAATTGGTACCGTAACTTCGGGATAAGGTACGCCCTTGTAGCTTGACTGGCCTGCGCCAGGAGGGTGAAGGGGTTGCAATAAACTGGTGGCTGCGACTGTTTAATAAAAACACAGCACTCTGCAAACACGAAAGTGGACGTATAGGGTGTGACGCCTGCCCGGTGCCGGAAGATTAAATGATGGGGTGCAAGCTCTTGATTGAAGTCCCGGTAAACGGCGGCCGTAACTATAACGGTCCTAAGGTAGCGAAATTCCTTGTCGGGTAAGTTCCGACCTGCACGAATGGCGTAACGATGGCCACACTGTCTCCTCCCGAGACTCAGCGAAGTTGAAGTGTTTGTGATGATGCAATCTACCCGCGGCTAGACGGAAAGACCCCATGAACCTTTACTGTAGCTTTGCATTGGACTTTGAACCGATCTGTGTAGGATAGGTGGGAGGCTATGAAACCGGAACGCTAGTTTCGGTGGAGCCGTCCTTGAAATACCACCCTGGTTTGTTTGAGGTTCTAACCTTGGCCCGTGATCCGGGTCGGGGACAGTGCATGGTAGGCAGTTTGACTGGGGCGGTCTCCTCCCAAAGCGTAACGGAGGAGTACGAAGGTACGCTAGGTACGGTCGGAAATCGTGCTGATAGTGCAATGGCATAAGCGTGCTTAACTGCGAGACCGACAAGTCGAGCAGGTGCGAAAGCAGGTCATAGTGATCCGGTGGTTCTGTATGGAAGGGCCATCGCTCAACGGATAAAAGGTACTCTGGGGATAACAGGCTGATACCGCCCAAGAGTTCATATCGACGGCGGTGTTTGGCACCTCGATGTCGGCTCATCTCATCCTGGGGCTGTAGCCGGTCCCAAGGGTATGGCTGTTCGCCATTTAAAGAGGTACGTGAGCTGGGTTTAAAACGTCGTGAGACAGTTTGGTCCCTATCTGCCGTGGGCGTTGGATATTTGAAGGGGGCTGCTCCTAGTACGAGAGGACCGGAGTGGACGAACCTCTGGTGTACCGGTTGTCACGCCAGTGGCATCGCCGGGTAGCTATGTTCGGAAGAGATAACCGCTGAAAGCATCTAAGCGGGAAACTCGCCTTAAGATGAGATATCCCTGGGGACTAGATCCCCTTGAAGGGTCGTTCGAGACCAGGACGTTGATAGGTCAGGTGTGTAAGCGCAGTAATGCGTTCAGCTAACTGATACTAATTGCCCGTAAGGCTTGATCCTATAACAAGTCTGCCTTGTAGATCGGCGCCGTGTGAAAGCACTGGCCGCAGGATCCAGAGCGACAAGTTGGATTCTCGTGTGTGATACACACAACTCAAAATTACTGCTTCTTCCAAGATTGGTTGTGCTGCGAAGCAGCGCAACAACCCTCTTTGCCTGATGACCATAGCGAGTCGGTCCCACCCCTTCCCATCCCGAACAGGACCGTGAAACGACTCTACGCCGATGATAGTGCGGATTCCCGTGTGAAAGTAGGTAATCGTCAGGCTCCCTAAGCCA
>NZ_JBQEPY010000044.1:0-1405 GCF_052045915.1 Burkholderia sp. 22088
CCCGGCGACAGGCTGCTGGTGCGGAGCGGCGAGTTCGTGCCCGTCGACGGCACATTGACCGGCGACGCGGAACTGGACGAGTCCATGCTGACGGGCGAATCGTCCACCCTGCGACGCCGTTCCGGGGAAAACGCATGCAGCGGCGTGGTCAACGCAGGCGCCCCTTTCGAAATGATTGCCCGCACGACGGCGAGCGACAGCACGTTTGCCGGCATCGTCCGTATGGTCGAGCGTGCGCAACGCGAGCGCAGCCCGTCCGTTCGTCTCGCGGATCGCTATGCCGCATTCTTCGTGCTCGCATCGCTGCTCGTCGCGGGAATCGCATGGTTGTTGACCGGCGACGTCACACGTGCGCTTGCCGTGCTCGTCGTGGCCTCGCCGTGTCCATTGATCCTCGCCGTGCCGGTCGCCATCGTATCCGGCATGTCGCGTTGTTCGAAACGCGGCATTCTGGTCAAAGGCGGGGGCGCGCTGGAGCGTCTTGCACAAGCGACAACTCTGTTCTTCGACAAGACCGGGACGCTGACGGGAGGACGTGCACGCATCGTTGCGATCGAGTGCGGCGCTGACGTCGCAGCGGACGATGTGTTGCGGTTGGCCGCATCATTGGCCCAAGCGTCGGGCCACGTCATCTCGGACGCGCTGACGGTCGCGGCGCACGAACGTTGCATCGACCTGTCGCTGCCGTCGGCCGTCATCGAAACGGCCGGCGAAGGCGTGACGGGCCGGGTCGACAACAGGACCGTTGCGATCGGCAAGTTCGAATACGTGTCAGCATTCGCGACGAATGCGCCGTGGAGCGGCGCATTCCTGGCACGCGTCGTCAGCGAGGGCGGGGCTGCCGTATTCGTCGGCGTGGATGGCGTCATGATCGGCGCGATTCAAATGGCCGACCAGGTGCGGCTGGAAACACCGCGGGCATTGCGGCTGCTCAAGCGCGAAGGCGTCGAGCGCCTCGTCATGCTCACCGGCGACCGGCGGGACATCGCCCAGGCCGTCGGCGAGTTGCTGGGTGTCACCGACGTGCGTGCCGAGCAGACGCCGACGGACAAGCTCGTCGCGATTCAGGCCGCGCGCAAGGAGGGCGTGACGATCATGGTCGGCGACGGCGTGAACGACGCGCCGGCGCTGGCGGCCGCCGACGTCGGTATCGCGATGGGTGCGCGGGGGGCGGCCGCGTCATCCGAAGCGGCCGACGTGGTATTGCTGGTCGATCGGCTGGATCGACTCGTGGATGCGATACGTATCGCGCGACGGTCGCGCCGAATCGCACTCGAGAGCGTGGCGGCCGGCATGTCGCTGTCGGTCGTCGCGATGACGATTGCGGCGGCCGGATTCCTGCAGCCGATTGCCGGCGCGGTGATTCAGGAAGTCATCGACGTCGCCGTCATCGTCAATGCGTTGC
>NZ_JBQEPY010000045.1:0-947 GCF_052045915.1 Burkholderia sp. 22088
CACGTCGAGTACGAAACGGCTAACCGCCACTACGCACACGTCGACTGCCCGGGCCACGCTGACTATGTGAAGAACATGATCACGGGCGCAGCGCAGATGGACGGCGCGATCCTGGTTTGCTCGGCAGCAGACGGCCCGATGCCGCAAACGCGTGAGCACATCCTGCTGGCGCGTCAGGTTGGCGTTCCGTACATCATCGTGTTCCTGAACAAGTGCGACATGGTGGACGACGCTGAACTGCTCGAGCTGGTCGAGATGGAAGTTCGCGAACTCCTGTCGAAGTACGACTTCCCGGGCGACGACACGCCGATCGTGAAGGGTTCGGCAAAGCTGGCGCTGGAAGGCGACACGGGCGAGCTGGGCGAAGTGGCGATCATGAGCCTGGCAGACGCGCTGGACACGTACATCCCGACGCCGGAGCGTGCAGTTGACGGCGCGTTCCTGATGCCGGTGGAAGACGTGTTCTCGATCTCGGGCCGTGGTACGGTGGTGACGGGTCGTGTCGAGCGCGGCATCGTGAAGGTCGGCGAAGAAATCGAAATCGTCGGTATCAAGCCGACGGTGAAGACGACCTGCACGGGCGTTGAAATGTTCCGCAAGCTGCTGGACCAAGGTCAGGCAGGCGACAACGTCGGTATCCTGCTGCGCGGCACGAAGCGTGAAGACGTGGAGCGTGGTCAGGTTCTGGCGAAGCCGGGTTCGATCACGCCGCACACGCACTTCACGGCTGAAGTGTACGTGCTGAGCAAGGACGAAGGCGGCCGTCACACGCCGTTCTTCAACAACTACCGTCCGCAGTTCTACTTCCGTACGACGGACGTGACGGGCTCGATCGAGCTGCCGAAGGACAAGGAAATGGTGATGCCGGGCGACAACGTGTCGATCACGGTGAAGCTGATTGCACCGATCGCGATGGAAGAAGGTCTGCGCTTCGCAATCCGCGAAGG
>NZ_JBQEPY010000046.1:0-742 GCF_052045915.1 Burkholderia sp. 22088
AAAGCTTGTTTGCCAGCTCCCCGTAGCTTTTCGCAGGCTACCGCGTCCTTCATCGCCTGTGATCGCCAAGGCATCCACCACATGCACTTGTTCGCTTGACCCTATAACGAGTCTGTCTCGTTACAGGTTGAGTTCTCGCGTTGTGCCGTATTCCAATTGAGTCAAACATAGAGTTCGAATCATCTTGAGATACATCGATACAATCACAACCCGGATAGTTTCCACGTCCATCTCAAGACGCTTCCGCTATCCAAATTACTTACTTCTTCCAGATTGTTAAAGAACGACAGCCGATACTTTCGTACCGCTCTGACTGGCTCAATCGCCAATGCAAAATTCTCGGTTCATCGGATGAACCAAGCACTTAGCGTTGGTGATTGGTGGAGGCAGACGGGATCGAACCGACGACCCCCTGCTTGCAAAGCAGGTGCTCTCCCAGCTGAGCTATGCCCCCATTGAGTACAGATGCCCTCAGGTGTTACCGCCAGACAATGGTGGGTCTGGTTGGATTCGAACCAACGACCCCCGCCTTATCAAGACGGTGCTCTAACCGACTGAGCTACAGACCCCTGAGTCTGTCTTTAATTTACAGCCGATAAGCGTGAGCACTCAATTTTGCGAGAAGCTCTGGAAAGGAGGTGATCCAGCCGCACCTTCCGATACGGCTACCTTGTTACGACTTCACCCCAGTCATGAATCCTACCGTGGTGACCGTCCTCCTTGCGGTTAGACTAGCCACTTC
>NZ_JBQEPY010000047.1:0-714 GCF_052045915.1 Burkholderia sp. 22088
GCTGGCCTTGACGCTTGCCGAACGCGAGGAAATCTCGCGCGCAGTCGTCGCCGGCCAGTCGATTCGATCGATAGCGGCGCGGTTAGGACGTGCGCCATCTACTATCAGCCGCGAAGTGCAGCGAAATGGCGGAAGGCAGTACTATCGGGCGACCCAGGCCGACGCGCTCGCCTGGGACCGCGCACGGCGCCCAAAGACATGTAAGCTGGTCAGGAATCGGACACTCGCCCAGGTTGTGGCAAGCAAGCTCCGATTGCAGTGGTCGCCGGAGCAGATTGCGGGTTGGCTCAAGCACGTGTATGCGGTCAACAAGGACTATCAGGTGTCGCACGAGACTATCTATCGGAGCCTCTATATCCAGGCCCGTGGTGCGCTGAAAAGAGAACTGCTGGAACACCTGCGCCGTTCTCGGGCGATGCGTCGATCGCGTCAACACACACTGAAGACCGAGGACCGCACGAACATCCGCGATGCCATATCGATCAGTGAACGCCCGGGCACGGCCGAGGATCGAGCAATACCCGGGCACTGGGAAGGCGATCTTCTGTTCGGCAACGCCAACAGTCAGATTGCAACACTCGTCGAACGCCAGACCCGGTTCGTGATGTTGGTGAAGATTGCCAGCAAGGACTCTGAAGCTGTCGTCAATGCTCTGATAAGACACGCCGGCAAGCTTCCGCAGGAATTGTATAAATCGCTGACGTGGGATCGGGG
>NZ_JBQEPY010000048.1:0-597 GCF_052045915.1 Burkholderia sp. 22088
GCGCACGACGCCAACGTGAACCTGCAGGGCGACTACACGGCGGCATCCGATACGCAGTTCAACGTCGGTCACGATCTCGCGTTCACGTTGCCCGGCACCTTCACGAACAACGCGAACCTGCAGTCGGTCAACAACCTGAGCGTCAATGCGGGCAACATCGTCAACGCGGGTGCCCTGGCGGCCGGTGGTTTGCTGCGTACGCAGTCGACCGATCTGACCAATACGGGTGCGCTGGTCGGCGCCAGCGTGTCGCTCAACGCGACGAATACGATCTCGAACCTTGGACCGACCGCGTTGATCGGTGGATCGGACAGCAACGGTACGCTCGAAATCCTCGCGCACGACATCGAAAACCGCGACGACACGACGGCCACCGACTCGATGGCGACGACGGCCATCTTCGGGATGGGCAAGGTCGTGCTGGCGGGCGGCAAGGACGCGAGTGGCAACTACACGAACGCAGCGTTGGTCAACAACGTGTCTGCCTTGATCCAGTCCGGCGGCGACATGGAATTGCATGCTGACAAGGTGACAAGCACGCGCCGCGTGATGAAAACTTCCACCAGCCAGATCGATCCGGCTTCTCTCGCGCAGTTC
>NZ_JBQEPY010000049.1:0-528 GCF_052045915.1 Burkholderia sp. 22088
CCGAGTCCCCTGGTCGATCGATCTCGTGTTGCTGATTCTGGCGGCCGCCACGCTCGCCGGCGGCGGCGTATGCGTGGCGTTCGGCCAGCCGTCGCTCGCACGATTCGCCTGGCTGCTGGGGACGCTGCCGGTCCTGCTCGCGTTGACGGTCTCGCTGGTCAAGGCCGTGATGAGGCGGCAGGCCGGCATTGACGTGCTCGCGTGGCTCGCGATCGCGCTGGCGGTCGTGCTCGACGAAACGCTTGCGGCGGCGGTGATTGCGTTGATGCTGGCGAGCGGGCGGACGCTGGAGCGGTATGCGCAGGACCGCGCGCAACGCGAGATGAGCGCACTGCTCGGCCGCGCCCCCCGGCAGGCAACCCGTTTCGAGAACGGGGAATGGCGCTCGGTTGCGCCGGACACCCTTGTCCCCGGCGACAGGCTGCTGGTGCGGAGCGGCGAGTTCGTGCCCGTCGACGGCACATTGACCGGCGACGCGGAACTGGACGAGTCCATGCTGACGGGCGAATCGTCCACCCTGCGACGCCG
>NZ_JBQEPY010000050.1:0-501 GCF_052045915.1 Burkholderia sp. 22088
CTGGCGTCCGGCGTGGCGACCTACGTGAAAGCCGTGCGACCGGGCATCAAGGTGATCGGCGTGCAGACGGAGGATTCATGCGCGATGGCGCAGTCGCTCCGTGCGGGTGAACGCGTCGAACTGGTGGAGGTCGGTTTGTTCTCGGACGGTACGGCGGTCAAACTGGTTGGACAAGAGACTTTCCGGTTATGCCGCGAACACCTCGACGACGTGGTGACGGTCGATACCGATGGCCTGTGCGCGGCGATGAGGGATGTGTTCCAGGATACGCGGAGCGTGCTCGAACCGGCCGGTGCCCTGGCCGTCGCAGGGGCAAAGCTGTACGCCGAGTGCGAAGGGATCGAGAACGAAACGCTCATCGCGATCACGTCCGGCGCAAACATGAACTTCGATCGGCTGAGTTTCGTTGCGGAGCGCGCGAAACTGGCTGTTGCGTAGAAACCGATACGCAGGCCGGTGCATTGTTTGAGAGGCAGGGCCACCGGCCCCGTTGTTTTTACG